>NZ_JBFBMZ010000006.1:131808-219068 GCF_040687315.1 Microbacterium sp. NPDC064584 | reverse complement strand
GACGCGGTGATGCTGCCCGAGATCACGGCCGCCTAGACTGCAGCCAGCTGATCATCGCGTGGAAACGAAAGACCACCACTCAGCGGGACGTGGCCCAGCGCGGTTCGCTTCCAAGTGGTTTCTTTATAGCAATCGCTCCACCCACTGATCGTGTTGCAGTATGTACGACTGCTCACAACAGCCCACTCGGCTGCGTTCGCTGGAGTGACAACTCCCACGGAAGCCAATCCGATTGCAATCCCGACGAGAACTCCCGCCGTTCGCTTCTTGGCGCTTGACCGCAGACTGCTTGTCTTTTCCATCACGACCTCCTTTTCGACCGGTCGTACGAAACTAAAGGCTCGGGACAGACGAGGGTCGGCCAAATGTGAATTGTGGATAACCCTGCGGACCCGGTAGATCATGATCGTCGCTGAGCCTGGCCGGATGGCCGGCGGTAACGACAAGTCGGCAGGCGGTGCTCGCGTAGTCTGGCCGGGTGAGCGCGCCCCCACCCGTCGACCCTGAACCCGCTGCCCCTCCCCGCCGCCGCGGCCGGAGAATCCTCGCGTGGGTGCTCGGCTCGATCGCGGCGCTCCTCGGCATCACATTCGTGGCGTTCCTCCTGTGGGCGAACATCGGCGTGATGTCCGCCGAGCCGGACGCGTTGGCCGCGGTGGAGGACAACGCCGCGCTCAGGTTGACCGACGAGGGATCGGCGTGGGTGCTCGCGCCGGCCGATGGGGAATCCGAGACCGGACTGGTGTTCATCCCCGGGGCGAAAGTCGAGCCCGTCGCCTACGCCGCGACCCTCGCGGGTGTCGCCGAGGAGGGGGTCACTGTGGTGATCACCAAGCCGACGCTGAACCTGGCGTTCTTCGATTTCCGTCCGCTCTCCGATTTCACCGCGCTCGCCCCGGGCGTGCAGGACTGGTTCGTCGGCGGGCACTCCCTCGGCGGAGTGCGGGCGTGCCAGCTCGCCGAGGACACCGACGGTCTCGTGCTCTTCGGCAGCTACTGCGCCAACGACCTGTCGGGCACCGACCTGCCGGTGCTCAGCATCTCGGGCAGCGAGGACGGCCTGTCGACCCCCGCGAAGATCGAGGAGGCCGCCGACCTGCTGCCCGCCGACACCGAATTCGTGGTGATCGAGGGCGGCAACCACGCCGGCTTCGGCGCGTACGGCCCGCAACCCGGCGACGGCGAGGCGACCCTCACGCCCGCGGAGATCGAGGAGCAGATCACCGCCGCGCTCGGCCCGTTCCTGCTCGGGCAGTAGCTCGCGCGCATAGTCGCAAAAACTCCACGGATCCGGAGCCTTTCTCGCTTCAAGTCCCCCAAAGCGCACGGCTGACGAACGGATCTGTGGAGTTCTGCAGACGCGGGGGCTCCTCCCCAGGCGGCGATCGAGCCGAAGTCATCCGCAGATGTCAACGGGACCGGTGCACCCCCGCTCGGATCCGATTGGCTGGCCGAGTGGACAAGCCGGCACACATGGCTGCGCAGATCCTGCCTGCCACATTCCTCAGCCCCAGCGCACTCGCCGACCGCGGACTCAGTCGCCATGCCGTCGCGGGGCTCGTCGGCCGAGGAGTGCTGATACGACTCCGCAACGGTCGCTATGTGAGCGCGGAGGCACCCCGCGGGCTCATCGAAGCGGGGCGAGTCGGCGGACGCCTGGACTGCGTATCGCTGCTGGCCGCCCTCGGAGTCTTCGTGCGACTCAGCCATCCGCTGCACGCGCAGTTCGAGCCATCGACCACACGACTTCCGGCGAGGCAGGGCGTCGTCGCTCATTGGCGACGTTCTCGCGCCGAGCCGACCGCACTGGCCGCCGACCTCGTTGAAGCGCTCGCTCAGGCGTGCCGCTGCCAGAGTCCCCGGGACGCTGTGGCGACGCTGGACAGCGCATGGCACCACGGTCTGATCGACGAGGGGGATCTCCGCGACATCTTCCGACGATTGCCACGGCGGTACCGGAGCCTGCGCAGACTGCTCGACCGACGGAGCGAATCGGGAGCGGAGACCCTCATGCGGCTTCTCCTGCGCGGGCTCGGCGCAGAGGTCCAGGTGCAGGTGCGGATCGAAGGCGTCGGCAGGGTCGACCTCGTGGTGGACGGCTGGCTGATCGTCGAGTGCGACAGCCGCGCCTTTCACGAAGGGTGGGAAGCCCAGAAGAGGGACCGGGCACGCGATATCGCGGCCGCCGCGCTCGGATACACCACAGTCCGGCCGCTGGCGGAGGACATCCTCTACCGGATGCCTTCCGTCGTGGAGCTCATGAAGGCCATCGTCGCGCATGGACCACGACCAAACCTGCAGAACTCCACGGATTCGTCCCTCCGAAACCGCAGAGCGGTCCTGATCGGCCGGTGAACCATCAGATCCGTGGAGTTTCGCAGGCGCTCCGCGCGGACTACCGCTCGAAGCCCTCGGCGATGAGCTCGATGAGCTCCTCCCGCTCCTCGATCGGGAGGAATGCACCGGCGGCGGCGTTGAGCTGGAAGGTCTCGAGGTCGTCCAGGTCGTACTCGAACGCGTCGACCAAGAGCGCCAGCTCGCGCGTGAGCGAGGTCCGGCTCATCGTGCGGTTGTCCACGTTCACGGTGACCGAGAAGCCGAGCTGGTACAGCAGATCGAACGGGTGGTCGCCCAGCTCCTCGCCCCACGCCGCGACCGCGCCGGTCTGCAGGTTCGAGGAGGGCGACAGCTCGAGCGTGATCTCCCGATCCCGCACCCACCGCGCGAGATCTCCGAACTGCACGAGCACCTCGTCGCCGGCGCGGGAGATGATCTCCAGGTCCTGCGCGATGCGCACGCCGTGCCCGAGGCGAAGCGCGCGCCCGTCGATGATGGCCGAGCGGATGGACTCGAGGCCTGCGGCCTCGCCCGCGTGCACGGTCGTCGGGAAGAACTCCGAGGCGAGGTAGTCGAACGCCGCGCGGTGACGGGACGGCAGGAACCCGTCCTCGGGCCCCGCGATGTCGAAGCCGACGACTCCGCGCTCGCGCCAGGAGACGGCGAGCTTCGCGATCTCCAGCGACCGGTCGGTGTGACGCATCGCCGTGATCAGCTGCCCGACACGGATGTCATGACCGCGGTCCTCGGCGGCCTCCTCACCCTCCTCGATGCCGGTCTGCACGGCCTCGACGGCTTCCTCCAGCGACAGCCCGCGCGTGAGGTGCTGCTCGGGCGCCCAGCGCACCTCGCCGTAGATCACACCGTCCGCGGCGAGGTCCTCGACGAACTCCCGCGCGACACGCGTCAGCCCCTCGGGCGTCTGCATCACCGCGGTCGTCAGGTCGAACGTCTTCAGGTACTCCACGAGCGATCCGGAGTCGCTCTTCTGCGCGAACCAGTCCGCGAGCGCGGTGCCGTCCGACTCGGGCAGCTCGAGCCCGATCTCGTCACCGAGCTCGATGATCGTCTCGGGCCGCACTCCGCCGTCGAGGTGGTCGTGCAGCGAGATCTTGGGCAGCCCGCGAAGGGACAGCCCCTGCAGCTCCGTGTCGCCGTGCTGGTCGATCGGCATGTCGGTCTCCTCTGCGCCGGAGGCGCGGTGTGGGGGGGGTGAAACGGGGCGGATGCCGCCGCCTCAGGCGGTGATGCGTTCGAGTACTCGCGGCCGGGCTGCCGGGGCGTCCGCCCCGATCTCCCAGGATCCCTCGAGCGCCTCGAGCGCACGCGCGAAGCGGGACCCATCATCGGCGAGCAAGGTGAACAGCGGCTGACCGGCGGCGATGGGGTCGCCGAGCCCCACGTGCAGGTCGATCCCGGCGGCGTGGATCACCGGATCCTGCGCGCGAGCGCGCCCCGCGCCGAGGCGCCACGCCGCGACGCCGAACGGCAGCGCGTCCAGCCGGCTCACGACACCGGCAGACGGTGCGGTGACCGTGTGGGTCTCGCGGGCGACCGGGAGGGCAGCATCCGGATCCCCGTCCTGCGCGATGATCATCGCGCGCCACGCGTCCATCGCCCGCCCGTCCTTCAGTGCCGCCTCGACGTCCGCATCGGGCTGTCCCGCGAGGGCCAGCATCTCGCGGGCGAGGGCCACGGTGAGCTCGACGATGTCAGCGGGTCCTCCGCCGGCGAGCACCTCGACCGACTCGCGGACTTCGTTCGCGTTGCCGATCGTGCGCCCGAGCGGCGTGTTCATGTCGGTGAGGAGCGCCGTCGTCGCGACGCCGGAGTCCGTGCCGAGCGCCACCATCGTCCGCGCGAGCTCTCGCGCGCGGTCGACGTCGCGCATGAACGCGCCGGAGCCGAACTTCACGTCCAGCACGAGCGAATCCGTGCCCTCGGCGATCTTCTTGGACATGATGCTCGAGGCGATGAGGGGGATGGCCTCGACGGTTCCGGTGACGTCCCGCAACGCGTAGAGCTTCTTGTCGGCGGGTGCGAGACCGGAGCCCGCGGCGCAGATCACGGCGCCCACGTCACGCAGCTGCGCGAACATCTCGTCGTTGCTCAGTGCCGCGCGCCATCCGGGGATCGACTCGAGCTTGTCGAGCGTCCCACCGGTGTGGCCGAGACCGCGGCCCGACAGCTGCGGCACCGCGACACCGAAGGCCGCCACGAGCGGCGCGAGCGGGAGGGTGATCTTGTCGCCGACGCCGCCGGTGGAGTGCTTGTCGACCGTCGGCTTGCCGAGGCCGGCGAAGCTCATCCGCTCCCCCGAGGCGATCATCGCGTCGGTCATGACGCGGATCTCGGAGCGCTCCATGCCGTTCAGCAGCACCGCCATCGCGAACGCCGCCATCTGCGAATCGGCGACGTAGCCACGCGTGTACGCGTCGACCATCCAGCGCAGAGCGTCTTCGGGGACGACCCCGCCGTCGCGCTTGGCGCGGATGACGTCGACGGCGTCGAAAGGCTCCGGCGCGGTCACCGCGACGCCTCTTCGAGCTCGCGCGGACCGAACGCGTCGGGCAGCACCTCGTCGATCGTGCGGATGCCGGACACGGTCTCCAGCAGCATCCCGGGGATCGCGTGTTCGTACAGCAACTGCCGGCAGCGCCCGCACGGCATGAGCGTGCGGCCCTGACCGTCCACGCACACGAACGCGACGAGCTTGCCGCCGCCGGACATGAACAGGTCGCTCACGAGCGAGCACTCCGCGCACAGCGTCACACCGTACGAGGCGTTCTCGATGTTGCAGCCCGACACGATGCGGCCGTCCGAGACGAGCGCGGCGGCGCCCACCTTGAAGCGCGAGTAGGGGACGTAGGCGAGCTCCTTCGCGGCGGTCGCCGCGGCGCGCAGCTCGTCCCAGTCGATGTCGGTCACAGCGAATCCTCCGATGGATCAGAACGGCGGACGAGCGGATGCCGCGCCCGGCGGACCGGACGCGGCAGCACTCATCCCTTGATGTAGGGCACGCCGTCCGCGGCAGGTGCCCGGGAGCGGCCGACGACTCCGGCGACGACGAAGATCGTCACCAGGTACGGCAGCATCAGCATGAATTCGCTCGGGACCGGCGAGCCGATCACGCTGAGCGTGTTCTGCAGGCTCGACGCGAAGCCGAACAGGAGCGCCGCCAGGGTCGCCTTGAACGGGTCCCACTGGCCGAAGATCACCGCGGCCAAGGCGATGAAGCCCGCACCCGCCGTCATCTCCTTGTTGAAGGCGATGCCGTTTCCGATCGTGAAGACCGTGCCGCCAAGACCGGCGATCGCGCCCGCGAGCAGGACGTTCCAGAACCGGGTCGGGTTGACCTTGATACCGACGGTGTCGGCCGCCTGCGGGTGCTCACCGACGGCGCGCAGACGCAGGCCCCATCGGGTGCGGAACATCCCGAACCAGACGAGCGCGACCGCGATGTACATGAGGTACACGATGATCGTCTGCCGGAACAGCACCGGACCGATGATCGGGATCTCGCTCAGGAACGGGATCGGGATGCGCGGGAACCGCGGCGGGGAGTTCAGCAGCGCCTGGTTCGGCTGGAGGACCTGCGAGTAGAAGAAGCTCGTCAGGCCGATCACGAGGACGTTCAGGACGACACCGACGATCACCTGATCGACGAGATATCTGATCGCGAAGGCCGCCAGGACGAACGCCACGAGCACGCCGGCGGACATCGCCGCGACGAGACCGAGCAGCGGCTGTCCGGTGAGCGAGGAGACCACCGCCGCGCTGAAGGCTCCGGCCAGCAGCTGACCCTCGATCGCGATGTTCACGACACCCGCCCGCTCGCCGATCACGCCGGCGAGAGCCCCGTAGATCAGGGGGATCGCGAGGGCCACCGCGCCGGCCAGGAGCCCGGCGACCGGGATCGTCGCACCCGCCGCGGCCCACGTGAGGAACCCGACGATCGCGATGACGATGTAGGCCGCGACGAGCCAGAGCGGCGTCTTGCGGAACCCGCGCACGAGGATGGCCGAGAAGACCGTCAGCAGCACGAGCAGGCCGAACACCGTCCAGATCGTCACCCCGACCGGCGCGCTGATCGCGGGCAGCTGCAGGGCGTCAGCCTCGGTCGAGATGCGGAACGTCGTCTCACCGCTGCGCGGCACGGCGAGGATCAGCAGCGCGTAGAGAACGGTGAAGACCGCGAACGCGATCGGCGCCTTCCAGCTGCGCACGTCGGCCTTCGCGGGTGCCTCGACGGCTGCCGCGCCTGTGGTCTGCGTGAGTGTCACTTCGCCACCGCCCCTGCCTCGGCCTTGAGCTGCTTCTGCCGCGCCTTCTCGCGCCGGCGCTGATCGCGCTCGGCGGAGGGCAGGAAGAAGATCGTCCGCACGAGTGGCGGTGCCGCGATGAAGAGCACGATGAGCGCCTGGACGACCGTGATGATCTCGATCGGCACGCCCTGTGCGGCCTGCATGGAGAATCCACCGGCCTTGAACGCGCCGAACAGGATGCCGGCCGCGAACGTGCCCCACGGCGTCGAGCGTCCGAGCAGGGCGACCGTGATCGCATCGAACCCGATGCCGGCGTCGATGTCGGCCGAGAAGCCGGTCGTGATCGTGCCGAGCACCTGGTTCACTCCGGCCAGGCCCACCAGCGCGCCGGCGATCAGCATGCCGATGATGTACATGCTCGGGACGTTGATGCCCGCCACGCGCGCCGCGTGCGGATTCTCCCCCACGGCGCGGAACTTGAATCCGAGGCTCGACCGGCTGAGGATCCACCACACCACGATCGTCGCGATGATCACGAGGATGAAGCCGAAGTGCAGGTTGTACTGGGGTCCGAACAGCTCGGGGAAGACCGCGGTGTCCTTCATCGGGGGCGTCTTCGGGTTGCTCGAGCCCGGAGCCTGCAGCAGGCCGGGGGTGCGCAGCATCCACGAGATCAGATAGAACGCGATGAAGTTCAGCATGATCGTCACGATGACTTCGTGCGCGCCCGTCCAGGCCTTCAGCGCACCCGCGATGCCGGCCCACAGCGCGCCGGCGATCAGGCCCGCGAGCAGGGCCACGATCATGTGGATGCCCCACGGCAGGTCGAGCGAGAACGCGACCCAGCCGGCCGCCGCCGACGCCATGAGCATCTGCCCGCGGCCACCGATGTTGAACATGCCGATGCGGAACGCGAGCGCGACGCCCAGGCCCGCCGCGATCAGCGGGGTCGCGAAGGTGAGCGTCTCGGTGAGGGGACGGATGCCGCGGGCGAAGGTCGGCGCACCGAAGTTGTACACCGAGCCCTGGAACAGGGCGATGTAGGCGCCGGAGACCGCGCTCCAGACCGCCGCGATCGTGTCACCGGGTCGTGCGAAGAAGTACTTCGACGCCGTCTGGACCTCCTCGTCGGTGAAGGCGATCATGATCCCGCCGACGATGAGGGCGAGCAGCACCGCGAGCACCGAGATGATCGCGTTGCCCTGGGTGATCTTGAGGAACGTGTCGTGCCACTTCGACGGCTCCGGCGCCTCCTTCTGCACGAGGGGCGCGGATCCGGGCGCGGTGATCGACGTGCCTCCGGTCAGGTTCTCGCTCATGCCGCGACTCCTCTGTCGTCGGTGGGCGGGGTCGCTTCGGCGGGCGTCTCGCCGGCCATCATGAGACCCAGGACGCCGCGCGGGGTGTCGCCCGGGACGATGCCGATGATGCGACCGCGGTACATCACGATGATGCGGTCCGCGAGCGCGGTGACCTCGTCGAGCTCGGTCGAGACGACGATCACCGGGATGCCGGCATCCCGCGTCTGCACGATGCGCTTGTGGATGAACTCGATCGAGCCGACGTCCACGCCGCGGGTCGGCTGCGCCGCCACGAGCAGGGACAGATCCCGGCTGAGTTCGCGGGCGAGCACGACCTTCTGCTGGTTGCCGCCGGAGAGGGTGCCGACCGGGGCGTCGATCCCGGGACCGCGGACGTCGAATTCGGTGAACTTCTGCGCGGCGAACTCGGCGATGTAGCCGAGTCGGAGACTGCCGGCGCGGACGAACGGCGGCCCGTCGGTGCGGTCGAGCACCAGGTTCTCGGCGATCGTCATCTTGCCGACGAGCCCGTGCTCCTGACGGTCCTCGGGGACGAACCCGACTCCCTCGTCGAGGATGCGGCGGACGCTCGCGCCGACGAGCTCCTCACCGTTGAGCGTGATCGATCCCTGCACGCGCTGCTCGAGACCGACCAGCGCCTCCGTCAGCTCGGTCTGACCGTTGCCCTGCACACCGGCGATCGCGACGATCTCGCCCGCCCGCACGTCGAAGCTCACGTCGTTGACGACTATCTGATCCTTCGCGTCGATGACCGTGAGGCCTTCGACCACGAGGGACCGGTCGCCGAGCTTCGGCTCGTCCTTGTGGACCTTGAGCTCGACGGCGCGACCGACCATGAGTTCGGCCAGCTCGGCGTTCGTCGCCGTCGGCGACGCCTCGCCGACGACCTTGCCGAGCCGGATCACCGTGATGCGATCCGCGACCTCGCGGACTTCGCGCAGCTTGTGGGTGATGAACACGATCGAGGTGCCCGACTCCTTGAGCTGGCGCATGATGCCCATGAGCTCATCGGTCTCCTGCGGCGTGAGCACGGCGGTCGGCTCATCGAAGACGAGGACGCGCGCGTCGCGCGAGAGCGCCTTGATGATCTCGACGCGCTGCTGCACGCCGACCGGGAGGTCTTCGACCAGCGCATCGGGATCGACGTCGAAACCGAAGCGGGCGGAGATCTCGCGGACGCGCTCGCGCGCGGTGGCGAGGTCGAGGATGCCGCCGGCCTTGGTCGCCTCATGGCCCAGCATGACGTTCTCGGCGACGGTGAAGACGGGGATCAGCATGAAGTGCTGATGGACCATTCCGATGCCGGCGCGCATCGCATCGCCGGGACCCTGGAAGTTCTGGACGACATCGTCCAGAAGGATGACACCGTCGTCGGCACGGTACAGCCCGTAGAGAACGTTCATCAGCGTCGACTTGCCGGCGCCGTTCTCGCCCAGGAGACAGTGGATCTCTCCGGGCTGGACGACGAGGTCGATGTGATCGTTCGCGACGAGGGTGCCGAACCGCTTGGTGATCCCGCGGAGTTCGAGCTTCATAGCTGAAGATCCTAGTAAGTGGGGCGCGTTCGGGCGCGTGGGGAAAACGGAAACGGGGAGGCTGGGCGACCAGCCTCCCCGTCCGTGGAGGGATTACTGAGCGAGGTAGGACTCGACCGGGATCGACCCGTCGATGATGCCCGCCGCGATCGTGTCGAGCTCGCCCTGGAGGTCAGGCGAGACCTTGGACTCGAAGTCGTGGAACGGGGCCAGCGCCACGCCCTCGTTCTCGAGCGTGCCGATGAACGGCGTCGCGTCGAAGTCGCCCGTACCGGCGGCGAGGACCGCCTCCTGGACGCCCACGTCGATCGCCTTGCGGATCGAGGTCAGCAGCAGGTCGGCGACCGACGGGTCGGTCTCGAACACGTCCGCGTCCACGCCGAGCAGCGCGATGTCGCGGCCGGAGTCGCGGATCACCGAAGCAGCGCTCTGGTAGATCGGTCCGCCGACGGGCAGGAGCACGTCCACACCCTGGTCGACCAGGCCCTGGGCCGCGTTGATGGCGTCCTGGTTGGCCGCGAAGCCACCGGTGAAGACACCGTCCTGAGCAGCGCGATCCCAGCCGAGGACCTCGACCGTGTCACCCTTCTCGGAGTTCCAGTACTCCACGCCCTGCGCGAAGCCGTCCATGAAGATCGAGACGGTCGGGAAGTTCATGCCGCCGAACGTGCCGACCTTCTTGGCCGTCGAGTACGACGCCGACGCGTAGCCCGCGAGGAACGCGGCCTGCGAGGTGTCGAAGATGATCGGCTTGATGTTGGGCGCGTCGGTGTTGCCGTCGAAGTCGTTGTCGACCACGTCGTCGATCGAGACGAACTCGATGTCGGGGTTGGCAATCGCGGCCTCACCGGCGGCGGACGCGAGCGCGAAGCCGACCGTGATGATGAGCGTGCAGTTCTGGTCGATCAGGCTCGTGATGTTCGGGGCGAAGTCCGCCTCGGAGTCCGACTGGACCGTGACGTATTCGACGCCGAGCTCATCGGAGGCCGCAACGAGGCCCTCGAAGCCGAGCTGGTTGAACGACTTGTCGTCGAATCCGCCCGCGTCCGAGACCATGCAGGGCTTGAAGCCGTCGACGGCACCGCCGGCGGCAGCGGTTTCGCTGGCGGCCGGCTCGGGTGCCGATCCGCAGCCGGCAAGGGCGACGAGGAGTCCGGCGGCGGCAACTACCCCGACGAACTTCTTGGTGGTAGAGAAAGTCAACTCACGCCTCCATGAAAGGTGCCCCGCGCACTTCGCGGGTGACGTGCCAAAGTTACCGACTGTGACGCGGGGCTTGCATGCCGGACAGGCCCCCGGCGGCCAATGGTTACAAAGACGCAACACGCCGGAATCGGATGCCGCACTCGGCGGGACTGCGATTCACCGGTGCCGGTGCGCCGGGCGCGGCATCCGCTCAGAGGACGTCGCCGCGTCCGGTGAGCTTGAGGGCGTCCACGACGCCCTTCACGCGCTGCGCGTGCTCGCTCGTGGTCACCAGGAGCGCGTCCTCGGTGTCGACCACGACGATGTCCTTCACTCCGATCAGGCTGATCACGCGCTGCGTCTGACTGACGACGATGCCGCTGGAGGCATCGGAGAGGATGCGCGCGTTCTCGCCCAGGATCGCCAGGTCGTTCTTGCGTCCGTGGGAGTTGAGCTTGGCCAGGCTCGCGAAATCGCCCACGTCGTCCCAGTCGAAGTGGCCCGGGATGACCGCGAGGCGCCCCTTCTCGGCGGCGGGCTCGGCGACGGCGTAGTCGATCGCGATCTTGGTGAGGGTCGGCCACACGCGGTCCACGACCGGACCGCGCTTCTCGCGGTCGTCCCACGCCTCGGCGAGATCCATGAGACCGGCGTAGAGGTGCGGATCCTGCTCGGCGATCTCCCCGAGGAGGACGTCGGCTCGCGAGATGAACATGCCGGCGTTCCACAGGTACGACCGCTCGGCGAAGTACTCCTTGGCCGTCTCCAGATCGGGCTTCTCGACGAAGCGCTCCACCAGTGCGGCCTCGGGTGCGCCGTCGACGATGAGCTCGGATGCCTTCTTTATGTAGCCGAATCCGATCGAGGGCTCGGCCGGCTGGATGCCGATCGTGCAGATGTAGCCCTCGCGCGCGACGGCGACCGCCTGGCGCACCGCCCACTCGAACAGATGCGGGACGCGGATCACGTGGTCCGCCGCGAACGAGCCGATGATCACGTCGGGTTCGCGACGCACCAGGATCGCTGCGGCGAGACCGATCGCCGCGGTCGAATCGCGCGGCTCGGACTCCAGGAACACGTTGTGGTCGGGGATGTCCGGCAGTTCCTTCTCCACGGCGGCGCGGTGCGCGCGCCCCGTGACGACCGCGATGCGGTCGCCGCCGGTCAGCGGCTCGAGGCGGTTCCACGTGTCGCGCAGCAGCGACGAACCCGATCCGGTGAGGTCGTGCAGGAACTTGGGGGCGTCCGCGCGCGACAGCGGCCACAGGCGGCTGCCGATCCCGCCTGCGGGGATGACGGCGTAGAAGTCCTCGATCGGCTCTGGCATGCCTCCACCGTAGCCGCGGGCCCCGACCGGCGCGTTTCGCCCGCATGTCCGGCATGTGTACCGGCTCGGGGTCCGAAACTCTCTCGACATCGAGAGAGTTTCGGCACGCCGACGTCGCCCGCCTCATCGGGGCGGTCCTAGGATGGGTACGCGCCAGCGCAAGGTCCGCACCGGCGCTCAACGACCTCGCACCGAGCAGGGAGGACGATCGTGTCCACAGTCACACGCTCCGTACCGTCGGTATCCGAGACCACCTCGAAAGTCCCCCGCGGCACGCTGTACCGCGGCCGCGAGGGCATGTGGTCGTGGGTGCTGCACCGCATCACCGGAGTGGCGATCTTCTTCTTCCTCCTGGTGCACGTCCTGGACACCGCTCTGATCCGCGTCTCCCCCGAGGCGTACAACGCGGTGATCGGCACCTACAAGAACCCCCTGATGGCCATCGGCGAGGTCGTCCTCGTCGCGGCGATCGCGTACCACGCGTACAACGGCCTCCGCATCATCGCGGTCGACCTGTGGCCGTGGGCGACGCGGCACCAGCGTCAGCTCTGGTGGGGTGTGCTCGGCATCTGGGCCGTCACGATGGCCGGCTTCGCGCCCCGCCACCTCATGCTCGCGTTCGGAGGTGAGTGATGACCACGATCGCGGATCCCCGCTCGTCTCACACGACTGTCCGCCGCTCGGGACCCAACCTCGAGAAGTGGGGCTGGATCTACATGCGCGTCTCGGGCGTGTTCCTGGTGATCCTCATCTTCGGCCACCTCTTCGTGAACCTCATGCTCGGCGAGGGCATCTCCGGAATCGACTTCGCCTTCGTCGCCGGCAAGCTCGCGAATCCCTTCTGGCAGTGGTGGGACGTGCTGATGCTGTGGCTCGCCCTGATCCACGGCGCGAACGGCATGCGCACGATCACCAACGACTACGTCACGAACGCGAAGGTGCGCCGCGTGCTGGTCTGGGCGATCGGCTTGGCTGCGGCCTTCCTGATCGTGCTGGGCACGCTCGTGGTCTTCACTTTCGACCCCTGCATCGGGCTGACCTCCGACAGCGTCGATTTCCTGCAAGAACTGTGCGCGGCGTAGCACGAGAGACAGAAGGCACCCACACGTGAGCAGCGAGACCCAGAGCGTCGTCCGGGACGGCGTGCACTACCACCAGTTCGACATCGTGATCGTGGGCGCCGGCGGCGCCGGCATGCGTGCGGCGATCGAGGCCGGACCGGGAGCCCGGACGGCCGTGATCTCCAAGCTCTACCCGACGCGTTCGCACACGGGTGCGGCGCAGGGCGGCATGGCCGCGGCGCTCGCGAACGTCGAAGAGGACTCGTGGGAGTGGCACACGTTCGACACGGTCAAGGGCGGCGACTACCTCGTCGACCAGGACGCCGCCGAGATCCTCGCCAAGGAGGCGATCGACGCGGTCATCGACCTCGAGAACATGGGTCTGCCGTTCAACCGCACCCCCGAGGGCAAGATCGACCAGCGCCGCTTCGGCGGACACACCGCCGATCACGGCAAGACGCCCGTCCGCCGCGCGTGCTACGCCGCGGACCGCACCGGCCACATGATCCTGCAGACGCTCTTCCAGAACTGCGTAAAGCTCGGGATCAACTTCTTCAACGAGTTCTACGTCCTCGACCTCATCACGGTCGACAAGGCGGACGGCTCGAAGGAGATCGCCGGCGTCGTCGCCTACGAGCTGGCCACCGGTGACCTGCACGTCTTCCACTCCAAGGCCGTCATCTTCGCCACGGGCGGCTTCGGCAAGATCTACAAGACGACCTCGAACGCCCATACCCTCACCGGCGACGGCGTCGGGATCGTCTGGCGCAAGGGCCTGCCGCTGGAGGACATGGAGTTCTTCCAGTTCCACCCGACCGGTCTCGCCGGGCTCGGCATCCTGCTCACGGAGGGCGCTCGCGGTGAAGGCGCGATCCTGCGCAACGTCTCGGGCGAGCGCTTCATGGAGCGCTACGCACCGACGATCAAGGACCTCGCCCCGCGCGACATCGTGAGCCGCTGCATGCAGCAGGAGGTCGCCGAGGGGCGCGGCGCCGGTCCACACCGCGACTACGTCCTGCTGGACTGCACGCACCTGGGGGCTGAGGTCCTTGAGACGAAACTCCCCGACATCACGGAGTTCGCCCGCACGTATCTCGGCGTCGATCCGGTCGTCGAGCCCGTGCCGGTGATGCCCACCGCACACTACGCGATGGGCGGCATCCCGACGAACAACAACGCCGAGGTCCTCTCGAACAACACCACGGTCGTGCCCGGCCTGTACGCCGCCGGCGAGTGCGCATGCGTCTCGGTGCACGGCTCGAACCGACTCGGCACGAACTCGCTCCTGGACATCAACGTCTTCGGCAAGCGCGCCGGCAAGAACGCCGTCCAGTACGTGCAGACCGCCGACTTCGTCCCGCTTCCGGAGGACCCGGCCGCACAGGTGCGCAACCTGATCGAGGGGCTCCGCGCCGGGACCGGCACGGAGCGCATCGCGGTCCTGCGCAAGAAGCTGCAGGAGGAGATGGACAAGGGCGCACAGGTGTTCCGCACCGAGGAGTCCCTGACGCACGTCCTCGGTGTGATCGAGGAGCTGCGCGAGCGGTTCAAGAACATCCACGTGGACGACAAGGGCAAGCGCTACAACACCGATCTGCTCGAAGCTGTCGAGCTCGGCTTCCTGCTCGACATCGCCGAAGTCGTCGTCGTCACCGCCCGCAATCGCAAGGAGAGCCGCGGCGGGCACATGCGCGACGACTTCCCCAAGCGCGACGACGAGTCGTACATGCAGCACACGATGGCCTATCTCTCCGGGGACGCCGGGTCGTCGCACGCCGACGACCACATCCGTCTGGACTGGAAACCCGTCGTCATCACCCGCTACCAGCCGATGGAGAGGAAGTACTGATGTCGACTGCGCTCGTGGACCCCGGCACGATCGACAAGATCGAAGAGGAGGCGGCCGCCGACACCGGCATCCAGTCGTTCCTCGTCACCTTCATCATCCGTCGCTTCGATCCCGAGGTCGACGAAGAGCCCCGCTGGGTCGATTACGACGTCGAGCTCTACTCGACCGATCGCGTGCTCGATGCCCTCCACAAGATCAAGTGGGAGGTCGACGGCTCGCTCACCTTCCGCCGTTCGTGCGCGCACGGCATCTGCGGGTCGGACGCGATGCGCATCAACGGTCGCAATCGTCTGGCGTGCAAGACGCTCATCAAGGACCTCGACATCTCGCAGCCGATCTACGTCGAGGCGATCAAGGGTCTGCCGCTGGAGAAGGACCTCATCGTCGACATGGAGCCGTTCTTCGCCTCCTACCGCGAGGTGCAGCCGTTCCTGATCGCGAACTCCACGCCGGAGAAGGGCAAGGAGCGCATCCAGTCGATCGTCGACCGCGAGGTCTTCGACGACACGACCAAGTGCATCCTGTGCGCGGCCTGCACGTCCTCGTGCCCGGTGTTCTGGACCGACGGACAGTACTTCGGCCCCGCGGCGATCGTGAACGCGCACCGCTTCATCTTCGATTCGCGCGATGACGCGGGCGATGTGCGTCTGGACATCCTCAACGACAAGGAAGGCGTGTGGCGCTGCCGCACGACGTTCAACTGCACCGAGGCATGCCCTCGCGGCATCGAGGTGACCAAGGCGATCGCCGAGGTCAAGCAGGCGGTGCTGCGCGGCCGCTAGCGGCGAGTATGCTCCGAGCGTGAGCACGCCCACCGCCCCCGCACGCGAGCGGGTCGCGGTGACGCTCTCGTACGCGGCCCAGGGTCTGGGCTACGCCGTCGTGGTCACCTCGCTCCCGGCGTTCAAGGATCGGCTGGGAATCGACGACCTGACGGTCTCGCTGCTGGTGCTGCTCGTGTGCGTCACCGCGGCGCTCGGATCGGTCGGGGCCGACGTCATGGCGAAGTGGCGCGGGAGTCGCGTGGCGCTCGCGGCAGGTCTTGCCGTCGAGGCTCTGGCGTTCGTGAGCGTCATCGTCTCGGTGCTTCTCCCCGATCCGGCGTTCGTGCTCTTCGCCGGGGCTTTCGGGCTGTACGGGCTGGGACTGGGCGCGGTCGATGCCGGCGGTGCGATGCAGGGCGTACTCGTGCAGCGCCAGTACGGCCGCGATATCATGGGCGGCTACTTCGCGGCGTACACCGCTGCGGCGATCGTCGGCGCGGTCGTCGTGGCCGGCGCCTCCGCCGTCGGCGCTGCGGTGATCGCACCGCTCGTCGTGTCGGTCCTGCTGGCGGTCACGGTCGCCGCCTGGGGGCTCCGGGTCTTCGACCCCGCCCGGGCCGCCGCGCCGATCGGGGCGCATGCCCGCACACCGCTCCCCCGGCGCGGCGTCTGGCTGTTCGGCCTCGTCATCCTCGCCGCCTTCACCGTCGACTCGGCCGTCTCGACGTGGAGCACCGTCTACCTGCAGGACGACCTGCTCGCCACCGCGGCGCTGGCACCCATCGGCTACGCGGCCTACCAGGCCGCCATCCTCGTGACGCGCCTGGTGACCGACCGCGCCGCCGGCCGGTTCGGCCGCGCCCGGGTGGTCACCGTCGCCACGGCGGTCTCGGTCGCGGGCTGCGCGCTCGTCGCGGCCCTGCCCCTCCCCATCGCCGCCGTCATCGGGTTCGCGCTCGCCGGTGTCGCCGTCGGTGCGCTGGTGCCGCTCGCCTTCACGTCGGCGGGCGCCCTCTCACCGGCGCGCAGCGACGAGATCATCGCCCGGGTCAACCTCTTCAACTACGCCGGTGCAGTCCTCGGGGCGGTCATGCTCGGGCTCCTCGCCGACGCACCCGGCCTCGGGATCGCCTTCCTCCTGCCCGCCGCCCTTCTGGTGCCGGTCTTGTTCATCACACGGAGGTTCCGCGCGCCGGTGTCCGCGGGCGCCGTCGCGGACCGGGCGGGCCGGGATGCGGCATCCGTCGATCGATGAGACGGATCGGTAATCTGAGAGCGTGAGTCACGAGCGCGCGGACACCGAGGTGCGTGACCCGCGGGCGGCCGCCAAGCATGCGGCCCGCGAGGAGGAGACGCTCCGCCAACGCTGGGAGGCGACGCAGGAGACGTTCCGCGAACGCTTCGATGAGCCCCTGCAGACCGCGACGAAGCTGACGCAGGCGACGCTCTCCTGGTTCCCCGTGCGAGTGTGGCGGCATTTCCTGATCAACAACGGCTTCCTGCTCGGGGCCGGCATCAGCTACCAGGCGCTGTTCGCGATCTTCGCCGCCGTGTACGTCGCGTTCGCGATCACCGGGATCTGGCTCGGCGGCAACGAGGACGCCGTGAACGCCATGATCGGCGTGATCAACAACTACGTGCCGAATCTGATCAGCGCCAGTGGCGTCATCACGCCCGAGCAGGTGCAGGACATCGTCTCGCAGACCACCGGCGTGCTGGGGGTGACGGGCCTGATCGCCCTCATCACGGTCATCTGGACCGCGATCGGCTGGGTGACGTACTCGCGCCGCGGGGTGCGCGACATGTTCGGGCTGCCGCCGGACCGGCGCAGCTACGTCCTGCTGAAGGCACGCGACCTCGTCGCCGCGACGATCTTCGGTGCGGCGCTCATCGTCGGCGCCGCCCTCACCTGGGTGAGCTCCTGGCTGCTGTCCGTCATCCTGTCCATGCTGGGCGTCCAGTTGGACCGCGGAGCGCTCAGCACGAGCATCGGCATCGGCTCGGTGATCGTCTCGTTCGCGTTGAACTCCACCGCCCTCGCGGCGCTGTTCCGCTTCCTCACGGGGACCGAGCTGCAGTGGCGCACGATCTGGCCGGGCGCCCTGCTCGGTGGCGGCGCGCTGACCATCCTGCAGTTCGGTGCGGGTCTGCTTCTCAGCTACACACCGTCCAACCCGCTGCTGGCGACCTTCGCGCTGTTCGTGGGACTGCTGCTGTGGTTCAAGATCAGTGGCATCATCATGCTCGTCGCGGCCGCGTGGATCGCCGTGGCGACCAGAGACAAGGACATCCCGCTGCTTCTGCCCACGGAAGCCGAGCGGATCGCCGCCGAGCACAAAGCGCTCCTGCTCGCCGCGCAAGTCCGGTTGCGAACAGCGCGCGAGGCTCGTGATTCTGCGCCGTGGTGGCGGATCTGGCGCGCCGACCTCGCCCTGCGCGAAGCGGAGGAGGAACTGGCCGCGGTCCAGGACTCGGCGCCCGCCCTGCCGCCACCCTCCAAGCGCGCCCTCCGGGCCGAGCGCAAGATCGCCGATCGGCCCTGACCGCGACCGCCGTGTCGGGGCGGCTGGATAGGCTGGAAAGCGTGCCCCAACGCATCCGTCTCGCTTCTGTCAACGTCAACGGCATCCGCGCGGCGGTGCGCAACGGCATGGCCGGCTGGCTCGATGCCGCCGATGTCGACGTGCTCACCCTGCAGGAGGTGCGCGCGACCGCGGCAGACCTCGCCGGGGCGCTTCCGGGTTGGACGATCGCGAACGACGAGGCGCTCGCGAAGGGTCGCGCGGGCGTCGCGATCGCGAGCCGCATCGAGCCGTCCGCGGTGCGACGCGGACTCGGCGACGAGTCGATGGACCTGTCCGGCCGCTGGATCGAAGCGGACTTCGACGTCGCGGGGGCCACGCTGACCGCCGTGAGCGCGTATGTGCCCACCGGCGAGGCGGACACCGCCCGCCAGGATCTCAAGTGGCGGTTCCTCGACGAGATGTCGGTGCGCATGGCCCAGATCGGATCGTCGACGCCGTACGCCGTGGTCACCGGCGATCTGAACGTCGGTCACCGCGAGTTCGACATCCGCAACTGGAAGGGCAACGTCAAGAACGCGGGCTTCCTCCCCCGCGAGCGCGCGTACTTCGACCGCTTACTGGGCCCGGCAGGACAGCGCGTCGCAGCCGTCGACGGCTCGGTCGGACTCGGGCTCGGGTGGGTCGACATCGGCCGCCGCACGCACGGCGAGGTCGACGGGCCCTACACCTGGTGGTCGAGCCGCGGGAAGGCGTTTGACAACGACACGGGCTGGCGGATCGACTACCACCTGGCGACGGGTCCCCTCGCCGCGCGGGCATCCGGGTATCACGTCGTGCGGGCGGCGTCGTGGGACACCCGCTGGAGCGACCACGCACCCGTCGTGGTGGACTACGCGCTCGGAGACTGACCGGAGCCGCCGGTCGCGGCGGAGCGGCATCCGCTCGTTCTGTCGAAGCCGGGCGACGCGACGCACGCCCGTAGAATCGTCGGGTGAGCAAACCCCGCCTGTATTCCGGCATGCAGCCGTCCGCCGACTCCCTTCAGATCGGCAACTACATCGGGGCCCTCATGCAGTGGCGCGACCTGCAGGAGACCTACGACGCGTTCTTCTCGGTGGTCGACCTGCACGCCCTGACCCAGCCGAACGACCCGGCCGAGCTGCGTGAGAAGACCCGCCGCACGGCCGCGCAGTACATCGCGGCCGGCATCGAGCCGTCCAAGTCGACCCTGTATGTGCAGTCGCACGTGTCGGCGCATCCCGAACTGGCCTGGATCCTGTCCACGATCACCGGCTTCGGCGAAGCCGGGCGCATGACGCAGTTCAAGGACAAGTCGCAGCGCTACGGAACGGACGCCACCTCGGTGGGCCTGTTCACCTACCCGGTGCTCATGGCGGCGGACATCCTGCTCTATCAGACCGACATCGTGCCGGTCGGCGACGACCAGAAGCAGCACGTCGAACTCACCCGCGACCTCGCCGAGCGCTTCAACGCCCGGTACGGCGAGACGTTCCGCGTGCCGATGCCGGTGATCCAGCAGGAGACCGCCCGCATCTACGACCTGCAGAATCCGACGTCGAAGATGTCGAAGTCCGCCGAATCGGACGCCGGTGTGCTGTGGCTCCTGGATGACCCGGCCGTGTCCGCGAAGAAGATCATGCGCGCGGTGACCGATTCGGACGGCACGGTGCGCTACGACCGGGAGAACAAGCCCGGCGTCTCGAACCTGCTCGTGATCTACGCGGCGCTCACGGGCCGCCAGATCCCGGCGATCGAGGACGAGTACGCCGGTCGCGGCTACGGCGACTTCAAGAAGGGCCTGGCCGAAGTGGTCGTGAACGAGTTCGGCCCCGTCCGCGCCCGCGCGCTCGAGCTGCTCGATGACAAGGCGGAGCTGGACCGCGTGCTCGGGGCGAACGCCGACCGCGCTGCCGAGGTCGCCGGCAAGACCCTCTCCGACGTGTACGACCGGGTCGGTCTGCTCCGCCGCCGCACCTGATTCCCCCCGGCAGGTTGGCGACACCAATCTGCGATGGCGACTCAGGTTTCGTGGGGCCAAGGCAGAGATCTGCAGCCGAAGCCGTCGGGAAGGCTCAGACCGGCGGCGGGTAGCGTGAGCGCATGCGGCCCGTCACCCTGACCACCGAACGACTCGAGCTCTCCGTGCCCACCGAGGCCGACGTCGACGCGATCTTCGCGGCCTGCCAGGATCCGACGCTGCAGCGCTACACGACCGTGCCCTCGCCGTACGAACGGCAGCACGCCGAGGGATTCATCGGGTACGCCGCGACGCGGTGGCAGGATGACCTCGAGGCGACATGGGCGATCCGCGAGGGTGGCGCACTGGTGGGCATGATCGGCCTGAACGGGATCACGCCGGCGGGAGCCGGGGAGATCGGCTACTGGATGGCCGCACCGCACCGCGGTCGAGGACTGATCACCGAAGCCGCGCGCGCCGTCGTGGACTGGGGTCTCGGTGCGCGGGGCGCGGCCCTCGCCCGCATGGAGTGGCGCGCCGTCGCCGGCAACACGGGCTCGGCATCCGTCGCTCGCAAGCTCGGCTTCCGCTACGAGGGACTGCTGCGCCGAGCCGCGGCGAACTCGTTCGGGCGCGACGACGCGTGGATCGCGGGCCTCCTCCCCGCCGATGACCGGATGCCGCAGCCCTGGCCCGTGCTCGGAGGCTGACCCCGAGACACCGCACCACGCCCGTGCGAGGATGGGACGATGCCGGAGATGCCCGAAGTGCAGGGCCTCGTCGACTTCCTCCGCGGCAGGACGACGGGCCTGAATATCACCCGCGTCACGGTCGCCGCGTTCGCGGCGCTGAAGACCTACGATCCGCCGGTCGACGCCCTGGTCGGCGCCGAGATCACCGCAGCCGCGCGGCACGGCAAGTTCATCGACCTGGCGACGACCACGTCCGCGCGAGACGGCGAGCCGCACCTGATCTTCCACCTCGCGAAGGCGGGCTGGCTGCGCTGGTACGACCAGCTGCCCACCACGCTCATCCGCCCCGGCAAGACGCCGATCGCGTTGCGCGTAGCCCTGTCGGACGGATCCGGTTTCGACCTGACCGAGGCCGGCACGAAGAAGTCCCTCGCGGTGTACGTGGTCGACGATCCGCAGGATGTCCCCGGCATCGCGCGCCTCGGCCCCGATCCGCTCGATCCGACCTTCACCCGCAACACCCTCGCGGGGCTCATCGAGGGCCGCCGCACCCAGATCAAGGGCGTGCTCCGCGACCAGTCGATCCTCGCCGGTGTCGGCAACGCGTACTCCGACGAGATCCTGCACGACGCGCGCATGTCCCCGTACGCGCTCGCTGCGAGCCTCACCCCCGAGGACGTCGACCGGCTCTACGCGGCGATGACCGAGACGCTGACGGATGCCGTGGCCGCGGCATCCGGAAAGCCCCCCGCCGAGCTCAAGGACGCCAAGCGCCGCGGCATGCAGGTGCACGGGCGCCGCGGCGAGACGTGCCCGGTGTGCGGCGATGTCGTGCGGAGCGTGTTCTTCGCGGACAACTCGCTCGAATACTGTGCGACGTGTCAGACCGGTGGCAAGGTGCTCGCCGACCGTCGGCTGTCGCGCCTTCTCAAGTAGCCGGCCTCAGCTGACGTCGCCGTCGACCCAGTCGAAGGTCTTGGTGACCGCTTTCTTCCAGTTGCGCAGGAGCCGCTCGCTCTCGGCCGGGTCCATCCGCGGCTCCCACCGCCGGTCCTCCTGCCAGTTCTTGGACAGGTCGTCCAGACCCGACCAGAAGCCGACCGCGAGCCCGGCGGCGTAGGCCGCCCCGAGCGCGGTGGTCTCCGGCACCACCGGGCGCACGACCGGCACCTGCAGGATGTCCGCCTGGAACTGCATGAGCACCTCGTTGGAGGTCATGCCCCCGTCGACCTTGAGCTCGGTCAGCGGGACTCCGGAGTCCGCATTGACGGCATCCAGCACCTCACGGGTCTGGTAGGCCGTGGACTCCAGAACCGCTCGGGCGATGTGGCCCTTGTTGACGAAGCGCGTGAGCCCGACGAGTGCCCCCCGGGCGTCTGAACGCCAGTACGGCGCGAACAGACCTGAGAACGCGGGAACGAAGTACGCGCCGCCGTTGTCCTCGACGCTCTCGGCGAGCGCCTGCACCTCCGAGGCCTCCGAGATGATCCCGAGGTTGTCGCGCAGCCACTGCACGAGCGACCCGGTCACCGCAATCGAGCCCTCCAGCGCGTAGTGCGCCGGTTCATCGCCGAGCTTGTATCCGACCGTCGTGAGCAGGCCGTTCTTGGAGCGGACGATCTCGGTGTCGGTGTTGAAGATCAGGAAGTTGCCGGTGCCGTACGTGTTCTTGGCCTCGCCGCGCTCGAACGCCGCCTGACCGAAGGTGGCCGCCTGCTGATCGCCCAGGATCCCGGCGATCGGCGTCTCTCTGAGCAGACTCGACGACTCGGCGTGACCGTACACCTCGGAGGAGCTTCGGATCTCGGGCATCATCGACAGCGGCACCCCGAAGGCCTCGAGGATGTCCTCGCGCCAGGAGAGCGTCTCGAGGTCCATGAACATCGTGCGCGATGCGTTCGTGACGTCCGTCGCGTGCACCCCGCCGTCGACCCCTCCGGTGAGGTTCCACAGGATCCAGGTGTCGGTCGTGCCGAAGAGCAGGTCGCCGGCCTCGGCGCGATCGCGCGCGCCGTCGACGTTCTCGAGGATCCACACGATCTTCGTTCCCGAGAAGTACGTCGCCAGGGGAAGCCCGACGATGTCCTTGAAGCGCTCGATCCCGCCGTCCGCGGCCAGCCGGTCGACGATCGGCTGGGTTCGGGTGTCCTGCCAGACGATCGCGTTGTACACCGGCTCGCCGGTCCGCTTGTCCCACACCACCGCTGTCTCGCGCTGATTCGTGATGCCGATCGCCGCGATGTCATGCCGGGTCAGGTCTGCCTTGGCCAGCGCCTGGCCGATCACCTCACGGGTGTTCTGCCAGATCTCGTTCGGGTCGTGCTCGACCCAGCCCGCGCGGGGGAAGATCTGCTCGTGCTCCAGCTGGCCGCGCGCGACCGGCGATCCGGTGCCGTCGAAGATGATCGCGCGGGTCGACGTGGTCCCCTGGTCGATCGCGAGAACGTAGTCCGCCACAGTCGTACTCCCTTGTTCGATGCTGGGCTGTGCCCGTGCAGCGCGCCGCCGTCTCAGACGACGCTACCGACGATCCTGGTCAGGCGCCGACGCGCTCCGCCGACAGCGCCACTCCGTGCCGCTCCCGCAGAAGTCGCATCGTGGCGGCGACCTCGTCGCTGCGTCGGGCGGTGTCCCACCCGAGCACGTCGCCGGCGACGTCGGCGATCTCACGGAGCGCGTCCTCGCTCGCCGAGCCGACGAAGGCGATGCTCGTGCGACGCAGCAGCAGGTCGTCCAGATGGACGACGTACTCGGATGCCGCCAGATGGGCGATCTCACCGACCGAGTACTCCGGCAGCGAGCTCAGCGGCGCATCGTCTGCGGGGAGGGACGCGATGAGGTCGGCGGCACGGGTGCCGTACCGCTCGAGCAGCCGGTCGACCCGTGCGACGTCCGTGCCGTCGGCGTGGCCGTGCACCCAGGCGTCCCGGGCGCGCTGCGTGCGCGGATACCCCTTCGCGCCGCCGATCGCGACACCCGCGGTGCTGCGCACGCGGGATCGGCCGAGCAGGCCCAGGACGTCGTCGGCGAGCTGCTCGCCGAGCGCACGGAAGGTGGTCCACTTGCCGCCGACCAGGCTCAGCACGGTCGTGCCCGGGCGACCCTTGGCGGTGGCGCGCTCGATGCGGTAGTCGCGGGAGACGAAGCCGGGCTGCGTATCATCGTGTCGCGGCAGGGGGCGCACGCCTGAGAAGCGGTACACGATCTGCGAGCGGTCCACGGCGATGTCGGGGAAGACATGAGCGATCAGGTCGAAGAAGTAGTCGACCTCCTCCTCCGTGCACACCGCGGGTTCGCGCATGTCGTGCTCGAGGTCGGTCGTGCCGACCATGACCCGCCCCTTGAGCGGGTAGATCAGGACGATGCGACCGTCCTTGTGCTCGAAGAAGATCTCGCGGCCGGCGGTGGCGTCGAGCAGCTCGGGGTGATCGAGGACGATGTGCGAGCCCTTCGTGCCGCCCATGAAGCGGGTCGGGTCGCCGAGCGCGTCGTTGGTCAGATCGGTCCAGGGACCGGAGGTGTTCACCACGACGTCCGCGGCGATGTCGAACTCCTCGCCCGTGACGGCGTCGCGCACGCGGACGCCGTCCGGCCCCATGCCGACGGCCGGCAGGTAGTTCGCCGCCCGCGCGTGGGGGCCGGTCGCGAGGGCGTCGTGTAGCACGTCCAGCGCGAGGCGCTCCGGGTCGTGCATGCTCGCGTCGTAGTACGTCGCGGTCCACTTCACCTTGCGATCCAGCGCCGGCAGCTCCTGGGCGGAGCGCTTGCTTCCGTGGAACCGATGGCGCGGCACCGCGCCGCCGTCGCGGGAGAAGAAGTCGTAGATCGTCAGGCCCGCCTTGATGAGCAGCGCACCGCGCTCGGTGCGCTTGCCCTGCTTGTGGGTCAGGAAACGCAGCGGCGCGGCGGCGATGCCGGAGAACGTGGAGTAGATCGGCACGGTGGTGGCCAACGGACGGACGTAGTGCGGCGCGGTCTTCAGCAGCGCATTGCGCTCGACGACGGACTCCCGGACGAGACGGAACTCACCGTTCTCGAGGTAGCGGATGCCGCCGTGGATCATGTGCGAGGACGCACTGGAGGCGCCGGCGACAAAGTCGTCACGCTCGACGAGAACGACCTTCACGCCCTGGAACGCCAGGTCGCGGAACGTCGCGATGCCGTTGATGCCGCCTCCGATGATGACGACCTCGGCGGTCGGATCCGCGGCGATCGCCCGAACCGTCTCGCGTGCGGCGCCGGTGTCGTGGCTCGTCATGACGTCCCCCTTCGCAGTGTTGCGCGTGGTGCCGCTTGCGCGGCGGCGCACCATGTGGATGAATACATACTCACGGCCTCCGAACGGAGGTGCAATTCGATTGCACATATGTGCAGAGGGACGATCGAGATGCCGAACCGCCCGCCCACCGATCACGCCCTCCCGGTCCGCACCCGGGATGCGTTGCGCGCCGCCCAGCTTTACTACATGCAGGACCTCACGATGGAGGCGATCGCGCACGAACTGTCGACCTCCCGATCCTCGGTCTCGCGCCTGCTGAGTCACGCACGCGAGAGCGGAGTGGTGGAGATCCTGATCCATTCACCGTTGGAGGGGCCCACCCGGCTCGAACAGGAGATCCGAGAGCGGCACGGCGTGACCGCCCATGTCGTCCCGGTCCCCGATCAGACCAGCGATGTCGAGCGGCTCGATCGCGTCGCGATGACCGCGGCGCGACTGCTGTCAGGGTGGGTGGACTCCAATCAGCGCATCGGGATCGCCTGGGGTTCCACGATCGGGGCCGTGAGCAGGCACCTCCCTCAGCGCAGCACTCACAACACCGAGATCGTCCAGCTCAACGGCGCAGGGAACATGCGCACCACGGGCATCATGTACGCCAGCGAGCTGCTGACCCGATTCGGTGCGGCGTTCGACGCGCCGGTCCATCAGTTCCCGGTGCCGGCGTTCTTCGACGACCCCGAGACGAAGCGCGCGTTCTGGCGCGAGCGGTCGATCCGGCCGGTGCTCGAGTTGCAGGCGAGCCTGGATCTCGCCGTCTTCGGCGTCGGATCCCCGTTCGCCGAAGTGCCCAGCCACGTCTACCAGGGCGGCTACCTCGACCGCGCCGATTACCGGGTGCTCAGCGAGCACGGCGTAGTCGGCGATGTGGCGACGGTGTTCTACCGCGCGGACGGCTCCAGCGACGGCATCCCCGTGAACGATCGTGCGACCGGCCCCGACTTCGACACCCTGCGCCGCACTCCCCGGCGCGTCGGCATCGTCGCGGGACGCGCGAAGGTGCCCGGGCTGCGAGGGGCGCTCCGGGCGGGGTTGATCACCGATCTCATCGTGGACGAGTCCACCGCCCGGGAGCTGGCCGGCACCGCGTCACACCGGGTCACGGAATGAATCGCGCGCGAAGGCGTTGACTACACTCGAGTGCAGTACGTGCTCCGGGGTCGGTGAGAATCCGAACCGGCGGTGACAGTCCGCGAGCTGAGGGATCGGCATCCGATCAGGGTGTCCCCGAGGTTGATCCGGTGGAATTCCGGAACCGACGGTGATGTGGCGTGAGAACGCTGCGAGTCCGGATGGGAGGCAGCACGAGCGGCGCAGGCATGCGCCGCCGTTCGCGATCCCCGGAGCCTGGACGAAGGATTCGGATGTCGGTGAATGCTGCGGAGCGTGGCGCGATGGAACGCGCCCTCCGGATCGCGAGGAACGGACCGCGCGGGGTGAACCCGCAGGTCGGTGCCGTGATCCTCTCCGCCGACGGCGATGTGCTCGCCGAGGGGTGGCACCGCGGTGCCGGGACCGCGCACGCCGAGGTCGATGCGCTGTCGCAGCTGTCCGCGGGCGGCGCCGAAGGCGCGACGGCCGTCGTGACGCTCGAGCCGTGCAACCACACCGGCCGGACCGGTCCGTGCGCCGAGGCCCTGCTCGCGGCGGGAGTCGCGCGCGTCGTCTACGCACTCCCGGACCCCAACGCGGAGTCTTCCGGTGGCGGGGAACGCCTGCGGAGAGCGGGGGTCGACGTGGCGCAGGGGCTGCTCGAGGGGCCGGCGACAGAGCTCCTCGAGTCGTGGCTGACCGTGCAGCGCCTGGGGCGACCTCACGTGAGCGTCAAGTGGGCCCAGAGCCTGGACGGTCGCGCGGCCGCCGCCGACGGTACGAGCAAGTGGATCACGGGCGGTGCGGCACGGGCGGACGTGCACCGTCGCCGGGCGGATGCCGACGCGATCGTCGCCGGCATCGGCACGGTCCTGGCAGATGACCCCGCACTGACCGCGCGGCAGCCCGACGGCTCGTTGTACGACGATCAGCCGCTCCCCGTCGTGCTCGGGGCGCGCCCCGTGCCCGAGGGCGCCGCGGTCGTCCGCCATCCGCGCCGTTTCGTCCAGTACCCGGGCTCGGACATCTCCGGCCTCCTGAAGGATCTGCGCGAGCGCGGCGTGCAGCGCGTGTTCATCGAGGGCGGCCCCACGGTGGCCAGCGCGTTCCTGCGCGAGGGGCTCGCCGACGAGGTGCTGGTCTACATCGCACCGACCTTGCTCGGTGCCGGATCCGACGGGGCCGACCGCCCGGCTCTGCGCTCCGTCGGAGTCGACACGATCACGCAGCAGCGACGTCTGCACATCGACGCCGTCCAGACCCTCGGCGATGACCTTCTGGTGATCGCCCGCCCCATCACGAAAGAGGACTGACAGATGTTCACCGGAATCGTCGAAGAGATCGGCGAAGTGACCGCCGTCGCACCGTCGGGTGACGGCGTGCGCCTGACCGTCCGCGCGCCGAAGGCGGTGTCGGATGCCGGGCACGGCGACTCGATCGCCGTGAGCGGCGTGTGCCTCACCGTGATCGACCAAGGGCCGGATTGGTTCACCGCCGACGTGATGCAGCAGACGCTCGCGATGTCGACCCTCGACGGGGTCGCGGAAGGGCGACCGGTCAACCTCGAGCGCGCGACCGCGGCACACGGGCGGCTGGGCGGACACATCGTCCAGGGCCACATCGACGGCACGGGCGAGCTGCTCGAGGTCCGACCCGGAGAGCAGTGGCGGGTGCTGCGCATCTCGCTTCCCCCCGCGCTGGCACCGCTCGTCGTCGACAAGGGCTCGATCGCCGTGGACGGCGTCTCCCTCACGGTGAGCGCCGTGAGCGCCCTCGACGCACCGTCCGCCTGGTTCGAGGTCTCGCTGATCCCCGAGACTCTCGCCGCCACCACGCTCGGCGCACGCTCCCCCGGCGACCGCGTGAACCTCGAGACCGACATCCTGGCCCGACACGTGCAGCGCCTCCTCGCCTTCGCCCCGCACGACCCCACCACAGAAGGAGGCTCGCGATGAGCCTTGCATCCATCACCGACGCGCTGGAAGCCCTGCGCGCCGGGAAGCCCGTCATCGTCGCCGACGACGAGAACCGCGAGAACGAGGGCGACGTCGTCCTGTCCGCCGAACTCGCCACCTCCGAGTGGATCGCCTGGACCGTGCGCTGGTCAAGCGGCTTCATCTGCGCACCGATGCCCGCGGAGTGGGCGGACCGGCTCGACCTCCCGCCCATGGTCGAAGTGAACGAGGATGCCCGCGGGACCGCGTACACCGTGAGCGTGGATGCCGCAGACCGGGTCTCGACGGGGATCAGCGCCTCCGACCGCGCGCACACCCTCAACGTCCTCGCCGATGCGACCTCCACGCCGACGAGCGTGATCCGCCCGGGCCACATCCTGCCGCTGCGCGCGGTCGACGGCGGCGTGCGCGAACGCGGCGGTCACACGGAGGCCGCGGTCGAGCTCATGCGCCTCGCAGGGCTCTCCCCCGTCGGAGCGATCGCCGAGGTCGTGGCCGAGGACGGTTCGATGATGCGGCTACCCGGGCTCATCGAGCTCGGCGAGCGCGATGGCGTGCCGGTCATCACGATCGAGCAGCTCGTCGCGCACCTGGACGAGCACGACCCCGTCGCGGCGCCGGCGCACGCCGCGCACCGTCGTCGGGTGAGCCTGCGGGCCGAGGCCAAGGTGCCGACCTCGCACGGCGAGTTCCGCTTCCTGGCGTACAAGGACCGCATCACCGGGACGGACCACCTCGCGATCGTGTCGGGCGAACTCGGCGACGCGCCGCTCGTGCGCGTGCACTCCGAGTGCCTCACCGGCGAAGCGTTCGGCTCGCTCAAGTGCGAGTGCGGCCCCCAGCTCGAGGCTGCGCTGGACGCGATCGAGCAGGACGGCGGCGTGGTGATCTACATGCGCGGCCACGAAGGCCGCGGGATCGGCCTCATCAACAAGCTGCGCGCCTACAGCCTGCAGGAGCGCGGCCTGGACACCGTCGACGCGAACCTCGCGCTGGGTCTGCCGGCGGACGCCCGCGACTACGCGGCCGCGGCCGGCATGCTCGCCGACCTGGGGGTGGAGAAGGTGCGCCTTCTCACCAACAACACCGACAAGGTCGCGCAGCTGCGCGAGCTCGGCCTCGAGATCGTCGAGCAGGTGCCGCTCCTGGTCGGGGTGGGGCCGAACAACCACCAGTACCTCTCCACGAAGCGCGATCGGATGGGGCACCTGATCGCGGAAGAGGACCTCGCCGACGCGCTCGCGCAGATGCACGAACCGACCACCACCCGAGGAGGAGAAGCATGAGCGGCAAGGGAGCGCCGATCGTCGGCGGCACGGACGGCACCGGACTGGAGGTCGTGATCGTCGCCGGCACGTGGCATGACGTGATCACGGACGGGCTGATCGCCGGTGCGCAGCGCACGCTGGACGCCGCCGGCGCCACGTGGCAGCTCGTCCGCGTCCCCGGCTCGTTCGAGCTCGCGGTCGCGGCGCAAGCGGCCCTCGCCGCGGGCGCCGACGCGGTCGTCGCACTCGGCGTGATCATCCGGGGCGGGACGCCGCACTTCGAGTACGTGTCGTCGGCCACCACCGACGGGCTCACGCGCGTCGCGCTCGACGCCGGCAAGCCCGTGGGCTTCGGCGTCCTCACGCTCGACGATGAGCAGCAGGGCCTGGACCGCGCGGGGCTGCCCGGCTCGCACGAGGACAAGGGCGCGGAGGCCGCCGACGCTGCCGTGCGCACGGCGCTCGTGCTCCGCACCCTTCGCTCCCAGGTCTGACTGCTCCTCCCGCGAGAGGCGCCCCGGCCCGGTCCTGCTCCCCCGCGAGAGGGCAGTTCTGTAGGGCGACACGCCGGTCGACGGGTGCATTCGTGCCCTCTCGCGAGCGGCAGTGAGGCGTGTCCGGCTGGCGGCGGGGCGCGGCGCGCAATAGCGTGCTGAGCATGGAACCCCTCGAAGTCCTCCGCCACATCGTCGTCTTCATCCACCTGGTCGGCTTCGCGATCCTTTTCGGAGCGTGGGCCGTCGAGGTGTACAACAAGCGCGTGCACGTGACGCCGCTGATGAACATCGGCCTGCTGATCGCCGCGGTCGCCGGCCTCGCGCTGGCCGCGCCGTGGGGCATCTCGTACGACCTGAACTACGCGAAGATCGGCGTCAAGCTCGTCGTCCTGCTGATCATCGGCGCCTTCATCGGAATCGGCCTGGCCCGGCAGCGCAAGGGCGGAGCATGTCCGCCGGCGATCTTCTGGGGCATCGGCATCCTGACCCTGCTCAACGCGGGTCTCGCCGTCATCTGGCGCTGACGCTCCCGCGGCAGGCGGAGGACGCGGGCTAGACTCATCGCTCGTGTCCTCCCCCACCACAGCCCCGGCAAACCCCCGTTCCCGCGTCATCACGGCGAGCCTGGTCGGCACGACGATCGAGTTCTACGACTTCTACGTCTACGCGACGGCAGCGGTCCTGGTCTTCCCGATCCTCTTCTTCCCGACCGGCAACGACACGACAGCGCTGCTCGCCTCGTTCGGCGTCTTCGGCGCCGCCATGATCGCTCGCCCGCTGGGTGCGGTGATCTTCGGGCACTTCGGCGACAAGTTCGGCCGCAAGGCGACCCTGGTCGCGTCCCTGCTGACGATGGGCATCGCGACATTCCTCATCGGGTGCCTGCCGACGTTCGCGGACATCGGCTGGTGGGCGGCACTGCTCCTGCTGATCCTGCGCCTGGCCCAGGGCTTCGCCCTCGGCGGCGAGTGGTCCGGCGCGGCGCTGGTCGCGACCGAGAACGCTCCGGCGGGGAAGCGCGCCTGGTACGGCACGTTCCCGCAGCTGGGCGCCCCGCTCGGCTTCATCATCGCGAACTCGGTCTTCCTCGCGATCAACTTCCTCCTCCCCCACCCGGACGGTGCCGCCCAGCGCTCCGCCGACTTCCTGGCGTGGGGCTGGCGTGTACCGTTCCTGTTCTCCGCGGTGATGGTCATCATCGGCCTCTGGGTGCGTCTGCAGCTCGTCGAGTCCGACACGTTCGTGAAGGCGGAGGAGAAGGGCGCGATCCGCAGGTTCCCGCTCGGCACGGTCTTCCGCAGGCACTGGTGGCACCTGATCCTCGGCACGTTCATCATGCTCGCGACATACGTGCTGTTCTACCTGATGACGAACTTCACGCTGTCCTACGGTACGAAGGCCGCGGACCTGCAGACCGCCTCCGCCGCGGCGCAGGCCGCCGCCGAGGCCGCAGGCAAGCCGTTCGACGCGACGGCGTTCGCGGCTCAGTTCTATCCCGGCCTCGGCTTCGGGTACACGGACTTCGTCATCATGCAGATCATCGGTGTCGTCTTCTTCGGCATCTTCACGCTGCTCTCCGGCCCGATCGCCGACCGCATCGGCCGCCGGCGGCTCCTGCTGTGGGTGACGGGGCTGATCATCGTCTTCGGACTCACGTTCAACCTCTTCCTCCTGCCGCAGGCGGACCCCAAGTTCACCGGCGCCCTCACCCAGGCCTTCCTGATCTTCGGCTTCGTCCTGATGGGCTCCACCTTCGGGCCGATGGGGGCGGTGCTGCCCGAGCTCTTCCCGACGAACGTCCGGTACACCGGCTCGGCCGTGTCCTACAACGTCTCCTCGATCCTGGGCGCGGCGCTCGCCCCGATCGTCGCGGTGGCGCTCTGGGCGGGGACCGGCGGCAGCCCCTGGCTCGTCGGCATCTACCTCTCGGCGATGGGCGTGCTCACCTTCATCGCTCTGATCCTCGCCCCCGAGACGAAGGACGTCGACTACGACGCCGATCTGGGCGTGGGGGCGACTGCGTCGCTCTGACGCGGGCGGATGCCGCTGCCCGGCGTCCGCCGCGTGCAGGATCACGGAGATGTGCAGAATGACGGATGCCGGACGCGACTTTCGTCCGTCATCCTGCACATCTCCGCAATGGTGCGCGCGGATGCGCGCGAAAACTGCGACTGCGGATGCCGAACGCGGCGTCAGTCGAGGAAGAGCGCGCGCAGCCGCTTCGTGGTGAAGACGAGCCCGACGGCGATCATCACGATGTAGTACAGGACGTGCCAGAGCATGCCCCAGTACAGGGCTCCCGTGGTGAGCCCGCGGACGAGTTCGACCCCGTGCCACAGCGGGAAGATCTTCACGATCACCTGGATGAACTCCGGGTACACCGTGATCGGGTACAGCGTCGCGGAGAACAGGAACATCGGGAGCAGTACGAAGTTGATCCAGTCCATGTGCTGGAAGGCCTTCATGTAGCTCGTGACCGCCATGCCCAGGCTCGCGAAACCGAAGGCGATCAGCAGAACGGCCGGAATCGCGAGGATCGCGGTCCACGCGAGATTCAGCCCGGCGATCTGCATGATGATCATGAAGCCGGTCGCATAGAGCAGCCCGCGCAGAAGGGCGTAGAGGATCTCCCCCAGCGCGACATCGAGCGGGCCGAGCGAGGTGGACAGCATCCCCTCGTAGAGCTTGCCGTAGTTGAGCTTGAAGAACACGTTCCACGTCGAGTCGTAGATCGCACCGTTCATCGCCGAGACCGCGAGGAGCGCCGGGGCGATGAACGCGGCGTAGGAGACCTCCAGGCCGCTCGTGGTCTCCACGGTGCCGATGAGGGCGCCGAGCCCGATGCCCATCGAGAGGAGATAGAACACCGGCTCGAAGAAGCCGGAGAGCACGACGACCCAGCTCGACGAGCGCGCGGCCAGGAGCCCGCGCTGCACGACGGCGGCGGGGTTCCCCGCCCACAGCGCGCGGACTCCGCCCGCGCGTCGGACGGGCGCGTTCTCGGTCACGGCGGTCACGCGGCCAGCCTCCGCTCGAACAGGCGCCGGGCGATCACGAAACCGCCGACGGTGAGCGCGATGAGGTACGCGAAGTGGACGAACAACAGGAGCGGTTCGATCGGGCGCCCGTACGTCAGCCACCGGCCGATCTCGGTCGCATGCCAGAGCGGCGAGATCCAGCCGATCCACTGCAGCCAGAGCGGCAGCGTCGCGAGCGGATAGAACGTGCCGGAGAACAGGAACATCGGCATGAAGATGAACCGCTGCACGAGCGCGAACTGGCCCTTGTCATCGGTGATCGACGCCGCGTACGCCATGAGCGGGACGCCGAAGGCGAGCCCGGCGAGGATCGCGATGAAGATCGCCAGCCAGCCCGTGGCGGCATCCGGGATCGCCCCGAAGAGGTACAGGAACGCCGTGTACGCCACGGCGGTGACGACCATGCGGGCTGCGGCGCCGAACATGACGCCGGTGGCGATCTGCCCGGGCGCGATCGCCGACGCGCTGAAGCCGAAGAAGTAGCGGCGCCACTTGAAGCCCGACATGACCGGGTAGGTGAACTCCTCGCTCGCGACCGCGATCGTCGAGGTCATGAGCAGTGCGGGGGCGACGAAGACGAGGTACGAGACCTCGACGCCGCCCTCGCTCACGGGCGCGTCGATCAGGGCCGCGAGCCCCACGGCGAGGCCGAGCAGGTACAGGATCGGCTGCCCGAGCGCGCCCACGATGATCGTCCATCCGTACGCGCGCATCGCGCGCACCATGTGCTCGGTGACGTACCAGGCGCCGAATCGGCGCGGCTTGCGGCCCCACTGGAGCGCCTCGGCGCGCAGTTCGTCGAGCGTGGGCTGCTCGATGACGGATGCCGCGTCCCCGCGTTCGGGCAGGCTCATTCGATCAGCGACCTTCCGGTGAGGCGGAGGAACACGTCCTCCAGGCTCGAGCGCCGCACCAGGCTCGTGAGCGGCTCGAGACCCCGCCGGGTGACCTCCTCCAGGGCGTGCTCGCCGTTCTCCGTGTAGATCAGGACGCGATCGGGCAGCACCTCCACCCGGTCGCCGATCCCCCGCAGCTGCGGCTCGATCTGCTGGTTGCGGTCGGAGCCGAAGCGCACTTCGAGCACCTCACGGCTCGAGTGCTCGCGGATGAGCGAGGCCGGAGTGCCCTCCGCCATGATGCGCCCCTTGTCGACCACGACCAGGCGGTCGCACAGCTGCTCGGCCTCGTCCATGTAGTGCGTCGTGAGGAGCAGGGTCGTGCCGCGCTCCTTCAGACGGAAGAGGCGGTCCCACAAGACGTGCCGAGCCTGCGGGTCCAATCCCGTCGTCGGCTCGTCCAGCAGCAGGATGCGGGGGTCGTTGATGAGTCCGCGCGCGATCGTGAGCCGCCGCTTCATGCCGCCGGACAGCTGGTCGACCTTGCTCTTGGCCTTGTCCTCGAGGGCCGCGAACGCGAGCAGCTCATCCGCCTTCTGCGCGCACACCGCGCCCGGCAGGCCGAAGTACCGGCCGTAGATGTAGAGGTTCTCGCGCGCGTTCAGCTCGCCGTCGAGGTTGTCCTGCTGCGGGACGACCCCGAGGCGGGAGCGGATCTCGGGCCCGTACTGGTCGGGGTCCAGACCCAAGATCGACAGCTCGCCGCCCGTGCGCGTGGAGACGGCCCCGATCATCTTCATCGTCGTGGACTTGCCGGCGCCGTTCGGCCCCAGGAGCCCGAACGACTCGCCCGGGGCGACCTCGAAGGAGAGCCCGTCGACCGCGACGAAGTCGGGCTTGCCCTTCACGGAATAGGACTTGACGAGGTTCTTCGCATCGATCACGGGGGCAGGCACCGGACCACCCTACCCGCGGCTCCGGACACCACCCGGGGCTGGGACGGCCCCGCACGAAGTACCGTCGTAGATGAACGTCCGCAGGAACGAGGTACCCGCATGTCCACGACCCGTCCCACCCGCCGTCGCGGGCGCACCGAGCCGGAAGGGCCTCGCGCGACCTTCCGGCAGCTGCTGCCGTTCATCTTCGAGCACAAGCGGACCCTCGTCGTGGTCGCCGTGCTCAGCATCCTCGGCGCTGCGGCGACCCTCGCCCAGCCTCTTCTGGTCGGCGTCGTCATCGAGCGTGTGCAACAAGGCGACACCCTCGGTCTCCTGGTCTGGCTGCTCGTCGCGCTCGTCGTCATCGCATCCGTGATCTCGGGCTATCAGCACTACCTCCTCCAGCGGACCGGGACAGCGGTCGTCTACTCGAGCCGCCGCAAGCTCATCGCGCGCATCCTGCGTCTGCCGATCAGCGAGTTCGACGCGCGCCGCACCGGTGACCTCGTCTCGCGCGTCGGCACGGATACGACACTGCTCTACGCGGTGCTCACTCAGGGACTTGCGGACGCGGTCGGCAATTCGCTCATCTTCGTCGGAGCGCTCATCGCGATGGCCGTGATCGATCCGGTCCTCCTCGTCCTCATCGTGGTCGTGATCGGGATCTCGGTCGTGATCGTCGTCCTGCTCAGCGGCCGCATCCGCACCGCGTCGACCGAGCAGCAGGAACGCGTCGGCGAGCTCGCCTCCGGCGTCGAACGCGCGGTCGGATCGATCCGCACGGTGCGCGCCGCCGGCGCGACGGCCCGCGAGACCGCCGCCGTCGAGGCGATGGCGACCCAGGCCTACGAGGTCGGCGTGCGCATCGCGAAGGTCTCCGCCCTGGTCGTGCCGGTCGCGGGCATCGCCCTGCAGGTCTCGCTCCTGGTGGTGCTCGGCGTCGGCGGCTTCCGCGTCGCCGCGGGCGCGATCACGATCGCCGCCCTCGTGTCGTTCATCCTCTTCCTGTTCCTGATGATCCAGCCGCTGGCCTCGACCTTCGGCGCGATCACGTCCGTCAACCAGGCCCTCGGCGCCCTCGGACGCATCCAGGAGGTCCTCGACCTGCCGACCGAGGACCAGGACGACGCCCGCATCGCGGCGGGCGCGACGCCGACGGATGCCGGGGCGGCGGCATCCGATTCGGCACCGGCGATCTCGTTCCGGGACGTGCGGTTCCGCTACCCCGAGAACGTGATCGCCGCCCGGGAGGCCGCGGCGAAGGAAGCCCGCGCGGTGCTCGAGCAGGTGCACCTGGAGAGCGCGGCGACCGAGCCGGTGATCGAGCCCGAGCGCGATGTGCTGCGCGGCGTCACGTTCGACGTGCCCCGCGGGGCACGCGTCGCCCTCGTCGGGCCGAGCGGCGCGGGCAAGAGCACGATCCTGTCGCTCATCGAGCGGTTCTACGACCCGACCGGCGGGGCCATCGCTCTGGACGGTCGCGACATCCGCACGCTGCCGCGCGATGAGCTGCGCGCGCAGTTCGGTTACGTCGAGCAGGACGCTCCCACGCTCGCCGGCACGATCGGCGACAACCTCCGGCTCGGGTCCCCCGACGCGACGGATGCCGATTGCGAGCGTGTGCTGCGCGCCGTGAACCTGGGCGAGGTGCTCGAACGGAGCCCGCTCGGCGTCGACGCCCCCGTCGGCGAGGACGGCGTGATGCTCTCCGGCGGCGAACGTCAGCGTCTCGCGATCGCACGGGCGCTGCTGGCTGCGCCGCCGATCCTGCTCTTGGATGAGTCCACCTCATCCCTGGACGGCGTGAACGAGCAGCGCATGCGCGACGCGATCGACGCCGTCGCCGCCGACCGGACGCTCATCGTGATCGCGCACCGCCTGTCGACCGTGGTGGACAGCGACCGGATCGTGGTGCTGGATCACGGTCAGGTCATCGGCCAGGGGACGCACTCCGAGCTCGTGGCCTCGACGCCGCTCTACCGCGACCTCGCGAAGCACCAGCTCCTGGTCTGACCCGCGCGCCCTCGCCGCCCCCCGAGGTGGTGGTTCTTCCGCCGAGATGGTGGTTCTTCCGCCGAGATGGTGGGCACATTCTCGGCGGGAAAGGGACCACCTCGGCGGAAGAGGGACCTTCTCGGCGGGAACAGAGATCCAGCGGATCAGGAGCGCTGGAGGCGGTACCGCAGGGCCTGCAGCTCGGACTGGAGCGGGGCGGGGATGCGGCCGCCGAAGGTTGCGTAGAACTCCTCGGTCAGCTCCGCCTCGCGCAGCCACGAGGACCGATCGATCGCGAACAGCTCGTCCAGGTCGGCCTGCGGAACCTCGATCCCGTCCAGGTTCAGGTCCTCCGTGCGGGGAAGGCGCCCGATCGGGCTGTCGACCGCCGGAACGGCACCCTCGATGCGGCGGATGATCCAGTCGATCACGCGGGCGTTGTCACCGAAGCCGGGCCACAGGAACCGGCCGTCGGCGCCCTTGCGGAACCAGTTCACCTGGAAGATGCGCGGAGCCCGGTCGAAGCGCAGCTTCTGCCCGACCGAGAGCCAGTGCCCGAAGTAGTCGGCCATGTTGTAGCCGCAGAACGGGAGCATCGCGAACGGGTCGCGGCGGAGCTCACCGACCGTGCCCTCGGCAGCCGCCGTGCGCTCGGAGGAGATGTTCGAGCCCATGAAGACACCGTGCGTCCAGTCGGTGGCCTCGACGACGAGCGGGACGTTCGTGGCGCGGCGGCCGCCGAACAGGATCGCGTCGAGCGGAACGCCCTCGGGAGCCTCCCAGTCGCTCGCGATCTGCGGGCACTGGCCCGCTCCGACCGTGAAGCGCGAGTTCGGGTGCGCGGCGGGACGACCGGATGCCGGCGTCCACGGGTTGCCCTCCCAGTCGATGAGGTTCGCGGGCGCCTCGTCCGTCAGACCCTCCCACCAGACGTCGCCGTCGGGACGGAGGGCGACGTTCGTGAAGATCGTGTTGCCCCACAGGGTCTCGACCGCCGTGACGTTCGTCGACTCCCCCGTGCCGGGAGCAACACCGAAGAAACCCGCCTCGGGGTTGATCGCCCAGAGGCGCCCGTCCTCGCCGGGGCGCAGCCACGCGATGTCGTCGCCCAGCGTCTCGACCCGCCAGCCGGGGATGGAGGGACGGAGCATCGCGAGGTTCGTCTTGCCGCATGCGGACGGGAACGCCGCCGCGACGTGGAACGCCTTGCCCGCCGGGTCGATCACCCGGATGAGCAGCATGTGCTCGGCAAGCCAGCCCTCGTCGCGACCGATGACCGAGGCGATGCGCAGCGCGAAGCATTTCTTGGCGAGGATCGCGTTGCCGCCGTAGCCCGAGCCGAAGGACCACACCTCGAGCGTGTCGGGGAAGTGGACGATGTACTTCTCGTCGTTGCAGGGCCACGCGACGTCCTGCTCGCCGGGAGCGAGCGGAGCGCCGACCGAGTGCACGGTCTTGACCCACGGCGCGCCCGCCGCGATCTCGCGGAGCACGCCGACGCCGACCCGCGTCATGATGCCGATCGAGGTCACGGCGTAGGCGCTGTCGGTGACCTGCACGCCGATGTGCGAGAGCGGACCGCCGACCGGACCCATCGAGAACGGGACGACGTACATCGTGCGCCCGCGCATGCTGCCCTCGAACAGCGGCGTGATCGTCGCACGGATCTCGGACGGGGCGACCCAGTTGTTCGTGGGCCCGGCGTCCTCTTCGAGCTCGGACGCGATGAAGGTGCGGGCCTCGGTGCGCGCGACGTCGCTCGGGTGCGAACGGGCGAGGTACGAGCCCGGCCGCCACTCGGGGTTGAGCTTGATGATCTTGCCCTCGTCGACCATCTCGCGCAGCAGCGCGTCGTTCGCAGCGCGGGACCCGTCGACCCAGTGGATGCGGTCGGGCTGGGTCAGCGCGGCGATCTGATCGACCCATGCCACGAGCGCGGCCATGCCGTCCCCCTCGACGGTCGGCCGTGCTCCGAAGCCCGTCGCGGCGGGGTTGCGGCGGGCGGGCGTGTTCGAGGGCCGGGTGAAGATGTCGGCAAGGGCCATGATTACTCCTGTTCGATCGGCTCAGATCGGTGGTCTTCCTCCACTATGCGTGGTGTTCCGAAGAGTTTTCCGGATGTCTTCGTCGCAAGAAGTGCGAATCTTTCGCTAGCATCAAAGAATGGCGCCCACCTCGATCGAGCTGTCCACCCTCGGCCACCGCATCCGTCATCAGCGTGTGGCGCATGGCCTCACCCTGGACGAGCTCGGCGAGCGTGTGGGAGTCGCCGGCAGCCAGCTCAGCCTGATCGAGAACGGCAAGCGCGAGCCGAAGCTCTCGCTGCTGCAGGCGATCGCGACCGCGACCGGGGTCGAGGTCACCGAGCTGCTCTCCCCGGAGCCTCCGAACCGCCGGGCCGCGCTGGAGATCGAGCTCGAGCGCGCGCAGGCGAGTTCGGTGTTCCGCCAGCTCGGCGTCCCGCCCGTGCGCGTCACGAAGGGCATCCCCGACGAGACGATCGAATCGATCCTGGGCCTGCATCGCGAACTGCAGCGCCGCGAGCGCGAAGCGATCGCGACACCCGAGGAGGCCAGGCGCGCGAACACCGAACTTCGGCTGCGCATGCGGGATGCCGACAACTACCTCCCCGAGATCGAGCAGCTCGCCGAGAAGCAGCTCAAGGCCGCGGGTCACGTGTCGGGGGCGCTCACGCACCGCACGGTGAGCGTCATGGCCCAGCAGCTGGGATTCGAACTGATCTATGTGAACGACCTGCCGCATTCGGCTCGCTCGGTCACCGACCTCGAGCACGGCCGCATCTACCTGCCTCCCGCGTCGATTCCGGGCGGCCATGGCCTGCGATCGATGGCGCTCCAGGCCATGGCTCATCGACTCCTCGGACATCAGCGTCCGACCGACTACGCCGATTTCCTGATGCAGCGGCTCGAGATCAACTACTTCGCAGCGTGCGCGCTCATGCCCGAAGCGGCATCCGTCGCCTTCCTGAGCCAGGCCAAGCGCGACCGCAACCTCGCCGTGGAGGACTTCCGCGACGCGTTCGGCGTCACGCACGAGGCGGCGGCGATGCGGATGACGAACCTGCTCACGACGCACCTCGGGATCCGACTGCACTTCCTGCGAGCGGACGGCTCGGGGGCGATCTCCCGCGTGTACGAGAACGACGACCTTCCGGTGCCGCACGATGTGACCGGCTCGGTGGAGGGTCAGATCCTGTGCCGCCGGTTCCTCGCCCGCTCCGCGTTCGAGGAGCAGAACCGCACGACGGAGCACTACCAGTACACCGATACCCCGGCGGGCACGTTCTGGTGCTCGACGCAGACCGGATCGACGAAGGACGGCGAGTTCTCGATCACCGTCGGCGTGCCGTTCGACGACGCGAAGTGGTTCCGCGGCCGCGAGACCCAGAAACGCGCCACCTCGACCTGCCCCGATGAATCCTGCTGCCGCCGCCCTCCGACCGAGGTCACCGAGCGATGGCAGGGCAAGGCGTGGCCGAGCGCCCGCGTGCACATGCAGATGTTCTCGCCGCTCCCCCGCGGTGCCTTCCCCGGGGTCGACGACAACGAGGTCTACGCGTTCCTCGACCGGCACGCGGGAGGCTGAGCTCAGTCGGCGGCGCCGTCGCCCGAGGTCGACGAGTCGACGGCGTCTGCGGCCGGCGCCGCGGCGATCGCGACCGCCACCGCCCCGGCGCCGTCCACGGACGCGCGTGCGCCCGGTGTGCTCCAGCGCAGCCACGCGCGCACGTAGATGACGAGGGCCAGCACCAGACCCGCGACCGCCCAGAGCACGACGAGGTAGTCCACCCACGAGCCGATCGGCGGTGACCCGGGAAGGAACGTGCGCAGCGGGATCGTGGCGAAGAGCATCGCCGCCAGCCAGCTCATCAGGGTGGCCTCCACCTTGCGGAGACCGCGGTATGCCACGATCGCGACCGTGAGGCCGATCACGGGCAGCACCGTCATGAGCACGAGGATCACGATTCCGAACACGATCGTGGCGCCGGAGCGGGTGGCGGTGATCTGCACCTGCGTCACCGGCTGACCGTCGATGACGATCTCGCTCGTGCCGGCGACCTCCTGCGAGGAGAAGTCCCAGCCCGGAACGTGGGCCGATCCGCAGAGGACGGTCGGAATGACCTCCCCGACCCCGTCCACCTCGCGCGAGGACACGACGGCGATGTCGACGGTGTGCGCGTCGAACGGCCACTGCTCGATGAAGCCCGTCGTGATGAAGTTCACGGACTGCGGTGAGGGTATCTCGTCCTGCGCGATCGTGAAGGTCCGCGGACCGTCCGTGTCGCTCACGAGCACCGTGAGGGGTTCGGTGAGCAGGCCCGTCTCATCGGCGCCGATCGGCCCGAAAGACAGCACCTCGAGGTTCGTGACGATCCGATCGGTCGACGCGTTCACGGATTCGGGCGTCAGCTTGATCAGGACGGCGTCGGCCGGCGCCTCTCCGTTGCACCCCTCGACCGTGGTGTTGCGCTCGTGCCAGGCGTACAGCGCGACCACCACGCCGTAGAGCACGGCGAACGCGGCCACGATCACGATCACGAGGGCACGCCCGCCGGGCACCGACCGCCTGTTCACGGAGCCAGTGTGGCACGCCGCCGCTCAGCCGGTGATGAAGGCGCGATAACGCTCGAGTGCGCCCGAGATCTCGGCATCCGTCGCCGCATCGGGAACGAAGAGCTCCGGCAGCGGGTGCTCGGCGTGCCGTCCCACCGCGACCGAGTGCGTCCAGACACCGACGATCTCGCCGCGGGACACCAGGATCGGGCGCACGATGCCGTTCATCCCCGGACCGATACGGGCGAGGAACTCCGGCGCGCACGGAACCGATCGGTCGGCGTACGACAGGTAGTACTCCTCGAACGGCGGCAGGGCGAGGAGGTCGGGCACGGTGGTGAGTCGGCGGGGCGCCGGGCCCGCAGCGATCCACACAGGTTCGGGGTCGGCGTCGATCTCGACGAGCCGATCGGATGCCGCCTCCGCGGCGGCCCGCGCCACACCGAGCGGCAGACCCGACCACCACGCGAAGTCCCGCGCGCCGGCGGGCCCGTGCGAGGCGACGTAGCGCGCGAAGAACTCCGCGAACGGGTCCGCCGGGCTCGCGGACTCGACGATCCATTCGTCCGTGCGCACGAGGTACTGCTCGCGCGACGGTCCCCCCTCACGCGGCACCACGGGGCCTTGGCACACGACCCCGCGCAGAGAAAGCGCGACAAGCACGTGATACCCCCGCTGCCCCGCCGTCGACACTCCACCGCCTTCGAGCACGCTGAACAGCTCGGCCCGTGTCAGGCGCCCGCCGCCGACGAGTGCCGCGCGCGTCACCCGCTCAGCACGCGCCAGGACGTCGGCATCGATCCCCTCTCGGCGGTGCACGGCGGCGGCGCCTCGACTCTGCCGCTCGGCGGTCAGGGACAGCACCCAGGCGAGGTCGCGCGCCGGGATGATGTGGATCGTCCCACGCATCGTCCAGGAGCGGACGATCTCGCCCCGGTCGAAGGCCGCGTCCACGGCGCTCAGCGCGGGCGTGCCGCGCGTGCGGACCGCCAGCGCCCAGCGGCCGCCCCAGAACTCCTGCCCCTGTGTCGCGAGCATGTGCGCGGCCGCCTCCGCGACGGTCGGGGCCGGCGCGCTCAGCCGATGCGAGCGCAGCCGCCGCTCGATCATGTCGCGCTGCCGCATGAGCTCAGTCTCCTCCGCACAGGGGACGTGCGCGGTGTATGACGAAGGGGCGGATGCCGCGGCATCCACCCCTTCGTCCTCCGGTGTCAGGCGTACGGGTTCGCGGTGAGCGTGTACTTCGTCTGCAGGTACTCGTGGATTCCCTCGGCGCCGCCCTCTCGGCCGAGGCCCGACATCTTCCAACCGCCGAAGGGGGCTGCGGCGTTGGAGACGACGCCCACGTTCAGGCCCATCATGCCGGTCTCGAGCTTGTCGATCATGCGCTGCCCGCGCGAGAGCGACTCGGTGAAGACGTAGGAGACGAGCCCGTATTCGGTGTCGTTCGCGATCGCGACGGCTTCGTCCTCCGTGTCGAACGGGACGATCGCCAGGACGGGGCCGAAGATCTCCTCGCGGAGGATGTCGCTGCCGGCCGCGACGTCGGAGAGGACGGTGGCCTCGTAGAACGTGCCGTCGCCGAGACCGTCGATCACGCCGCGCTGACCGCCGGTGAGGAGCTGCGCGCCGCGCTCGACGGCGTCTCCCACGAGCTCTTCGGCCTTCGCGACCGCCCGGTCATCGATGAGCGGGCCGATCACGACGCCGTCCTCGGTGCCGCGGCCCATCTTGAACGCCTTCACGCGCTCGGTGACGCGGCGGGCGAACTCGTCGGCCACAGCACGGTGCACGATGAAGCGGTTGGCCGCCGTGCAGGCCTGACCGATGTTGCGGAACTTCGCCAGGATCGCCCCGTCGACCGCCTTGTCGAGATCCGCGTCCTCGAACACCACGAACGGCGCGTTGCCACCGAGCTCCATCGAGGTGCGCAGAACGCCCTGCGACGCCTGCTCGAGCAGACGCTGTCCGACTCCGGTCGAGCCGGTGAAGGAGAGCTTGCGCAGCCGCGGGTCGCGGATGATCGGCTCGGAGACCGCGCCGGAGGTCGACGTCGTGAAGACGTTCACGACACCCTTGGGCAGGCCCGCGTCCTCCAGAAGCTTCGCGAAGTACAGGGTGGTGAGCGGGGTGAGCTCGGCGGGCTTGATGACGACCGTGCATCCCGCGGCAAGCGCGGGCGCGATCTTGCGGGTCGCCATCGCGAGCGGGAAGTTCCACGGAGTGATCAGGAAGCAGGGGCCGACCGGATGCTGCGACACGATCATGCGGCCGGTGCCCTCGGGGTTCGCTCCGTAGCGGCCCTGGATGCGCGCGGTCTCTTCGCTGAACCAACGCAGGAACTCTCCGCCGTAGCCGACCTCGCCGCGCGCTTCGGCCAGGGGCTTGCCCATCTCGATCGTCATGAGGAGCGCGAAGTCCTCCTTGCGCTCCTGCAGCAGGTCGAACGCGCGACGCAGGATCTCGGCGCGCTCCCGTGCCGGGGTCTTCGCCCACGCGGGGAAGGCCTCGACGGCGGCATCCATCGCGGCCTTGCCGTCCTCCGGCGACGCGTCGGCGATCGTCTTCACGACGCGGCCGGTCGCCGGGTCGAACACCCGCAACTGCTTGCCCTCGGTCGCGGCACGCCATTCGCCGCCGATGAACAGGCCGTCGGGGACGTCAGCCAGCAGGGCGGACTCGCGGTTCTCGGTCATCGGGGCTCCTTCGTGCTCAGGGTTCACTTGTCATTCTGGTCAGGTGCGGGCACCAGGACGATGTACGCGTCGTACAGCGTTCGGGTGCTCCTTGTCCGACACGGACGGTCAGTGCGCGGACGCCGTCGCGACCTGCGGCAGGAGGGCGGACGCGAAGAACGCGGCGAGCTCCTCGGTCGCGGCAAGCGGGAAGACACCCGCGACGTACTGATCCGGTCGGACGACGACGACCACTCCGTCATCGGACAGCTCGCGCTCGGCGAAGATGTCGGCATCCGTCCAGGCGCTCGGGCCGGCGGCGTACACCTTCTCCCAGTCCGTCAGCGCGAGGGGCCCGGTGCGCGGGAGGAACAGCGCGGGCACCCGCGTGATGTCGATCTCCTCGAACGGATGCCGGTAGATCGCCTTCACGTCGAACACGGCGTCGACGTCGGCGCCGGCGGGAGTGAACCGGGCGATAGTCGCGACGACCGCGTCGGCCCACTCGTGCAGCCCCGCCGGGTCACCGGCCGGCGCGAACGCGTAGACGCGCCACCGGCCATCCGCTCTCGCGTGGTGGCCGAGGTGCACGACGTTGCCGTCGCACACCCGGACGACCTCGACGCTCTTGAAACGCTTGCCGACGGGGAAGCCGGCGGCGAGCGCCTGGTGGGCGGCATCCGTCACGATCGAGGACGGACCGTACTGCGTCATGAAGCCCGACGGGAACTCCGCCGTGCCCAGGTAGAACGTCGCGAGCTCGGTCGGATCGGAGATCTCCTCGGGCTTGCGGGCCATGAGCGAGGACCACTCGCGGTCGAAGTCGATCAGCTGCTGCGCGACGGGCTGGCGCTCTGCCGAGTACGTCGACAGGAGCGACGCGGGCGCGAGCCCGGTGAGCACGTGTCCGAGCTTCCAGCCCAGGTTGAAGCCGTCCTGCATCGAGACGTTCATGCCCTGTCCCGCCTTGGCACTGTGGGTGTGGCAGGCGTCGCCGGTGAGGAACACGCGCGGCTCGCGACCGTCTTCGTCGGCGGCGTCGTCGAAGTGATCCGTCACGCGGTGGCCGACTTCGTAGACGCTGCTCCACGCGACCTGCTTCACGTCGATCGAGTACGGGTGCAGGATCTCGTTCGCGCGGCGGATGACCTCTTCGACCGGCGTCCGCCGCACGCGGTGATCGTCGTCCGCGGAGACTTCGCCGAGGTCGATGTACATACGGCTCAGGTAACCGCCCTCGCGCGGGATGTGCAGGATGTTGCCGGCCTCGGAGTTGATCGCACACTTCGTGCGCCAGTCGGGGAAGTCCGTGTTGACGAGCACGTCCATAACCCCCCACGCGTGTGCGGCGAAGGCGCCCACATGCTTGCGGCCGATCGCCTCGCGGACACCGCTGCGCGCACCGTCGCTGCCGACGACGTACTTGGCGCGCACGGTGCGCTCGACGGCGCCTGCGCGCACCCGCACCTCGACCGGGAACTCCCCGTGCTCGTGCACGGTGAGGCCGACGAAATCGACGCCGTAGTCGGGGACGATACGGGCGGGACCGCGCGCCGCCGCCTCCGCGAAGTAGTCGAGCACCCGCGCCTGATTCACGATGAGGTGGGGGAACTCGCTGATCTTGAACGCGTAGTCCTCGGTCCGGGCGGTGCGGATGATGTTGCGCGGGTTCTCGGGATCGGGCCCCCAGAAATTCATGTACGCGATGTTGTACGCCTCGGCGACGATCCGCTCGGCGAACCCGAACGCCTGGAACGTCTCGACGCTGCGCGGCTGGATGCCGTCCGCCTGACCGAGCACGAGGCGGCCGTCCCGGCGCTCGATGATGCGCGTCGTGACGTCCGGGAACTGCGACATCTGCGCCGCGAGCAGCATGCCGGCGGGACCGGACCCGACGATCAGCACGTCGACCTCGTCGGGCAGATCGGCGGGCCGATCGATGCCCGTGCCGGCTGCATCCTGCAGCCGAGGGTCGGCGGAGACGTACCCGTGGTGGTGGAACTGCATGTGTCCTCCTCGGACGGCGATGTCGAGGTCACCGCGAACGGCGTTTGCGCAGAGGCACGTTTTGTTCTATATTCGAACATGGCGTTCCACTGTTGAACAGATCGTATATGTTCGGCACCCGTCGCACAAGGACACCGAAGGAGTCGACGTCATGCCGGACACCGCCGCTCCACCCTCGCAGACACTCAGTCGCGGCATCCGGATCCTCGAGATCCTCGCCGACGCGGGCGAGCCGCTCTCGATCGACGAGGTCGCGAAACGTCTCGCGGTGCATCGCTCGGTCGCCTATCGCCTGCTGCGCACGCTCGAGGGCCATGGGCTGATCCGCCGCGACGTCGCGGGTCGGATCAGCCTCGGCGCGCGGATGGCGGCGCTCGCCGCGGGCGTGGCGCATGACCTGCAGGCCGAGGCCCTCCCCGAACTCACCGCAGTGGCCAACGAACTCGGCATGACGTGCTTCCTCGCGGTCCTCGACCACGACGAGTGCGTGACGCTCACGAGCGTGGAACCCCGGCGGGCCATCGCCTCGGTCGCGCAGCGACCGGGGACGCGGCATCCGGTCACGGTCGGCGCGCCCGGCAAGGCGATCCTCGCGGGACTCCCCCACGCGCTGCCGGCGGATGCGTCGGCCGCGCTCCGCGCCGAGGTGGCCGAGGCCGCCGCTCGCGGCTTCGCCACGAGCCACGACGAGGTGATCCCGAGTCTGCGATCGGTTGCCGTACCGCTGGTGCTGCCCGGCCGCGAGGTGGCGGCGGTCGCCGTCGTGTTCGTCGCGAGCGCGAACGCCGACATCGCGATCGCTGCGCGACTGGAGCGGTCGGCGGCGGTGATCCGCGCCTCGCTGGGCGGCTGAGACTGGTCCGGTCGTCGGACCCGTTGTGACCGGTGGGGCCTGCGGCGAGGCGTGGGGCACCAGGAGCGCCGGGCTTCCGACGACCGGAACGCGACGGCCCTATACTCGACCTGTCCGGCCGCTTCCGAGCCGCCGGTGCTCGGAAAATGGGCACGCAGCCGCCGATCCCGTGGCGCGCGAGACACATACGGATCCTTTCCCTCCGTCCCGTCTCGAGGTCCTGTCATGTCCACCGTCTCCGCGCACGTCGCCGCCGCTCTCTCCGGTCACATCGATCATGTCTTCGGGGTGATGGGCAACGGCAACGCCTACTTCCTCGACGCGCTCGAGCGGTCCACCCGGGTCGGCTTCACCGCCGTCCGCCACGAGGCCGGCGGCGTCGTCGCCGCCGACGCGTATCACCGGGCGGGCGGGGGCCTCGCCGCCGCGACCGCCACGTACGGTGCCGGGTTCACGAACACCCTCACCGCGCTCGCCGAGGCGGTGCAGGCGCACGTCCCGCTCATCCTGGTCGTGGGCGACGAACCCACGTCGGGCCGTCGGCCCTGGGGTGTGGATCAGATCGCGCTCGCCTCGGCGGTCGGCGCGCGCACATACACGGTGGGCCGGACGGATGCCGCCGCCACGACGATCATCGCGATCGAGCACGCCCTCACCTACCGGGTGCCGACCGTGCTCGCGATCCCCTACGACGTCGCTGCGCTCGACGCGGGCCCGGCGCCCGAGCCGCCCGCTCCGCGCCTGCCCGCACCCGTCGCCCCCGCAGGGCCGTTCGCCGCGCAGGCGATCCGCGATGCCGCCGCCGCACTCGCCGCCGCGAAGCGCCCCCTGCTGCTCGCCGGCCGCGGCGCGTGGCTCGCGGGCGCCGGCGCCGCCCTCGGCGCCATCGCGGACGCGACCGGAGCCCTCACCGCCTCCACGGCGCTCGGCCGCGGCATTTTCCCGCGCGCCGAATTCGACCTCGGCGTGACCGGCGGCTTCGGCGCAGAGAAGGCGATGCAGCTCATCGCCGAGGCCGACGTCGCTGTCGTCTTCGGCGCCTCCCTCAACCAGTTCACGATGCGTTTCGGGGCGCTCTTCGCCCCGGGTACCCGCGTGATCCAGGTCGACCTGGCCGTCGCGGCGACGCATCCGCACGTGGGCGCGTACATCCGCGGGGCTGCCGGACTCGTCGCCGCCGCGATCGCCGAAGCGCTCGACACGATCGACGCGGCACCGAGCGGCTGGCGGGAGAGCGTGGACGCGGCATCCGCCCGGACGTACGACGCGGGCGACGAGCTCGCGCCGGACGGGCGCCTGGACCCCCGGTCGGCGGCGCAGCGGATCGGCGAGCTGCTCCCGGAGGACCGGGTGGTCGTGTCGGACGGCGGGCACTTCATCGGCTGGGCCAACATGTACTGGCCGGTCGCCTCGCCCGATCGGATGATGATGATCGGCACGGCGTTCCAGTCGATCGGACTGGGCTTCGCGAGCGTTCCCGGCGCCGCCCGCGCGCGGCCGGACGCCACGATCGTGCTGACGACGGGCGATGGTGGAGGCCTCATGGCCCTCGCCGACCTGGAGTCGGCGGTTCGGACCGCCGCCGGCCGCGGCCTCGCGGTCGTCTGGAACGACGCGGCCTACGGCGCCGAGGTGAACCTCTACGGACTCAAGGGGCTCGCCGAAGGACCCATGCTCATCCCCCAGGTCGACTTCGCCGAGGTCGCGCGGGGCTTCGGCGCGGAGGGGGTCGTCGTCCGCACCCTCGCCGACCTCGAGCGACTCGCGGAATGGACCCGGACGCCGGCATCCGAGCGACCGTTCCTGCTGCTGGACCTGCGCATCTCGGGTCGCGTGATCGCGCCCTACCAGCAGGAGATCATCCGCGTGAACTCCTGAGCCCCGCACCGATCGGCACGGGGCTCAGGAGGATGCACGTCAGGCGCGCGCGAGACCGCGGATCGGGCTGACCGACTGTTCGTCCTCGTGGTCGGGTCCGAGCGGGATGCCGGACCGGTCGCGCAGCAGAAGCGTCGCGATCAGGCCGATCACCGTCATGCCCGCGAGGTACCACGTGACCGACATCGTCGATCCGGTCGCCTGCACGAGTGCGGTCGCGATCGTGGGCGCGAAGGCGCCACCCAGGATCGCGCCGATCGCGTACGAGATCGACACTCCCGAGAAGCGGATGGATGCCGGGAACAGCTCGGAGTACAGCGCCGCCTGCGGGCCGTACGTGAAGCCCAGGCCGATCGTGAGGATCGCGAGGCCCGCGAACAGCAGGCCGATGTCTCCGGTGTTCACGAGCGGGAAGAGCGTGAAGACACCGACCAGCTGCAGGATCCACCCGATGATGTACGTCGTGCGGCGACCGATGCGGTCCGAGATGAAGCCGGCGGCCAGCGTGGACAGCAGCCAGGTGATCGCGGACCCTGCGACCGCCCACAGCACCGGACCCCGCTCGAGCGCGAGCGGACCGTCGGGGTTGGTCGCGTATCCCTGGATGTACCCGCCCGTGGTCATGTAGCCCACGGCGTTGTTGCCTGCGAACACGAGCGCGGCGATGATCACGAGCAGCAGGTGCTTGCGGAAGAGCGTGATGATCGGCATCTTGGCCTTCTCCTTGCGCTCGGCGAGCTCGGCGAAGACCGGGCTCTCCTCCACGCGCCGGCGGACGTAGTACCCGACGAGGATCAGGACGACGCTGAGCAGGAACGGCACGCGCCAGCCCCACTCCAGGAACGCGTCGCCGGGGGCGATCATCGCCATGAGCGCCATGACACCCGAGGCCAGCAGGAGTCCCAGCGGAACGCCGATCTGCGGCGACGCGCCGAACGCGCCGCGGCGCGTGCGCGGAGCGTGCTCGACGGCCATGAGCACCGCACCGCCCCACTCGCCACCGGCGGAGATGCCCTGGAGGATGCGGAGCAGGACGAGCAGGATGGGCGCGGCGATGCCGATCGCCTCGTACGTGGGGAGCACGCCGATGAGCGCGGTGGCGGCGCCCATCAGGATCAGGGTCCACATCAGCACCACCTTGCGGCCGTACTTGTCGCCGAAGTGGCCGGCGAGGAAGGCGCCGAGGGGGCGGAAGAGGAAGCTCACGCCCACCGTGGCGAAGGCGACGATCGCACTGTTCGCGCCGAGCGGCGCGAAGAAGAGCTGGCCGAAGACGAGCCCGACCGCCGTGGCGTAGATGAAGAAGTCGTACCACTCGACGGTGGTGCCGACGACGGTCGCGAAGACCACGCGGCGGCGGTCCGCGGCGGTGGCGATGGTGCCGGTCGGGGTGAAACCGTCCGGGGTGCGTGTGGACATATGTGACTCCAGTGTCGATCGACTGCGCTGTCTGGCATCTCGTCGAGAACGAGCTTGCCGGGGGCGCAGCCGATCATATACGATTTCACATACGACGCAAGGGCGAGGGAGCTCATGACACTTTCAACGGATGCCGCACCCCACGGTTTCGGCGCGCTGCCGGCCCGGCCGGGCAAGATCATCGCGATCCACCTGAGCTACGCGTCCCGTGCCGACCAGCGCGGCCGACGACCCGCCGCCCCCTCCTACTTCTTCAAGCCGTCGAGCTCCGTGGCGGCATCCGGACGGACGATCGAGCGCCCGGCCGGAACCGAGCTCCTCGCGTTCGAGGGCGAGATCGCGCTCGTGATCGGCACGCCCGCCCGCCGGGTCCCGCTCGCCGACGCCTGGGACCACGTCGCCTGGGTCACCGCATCGAACGACTTCGGCCTGTACGACCTGCGGGCGAACGACAAGGGTTCGAACGTGCGGTCCAAGGGCGGCGACGGCTTCACCCCGATCGGCCCGGCGCTGCTCGACGCCCGCACCGTGGATCCGGCCGACCTGCAGCTGCGGACCTGGGTCAACGGCGAGCTCGCGCAGGACGACACGACCGCGGGCCTGATCTTCCCGCTCCCGCAGCTCGTCGCGGACCTGTCGCAGCACTTCACGCTGGAGAGCGGCGACGTGATCCTCACCGGAACGCCGGCCGGCTCCTCCGTCGTCGTCCCGGGCGACGTCGTCGAGGTGGAGGTGTCCGGTTCCGGATCGAGCACCGGGCGCCTGCGCACCACGGTGACCCAGGGCGCGGCATCCTTCGATCCGGCGCTGGGGTCCCTTCCCGCCGTCGACGATCTGCAGCGCGCCGAGGCGTGGGGCTCCCCCGAAGCCGCCGGGCTCTCCGGATCAGGAGTTCCGGCCGACACAGGCGCATCCGCGACTGCCGAGCCTGCCTCCGCCGAAACGCCTGTTCCGGCGGGAACGGGCGTGACCCCGGACCTGCGCGAGAAGCTCCTGCGCGTGCCCGTCGCCGGACTCTCGGCCCAGCTGCGCAAGCGCGGGCTGAACAACGTCACGATCGACGGGGTGCGGCCGATGCACCCCGGCACCAAGATCGTCGGCACCGCCAAGACCCTGCGCTTCGTCCCCGGCCGCGAGGACCTGTTCCAGAGCCACGGCGGCGGCTACAACGCGCAGAAGCGTGCGTTCGACGCCGTCGGCGAGGGTGAGGTCATCGTGATCGAGGCGCGCGGCGAGACCGGTTCCGGAACCCTCGGCGACGTCCTCGCCCTGCGCGCGCAGGCCCGGGGCGCCGCGGGAATCGTCACCGACGGCGGGGTGCGCGACTACGACACGGTCGCCGAGGTCGGCATCCCCGTCTTCTCCGCCGGACCCCACCCGGCCGTCCTCGGACGCAAGCACGTCCCGTGGGAGCACGATGTCACGATCGGATGCGGCGGCACGACCGTCCAGCCGGGCGACATCATCGTGGGCGACGGCGACGGCGTCATCGTGATCCCGCCGGCCCTCGCCGACGAGGTCGTCGACGCGGCGCTGGCACAGGAGGACGAGGACGCCTACGTCGCCCAACAGGTCCGCGCCGGTCACCCCGTCGACGGACTGTTCCCGATGAACGCCGAGTGGAGAGCGAGGTACGACGCATGGCGCCGGAAGAACTGACGACGATGGGTGCCGCCGGCGTGGGTGCTGCGCAGAGCAAGTCGCAGCGCGCCTACCGCTTCATCAAAGGCCGCATCGCGAATCAGGACTTCACCCCCGGATACCGGCTCGTGCTGGGCTCGATCGCGAAAGAGCTCGACATGAGCGTCGTGCCCGTGCGCGAGGCGATCCGGCAGCTCGAAGCCGAGGGGCTCGTGACGTTCGAGCGCAACGTCGGCGCGCACGTGTCGATGGTCGACGACGCTTCGTATCGGTTCAGCATGCAGACCCTGAGCTTCCTCGAGGGCACGGCCACTGCTCTGGCCGCACGCCGGCTGAGCGCAGACGATCTCCGCCGCGCGCGACAGGTCAACGACCTCATGGTCGAGACGCTGGACCACTTCGATCCTCGATCGTTCACCGCGCTCAATCACGAGTTCCACGCGATCCTGTTCGCACCGTGCGCCAACCCGCGCCTGCTCGAACTCGTGAACGCCGAATGGGCACGGCTGGGCAATCTCCGCGACTCGACCTTCAGTTTCGTGCCCGGGCGCGCCGCCGAGTCGGTGCGGGAGCACGCCGAGATCGTGACTCTCATCGAGCAGGGCGCCCCGCTCGGCGAGATCGAGATGACCGCGCGACGCCACCGCTCGGCCACCCTCGACGCGTACTTGACGCACGAACATCCCGACGAGGCCCTCGGCCTCCCCAACTTCTGACCCTCCGAACCACAGGGAGCACCATGACCGACACCGCCACAGCACCCGCGACCCATCGCGTGCCCGAGGGCCTGCCCGCCCGCATCCAGCACTACATCGACGGCGCGTTCGTCGACTCGCAGGACGGCGACACCTTCGACGTGCTCGACCCCGTCACGAACGAGACGTACGTGCAGGCGGCCGCCGGCAAGAAGGCCGACATAGACCTGGCGGTCGCCGCCGCGCGGCGTGCGTTCACCGAAGGCCCGTGGCCGCGGATGCTCCCGCGCGAGCGCTCGCGCGTGCTGCACCGGATCGCCGATATCGTCGAGTCGCGCGATGCCCGCCTGGCCGAACTCGAGTCGTACGACTCGGGCCTGCCGATCACGCAGGCCCTCGGGCAGGCGCGGCGCGCCGCCGAGAACTTCCGGTTCTTCGCCGACCTGATCGTCGCGCAGGCCGACGACGCCTACAAGGTGCCGGGCAAGCAGCTGAACTACGTCAACCGCAAGCCGATCGGCGTCGCCGGGCTCATCACGCCGTGGAACACCCCGTTCATGCTCGAGTCGTGGAAGCTCGGCCCAGCGCTGGCGACCGGGAACACCGTCGTGCTGAAGCCCGCCGAGTTCACGCCCCTCTCCGCCTCCTTGTGGGCCGGGATCTTCGAGGAGGCGGGGCTTCCGAAGGGCGTCTTCAACCTCGTGAACGGACTCGGCGAGGATGCCGGAGACGCGCTGGTGAAGCACCCCGACGTGCCCCTCATCTCGTTCACGGGCGAGAGTTCGACCGGGAAGCTCATCTTCGGCAACGCCGCACCGTACCTCAAAGGTCTGTCCATGGAGCTCGGCGGCAAGTCCCCCGCGATCGTGTTCGCGGATGCCGACCTCGACGCCGCGATCGACGCGACGATCTTCGGGGTGTTCTCCCTCAACGGCGAGCGCTGCACCGCCGGGAGCCGCATCCTGGTCCAACGTGACGTGTACGACGATTTCGTGGAGCGCTACGCCGCGCAGGCGTCGCGCGTGAAGGTCGGCTATCCGCACGACCCCGCCACCGAAGTCGGCGCGCTCGTGCACCCCGAGCACTACGCGAAGGTCATGTCCTACGTCGAGATCGGCAAGACCGAGGGGCGCCTGGTCGCCGGCGGTGGCCGCCCCGAGGGTTTCGAGACCGGGAACTTCGTCTCGCCCACCGTGTTCGCCGACGTCGCACCCGATGCGCGGATCTTCCAGGAGGAGATCTTCGGCCCCGTCGTCGCCATCACGCCGTTCGACACCGAAGAAGAGGCGCTGGCCCTCGCGAACAACACGAAGTACGGGCTCGCCGCGTACCTCTGGACGAGCGACCTGCGCCGCGCGCACAACTTCGCCCAGGCGATCGAGGCAGGCATGGTGTGGCTGAACTCCAACAACGTCCGGGACCTCCGCACCCCGTTCGGCGGCGTCAAGGCGTCCGGTCTCGGACACGAGGGCGGCTACCGCTCGATCGACTTCTACACCGACCAGCAGGCCGTGCACATCACGCTCGGCGAGCCCCACAACCCCACGTTCGGCAAGTACCCCGGCTGAGTGTCCAAGACGCGCCGTGAAGCCGCCCGCACTCACGGCGAGTCTTGGACACTCGACCACCAAAGAGCAAGGACGCCCACTGACATGAACACCGCAAAGACCCTGACCTCCTCCGGCTTCTTCGTCTCGCAGGAGGCGCCGATCCACTCCGACAACCCGATCCCGACGCCGTCCGCGCCCGCGCCCGACATCCTGCGGTGCGCGTACATGGAGCTCGTCGTCACCGACCTGGCGGCATCCCGCGTCTTCTACGTCGACGTGCTGGGCCTGTACGTCACGGAGGAGGACGACAGCGAGATCTACCTGCGTTCGACCGAGGAGTTCATCCACCACAACCTGGTCCTGCGCCAGGGGCCGGTTGCCGCGGTCGCGGCGTTCTCGTACCGCGTGCGCACGCCCGCGGACCTCGACCGCGCCGTCGCGTTCTACGAAGAGCTCGGATGCCGCGTCGAACGTCGCGCGGAGGGCTTCGTCAAGGGCATCGGGGATGCGGTGCGGGTGACCGACCCGCTCGGCTTCCCGTACGAGTTCTTCTTCCAGACCGAGCACGTCGAGCGCCTGTCGTGGCGCTACGACCTGCACACCCCCGGAGAGCTCGTGCGCCTGGACCACTTCAACCAGGTGACCCCCGACGTGCCGCGGGCGGTGAACTTCATGCAGTCGCTCGGATTCCGGGTGACGGAGGACATCCAGGACGACGAGGGCACCGTCTACGCCGCGTGGATGCGTCGCAAGCCCACCGTGCACGACACCGCGATGACCGGGGGCGACGGCCCGCGGATGCACCACGTCGCGTTCGCCACGCACGAGAAGCACAACATCCTCGCGATCTGCGACAAGCTCGGCGCGCTCCGGCGCTCGGACGCGATCGAGCGCGGCCCGGGCCGACACGGGGTCTCTAACGCGTTCTACCTGTACCTCCGCGACCCCGACGGGCACCGCGTGGAGATCTACACGCAGGACTACTACACCGGCGACCCCGACAACCCGGTGATCACGTGGGACGTGCACGACAACCAGCGCCGCGACTGGTGGGGCAACCCCGTCGTGCCTTCCTGGTACACCGAGGCCTCGCTCGTGCTCGACCTCGACGGCAATCCGCAGCCGGTGGTCGCCCGCACCGATGACTCCGAGATGGCCGTCACGATCGGTGCCGACGGCTTCTCGTACACGCGCCCGGGCGAGGACTCGATGCCGGAGTACAAGCAGGGCGAGTACAAGCTCGGCCACCAGCTGTAGCCCGCGCCCGTGTCAAAGCGCGGGGGCGAATCGACCGGATCGCCCCCTCAGGGGCCCTGAATGCCGATTCGTCCCCAGGCTTTCACCGAGACGAAGGAGAACCGATGCTGACACCCGAGCAGATCGCGCGGATCGCGGAGGAGCTCGCCGAAGCCGACCGCACGCACGAGCTCATCCCGCGCATCACCGCGCGCCACCCGGACGCGACCGTCGAGGACTCGTACGCGATCCAGGGGGTCTGGCGCGACCGCATGATCGCGTCGGGTCGCCTGCTCGTCGGCCGCAAGATCGGGCTGACCTCCAGGGCCATGCAGCAGGCGACCGGGATCACCGAGCCCGACTACGGTGTCATGTTCGACGACACCGTCTACCGCACGGGCGACGACATCCCCGTCGAGCGCTTCTCGAACGTCCGCGTCGAGGTCGAGCTCGCGTTCGTCCTGAAGCACCCGCTGGAAGGCCCGGACTGCACGCTCGAGGATGCCCTGGCCGCGATCGACTACGCGGTGCCGGCGCTGGAGATCCTCAACTCCCACATCGAGCTCGAGGGCCGGACCATCGTCGACACGATCTCAGACAACGCCGCCTACGGCGCGATGGTGCTCGGCGATGTGCGCAAGCGCCCGGACGAGATCGACCTGCGCTGGGTCCCCGGTGTGCTCAGCCGCAACGGCGAGGTCGAGGAGACCGGTGTCGCCGCCGGCGTCCTCGGGCACCCCGCCACCGGCGTCGCGTGGCTCGCGAACAAGTTCCACCAGCACGGTGCGCGACTGGAGACCGGCGAGATCATCCTCGCCGGATCCTTCACCCGCCCGATGTGGGTGCAGCGGGGCGATAGCGTCAGGTGCGACTTCGCCGAGATGGGAGTGATCGAATGCCGTTTCGTGTGAGCCCGACCTTCCGCGACGCTCTGGCGGCGGCATCCCGTCCCCTCGCCGGCATCTGGGTGTGCTCCGGCTCGCCGCTCGTCGCCGAGATCTGCGCCGGATCCGGGATGGACTGGACGCTCATCGACATGGAGCACTCCCCCAACGGGCTCGAATCGGTCCTCGCGCAGCTCCAGGCCGTCGCGGCGTACCCGATCACGCCCGTCGTGCGGGTGCCGATCGGCGACGTCTCCACGATCAAGCAGGTGCTCGACCTCGGCGCGCAGAACATCCTGGTGCCGATGGTGTCGACGGTGGCGGATGCCGAGCAGGCGGTCTCCGCCGTGCGCTATCCCCCGCGCGGCACGAGGGGCGTGGGCTCCGCCCTCGCTCGGTCGGCGCGCTGGAACCGGGTCGACGGGTATCTCGAGGACGCCGACGCGCACGTCTCGCTGTTCGTGCAGATCGAGACGTCCGCGGGAGTGGATGCCGCCGCTGGGATCGCCGCGGTCGACGGGGTGGACGGCGTCTTCGTGGGGCCGTCCGATCTCGCCGCGTCGATGGGGCGGCTCGGGCAGCAGACGCATCCCGATGTCCGCGCGGCCGTGCTGCGGACCTTCGAGGCGGTCCGTTCCGCCGGCAAGCCGGTCGGTGTGAACGCGTTCGACCCCGACATCGCGGACGCGTACCTGGCCGCGGGCGCGTCCTTCGTCCTGGTGGGCGCCGACGTGTCGCTCCTCGCGCGCGGCTCGGAGGCCCTCGCTGCCCGGTTCATCCCCGACGACCCGGCGCCCACCCGCTCCTCTTACTGAGCGCACGCCGCTTTCGCGCGGCACACGTCACTGTCAAGCCCGCGTCCGGAAATGCGCCGGACATCGGAGCGTGCCACCCTGGGGTCATGAAGAGAGACGTCGCCGCCCGCATCGAGCTGGATGTCACCGAGCCCGCCGAACTCGTGTTCTCGATGGCGGTGAGCGGGCACCACACGCCGACGACCGAGCACGTCTCCTTCACGCTCGACGGGGAGCCGCTCACTTTCGAGCAGATCCCGGACGCCCACGGCACGCGCCTGCACACCGTGACCTCCCCTGTCGGCCGCCTGGTCGCCTCGTACGACGCGTCGATCGAGGGCGAGGCGGCGGGCACCGTCGCGAACGCGACCGATCTCATCGTCTACCGTCGGCCGAGCCGCTACGCCGAGTCCGACGCGCTGGGTCCGACCGCGTTCGCCGAGTTCGGGACGATCACCGACCCCGCCGAGCTTCTGGCCGCCGTCTCGTCCTGGGTCGGCACGCACCTGTCGTACGTGAGCGGCTCGAGCCTTCCGACCGACGGCGCGATCCGCACCCTGCTCGCCCGTCAGGGCGTGTGCCGCGACTACGCGCACCTGACCGTGGCGCTCCTGCGCGCGCTGAACGTCCCCGCGCGGCTGGTCTCGGTCTACGCGCCCGGTCTGTCGCCGATGGATTTCCACGCGGTCGCCGAGGCGTGGGTGGAGGGGGCGTGGTGCGTCGTGGATGCGACCACGCTCGCCCCGCGGTCCACGCTCGTGCGCATCGCGACGGGCCGGGATGCCGCCGACTCGGCGTTCCTGACGACGGTCTCGGGTCGGATCACCCTGGTCGACATGCAGGTCACCGCTGTGGTCGACCAGCTCCCGGGCGACGATCTGGACCAGCTCGTCCGGATGCACTGACCTCCGCGGTGGCGCGTGCCGCGCGCGCGTGGCAACGTAGCGGGCATGAAGAAGTGGGTCGTCCGGTTCCTGTCGCTTCTGGTCTTCACCGTGCTCGTGCTGCTGATCATCGGCTGGTTCACCCCGGCGCGCGTCGGCTGGGCGGCGCTCTGGGCCGGTGTGATCCTCACCGCACTGACGATCTGGATCAAGCCTCTCATCCACGGCCTGTTCCAGAAGATGGCGTCGCGCTCGGCCGGCCAGCGCACGAAGATCGGCGAGAAGGTCGTACAGGGCGTCCTGGTGTTCCTCGTCGCGCTGATCGTCTGGGTGATCACGGTGCTGCTGTCCAGCGTGAGCGTCGGCGGCTGGTTCTGGGGCTACGTGCTGCCGCCGATCATCATCCTGATCGGATGGGCGATCTACGACGCGGTCGATGACCGGGTCGAAGCCCACGCGGGCGCGCTCTACGACCGCGCGACCGGCAAGCCGGGGCAATCGGATGCCGCGGGTTCGGCATCCGCCACGGGCTCGCTCAGCGCGAGCGAGTCCGCAGCCGCGCGGAGTGAACTGCACGACGGCCTGACTGAGGAGCAGCGGCGCATGCTGGACGAGCTCGGCAAGAGCTGAGCAGGCCCGGCGCGGCGGTTGCGGCATCCGGATGTGAAGAACTCGTAACAGAGCGACTCCGGACGCGGCCCGCGCGCGTGACGCCGGTCATGATGGAAGCTGCGGCCGCGCCGACAGCACGAGCGCGCCGCATCCCGAACTCCGGAGGCACCCATGTCGCGTCGTCACACGTCCCTGCGAGCCGCCCTGGCCGGCATCGCCCTCACCGCCCTCGCCCTCACCGGCTGCGCCGCGAGTGGTACGCCGTCGGGCGAGGAGACCACGGCGTCGGCCGACGAGGGGTACATCACCCCCGGCAAGCTCACGATCGCCACCGGAGACATCGCGTACGAGCCCTACGTTGTGAACGACGACCCCGCCTCCGGGGAGGGTTTCGAAGCGGCGATCGCGTACGCGATCGCCGATGAGCTCGGCTTCGCGCCCGAAGACGTCGAGTGGGTGCGCACGAGCTTCGAGGCCGCGATCGCGCCGGGACCGAAGAACTTCGACTTCAACATCCAGCAGTACACGATCACCGACGAGCGCAAGCAGGCGGTCGACTTCTCCTCGCCCTACTACTCGGCCAGCCAGGCGGTCGTCGCGATCAACGGCGGCGCGGCCGACGGCGTGGACACGATCGACGGGCTCAAGGGCCTCACCCTCGGTGCGATGGCGGGCTCCACGAGCGCGCAGACGATCGAGGAGGTCATCCAGCCGGACGTGGACCCGCTTCTGTACGCCTCGAACGAGGATGCCGTCGCCGCTTTCAACGCCGGGCAGTTCGACGCGTTCGTGATCGACCTGCCGACCGCGTACCTCGCGACCGCGCTCTACATCGACAACTCCTACATCGTGGGCGAACTGCCCGCGGGCGGGGTCGCCGACGAATGGGGAGTCGTGCTGGCGAAGGACTCGCCGCTCACGGAGCGCGTCTCGGCAGCGATCGACACCCTCCGCGACAACGGGACGCTCGCCGAGATCACCGACGAGTGGCTGGGCGCAGGCCAGGGCGTCACGCTGCTGCAGTGAGGCCCGGGGCTCCCGTGAGTCCGGTGCGCGCCGCGGCGTGTACCGTCGTGCCGTGACCTCCCACACCCCGAGCGCGCTCGAGCTCGAACGCCGGGCCTTCCGCGCGCGCCAGTCGCAGCGCTCGGTGCTGATCGCGGTCGCCTCGACGATCGCGTTCGCGGTCATCGTGTGGGTCACAGTCATCCAGACACCGGGGTGGGCCGCCGTCCAGCAGGCGTTCTTCAACCCGACGATCGCGTGGGAATCGCTCCCGCGGGTCTGGGAGGGGTTCCTCGTGAACCTCCAGGTGCTCGGGCTGTCGCTGATCACCGTGTCGATCGTCGCGCTGCTGATCGCGGTGCTGCGCACGCTCCCGGGTCCGGTGTTCCTGCCGCTGCGCGCGATCGCGGCGGCGTACACCGACATCTTCCGCGGACTGCCGTTCATCATCGTCCTGTATGTCGTCGGATTCGGCATCCCGACCCTGACCAACACGCGGATCCCGCTGATCCTGCTCGGCACCCTGGCCGTGACGCTCACGTACTCGGCATACGTGGCCGAGGTGATCCGCGCGGGCATCGAAGCCGTGCACCCGTCTCAGCGGCTCGCGGCGCGGGCGCTCGGCCTCGGCTACACCCAGACGCTCCGCCGGGTGGTCCTCCCCCAGGCGCTGCGCAAGATCACCCCGCCCCTGATGAACGATTTCGTCGCGATGCAGAAGGACGTGGGGCTCATCTCGATCCTCGGCATCGCCGACGCCGTGCTCGCGGCCAAGATCGAAGCCTCGCAGACCTACAACTTCACGCCGTACCTCGTGGCCGGCATCCTGTTCGTGCTTCTCGCGATCCCCACGATCCGCCTCACCGACTGGTACGCCGCGCGGCTGCGGCGGCGTGAGCAGACCGGAGCGATCCTGTGACCGCGCTGCTGCGTGCCGAAGACCTCTGGAAGTCCTTCGGCGAGCGCGATGTGCTGCGCGGGGTCTCGGTGGACCTCGCCGCGCACGAGGTCGTCGCGGTGATCGGTGCGAGCGGATCGGGCAAGTCCACGCTCCTGCGGTGCCTGAGCCTGCTCGAGCCGATCGATGACGGGCGGATCACGCTCGGCGACGAGGACATCTCCGACCCCCGGGTGGACGCGAACCGCGTGCGCGCGCGCTTCGGCGTCGTGTTCCAGAGCTACAACCTGTTCCCGCACATGTCGGTGCTCGACAACGTGACGCTCGCGTCGCGCGTGGTGCACCGCGAAGCGCGGAAGGATGCCGAGACCAGGGCGCTCGCGCTGCTTGAGCGCGTGGGGTTGGGCGAGAAGGCGCGGGATCACCCCGACCGGCTTTCGGGTGGACAGCAGCAGCGCGCGGCGATCGTGCGGGCGATCGCGACGGACCCCGAGATCCTGCTGCTGGACGAGATCACGTCGGCTCTGGACCCCGAGCTGGTCGGCGAAGTGCTGGAGCTCGTCCGCGAACTCGCGCAGGACGGCACCACGATCCTGATGGCGACGCACGAGATGGCGTTCGCGCGCGACGTGGCTCACCGCGTCGTGTTCCTGGACGAAGGACGAATCCTCGAGCAGGGCCCGCCTGCCGAGGTGTTCGGCAACCCGCGCGAGGCTCGGACGCAGGAATTCCTGACGCGCTTCCGCGCCTGACCCCGCCCCGCTCAGATTCCCGCCGAGACGGTGCGTTCTCCGTCGAGATGGTGCGTTCTCCGCCGAGACGGTGGGTTTCGCGCCGAGACGGTGCCACCACTTCGGCGGAAGAACCACCACCTCGGCGAAAGAGCCACAACCTCGGCGGGAGAGCCACCACTTCGGCGGAAGGGCCACCACCTCGGCGGGAAGCGAGCGCTCGGGAAGCGAGCGGTCAGTCGAGCGAGCGCTCGGCGGCCTCCACCACGTTGGTCATCAGGAGTGCGACCGTCATCGGGCCGACCCCACCCGGATTCGGTGAGAGCCACCCCGCGACCTCGGCGACATCGGGGTGCACGTCGCCGTACACCTTGCTCTTGCCGGTCGCCGGGTCGACCTCGCGCGTCACACCGACATCCAGCACCGCGGCACCGGGCTTCACGTCCTCCGCGCGAACGATGTGCTTGACGCCGGCTGCGGCGACGATCACGTCGGCCTGACGCAGGTGCCGGCCGAGATCGACCGTGCCGGTGTGCGTGAGCGTCACGGTGGCGTTGTACTCGCGGCGGGTGAGCAGCAGCCCGATCGAGCGACCGATCGTGACGCCGCGTCCCACGACCACCACGTCCTTGCCCGCGAGGTCGTAGCCGTTGCGCACGAGCAGCTCGATCACGCCGCGGGGCGTGCACGGCAGCGGCGAGGTGATCGGGGTGTTCACGTTGAGGACGAGCCGGCCGAGGTTCGTCGGATGCAGACCGTCGGCATCCTTCGCCGGATCGATGCGTTCGAGCACCGCGTCGGTGTCGAGGTGCTTCGGCAGCGGCAGCTGGACGATGTACCCGTGACACGCGGGGTCGGCGTTCAACTCGTCGATGAGCGCCTCGACCTCGGCCTGCGTGGCGTCGGCGGGCAGTTCGCGCTGGATCGAGTTCATCCCGATCGCCTCGGACTGCCGGTGCTTCATCCCGACGTACAGCTGCGAGGCGGGATCCGCCCCGACCAGCACCGTGGCGATGCCGGGGACGACACCGCGCTCCTTCAACGCGGCCACGCGCGCGCGCAGCTCTTCGGCGATCTCGGCCGCCGCCGCGCGACCGTCGAGGGTGAGTGCGGTCACGGTCTACTGCTCGAGGCCGGGGTACAGCGGGAAGGCAGCGGTCAGCGCGGCGACGCGCGCGCGCAGCGCCTCGGTGTCGGCATCCGGCAGCAGAGCGAGCGCGATCACGTCGGCCACCTCGGTGAACTCCGCATCCCCGAAGCCACGGGTCGCGAGCGCCGGCGTGCCGATCCGCAGACCCGACGTCACCATGGGCGGGCGCGGGTCGTTCGGGACGGCGTTGCGGTTCACCGTGATGTGGATGTCGTGCAGAAGGTCTTCGGCCTGCTTGCCGTCGATCGCGGCGTCGCGGAGGTCGACGAGGACGAGGTGAACATCGGTGCCGCCCGAACGCACGGCGATGCCGGCCGCGGCGACATCCGGCTGCATGAGGCGATCGGCGAGGATCTTCGCGCCGCGCAGCGTCCGCTCCTGACGCTCGCGGAACTCCGGCGTGGCGGCGAGCTTGAACGCCGTCGCCTTCGCGGCGATCACGTGCATGAGCGGGCCACCCTGCTGACCCGGGAAGACGGCGGTGTTGAGCTTCTTCGCCAGATCGGCGTCATTGGTCAGGATGATGCCCGATCGGGGGCCGCCGATCGTCTTGTGCACCGTCGAGGAGACCACGTGCGCGTGCGGCACAGGGCTCGGGTGCACGCCACCGGCGACGAGACCGGCGAAGTGCGCCATGTCGACCCAGAGGTACGCGCCCACCTCGTCGGCGATCGCACGGAACGCGGCGAAGTCGAGCTGCCGCGGGTACGCCGACCACCCGGCGATGATGACCTTCGGCTTGTGCTCGAGCGCGAGCCGGCGCACTTCGTCCATGTCGATGACGGACGTCTCGGGGTCGACCCCGTACGCGACGATGTCGTACAGCCGACCGGAGAAGTTGATCTTCATGCCGTGCGTGAGGTGACCGCCCTGGTCCAGGGCCAGACCGAGCAGGGTGTCCCCCGGCCGGGCGATCGCGTGCAGCACGGCGGCGTTGGCCGTCGCACCCGAGTGCGGCTGGACGTTCGCGAACTCGGCGCCGAACAGCGACTTGGCGCGCTCGATCGCGAGCTCCTCGGCGACGTCGACCTCTTCGCATCCGCCGTAGTAGCGGCGCCCCGGGTAGCCCTCGGCGTACTTGTTCGTCAGGACCGAGCCCTGCGACTGCAGCACCGAGACGGGGACGAAATTCTCGGACGCGATCATCTCGAGGTAGCCGCGCTGACGCTGCAGCTCGCGGTCGAGGACCTGCGCGATCTCGGGGTCGACCTCGCTCAGCGGCGCGGTGAAGTACTGGTCGGTCATGGCGTGCTCCTTTGACGACGGCTAGGAAGGGGAACGTTCCGCATCGACCCAGGCGTACGGTCGAGTGCCGTGTCGGTCGCTCCCCGGTGGTGACCCACCTCAACGCCAGTCGCGACACGACGAGCATATCCGATCGCACGCCCGACAAGACGCCCGTGACGTCGCGGACCTATTTTGTTAGCCTCCTTTACATGATGCTCCCGCTCGTCCCGCTGCCGCTCGAGCAGCGCCTCTCCGGCAGCCCCGCCCTGCGCGTCACGACGGACCTGCGGATCACCGGCGATACGGATGCCGCCGCAGCACTCACCGCCTTCATCTCGGCCCGCACGGGCGTCGAACCCGCCGGTTCTGAAGGCGGCACCGCGGTGATCGACCTGCGCCGCGAGCCGAGCGGCACCGCCGAGTCGTATCGGATCACCGTGGACGCGGCATCCGCCCGCATCACCGCGCCCGATGCCGCCGGCCTCTTCTATGCGGTGCAGACCCTCGGTCAGCTGATCACCCGCGACGACGCCGGATTCACGATCCCGTCCGTCGAGATCGCCGACGCGCCGCGTTTCGCATACCGCGGGGTGATGCTCGACGTCGCCCGGCACTTCTTCCCCGTCGACGTCGTGCGGGATTACATCGATCGCGCAGCGAGCCTGAAGTTCAACGTCCTGCACCTGCATCTGAGCGATGACCAGGGCTGGCGCATCCACCTGGACTCGCGACCGAAGCTCACCGAGCGGGCGTCGGGAAGCGCGGTGGGAGGCGACGCCGGAGGCTTCTACTCCAAGGCCGACTACCGGCGCATCGTCGATTACGCGGCCGAGCGGCACATGATCGTCGTGCCCGAGATCGACGTGCCCGGGCACACGCACGCGGTGTCGCTCGCGTACCCCGAGTTGACCGAAGCACCGGTGCTCTCCCCGCACGTGCTCGAGATCGTCGCGTCCCACGGTGGCGCCGCACCCGTCGCCGGCGAGCCCTACACGGGCATGGCGGTGGGGTTCTCCTCGCTGCGGATCCACGACGAGGCGACGTACGACTTCCTCGCCGATGTGTTCGGCGAGCTCGCGGGGATGACCCCGGGACCCTATCTGCACATCGGCGGGGACGAGGCGCTCGGCACGGCCCCGGACGACTTCGCGACGTTCATCGCGCGCGCGACCGCGATCGTCGCGGATCTCGGCAAGACCCCGATCGCCTGGCACGAGGCGGGAGCGGCGCCCGGCATCGATCCGAGCACGGTCGGGCAGTACTGGGGGTTCCGCGTCCCGACGGACGGCATGGACGAGAAGGCCCGCACGTTCGTCCGCAACGACGCCGGACTCATCCTCTCGCCCGCCGATGCGGTGTACCTCGACATGAAGGAGACCGCGGACAGCCCCCTCGGCCTCACGTGGGCGAACGGGCCGACGAGCGTCGAGCGCGCGTACTCGTGGGATCCGGCCGAGGTGATCGACGGCGTGGGTGACGAGGACCTCCTGGGTGTCGAGGCTCCGCTGTGGACCGAGTCGATCCGCACCCCCGAGGACATCGACCGCATGGCGTTTCCCCGCCTCGCGGCCGCCGCGGAGGCGGCGTGGTCACCGCGCGAGGGCGATCTGCGCTCCTGGGAGTCGTTCCGCGTGCGCGTAGGCGGGCTCGCGCCGCTGTGGGCGGGCCTCGGGATCGCATACCACCCGTCGGTGGAGATCCCGTGGCGCAGCGAATGAGCACGATCGTGCACGGGGTGCGGCTCGTGGATGCCGGCCGCATCGTGCCCGACGCGTGGGTGCGGTTCGAGGACGGGCGTGTCACGGGAACCGGCACGGGCGACGGGTGGCGGGCGGGAGCGAGATCTGCCGACGAGATCGTCGACGGCACGGCGGCGGCCGGCGTCTACCTCACCCCCGGATTCATCGACCTGCACGGGCATGGCGGCGGCGGCGCGTCGTACGACGACGGTGCCGAAGCGATCCGCGCCGCGCGGGCCGTTCACCGCGCCCACGGGACCACCCGCGCCGTGATCTCCCTCGTGACCGCGCCCCTGGGCCACCTCGCGGCCAGAGTCGCCGTCGTCGCCGAGCTCACACGGACCGACCCCGACATCCTCGGCTCCCACCTGGAGGGTCCCTTCCTGGATCCCGCGCACAAGGGCGCCCACGACGAGTCGCTCCTGCGCACACCCGAACCGGGTGCGGTCGAAAGGCTCCTCGAGGCCGGACGCGGCACGATCCGTCAGGTCACTCTCGCCCCGGAACTGCCCGGGGCCGTGGCCGCGATCCGCGCCGTGGTCGCCGCGGGCGCCGCCGCCGCGGTCGGGCACACCGGCGCCGACCTGGAGCAGACGCGCGCGGCGTTCGACGCCGGAGCGAGCATCCTCACGCACGCGTTCAACGCGATGCCGGGCCTGCATCACCGCGATCCCGGTCCGGTCGCCGCGGCGGCCGCCGACCGGCGCGTCACGCTGGAGATCATCGCGGACGGCGTGCACCTGCATCCCGAGATCGTCCGCATCGCGTTCGCCGCCGCACCCGGCCGCGTCGCCCTCATCACGGACGCGATGGCGGCCGCCGGGCACGCCGACGGGCACTACGAACTCGGCGCGCTCGGCGTGGACGTCGAGCACGGCGTCGCCCGGCTGAGCGACGGCGGCGCGATCGCAGGGTCGACGCTGACGCAGGATGCCGCGCTGCGGTACGCGGTCGCCGCCGGCATCCCGCTGCCCGATGCCGTGCACGCCGTCACCACGGCACCGGCCCGGGCTCTCGGACGCGCGGGCGACCTCGGATCCCTCGCGGTCGGTGCGATCGCCGACGCCGTGCTCCTGTCCGAGGACCTGCGTGTGGTCCGCGTCTGGACCGCCGGCAGCTGACGCGTCGCCGCGCCCCGCAGCACCCCGGCACGGCGCGGGGACCCTGGGCGGCGATAGAATCGTGGGATGCCGAACGACGTGCCCCTGCAGCCCGGCATGCGCGCGCCCCTGTCCGGCGTGGACATCCTCGCGTTCGTGTGCGAGATCTTCGCGTTCGTGACCCTCGCGATCTGGGGCTTCGCGATGTGGCCGTTCCCATGGAACGTCGTCGTCGGCATCGGTGCGCCGGTCGCGGCGATCCTCGTCTGGGCCCTGTTCGTGTCGCCGCGGGCCGTCCTGGACGTCCACCCGTTCGTGCGCGCCGCAGTCGAACTGCTCGTGTACGTCTCTGCCACGGCGGCATGGTGGAGCATGGGCCTCACCTGGGTGGGCCTCGGATTCGCCGTCGTCGCGGTGGTCGCCGGCGTCCTGGCCGGTCGTCGCCGGCTCGCGTGAACACGCCGCCGGCGTCCACGGACGTCCTCGCGCAACTGCGCGCCGTCCTCGGCGACCGCGTGGACACCGATCACTCCGCGCTGCAGGGCGCGCGCGCCGACAAGTCCGGGCATGCCGCGGCGGGCATGCCCCTCGCGCTCGTGCGCGCGACATCCGTCTCCGACGTCCAGGAGACGCTGCGCATCGCCTCGGCCACCGGCACACCGGTCGTCACCCGCGGTGCGGGGACCGGTCTCGCCGGCGGAGCGAACGCGGGTACCGGCGAGATCGCCCTCTCCGTGCGCGGGATGGACCGGATCCTCGAAGTGCGTCCCGACGATCTGCTCGCGGTCGTCGAACCGGGCATCATCAACGCCGACCTCAACGCAGCCCTCGCCGAACACGGCCTCTGGTGGGCTCCGGATCCGGCGAGCCGCGCGATCTCGACCGTCGGCGGCAACATCGCCACCGGCGCCGGCGGCCTGCTGTGCGCGAAGTACGGGGTCGTCCGCGACGCGGTTCTGGGCGTCGACCTCGTGCTCGCCGACGGGCGCCTCCTGAGCCTCGGGCACCGCACCGTGAAGGGTGTCACCGGACTCGACCTCACTTCTCTCGTGATCGGCTCGGAGGGCACACTCGGCGTCGTCGTCGGGGCGACCCTCAAGCTCCGGCGACTCATTCCCGGTGAGGTATGCACGATCGCCGCGACGTTCCCGGACGTGCGGGCGGCAGCCGAAGCGTCCGCCGCCGTCACGGCGTCCGGCGCGCAGCCCTCGATCATGGAGTTGATGGATGCCGCATCCCTCTCCGCCGTGCACGCTCTGCTTCAGCTCGAACCGCCCACGCCGGGTGCGGCTCAGCTGACGATCCAGACCGACGGTCCGGTCGCAGCCGGGGAGGCGGACGCGATCGCCGCGGTCCTGGGCGCTGCCGGGGGCACGGTCGCCGTGTCCCATGACCGCGCCGAGGGCGAGCGTCTGCTCGCGATCCGCCGCGCGATGCATCCGGCGATGGAGACGCTCGGCACGGCCCTCATCGAAGACGTCTCCGTGCCGCGCAGCGCCCTGCCCGCGATGTTCGACGAGATCGCCCGCGTCGAGCGCGAGCACGGACTCGTGATCCCGACCGTCGCCCACGCGGGCGACGGCAACCTGCACCCGAACTTCATCTTCGATGCGACTCCCGATGAGAACGGCGTGATCGAGGCACCCGAGTACGTCTGGGCGGCGGCCGACGATCTGTTCCGGGCTGCCCTGCGCCTCGGCGGCACCCTCACCGGCGAGCACGGCATCGGTGTCCTCAAGAAGCGCTGGCTCGCCGACGAGCTCGGAGACGCCCAGTGGGAGTTGCAGCGCGACATCACGCGCGTGTTCGACCCGGCCGGCATCCTGAACCCCGGCAAGGTCTTCACCCGGTGACCGACGCGCGGATCTTCGTCAGCGCCGCCGTGATCACGGATGCCGACGGCCGGGTGCTCGTCGTGCGCAAGCGCGGGACGAGCGTGTTCATGCAGCCCGGCGGCAAACCGGAGGCCGGCGAGAGCGCGGCCGAGGCGCTCGCCCGCGAGCTGCACGAGGAGGTCGGGCTCGTGGTGTCCGCCGCAGCGCTCGAGCCGCTCGGCACGTTCGAGTCCGCTGCCGCCAACGAGCCCGGGCACCGGGTGGTCGCGGCGGCCTTCCGGACGACGGCGAACCCCGGCGACCTCGCACCCCGGGCCGAGATCGAGGAACTGCGCTGGATCACCCGGGCGGACATCGGACACCTGCCGCTGGCGCCGCTGAGCCTGGATCACCTGCTCGCGTTCGCCTGGGACTGATCCCGGAGACTCAGCTGCCCGGATAGACCTGCACCGCGGTCGGGCGGCTTCGTGCGAGCAGCACCGCACAGAGGCCGAGACCCAGCGGCACCGCGACCGCGATGAGCTGACCGAGCCCGACCATCGGCGCCGCCATCCCCTGCACGTCCGCTCCCGGACTCGCGGCGACCGCCTGCAGGATCAGCTGCGGAGCGATCGCCGCGCCGAGCGCCCAGAGCGGCGCCCAGCGCCATGGGTGCGGCACGACCCCCGCCCGGGCGATGAGCACGACCGCGACGATCGCGGCGGCGAGCGGCACGAGGAGCGAGACGTACCCCCAGACCTGATAGCTCTCGAGCGAGTCCATCGTCGGCGGGACGAGTGCGTACACGACGGCGTCCACGAGGGGCCAGAGGGCGAGGAGCACGAGCGCGGACACCCCGAGCGGTCGGCGGTCCACGACGCTCCCCCGCCCGCGGATGCCGACCGCGAAGACGACGAGAGCCGCCGAGAACGCGAGCGTGCGCGCCCACGACACGGGCGTGAACAGCGCGGTGAACATCAGTGCCGGTTCGACGACGCTGAGCCCCGCGCACACGAGCAGCAGGATGCCGCCGATCGTCCAGGCCTGACGCGGACCGGTGCGGGCGGGAGCGGCATCCGTCATGCTCCCACTCTATGCACGCGCTCTAGAGGCCTTGCCAGGCGGGCTTGTTCTCGAACGCGAACCGGTAGTAGTCGTACAGGCGCAGATCGGAGGCGGCGGCCTCGTCGAGGATCACCGTGGCGTGCGGATGCAGCTGGATCGCGGATGCCGGGACGAAGGCGCTCAGCGGCCCCTCGACGGCAGCGGCCACCGCCGCCGCCTTGCCGGCGCCGAAGGCGAGCAGCACGAGGTGCCGGGCGCGCAGGATCGTGCCGAGGCCCTGCGTGATGCAGTGCCGTGGGACGTCCTGGATGCCGTCGAAGAAGCGTGCATTGTCCTGGCGGGTCTGCGCGGTGAGGGTCTTCACGCGCGTCCGGGACGCGAAGGAGGAGCCGGGTTCGTTGAACCCGATGTGCCCGTCCGTGCCGATGCCGAGGAGCTGCAGGTCGATGCCGCCGGCGTCTTCGATCGCCGCTTCGTAGTCCTCGCCGGCGTGCTCGATGCCCGACGCGGCTCCGTTCGGCACGGCGATCCGCGCGGGGTCGAGCCCCAGCGGCTCGACGACCTCCCGCGTGATGACCGACCGGTAGCTCTCGGGATGCGCCGGGTCGAGCCCGACGTACTCGTCGAGCGCGAAACCGCGCACGCGGGAGACGTCGACGTCGGCGAGCCGCACCGGTAGCGCCTCGTACACCGGAACGGGGGTGGATCCGGTGGCGAGACCCAGCACGGCGTCCGGGTTGCCGCGGATCAGGCGGGCGATCTCGTCGGCGACGAGCGCGCCGGCGGTCGCCGGATCGGGGACGATCACGATTTCAGCCACGGGCGAGCGCCTCCTCGGGCGCGCCGACGAGCGCGGCGCCGAGCGCCGCGGCCGGGGAGCCGAGCGGAAGCATCTCGACGCGCTCGGAGAGCCGCAGTGAGCGCATGAAGGCCGATGCGTCGGCGCTCGCCGCGAGTTCGGCCGACACGTCCTCGCGCAGTCGCTCCCCGAGAGCCGTGATGCCTCCGCCGAGCACGACCGTGTCGACGTCCGCCGTGAGGACGAGGACGCGGACGGCCGCGGCCACGCCTCGCGCCAGCCCGACCCTCAGCTCGCGGGCCTGCGCGTCGCCGCGATCCGCGGCGTCGAACACGTCGCGCACCGGCAGCGCGCCGGGTCTCCCCCAGCGCTCGGCGATCGCTCCACCGCCGGCGAGCGCCTCGATGCAGCCGTGCTGCCCGCACCGGCAGAGCGGCCCTGCCGGATCGATCGAGATGTGCCCGACCTCGCCGGCCGTTCCACGCGCGCCGCGCCACAGCCCGCCACCGGCGACGATGCCGGCGGCGATGCCGGTGCCGAGGTTGAGGTAGGCCATCGAGCCGGGGGTCGCCGAGAGCGCGAACGCGCCGTACGCCGCGGCCTTCACGTCGTTCTCCACGCTCACGGGCACCGCGAGCAGCGGCGCGAGGGCCTCGGCGAGGTCGAGCTCGTCCACCCCGAGGTTGACGGCGTGGACGACGCGGCCCGTGCCCGGCTCGACCTGGCCCGGGATGCCGATCCCGATGCAGCGCATCGGACCGGCGTCCGCGCTCGAGGCGGCGACCTCAGCCTCGAGCGAGCGGACCGCGGCCACGGCGGACCGCACGACGGCCTCGGGGCCCCAGCCGGTCGGGCGACGCACGCGCGCCAGGATGGCGCCGGCGGAGTCCACGGCGACGGCATCCGTCTTCGTTCCCCCGATGTCCAGCCCGACCCTCATCGGCCGACCTCCTCGCGGAGGGCGGCGGTCTCCCGCACGCGCATCAGCCCTTGACCGCCCCGGCCACCAGGCCCCCGGTCATGCGTCCCTGGACGATGAGGAAGAAGATGATGACCGGCAGGGCGATGAGGGTGGAGCCCGCCATCACCGCTCCCCAGTTGACCGAGCCGCCCACCGACGAGGACTGGAAGGCGTTGAGCCACGGCATGAGGGTCAGGTTGTAGCCCTTCATCAGCAGCAGCGCCATCGTGAACTCGTTCCACGCCTGGATGAAGGCGAAGATGCCCGTCGCGACGAGCCCCGGGGCCAGGAGCGGGAAGGTGACCTTCCAGAAGGCCTGAGACTTGGTGCACCCGTCGATCATGGCCGCCTCCTCGAGGTCGGCGGGGACCCCCGCGACGAAGCCGCGCAGCGTCCAGATCGTGAAGGGGATCACCGCGGCCAGGTACACGATGCCGAGCCCGAGGAGGGTGTTCATCAGACGCCAGTCGTCGATCATCCCGTAGATCGTGAACATCATGGCCTCGCCCGGGATCATCTGGACCACGAGCACCGAGACGATGAACACGCGGCGGCCCCGGAAGCGGAAGCGGGCGACCGCGACGGAGGCGAGGAACGCGAACAGCAGGGTCGCGATCAGCACGCCGAACGTGACGGTCATCGTGGCGCCCAGCGCGTGGGGGAAATCGGTCTGACCGGGGGCGGCCTCGCGGTTCCACGCGGTCAGGTAGTTGCCGAACGTGAAGTCCAGCGGCAGGAAGCTGGGCGTGCGGCTGATGATCTTGTCGTTCGGGGTGAACGAGAGGTTCACCATCCAGTAGACCGGGAACACCGAGAGCGCGAACACGATCGCCGCGGCGATGTTCAGGAGGGTCCTCGTCGCGACCTTGCGCGGGGAGGGGCGTCGGGCCTGGATCGACCGGCGCCGCGGCGTGCGCGGCTCGCCGCCCTCGCCGAGGACCTCCTCCACGCCGATCGTGCCGAGCTGGGTGCTCGCGTTGATCTGGGTGCTCACAGCTCCTCCTCCTTGAGCGTGCTGCGGACGTACCCCCACGAGAGCGTGAGCAGCAGGATGACCATGACGACGCCGATCGCGGCCGTCGCGCCGAATTCGCCGACGCCCTGCCGGAACAGGTACGTGCCGAGGACGTTCGTCTCGGCGGCGATGCCGCCGCGGCTCTGCAGGGCGTACACCTGCGTGAAGATGCGCAGGTTCCAGATGATCTGCAGGACCAGGACGACCGTGAGAACACTGCGCAGATAAGGGAACACGACGAATCCGAAGCGCTTCAGGCCGGTCGCGCCGTCGAGGGATGCCGCCTCGAGGACTTCGCCCGGCACCTGACCGAGCGCCGCGTACGTGGTGAACGCGACGAACGGGACGGACTGCCAGACGATGATGATCGTCAGCACGAAGAAGAACGACCAGGGGTTGAGCAGCCAGGAGTGATTCGTCCAATCCGACGTACCCGTGACCGCGTTCAAGGCCCAGTTGACGACGCCGTACTGCGTGTCGAAGATCCAGCCCCAGACGACGGTCGCGGTCAGGGGCGGCATCGCCCACGCGAGGAGCAGGCCGACGGAGACCACGATGCGCCAGGCGCGGCCCAGCCGCGTCATCAGAACGGCGACCAGGATGCCGAACAGCATGTTCAGGAACGTGAGGACGACCATGAGGCCGAGGCTGCGCATGAGCACGGCCGGGAAGTCCGATTCCGAGAACAGCGCGATGTAGTTCTCGAACCACACGACGTTCGGGGTCGTGCCGAGCACCTTGTTCTTCACGGTGTAGTCCGTGAAGGACTGGATGACCATGAGGACGGCGGGGTACGCGACCATGACGCCGAGGATGATCAGCGACGGCCCGAGCAGCACCCACGCGCCGCGTGCTTCGCGGCGGGCTCGTACTCGTTCGCGTGAGACGGGCGGACGCCCGGCGGCGGTCGCCTTCGACCGTTCCGCGGTGGCGGTCTCGCTCATGTCGTCTCCTCTCCAGGGAAGATGATGGGCAATCGGCGGATGCCGACGGCGGGCAGGCCGGAGGGGTCCAGGCAGTGCACCTGGACCCCTCCAGGTGTACTACTTGTTGAGGATCGCCTCGATGGCGGTGTCGAGCTCTTCGGCGATCGCCTTCACGTCACCACCCTGCGCGATCTTCACCAGTGCGTCGGGGATGATCTGCGCGGCTTCGACCTCGGCCCACTTCGGGCTCGTCGGGGTGAACTTCGAGTTCGCGAGCGCCTCGGCCTGCGCCTTGGCGATCGGGGTGTCGGGCAGGTACTGCGCCGCCGACTTGATGCCCGGGGTCAGCCCCTGCTCGGCGAGGAGCTTCTGGTAGCCCTCCGAGAGCATGATCTCGAGCGCGGCCTTGGCCTTCTCCGGTGAGTCGGACTTCGTCGCGACGGCGACGTTCGAGCCGCCCGCGAAGATCGGCGCGGTCTCACCGGCCTTCATGCCGGGCAGCGCGAAGGCGCCGAGGTCGGACCCGTACGTGTCGGGGCAGCCCTCCGAGACCTCTTCGCCCGCGGCCTCATCGCCCCAAGGCCAGTCGCCCGTGATGTTGCCGGCCGCCCACGCAGGGCTGGAGAGGAAGCCGACCTCCCCGGCGCAGAAGTCGATGTTGCCGAGACGCTCGTTGCCGTCCACGGGTGCGACCGACGCGTTCAGGTAAACGTCCTGCAGCTGCTCGAGGCCCGCCAGGCTCTCCTTGCTGGAGAACTGCGCGTCCCACGTGTCACCGTCCTGGACGGCGATCTCGCCGCCGTGCGCCCAGACGTAGGGCAGCGCGTTGTACCAGTCCTTGCCCGGCGCGTAGATGCCCGAGACGGTGTCCGTCTTCAGCGCGATGCCCTGGGCGACGTACTCGTCGAGTGTGGTCGGCAGCGTGTCACCGACGATCTGCGGGGTGTAGAAGACGATGCGCCCGCCCGCGTAGTACGGAGCGGCGTAGAGTGCACCATCGTAGGTGCCGGCATCCACCAGACCCGACAGCAGGTCATCGCCGCCGATCTTGTCCTGGATGTCGGAGATGTCCAGGAACAGCCCCGCGTCGGCGAAGCCGAGCGCCTGGGTGTTGCCCACCTCGACGACGTCGGGCGAGTCGTTGGAGGACAGCGCCGCAGTGTACGTGTCCGAGACGTCCGCCCAGGTCTTCTCCTCGACAGTGAGGGTCCACCCGTCGTTCTCGGACTCGAACGTCTCCTTGAGGTAGTCGCGCGCCGTCTGGGGCGTGTCGGCGCCGACGAGCCACACCGTCAGGTCGCCGGTCGCCGCCTCGCTGGGCGCGCTCCCGCTGCCACCGGCGCAGCCGGCGAGGACGACGGCCGAAGCGCCGACGAGCGCGAGGGCTCCGAGCTTGTGGTTCATGTGTCTTCCTTCGTGTTCTTCTTGGTGTTTCGGTGGGCCGGGTGGCCCATCCGGGGGGTTGCGATCGCCGACCGAGCTCAGGAGACCCCGAGCTGACCGGACAGGACCATGACGGCCGCTCCGCGCAGGACGATGTCCTGGCCTTGCTCCGTCATCCGCACGCGGACGCCGTCGTGGAACTCGGCGAGCGTCCGTGCGCGGAGGGTCTCGACGGTCGCCTGGGCGAGGGGTCCATCGAGAAGTTCAGGGGGGCCGGAGAGCACGATCTCCGAGACGTCCAGCACGCCGACGATCGGCGCGAGGGCGATGCCGAGACGCTCGCCCGCGTCGCGCAGGATGCCCTCGCGGGCGTCGTCGGATGCCGCACCGAGTCGCTCGGTCAGCGCCGGCACGGCGAGCCACGCCTCGAGGCATCCGACTTTTCCGCACACGCACACCGGGCCACCGTCCGTGCCGACCGTGACATGGCCGATCTCGCCCGCGGCGAAGTGCGCACCGCGCATGGGCTGCCCGGAGGCGAGCAGACCCGAGCCGACACCGCGGCCGACCTTGACCAGCAGGACGTCGTCCCCGGCGCCGCCGAAGGTGTACTCGGCGAGGACGGCGGCGTTCGCGTCGTTCGCGACGAGGACGGGCACCTCCAGGGCGCGGGCGAGCGCGCCCTGGAGGTCGAAGCCGGCCCACCGCAGATTGGGGGCGGTGAGAATCACGCCGTGGTCGTCGATGACTCCGGGGGTGCCGACGCCGACCCCGAGCACCGGGGCGTCCGCGTCGGCGACGAGATCACGGGCGAGCTGGACGACGCCGCCGACGACGTCGCCGTCGGTCGCGATCGGGACCTCGCGGCGCGCGACGATCTCCCCGTCGAAGGTCAGGACCGCCCCGATGAACGAGTCGGCGCCGGACAGGTCGATGCCGACGATGCGGTGGCCGGCGCGGTCGAGGTCGACCAGGATCGCGGGCTTGCCGGGGCCCGAGGCTTCGCGCACTCCCATCTCGGCGACGAAGCCGTCGGCGATGAGCTCGGCGATCAGGTCCGAGATCGTGACGCGCGTGAGTCCGGTCTCGCGGCTGAGGTCGGCACGGCTCATGGCTCCCTGATGGAAGAGCGTCTGCAGCAGGAGCGAGCGGTTGTGCCCGCGCGCATGCTCGGGCAGGACCTTGCCGCCGTGCCGGAGAGCCCGCCCGGCGCCGAAGGCGCGCGCGTTGGCGGCGGGCTGCTGCTCGAGAAGGGACGAGCTGCGGTGCGCTTCCGTGGAGGACATGTTTGTTAGTACACCTTACGAACATTCTCGACGCAAGCCTTCGGGCGAATTTGCTCAGGGTGTTTACAAAACCGTTACCTGCCGAGGTCGCGAAGAATCGCCCTGCCTGCATGGAGCGTGATGCATCCGTTGCCTGGTACGGTTCCGCTCTCCCGTACCATGAGAGAACACGTGTTCACAGCCGGGGGGTGATGGCATGACAGATCTGGTGACCAGACCGGACGCCGATACGGCGCCTGTCGAGGCGTCCGATTCACAGTCGACCGCTCCTCTGGACGGCGGCGGAGAGACTCCCCCGCTCGCATGGGCGCCCGCCGAGCCTGCGCCGCGCAAACGGCGTCTCGGCCTGTGGATCGGCATCCCGGCGGCGATCGCCGCCGTCGCTCTCGTGGCGTCGTCGCTCGTGCTGATCGCGCCCGGAACCACCGTCGCCGGCGTCCCGGTCGGGGGCATGACCCCGGGTGCGGCGGCGGATGCTCTGCAGCAGCGACTCGCGGAGACGACGGTCGTGCTCGCGGGCGCCGACGGTGAGCCCGAGGTCACCGGCGCCGAGCTGGGTGCGAGCCTGGACGCGAAGGCACTCGCCGACCGCGCGTTCGGCGAGCACCCGATGTGGAACGTGACCTCCTGGTTCAGCGATCCGAACAGCGCGGCCGTCTCGATCGACGCCGTGGCGGCGACCGCGGCCCTCAGCGCGGCGGCACCCGAGCTTTTCACCGAACCGTCCGACGCGACGATCGCCTTCGACGCGGCGACGGCGAGCTTCGTCGCGACGCCCGCCGTGCCGGGCACCGGCGTCGACGTGGAGAGCGTGCGCCTCGCTCTGCAGAAGGCTCTCGCCGACGGGCAGACGCGTGTCGAGATCGACGCCACCCCGGTGGAGGTTCCGGCCCTGCACACCACCGCGACCGCCGACGAGAGCATCGCGAAGCTCAACGGCATGCTGGACGCGGCCGGCTTCTACGTCGGGGCCGAGCGGACCGTGCCGGTGGATCGCGCCGTGGCCGCCTCGTGGCTGTCGGTCGAACCGATCGACGACGGCACATTCGAGATCACTGCGGACGCCGCGGCGATCCAGCCCGTGGTGGACGAATTGGCGCCGCTGGTGAACCGCGGCGCGGAGGACGGCAAAGTGATCACGGACTCCTCGGGAGACGTGCTGCGCGAGATCGCCCCGGGCATCTCCGGCCGCGAGCTCGGCGACACGTCCTCGGTCGCCTCGGATTTCGCCGCACAGCTCGCGGACGGCAACGCCGCTTTCGCCCTGCCGGTGACCGAAGTCGCGCCCGTCATCACGACACTCGCCCGCCGCATCGACGTCAACCTCAGCGAGCAGCGGGCCTACCTGTACGAGAACAATCAGGTCGTGCAGTCCTGGTACATCTCCTCCGGCGCCGAGGGTTTCAGCTCCAGCACCGGGAACTTCCGCATCCGGGCGAAGCTCGAGTCGCAGAACATGGGCAATCGCGATCTGACGAAGGCCCCGTACTACTTCACGCCCGACGTGCCGTGGGTCATGTACTACAACGGCGACGAGGCTCTGCACGGCGCGTACTGGCACAACAATTTCGGCAATGTGATGAGCCACGGCTGCATCAACATGCCGGTGGATGCCGCCGCCTACGTCTTCGAGTGGGCACCGATGGGCACCGAGGTCTCCGTCCACTACTGAGCGGGCGACACCGCGCCGATCAGACGCGTGCGCCGAGGAACGCCGCCTGGGCGAGCCACTGATACGTCGTGCCGCCCTCGTGCTCGTTGAACGGATACACCTGGATCTGCTTCTCGCCCGCATATCGGTTGTAGGTCGCGTACACGGTCGACGGCGGGCAGATCGGGTCCAGGAGTCCCACCGAGAACAGACCGGGCGCCGTCGCGCGCGTGGCGAAGTTCGCCCCGTCGAAGTACGAAAGCGTCTCGAACACGCGCCGCTCCGCGCCGCGGTGGATGGACAGGTACCGGACGATCTCCTGGTACGGATCGCGATCGGTCAGTCCGACGGCGCGCTCGAAGTGGCACAGGAACGGCACGTCCGGCATCGCGGCGACGAGGCCGTCGCTGAGCCCGGCGGCCGCGAGGGTGATGCCGCCGCCCTGGCTGCCTCCGCAGACCGCCACGCGGTCGGCATCCACCCGATCGAGAGTGCGGACGGCGTCGATCGCGCGCACCGCGTCGGTGTAGACGCGGCGGTAGTAGTAGTCGGCGGGGCTCTCGATGCCGCGGGTCATGAAGCCGCTGAAGGACGGACCGGTGCCGTGCGGGTCGGGGGTGTCGCCACCGGTCCCCCAGGCGGAGCCCTGCCCGCGAGTGTCCATGAAGAGGTGCGCATAGCCGGACGAAACCCAGCCGAGCCGCTCGACCGGCAGCCCTCGGCCTCCGCCGTAGCCGTTGAACTCGACGACCGTCGGGAGGGGTCCCGCAGAGCCCGCAGGAAGCAGCAGCCATGCCTTGATCGGGTCTCCACCGAACCCCGGGAAGGTGACATCGAAGACGTCGGCGCTCGTGAGCGGCGTCGCAACGGGCTCGACCCGGACCGGCTCGTCGTGCGCGCGCGCGTCGGCGAGCGTCTCGCGCCAGAAGTCGTCGAAATCCGCGGGCTCGGAGATCTCGGGCGCATAGGTCTCGAGCTCGGCCGGGGAAAGGTCGAAACGGGGCATGGGACTCCTCAGGGTGACGGTGCGGGCAGTGGACGCTCACCGCTGCCGCGTTCGATGATCCAGGTGGGCAACTGCAGCTGCCGGGTGAACCCGGACGGATCTCCGATGCGATCGATCGCGGCCAGCGCCGCCTGACGCCCGAGCTCGTAAGGGTCGTAGCTGATGACGCTCACCCCGATGACGTCGGCGGTGTCGAAGTCGTCGAAGCCGATCAGGGCGATGCGGGCGCCGGGATCCTGATCGCGCAGCACCCGCAGGGCGCCGATCGTCATTCGGTTGTTTCCCGTGATGACCGCGGTCGGCGCCGACTCGCGCGCGAGCAGTTCGCCGACGACCCGCTCGGGCGGAATCGACAGGTCGTCTTCGAGGCGCTCCCACGGCGAGCTGTCGTGGATTCCGTACACGGCGAGCGCGTCACGATAACCGCGCAGGCGCTCGGACTGGCTGTAGACGGATGCCGGATTGCAGACGTAGCCGATCCGGCGGTGCCCGCGCTCGAGGAGGCGGGTCGTGGCCTCGAACACGCCTCGGTGGTTCTCCAGCACGATCGAGTCGGCCACGAGGTTGCGGGCCGGACGGTCGATCGCGATCACGGGCGTACCCAGCTGCCGTTCCCCTTCGAGGTAGGACTGGTCTTCGGCCACCGGAATGAGCAGCAGCGCACCGATCCGCTGCGCGAGGAGCGCATCGGCGACACGCTCCTCGCCCTCAGGGGTGTCGTCGGTCGTCGCGACGACGAGCGCGTGACCGTGGGCCGCCAGCTCCTTCTCGATGCCGGCGGCGACCTTGTAGTAGAACGGGTTGCCGAGCTCGCCCATGATGAACCCGATCGTGTTCGTCCCGCCGCCGCGGCGCAGACCGCGAGCGAGCGAATTGGGTCGGAAGCGCAGTCGCTTGGCCGCCGCGAGCACGCGCTCGACGGTGTCCGGAGCGACGAGCTCGCGGGACGCGAAGACACGCGAAACGGTCTTCGAGCTGACGCCGGCGAGCCGTGCGACGTCCTCGAGCGTCGCCCGCTGCTGCACCGTCACCTGCTGACCCTTCGTCGGATGAGCGTCAGCCTAGCACCGCCAGGGGCCGATGACCACGATGGACATTCCACGGACATTCATGCGAGTGCTGATCTCCCGACCATTGCTTAATACCAGATCAGAAGCTGTTTATTGACCAGCAATGCGGAAAGGACAAGGAAAGACAACGCTGACATTGGGTGCTTGTGAAGCAAGTGACGATGTGCCTAGGGTGGCCCCGCGACCAACTCCGCGCGACGACGCCGCGGCACCCGCACCTTCAGTTCACAGCTGAACCTGACAAGGAGAGATCACATGGCCATCAAGAAACTGGCGGGCTTCGCACTGCTCGCCGTCACCGCCGTCGCGGTGAGCGCGTGCGCGGGCGGATCCGGCGCGAGCGATGCCGACAACACGATCGACGGCGAGGTCAAGGGCGACGTCGTCTTCGTGACCTGGCGCACCGATCTCGTCCAGGACGGCACGTTCGACAAGTACGCCGAGGAGTTCCACGCGAAGTACCCCGACGCGAACGTCACGTTCGAGGGCATCACCGACTACGAGGGCGAGCTGAAGACGCGCTTGTCGACGAAGAACTATGGCGATGTGCTCGGCATCCCGAACAGCGTGCAGCCCGACCAGTTCGCCGATTTCTTCGAGCCGCTGGGCAAGACGGCCGACCTTCAGGCGGACTACCGCTTCCTCGCGGCGAAGAGCTACGAGGACACGCAGTACGGCCTGGCCCTCGGCGGGAACGCGAACGGCATCGTCTACAACACCGCGGTCTTCGAGGAGGCCGGTGTCACCACTCCCCCGACCACGGAGGAAGAGTGGCTCGCGGCGATGAAGAAGGTCCAGGACAACACCGACGCGATACCGCTCTACACGAACTACAAGGACGGCTGGCCGCTGAGCCAGTGGTCCGGCAACATCGGCGCCGTCACGGGCGATCCCGACGCCATGAACGCGATGGCCACGGAGGACGCGCCGTGGACCGATGGCGAGGACATCTTCGCGATCGACTCCCTGATCTACGACACCGTCGAGGCCGGCTACACCGAGGCCGATCCGCTCACCACGAACTGGGAGCAGTCCAAGGTCGACTTCGCGACCGGGAAGATCGCCACGATGGCGCTCGGCTCGTGGGCCATCTCGCAGCTGCAGGCCGCGGCGTCCGACAACGGCGAGGACCCCTCGGTCGTCGGCTACATGACCTTCCCCGCGGTCGCGGACGGCACGCAGTTCGCGATGGTCGGCGGCGACTACAACCTCGGCATCAACAAGAACTCCTCGGTCAAGGCGGCCGCGAAGGCCTGGATCGACTTCCTGATCGAGGACTCCGGCTTCACGCAGGACCAGGGCATGGTCTCCTCCCTGCTGGCCGAGCCGCTTCCGGAGAACCTCACCGGTCTCTCGGATGCCGGCGTCGAGCTCATCGAGCTGAACGCCGCGCCGACCGGCCAGGAGGCGCTGTTCACGAACATCGCCGACACCGCGCAGATCGACGTGTGGGGCAACCTCTACCGCCAGAAGCTCATCGACATCGCCCGCGGCGCCGCGGACGGCGACAAGCAGTCGTACTTCGACGAGCTGAACACCCGCTGGGCCGAAGCCCGCGCCGAGGTGGGCTGACCCCCGACACCGTCGCACCGGCCGGGGCGCGCAGCGTCCCGGCCGGTGCCCGTCGAACGGACGCACCATGTCTTTCTCCACCGCCGGCCCCACCGGCACCGGGGCCCCCGGCCCCCTCGTCACCGTCACCCCCGACGAACTCGACCTCGACGAGATCACCGACTCCGATCGCCCCCGTCGCCGCCGGCGTCGCAAGCGCCCGGCGGGCGCCGCCGGTGCCCCCGCCGGGCGTGGATTCCTCGGCCAGCTGACCCCATACCTCTTCATCGCGGCCGCGGTCGGGCTCCTGCTCCTGCTGACGTACCTCCCGGCCGCGAACATGCTCTGGTATTCCGTCACCGACTGGGACGGACTGGATCTCGACAAGAACTTCATCGGACTCGAGAACTACACGGACGTCTTCACGAACCCGCAGATCTTCGGGGTCTTCTTCGTCTCGCTGTACTACTTCGCGGGCGCCTTCGTGCAGATGGCGATCGCCCTGTACTTCGCCGCCCTGTTGTCCAGCTCGACCCGTTTCTCCAACTTCTTCCGCGGTGTGCTGTTCTTCCCGTACCTGATCAACGGCGTCGCGATCGGGTTCGTCTTCCTCTACCTCTTCCAGCCCGGCGGGTCGCTGGACACCGTGCTGAGCTGGTTCGGTCTCACTGACCCGCCGCAGTGGCTCGGCGATCCGAACATCGCCAATTTCTCGCTCGCCGGAACGAGCGTGTGGCGGTACACCGGCATGAACTTCGTGCTGTTCCTCGGCGCGATGCAGTCCATCCCGTCCGAGTTCTACGAAGCGGCCGAGATCGACGGAGCGAGCAAGTGGCAGCAGTTCTGGGCGCTGACCTTCCCCGGCATCCGCCGCATCATCGGACTGACGTTCATCCTCGCCGTCGCGGGCAGTCTGTCGGTGTTCGAGATCCCCTTCATCATGACCGGCGGCGCCAACGGCACCTCCACATTCGTGATCCAGACCCTGCAGACCGCGTTCAACTTCCGCCAGGTGGGGCTCGCTTCCGCGATGGCCGTCGTGCTCCTGCTCATCGTCCTGCTGGTCACCTGGGTCCAGCGCAAACTCTTCCCCGACGAGAAGGTCGACCTGTCATGACCGCCGTGCACACGCCGCCGGACAACCGGAGCGGATTCACCCTCGGACCGCCGCGCCGCCGCCGCGATGCCAGCGATGCGGTCATTGCGACCCGTCGCGTTGCGGGGACCACGACGAAGTACGTCTCCCTCGTGATCGGCGTCCTGTTCACGCTCATCCCGCTGAGCGTCGTGTTCATCGCGAGCTTCAAGACGCCGCAGGAGTTCGGGCAGACCGGGCCCTTCGCGCCCCCGTCGAACTGGTTCAACCTCGAGAACTACGTGACCGCCTTCGAGAAGGGCGGCATGGTCGAGGGATTCATCAACACCACGATCGTGCTGGTGTTCTCCCTCGTCGGCACGATCGCGATCGGCACGATGGCCGCATACGCGCTGGATCGCTTCTCGTTCCGCGGCAAGAAGCTCATCGTCGCGCTGTTCCTGATCGCCACGCTCATCCCCGGGGTCACGAGCCAGGTGGCGACGTTCCAGATCATCAACGGACTGGGGCTCTACGACAACATGGCGGCCCTCGTGCTGCTGTTCATGGGCACCGACATCATCTCGATCTACATCTTCATCCAGTTCATGCAGTCCATCCCGGTCTCCCTCGACGAGGCCGCGATGATCGACGGCGCGAACCGGTGGACGATCTACTGGCGGGTCATCCTGCCGCTGCTCAAGCCCGCGATCGCGACGGTCGTCATCATCAAGGGAATCGCCATCTACAACGAGTTCTACATGCCCTTCCTCTATCTGCCTTCGCACGAGATGATCTCCACATCGCTGTTCCGCTTCAAGGGACCCTTCGGTGCTCACTGGGAGATCATCGCGGCGGGCACGATCCTGGTGATCATCCCCACGCTCGTCGCGTTCGTCGCGCTGCAGCGCTTCATCTACCGGGGCCTGACCGCGGGAGCCGTCAAGTGACCCGGGCACGTGCGCTGCACGACGGGTGGACCCTGCACGCCGCCGGCGGCCCCGTGCCCGCAGGCCTCGAGATCGACGGGGTTCCCGCGCAGGTCCCGGGATGCGTGCACACCGACCTGCTGACGGCCGGCCTGATCCCCGATCCGTACCACGGCGTGAACGAGGCGCTCCTGGCGTGGATCGGCCTCGTGGACTGGACCTACCGCGCGACGTTCGCCTGGGCGCCCGATGGCGAACAGCGGCATGACCTCGTCTTCGACGGCGTCGACACCGTGGCCACGATCATCCTGAACGGCCAGGTGCTCGGCGAGGTGGCGAACCAGCACCGCTCCTACCGGTACGACGTGCGGACGGTCCTGCGCGAGGGCGCGAACGAACTCGAGGTGCGCTTCCGCGCCCCCGTCCCGTACGCCAACGCCGAGTCGCTGCGTCTGGGCGCTCGCCCGCGGCCCTACCCCCTCCCCTACGAGGCGATCCGCAAATCGGCCTGCAACTTCGGCTGGGACTGGGGCATCGCGACGTTCACGAGCGGGCTGTGGCGCGGAGTGCGACTCGAGTCGTGGTCCGTCGCGCGGCTCGCCGAGGTGCGCGTGAGCGCTGCACCCGAGGGCGACGGCGGACGCGTCACCGTCGACGCCCGCCTCGAACGCGCAGCGGATGCCGCCCTCTCGGTCGCCGTGTCGGCCGCAGGCGCCGAGGCGGCGGCATCCGTCGACGGCGACAGCGTGCAGGTCGTGCTCGACCTCGCGGACGTGGAGCGCTGGTGGCCGGTGGGATACGGCGCGCAGCCGCTCACCGACATCACGGTGACCCTGTCCGGCGGCGACGGCGAACTCGACCGCAGCGACAAGCGGGTCGGCTTCCGCACCGTCCGGTGGGACACGACGCCCGACGAGACGGGCACGCCCTTCACGCTCGTCGTCAACGACGTCCCGGTGTTCGTGAAGGGCGCGAACTGGATCCCGGACGACGCCCTCCCGGTGCGCGTGGACCGCGCGCGCTACGAGCGGCGCCTGCGTCAGGCGGTCGATGCGAACCTCAACCTCATCCGGGTGTGGGGCGGCGGCATCTACGAGTCCGACGACTTCTACGAGCTGTGCGACGAGCTCGGCCTGCTCGCGTGGCAGGACTTCCTGTTCGCGTGCGCGGCCTATCCCGAGGAGGAGCCCCTCCGCTCGGAGATCGCAGCGGAGGCCGGGGAGAACATCGTGCGGCTGGCCGCGCACCCCTCCCTCGTGCTCCTCACGGGCAACAACGAGAACCTGTGGGGCTTCGAGGACTGGGGATGGAAGGCGCGCCTGGACGGGCGGACGTGGGGCGCGTACTACTACTACGAGCTCTTCCCCGCGCTGATCACCGAGCTCGCCCCGCACGTGCCGTACGCGCCGGGCAGCCCGTTCAGCCCCGGCGGCGAGCACCCGAACGATGAGCAGCACGGGTCGATGCACCTGTGGGAGCAGTGGAACCGGCAGGACTGGATCACCTATCGCGACCACACCCCGCGCTTCGTCGCGGAGTTCGGCTGGCAGGGTCCGCCCACGTGGTCGACGCTCACCTCGTCGCTGGACGACGACCCGCTCACCCCCGAGTCGCCGGGCATGATCGTGCATCAGAAGGCCATGGAGGGCAACGTCAAGCTCACGAACGGCCTCCTCCCCCACTATCGCGTCCCCGACGACATGGAGACGTGGCACTGGGCGATGCAGCTGAATCAGGCGAACGCCGTATCGGCGGCGCTGGACCACTTCCGCACCCACGCCCCGCACACGATGGGGGCGATCGTCTGGCAGCTGAACGACTGCTGGCCGGTCACCTCGTGGGCCGCCATCGACGGCGAAGAACGGCCGAAGCCGCTCTTCTACGCACTGCGGAATGCGTTCGCGCCGCGGAGCGTCGTGATCCAGCCGCGGGATGCCGGGCTCGCCGTGATCGTCACGAACGAACGGCCCGACGCCTGGTCCGGTGAGGTGCGGATCGCCCGCCGCTCCTACGCCGGGGACGTGCTCGCCCAGAGCCTGATCGCGGTGGACGTGGCCGCGCGCGGACGCGTCGAGGTTCCGGTGCCGGCGGATACCGCCGCCCCCGGCGACACGACGTCCGAGCTGGTCACCGCCGAGCTCGACGGCGTTCGCGGGGTGTGGTTCTTCGGCGAGCCGCGCGATTCCGCCCTCGAGGCTCCCCGTGTGTCCGTCGAGGTCCGCGAGCATCCGGAGGGAGCGGAGATCACCCTGACCGCCGGCAACCTGGTGCGCGACCTCACGCTGCTGGTCGACAAGGTCGCGCCGGACGCCGTCGCGGCAGAGGGACTCGTCACGCTCCTCCCGGGCGAGCAGACCACGATCCTCGTCCGGGGCCTGCACCCTCAGCAGGCGCCCGCCGTGTCCCACCCGAGCGTCCTGCGCTCCGCCAACCAGCTGGTGGTGCGATGACGACGCTGATCGAACGTCTCGGCGAGCCCGTCTGCGGCATGACGTGGGGCTGGGTCGGCACGCGCGGGACGTGGGCGACGCCGGCGGCTTCGGACTCGATGGCCCGCATGGCCGAGCACGCGGTCACGTGGACGGCGATCGCGTACGCGGCCGAACAGGCGACTGCGTTCTCGACCGACATCCCGTTCGACCGGGAGCCGACCGTGACCGACGACGAGATCGTCTGGGCGATCCGCCAGGCCAAGAGCCTGGGCATGAAGGTCGTGCTCAAGCCCGTCGTGAACTGCGCGGACGGCACGTGGCGCGCGCACATCGGCTTCTTCGACTGGGACGTTCCGAACGAGCCGAGCTGGTCGGACTGGTTCGCCTCGTATCGGACGTTCATCCTGCACGCGGCACGCCTCGCGCAGGCCGAAGGATGCGAAATGCTCTGCATCGGGTGCGAGATGGTGCGCGCCGACAGCCAGGAGGCGCACTGGCGCAGGCTCATCGCGGACGTGCGCGAGGTCTACGACGGGCTCGTGACCTACAACTGCGACAAGTACCAGGAGGATCACGTCACCTGGTGGGACGCCGTGGACGTGATCTCCTCGAGCGGCTACTACCCGATCACGAAGTGGAAGCAGCAGCTGGACCGGATCGAGCGCGTGGTCGCGGCATCCGCGAAGCCGTTCTTCTTCATGGAGGCCGGGTGCCCCAGCCGGACCGGATCGCCCGATCTGCCGAACGACTGGGCGTTGCCCGGAGAGCCGTCGGGCGCGGAGCAGCTGCGCTATTACGAGGCGATGCTGCAGGCGTGTCGTGCCCGGCCTTGGGTCGGCGGACTCATGCTCTGGGACTGGCCGGCGGATCTGTACGACGCCGCCGAGGCGGCGGAGAATGACGACTACTGCCCGTACGGCAAGCCCGCAGGCGACTATCTCCGCGGCGCGTACACCGCGTGGGCCGAGGAGACGAAGCGATGAGCACCAGCGAGCCGGTCGTCCTGGCGATCGACGCCGGACAGACGGCGATCAAGGTGCGGGTCGAACGGCCGGCGACGGCGCCGGTGGACCGGCTGTTCCCGGGCATCCGCACGCACGAGCCGCTGCTGCCGCAGCTCGCCGACGTCGCGCGGGCGGTCGCCGCGGAGCAGCACCTCACCGTCGACGTCGTCACGGCCGGCGTCTCCGGGCTGACGCGGCACGAGTCCGACGCCTCGGGCCTGCACCGCATGCTCGGACTCCCTGCGGACGTGCGGCGGGTCATCCTCGCGCACGACTCGGTCACGTCGTTCCTCGGGGCCCTCGGCGAGGGGACGGGAGCCGTCGTCGCCGCGGGCACCGGCGTCGTCACGCTCGGCGTCGGGCGCACGCGGGTGGCGCGCGTCGACGGCTGGGGGAACATCATGGGCGATGCCGGCAGCGGGTACTGGATCGGCCGCGAGGCGCTGGACGCCGTCATGCGCGCGCACGACGGCCGCGGCGAGCGCACGGCGCTGACGGGACTCGTGACGCAGCAATGGCCCGACCTGGAGAGCGCCTACATCGAACTGCAGGCGGCGGAGGACCGGGTCTTCATCGTGGCGTCGCTTGCGCGCGGCGTGGCGGAGCTCGCCGCGACCGACGCGGTCGCCGCGCAGATCTGCCTCCGCGCCGCTCGCGAGCTGTCGGTCTCGGCGACATCGGCCCTCCGACGCGTGGCCGAAGCCGACGATGTCGACCCGCCCGCGGTGTGCGCGATCGGAGGGGTCTTCCGTGCGGACGTGATCCGCGAGCGCTTCGGCGAACTCGTGCGCGAGGCGTTCCCGACGGTGCGTCTGGAACCGAGCCACGGCTCGGGTATCGACGGCGCTGCGGCGCTCGCCCATCTGAGCCCGTCGCACGCGCTGCTGTCGTACGTGTCGACGTCCGGCTAGGGGCCAGGCCCGATGCGGGAGGGCGACGGATGCCGCGGCACCCTCACGATCGCGAGCCAGAACTCGGTCGGCATCCGCGATATGGGCGTCGCGAC
>NZ_JBFBMZ010000006.1:0-131798 GCF_040687315.1 Microbacterium sp. NPDC064584 | reverse complement strand
CGGTTTTTTACGGGGCGGGGGGGGGGGGGGGGGCCCCCCGGGGGGGGGGGGGGGGCGGCCGCCCGCCCCCCCCCCCCCCCTCCCGCGTCAGGTGTCGGTCAGCTCAGTGCGTCGATGATCCCGTTGAGCGTCTGCGACGGGCGCATGACCGTCTCGACGAGCTTCTCGTCGGGGTGGTAGTACCCGCCGATCTCGACCTTCGAACCCTGCACCGCGACGAGCTCGTCGACGATCTGCTGCTCCTTCGCGGCGAGCTCCGCCGCCACCGGCGCGAAGGCCGCAGCGAGCTCCGCGTCGGCCTTCTGCGCCGCGAGCTCCTGCGCCCAGTACAGGGCCAGGTAGAAGTGGCTGCCGCGGTTGTCGATCGTGCCGAGCGCACGGCCCGGCGACTTGTCGTTCTCCAGGAACGTTCCGGTGGCGGCATCCAGTGTGTCCGCGAGAACCTGCGCCTTGGCGTTGCCGGTGTACTGCGCGAGGTGCTCGAGCGACGCGGCGAGCGCGAAGAACTCGCCGAGCGAGTCCCAGCGCAGGTAGTCCTCCTCGAGCAGCTGCTGCACGTGCTTGGGAGCGGAGCCACCCGCACCGGTCTCGAACAGTCCCCCGCCGGCCAGGAGCGGCACGATGCTCAGCATCTTCGCGCTCGTGCCGACCTCGAGGATCGGGAAAAGGTCGGTGAGGTAGTCGCGCAGCACATTGCCGGTGACCGAGATCGTGTCCAGCCCGTGGCGCATGCGCGCCAGCGTGTAGCGCGTCGCCTCCTCGGGGTTCAGGATCGTGATCTGGATGCCGGACGTGTCCAGCAGCGCGAGACCCTGGTGCACCTTCGCGATGAGTTGCGCGTCGTGCGAGCGGTTCACGTCGAGCCAGAACACGGCGGGCGCACCGGTCGCGCGGGCACGCGTGACGGCGAGCTTGACCCAGTCCATGACCGCGATGTGCTTCGTCTGCGTGGCACGCCAGATGTCGCCCGTGTTCACCTCGTGCTCGATGAGCACCTCACCCGCGGAGTCGACGATCTGCACCGTGCCGGGCGCGGCGATCTCGAACGTCTTGTCGTGGCTGCCGTACTCCTCGGCCGCCTGCGCCATGAGACCGACGTTGGGCACGGTGCCGATCGTGGTCGGATCCAGCGGTCCGTTCGCGATCACGTCATCGATCGTTGCCTGGTAGACGCTCGCGTAGGAGGAGTCGGGAATCACCGCGAGGGTGTCGTCTTCTCCCCCGTCGACGCCCCACAGCTTGCCGCCGTTGCGCACGAGCGCGGGCATCGACGCGTCGACGATGACGTCGGAGGGCACGTGCAGGTTCGTGATGCCCTTATCGGAGTTGGTGTAGGAAAGGCGCGGGCCGCGCTCGAGGTCGGCCGTGATCGCCGCGGCGATCTTGTCACCGCCTTCGACCCCGCCCAGGCCGGCGAGGATCGAGCCGAGGCCGTTGTTGGGCGTGAGCCCCGCCTCGGCGATGATGTCGCCGTACGTGTCGAACACGTCGGCGAAATAGGCCTTCACGACGTGGCCGAAGATGATCGGGTCGCTGACCTTCATCATCGTGGCCTTCAGGTGCACCGAGTACAGCACGTCCTCGGCCTTCGCCTGGGCGAGGGTGTCGGCGAGGAACGCGTCGAGGGCGGATGCGGAGAGGAACGTCGCGTCGATGATCTCGCGCGGAAGGACCTTGAGGTTGTCCTTGAGGACCGTGGCGGTGCCGTCCTCCCCGATGTGGCGGACGGTCAGCACGTCGTCGTGGGCGGCGACCCAGGACTTCTCGTTCGACTTGAAGTCGTCGTGGCCCATCGTCGCGACGCGCGTCTTCGATCCGGCAGGGAACGGCTTGTTGCGGTGCGGGTGCTTGCGGGCGTAGTTCTTGACCGACAGAGGTGCGCGCCGGTCGCTGTTGCCTTCGCGCAGAACGGGGTTCACGGCCGATCCCTTGATGCGGTCGTACCGCGCGCGGACGTCCTTCTCCTCGATCGACTGCGGGTCGTCCGGGTAGTCGGGGATGTCGAAGCCCTGCGCCTGCAGCTCGGCGATCGCGCCCTTCAGCTGCGGGATGGATGCGGAGATGTTCGGAAGCTTGATGATGTTGGCCTCGGGCAGCGTCGCGAGACCGCCGAGCTCGGCGAGCGCGTCGCCCACCTGCTGCTCGGGCGTGAGGTTCTGCGGGAACGCCGCGAGGATGCGGCCCGCGAGGGAGATGTCGCGGGTCTCGACGTGCACTCCGGCCTGACCGGTCACGGCCTTCACGATCGGGAGGAACGACGCTGTCGCCAGAGCCGGTGCCTCGTCGGTGTAGGTGTAGATGATGGTCGAGTCAGTCACCGGTTTTGTCTCCGTTCGAGTGGTCTTTCCAGCCTATCGCAACGGGCAAAGTATCTTGACATCGAGATATCTCGCTCCATGAACACCGCGTTACAGAGGGACGCGCACCGTGACGCGCGTCGGGTTTGCCGACTACCCTGTGCCTATGGCTGAGCTGCGACTCGAGGAACTGTCCGCATCGACGATCGTCGCCGTCAACACACTGGGTCTCAAGCCCGGACAGGAGCAGTTCCTGGCCCCGGTCAGTTACGGCGTGGCCGCCACCGTCGTCAACCCGCAGACGACCTGGCAGCGCGTCGTCCTCGACGGGGACGAGGTCGTCGGCTTCGTCAGCGCCAACTTCGACCCCGAGGCGCACGAGCCGCACTTCCGCTCCGTCCTGTGGCGCATCAACGTCGACGCGGACGACCAGGGCCGCGGTGTCGGCCGGTACGCGGTCGAGCAGCTGATCGAAGAGGCCCGCCGGCGCGGCATGGACCACGTCGATGTCATCTACGAGGCGGGCGAGGGCGGCCCGGAGGCGTTCTTCACGCGCGTCGGTTTCACTCCGAGCGGGGAGACCGAGTACGGCGAGGTCATCGCCGAGGTCCGGATCTAGGCTCCCGCCCGCCGGCTCGCGGCCGGCATCCGCTCTTCCCCTCTCCCGCGAGATGGTGGTTCTTTCGCCGACGTGGTGGCTGTTTCGCCGAGGTGGTGGCTCCTTCACCGAGGTGGTGGGTCCTTCACCGAGATGGTGGGTCTTTCACCGAGATGGTGGGTCTTTCACCGAGGTGGTGGGCACCATCTCGGCGTACAACCCACCATCTCGGCGGAGAACCCACCATCTCGGCGGAGAGGCGGGGAGGCGGAGAGGCGGGGAGGCGGGTCAGACCAGGGACTCCCGCCACGCGGCGTGCAGACGCGCGAAGCGCCCGTCGCCGCCGATGAGGGCATCCGGAGCGTCATCCTCGATGATCTCGCCGTGTTCCATCACGAGCACCCGGTCCGCGATCGCGACCGTCGACAGCCGGTGCGCGATGATGATGGCGGTCCGGTCGGCGAGCAGGGTCTGCAGCGCATCCTGGATCATCCGCTCGCTGGGCATGTCCAGCGAGGCCGTCGCCTCATCGAGGATCAGCACCGCCGGGTCCGCGAGGAAGGCCCGGGCGAACGAGATCAGCTGACGCTGGCCCGCCGAGACCCGGCCGCCGCGCTTGTTCACGTCGGTGCTGTACCCGTCCGGCAGCGCCTCGATGAACGCGTCCGCCCCGACCGCCCGCGCCGCCGCACGGATCTCGTCGAGCGTCGCGTCGGGCTTGCCGAGCGCGATGTTGTCGGCGACCGTTCCACTGAAGAGGTAGGCCTCCTGCGTGACCATGACGATCGCGCGGCGCAGGTCCTTCGGGTGGAGGGAGCGCAGATCCACGCCGTCCAGCGTGATGCGTCCGCTCGTCGGGTCGTAGAACCGCGACACGAGCTTCGCGAGCGTCGACTTGCCCGCACCCGTCGTCCCGACGAGCGCGACGGTCTGGCCCGCCGGCAGGTCGAGCGAGAAGTCCGGGAGGATCGTGCGCCCGCTGCTGTACGCGAACTCGACGTCTTCGAACCGCAGGTGTCCGCGCGCCTTCCACAGATCCACGGGCTTGACTGGGTCGGGAACCGTCGGCTCCTCCTCCAGCACACCCGAGACCTTCTCCAGCGCCGCCGTGGCGGACTGGTAGGAGTTCAGGAAGAACGCGACCTCCTGGAGCGGCGCGAAGAAGTTCCGCACGTACAGCACCGCCGCGATGAGCGTTCCGATGAGCATCGAGCCGTCCACGACGCGGATGCCGCCCCACAGCAACACGATCGCGACGGTGACCGATGCCACGGCCATGAGCCCCGGCTCGAAGGTGCCGAACAGGCGGATCGAGCGGATGTTCACGTCGCGGTAGTCGCTCGCGAGGCCGCCGAACTCGTCGTCGTTGCGCTGCTCCTTGCGGAACGCCTTGACCGCGCGGATGCCCGTCATGGTTTCGACGAACTTCACGATCACCTTCGCGCTGATCACACGCGACTCGCGGTACACGACCTGCGAGCGCAGGTAGAACCACCGCATCAGCAGGTACAGCGGCAATCCCATGACCACGAGGATCACGCCGGACTGCCAGTCCAGCAGCAGCAGCGCGATCAGCGTGAACCCGCCGTACAAGATGCCGGAGACGAGCTCGTTCAGCCCGCCGTCCAGAAGCTCGCGGATCGTGTCGAGGTCGCTCGTCTGCCGCGAGATGATGCGCCCGGACGTGTACGACTCGTGGAATTCCAGGCTCAGCCGTTGCGTGTGCAGGAAGATCCGCTTGCGCAGATCCAGCATGATCGCCTGCGTGAGGCGCGCCGCGACGACGACGTACCAGCCGATGAGCCCGGCGCCGCCGATCGCGGTCAGGACATAGACGGCGACGACGCCGATGGTCGGCATCCAGTTCATCTGATCCACCACGGCCGGAAGCGCCGTGTTGATCCCGTACGCGATGAGCGCGGGACCCGCCACGCGCAGCGCGGTGGAGACGATCAGCACGACCGCCGCGAGCACGAGCTGCCAGCGCAGCGGCGCGACGAGCGATCCGAGCAGGCGCAGAGAGCGACGACGGATGCTGCGACTCTCGGCGCGCGTGTAGTCGGAGCGGTCCTCACCGCTGGTTCCTTCGACGGTGGCCGTGGTCATCGCTTCACCTCCTGTTCGCGGTTCTCGAGCATTCGCCCGGGGCCCTGGGTCTGCGCTTCGCGCTCGGCGTCTTCCAGACTCGAGATCACGTGGCGGTAGTGCTCGCTCGTGCGCAGGAGCTCCGAGTGCGTGCCGACCGCCGTGATCCGCCCCCCTTCGAGGAGCGCGACACGGTCGGCGAGGGTCACGGTCGAGGGGCGGTGGGCGACCACGAGCGCGGTCGTCGCGTGCAGCACTTCGCGCAGCGCGTCCTCCACGAGGGCCTCCGTGTCGACGTCGAGGGCGGAGAGCGGGTCATCGAGGACGAGCACCGCCGGCCTCGCGGCGACAGCCCGCGCGAGCGCGAGGCGCTGGCGCTGTCCACCCGAGAGCGACAGCCCCTCCTCGCCGATCACCGTGTCGACGCCCTTCGGCAGATCGTCGACGAAGTGCGCCTGCGCGACCTGCAGCGCCTCACGGAGAACCTCTTCGGCCTCCGCGCTGCCGGGCTCGAGATCCTCCCGGCCGAGCAGCACGTTCTCGCGCACGGTCTGCGAGAACAGCGTGGCGTCCTCGAACGCCATGCCGACATGGGTGCGCAGCTCCTTCAGGGTGAGGTCGCGGACGTCGACGCCGTCCAGGGTCACGCGGCCGCCGGTCACGTCGTACAGGCGCGAGGGAAGGGTCGTGAGCGTGGTCTTGCCGGATCCGGTGAGACCCACCAGCGCCATGGTCTCCCCCGGGCGCAGGACGAGGTCGATGCCGTCGAGCATGTCGCGCTCGGTGGGAGCGGCATCCTGATAGCGGAAATGCACGCCCTCGAACGCGAGTTCGCCCCGGGGGCTCGCGATCCGGACCGGCCGGTCGGGATCGGTGATCGTGTTCTCCTCATCGAAGACCTCGAAGATGCGGTCGGTCGCGGTGCGCGCGTCGAGCATGAAGGAGAAGAGGAACCCGATCGACTCCATCGGCCAGCGCAGCACGGTCGCCATCGCGAAGAACGCGATGAGCTCGGCGACCTGCAGCTGGCCGAGCTGGACGAGGTAGATGCCGGCACCGAGGCAGAGCGCGAACGCGAGGTCGGGCAGCAGCACGAGCCAGAACCAGATCACGCCGATCGCGCGCGCCTTGCGCAACTCGGTCTGACGCAGCGTCTCGGCCTGCTGGGTGAACTTGTGGAGCGCGTGCTTGCCGCGTCCGAACGCCTTGAGGACACGGATGCCGTGCACGCTCTCCTCGACCGACGTGGCGAGATCGCCCGCCTGGTCCTGGCTCTGGCGCGCGAGGGTGCCGTAGGTCTTCTCGAACCGGTACCCGGTGTACCAGAGGGGCAGCGAGCAGATCAGGAAGATCGTGCCGAGCAGCCAGTGCCAGCGGAACAGCAGCACCGTGCCGACGGCGATCGTGAGCACGTTGACGACCAGGAGCACGAGACCGAACGCCATCCAGCGCCGGAGCATGCTGATGTCCTGCATCATGCGGCTGAGGAGCTGACCGGACTGCCAGCGGTCGTGGAACGCCACCGGCAGACGCTGCAGACGCGAGTAGAAGCCCTTGCGCAGGTCGAATTCGACCTGCGTTGCGGGTCCGAGGACGAACCAGCGGCGCAAGTAGACCATGACGGCCTCGAGCAGGCCCAGCGCGAGCACCGCGACGGCACCCCAGACCAGCTGTGCGGGGTCGCCGGACGCGATGGGGCCGCGGACGATGACCTCGAGGACGAGCGGGATGGAGAGCGCGAGGAGGCTCGCGATGAGCGCGCTGACCGCACCCATCGTGAGACGCGGCAGCACGGGCTTCGCGAAAGGGAGGAGGCGGGCAAGGGCGCGCGGCGTGGAGAGTGGAGCGTTGGTGGTCATGATCCTTGTGGGATTCGTTCGCGGGAGTGCGGTGTGGGCGGGCGTGCGCGGTCGCCGGGCAGGGCGATCGTCGATGACGCCTGTCGAAGGGAACGTGCGGAAGGCGGGGACTATGCCCCGCGAGGGCGTGTCAGCCGAGGATTCCGGTGGTTCCGAACGGGTCGCGGAGGACTGCGGCGACCGGCGTGACGGTGACGGCGATCGTGTGCATGGCATCCTCCTTCGGTGGGCGTCCGCGGGTCGCGCGAACCAGAGCCTTCCAGAGTAGCCCGTTGATTTCGCTCGGCGCAACAACTTTCTCTCGGGATTCTGCGCCCGCCCGCCCAGGTGGCCGGTTCTCTCCCGAGAATGTGGTCCCTCCGCCGAGGTGGTGGGTTCCCTCGCGAGATGGTGGGTTCTCGCCCGAGATGGTGGGTCTTGCACCGAGGTGGTGCGTCTTGCACCGAGGTGGTGCGCTTCCTCGCGAGAGGGTGGGTTTTCGCCCGAGATGGCGGGCACCATCTCGGCGAAAAGGGCACCATCTCGGCGAAAAGGGCACCATCTCGGCGAAAGGGGCACCATCTCGACGGAAAGGGCACCATCTCGGCGGAGCCTGGGAACCGCGGAGGACCCGGCGACTCAGGCGGACTCGCGAGCCAACAGGTGCTCCTTCACCTCCAGTCCCCAGGCGAAGCCGCCGAGCGAGCCGTCCGAGCGCAGGACGCGATGACATGGCACGTACAGCGCCGGAGCGTTGCGTGCGCAGATCGACGCCGCAGCGCGCACGGCGGTCGGCTGCCCGAGTGCCGTCGCGAACTCTGCGTACGTCAGCGGCCCGCCCGCAGCGATGCGCCGCAGCGCCGTCCAGCCCGCCAGCTGCATCGCCGTGCCGTGCTGGAAGACCTCGACCTCGTCGATCGCGCTGAGGTCGCCACCGTAGTACGCGAGCGCCGCGGACGCGGCATCCGTTCGCCCGTCGCGCACGATTTCGGGCCGGATGCGGGGATGGATGCGGGCCCGCAGCGCCTCCGGATCGGCGGTCCACCCCGACGCCAGCACGCGCCCGCGGTCATCGGCCACGATCGTGAAGGCTCCGTCCGGGGTGTCGATGGTCTGGGTCGTCGCGGTCATGACTGCTCCTTTACGGTTCCGGTCGCAGGATCCGGCGTGACGGATGTGGGCGGGTGGGTCTGCTGAGGCGCCGAAACGCTCGAGGATCCTGCGACCGGCACCCGGCGCGACGGGCGCGGCGGCGCCGAGCGCCACAGGTGCGCGGTGAGGTAGCTGCGCCAGGGTGCGGCGCGACGCGACCACTCCTCCAGGAGTCGCGGATCGGCGGGCAACCCGAGCGCGGCCGCCCCTGACCGCACCGCGACATCGCCGGGCAGGAAGACATCGGTGTCGCCGAGGACGCGCATGCGGACGTAGTCCGCGGTCCATGGTCCGATCCCGGGCATCGCGAGCAGCGCGGCGCGTTGATCGGCCGCATCGTCTCCGGGCGTCACGGTGAGCGAGCCGTCCGCGAGCGCCGCCGCGGCGCCCGTGATCGCCCGGATCCGCGCCGCGGGCCCCCGCAGCACCTCGTGCCCGCGCTCGGCGATCGCGGCCATCGTCGGGAACAGCCGGGTCTCGCCCGCGCCCAGCGCGACATCCTCGCCCAGCGCGTCGGACAGCGCCTGCAGCGCCGTCCGCGCCGCGACGACGGTGATCTGCTGGCCCACCATCGCGCGGATGAGCATCTCGTGCGGGTCGGCGGCCCCGGCGACGCGGATGCCCGGCAATCGCCGCACGCATGAGGCGAGCTCCGGATGCCGCGCCAGGGCGTCATCGATCGCCAGGGGGTCGGCATCCAGGTCGAAGAGCCGCCGCGCGCGGGCCACGAGGCTCGGCAGGTCACTCAGCTGCGTCAGCCGGGCGCGGAGGTGCACGAGGCCGTCCTCCCCGCGGCGCAGCTCGAACCACGCCGGACCGCCGTCCAGGCGGATCGTCCGCGCGAACGAATGCGCGGTCGCCGTCTCGACGCCGGTCACGGCGCGCGCCGCCATCCAGTCGAACAGGCCCGACGCGTCGAGCGGACCGCGGTACGGCAGCGCGAGGTCGATCTCACCGGGCGCGACCGCGGCTGCTGGCCCGCGTCGGCGCGCACGCAGCTCGAGCGGCGTCATGCCGAAGACCTCGCGGACGGTGTCGTTGAACTGCCGGATGCTGGTGAACCCCGCCGAGAAGGCGACATCGGCGACGGGCAGATCGGTGCCGACCAGCAGCATCCGGGCGGTGTGCGCGCGGTGCGCGCGGCTGAGCGCCAGGGGTCCGGCGCCGAGCTCCGCGGTCAGCAGCCGGGTCAGGTGCCGCGGCGAGTAACCGAGGCGTCGGGCGAGGCCCGGAACGCCTTCGCGCTCGATGACACCGTCGGCGATGAGCCGCATCGCACGGGCGGTGGTGTCGCCGCGCAGATTCCACTCCGGCGATCCCGGCGCCGCCTCGGGGAGGCACCGCTTGCAGGCCCGGTAGCCGGCTTCGTGCGCGGCCGCACTCGTGGCGAAAAACGACACGTTGGCCGCTTTCGGCGTGCGGGCCGGGCAGCTGGGACGGCAGTAGATGCCGGTGGAGCGGACGGCTGTCACGAACTGGCCGTCGAAGCGCGGATCGCGCGAGAGGATCGCGCCGTACCGCTCGTCGAAGGACATGGATGCCGTGCTCACGGCTCCAGCCTGCCACGACCCGCGGTGCCCGACTGGCGGAAATCGGACACCGCGGTTCGTGGTCGGTCAGTCGCCCGTGACGATCGCGAACCCGCCGCTGGGCACCGGCACGGTCCGCGAGCCGCGCAGCCGGTACTCGTTGACCACGTCGCCCGAGCTGTCGTACACGACCGCCGTGGAGGGCGCGCCGGTCCATCCGACGCGAGCCGGCTTCGTGGTCGGCCCGGATGAGTGCACGAGCTCGGTGCTCCCGCCGTCGCCGACGAGCACGAGCCGCGACACCCAGGGGCGCACCAGGAGCGCGTCCAGCTGCAGCTCACCGGCGGTCACCGCGACGGTGACCTCCGGACGATCCGGCAGCACGGCCTTCTCGAGCGACCGGGGCAGCAGCACGCCGGGGGTCGGCGAGATGCCCTGCGGGGGCGCCGATTCCTCCACCGTGCCCAGCCGCACCCGTGCGGAGGTCCACTCCGACGCGCTCGAGCGGTCCGGGCTGGACCACACGACCGGTTCGACCCATCGTCTGGTGTCGTCCTGGCCGATGTCGAACACCGCGCTCTCGCCCGCGGTCAGCGCGAGCCCGCCGCCGGACCACAGCGACTCCCCCGTCCACGCCTCGGGCGCGATGACGGTGCCGGTCGTTTCGGTGGCCGATTCCGCCTCGACGAGCTCCAGTCCGTCGCGATCGGCCACCGTGGTCACCGATGCCGCGCGCTCTGCGAGGTCGGGGCGCTGGTCCAGGGCGATCATCGTCAGCAGGCCGTGGATAGTGCTCTCGGCACCGCTGTTGCCGTTGACCGTGCCGTCGGGCTGAAGGCCGTCGTACGTGACACCGGTCGCCGGATCGTACATCCGCGCACCGGAGCGGTTCGCTCCGAAGAACCACGCGGCCTGCATCCCGGCGAGCGCCTCGAAGCCCGCCGACCCGGTCGCATCCGCGACGGCCAGGAGCGACTGGACCCGCGCGTCCGCGCCGTACGCGATCTGCACGCGGTCGGCCGGGGTGGGGAACCAGCCGTTGTCGGGTCCACCGGCGGTGAGCACCGTCGTGGAGAACAGCGCCGCGTCACGGACCGCCGGAGCGGCCAGCTGCTCATCGCCGAGGGCGACGGATGCCGCGGCCAGCGCCGCCGGCATCTGCGAGCCCCAGGCGTGCCACATGCTGCGGGACTGCGCCCACGGCAGGATCGCCCCGTACGGCCACGACCGCTCGTCGCCCGCCGACATCGCGGCGATGCCCTCCGCGAGCCGGCGCAACGCCACCGCGGACCGTTCGTCGTCGGGTTTCGCAGCCACGCGGGCGGCCAGGCCGAGCACCGCTTCGGCCGACGCGTCCGCACCGTCCACGATCAGCCACGCGGGCACGCGCATCCCGTCGGATTCGACGTACTCGCCGTACCGGCTGAGCGACTGCCGCTCCACCGCGCCGAGGGAGAGGGCCAGCCGCTCCTCGAGGAAGGCGGCGAAGGCGGGGTCGGCATCCTGGAACGCGGCGTAGCCCTCGCCGAGGGCCCAGATCGTGCGGGCGAGCCAGTAGCTCTCCCCGGAGTCGGACGGGTCCGGCAGCTCGACCGGTTCCGCCGAGGGGTTCAGCGTGCCGTCCGGTTGCATCCAGAGCACGACGTTGCCGGCGTTCTCCCCGTCGGTGGTCTGCAGGTAGGTGATCGCGCGCAGCAGCTCGTACGCGGAGTCCCTGCTCGATGACGCACCGGTCGCCTTCCAGTCGCGGAGGTAGACGACCGCCGCGCGGGCGATGTCGTCCGCGTTGAAGGCACCCTGGCCCCAGTACCCGGTCTCGGGGTCCAGAGGTCCGCCGCCTACGCGCTCGAACGTCCCCCCACCACGGGCATCCGCATACGTCCAGGGGAGCGTCAGGGTCGGCTCCTCGGCGAGGCGGTAGGTCGTGTGCCCGTCCACCTCGGCGGGCGGGGTCGCCTGGTCGAGCAGGAAGTCCAGGTGGGCGAGATTGGTCAGCCGCCCGTCCGGCGCGGCGACCGCCGGGGCGGTGGCGGATGCCGCGGCATCCGCTCTGTCGGGTGCGGCGATACCGCCGCCGAGCACGGTCGCCAGGGCGAGGCCGCCGATCAGAAGCGGTGCGGTGCGGGTTCGGGATCTCATGATGTCTCTCCGTCGGTCACGCGGGTACGGTGCGCTCCAGGAGCGCGACGCCGATCTTGGAATCCGCCATGCCGTAGAAGACGAACAGGCGTCCGTCGACCTCCTCGATGGCGGTGGGGAAGACGACGTTGGGCACGATGCCGCTGCGCTCGTCGTCGGTCTCGGGCGCCAGGAGCGGCTCCGAGGTGCGCGCGATGACCCGGGAGGGGTCGTCGGCGTCGAGGATCATCGCCCCCGCGGCGTAATTGACCTTCTGCTGCTGCGAGAACGCGCTGTCGATCACGCCGGTCACGCCGTGGTGGATGACCAGCCAGCCCTCGGGCACGCGCAGCGGAGGCGGTCCGCCGCCGATCTTGAGCTCCTCGAACGCGAACTCCGGGGCGGCGACGAGACGGTGCTGTTCCCACAGGCACAGTCGGGAGAGGTCGGCCTGCACCTCGGCGAGGGGCACGTAGCTGATCCAGATCGACTGGCGCGGATCCTCGATCCCCGGAGGCACGCGGACGCCCTGACCCTCCTTGGTCTCGTCGAGATCCCACATCGGGCGGTGCAGCACGGCCAGAGCGGGTGTGCCGTCGGGTGCGGTGACCGGCTCGGGGAAGAACACGGTGTCCTTGTTGTGGAACAGGTTGAGGTCCGTGTCCAGCGCATCGTCGTAGCGGAACAGCGCGGGCCCGAGTCGGGTCCATGTGCGCAGGTCCTCCGAGACGGCGAGCGCCGTCCGCGGGCCGAGCGGCCCGTACGCGACATAGGTCATCACGTGCCGGCCGAGCGCGGCGATCCAGGTCACCCGCGGGTCCTCGACGCCGGCGTTGCCGACTCCGCGCTCCCATTCGCGATCGGGCTCGAGGACGATGCCCTCGCGCTCCACGCCGACGGGGACTCCGTCCTCGATCCGCACCTTGGCCAGTCCGACGCGGGAGACGTTGCCTTCGGCCACCAGCCGCGGCAGGAGGTACAGCTCGCCGTCCGGCCCACGGCCGGACGCGGGGTTGAGCACGCCTTCCGCCTCGCGGCTGTCGCCGGGCGCGGGCGTCATGACGACGCCCTGACGGGTGAGTGTGTACGGTACGTCGGGCATATCAGCCTTTCACCCCGGATCCGAGGTCGTTGGTGGTGAAGTAGCGCTGGAAGACGATGAACAGGGTCACCGCCGGGACGGCCAGCACCACGGCGCCGGCCATCATCGCGCCGAACGGATTGGCGGTGGATGCCGCCACGTTCGAGATGAAGTTCGCCAGGGAGACCGCGAGCGGCTGCATCGAGGCCTCCTTGGTGATCAGGAACGGCCAGAGGAACTCGTTCCACGGGCCGATGAAGGTCAGCAGCAGCGCGGTCACCAGCGCCGGTCGCACGAGCGGCAGCGCGATGCTCCACAGCAGCCGGAACTCCCCCGCCCCGTCGATGCGCGCCGCCGAGAACAGGTCGGGCGGCAGCTGCAGGAAGTACTGGCGGAAGATGATCACCGCGGTCGAGTTGATCAGGAACGGCAGGATCATGCCCGCGTAGGAATCGGCGAGGCCGAAGTCCCGGGCGATCATGACGTACAGCGGGATCATGAGCATCTGGAACGGCACCACCTGGACGAGCACCAGCAGCGCGAAGGTGGCGCCGCGTCCGCGCCACTGCAGGACGGCGAGCGCGTAGCCGGCCAGAACGCCGAACACGACGGTGCCCAGGAGCACGCCCCCGGTGAAGATGCCCGAATTCAGCAGTCCCTGCGCGAGGTCGATCCGCTCATTGATCGCGACGTAGTTCGCGCCGGTCAGGTTCGCCGGATTCGGGAACGCGCCCTTCGGCGTCGGGTCCACGTCCGCCTGCAGCGAGCCGACGATCATGTACCAGAACGGGAAGAGGAAGGCGACGGCGCCGAGGCTCAGGACGACGTACAGCGCGATGCGGCTGCCGAGTGCGCGCTTCATGAGTCGTCGCTTCCGACGAGCTTGCGCTGGATCCAGGCCAGCGCCAGCACCAGGATGATCAGGATCACGCCGATCGCCGCGGCGATGTCGGGGTTGCCCTGCTCGATGCCGCGCTGATACATCAGCAGCACCGGCGAGGTGGAGGCTCCGTTGGGCCCCCCGCCGCCGGTGAGCAGGTACGGCTCCGTGAACAGGTTCGCGCCGGTGATGGTCGACAGCAGCACGACGAGGAACGTCGCCGGTCGCACGCCCGGCACCGTCACCGAGAAGAACTGACGCAGTCGCCCTCCACCGTCGACGGCGACGGATTCGTACAGCTCCTTCGGCACGTTCTGCAGCGCCGCGAGGTAGAGCAGGATGTAGAAGCCCAGACCCTTCCACGTGACGAACAGCGCGATCGTCGGCATCGCGAGGGCGGAGTTGACCAGCCACGACGGCTGCGGGGCGAGCGGACCGAGGATGTTGTTGACGAGGCCGCCGCTGGAGAAGAGGAACAGCCAGACGGCGACCACGGCGACGGATGCCGTGACATAGGGCACGTAGTAGCTCACGCGGAAGAACGTGCGCGCGTGCACGACGCGGTCCAGGGCCGTCGCGAGCACGATCGAGAGCACCACCGTGAGGGGCACGTTGATCAGCAGGAACACCCCGACGTTGCGGAAGGACTGCCAGACATCGGGGTCCGTCAGGACGGCGATGTAGTTGTCCAGCCCCACGAAGGGGCGGTCGACCTGGGCTCCGGGGGCTGCGAAGAAGTAGTCCTGGAACGACATCCACACGGCGAAGATGATCGGCCACGCGAACACGACGATCACGAAGATCACGTAGGGCGCCGCGAACAGGATGCCGAGCGGCTGCGCTCCGAGCAGGCGTCGACGCCTGCGCGCGCGGGTGGGCGACGCGGCGGCGTCGCCCGGGCGGCCGGCCGGGCCGGGGTCTCCCCCGGCCAGGCCCGGTCGCCCCGTGACGGGGGCGGTCATCTCACTTGCCGCCCGCGAGCGAATCGACCTCGGCGGACGTATCGGACAGGAACGCGTCCACGTCCTTGTCGCCGAAGATCACCGCTTCGGAATAGCCGTCGCGGAAAGCCTGCCAGATCTCCACGGAGTTCTGCACGTTGGGGACTTCGACCGTGCGCGAGGCCTGATCGCCGAACTGCTCGTAGGCGGGGTTCTCCGCGAAGTAGTCGGGGTAGGTCGCGGTGAGGTCCGCACGCAGAGGCATCTGCCCGGTCTCCTCGAGCCAGATGCCGTCCTGCTCCTCGCTCGTGGCGTACTTGAGCACGTCCCACGCGGTGCCCTTGTTCTCGCACGCCGTGAACATGCCGACGTTCTTCGCGTCGCTGAAGGTCCAGGTCTCCTCCGGAGCGGTGCCGTCGGCCGTCGGCACCGGTACGGATCCCCATTCCACGGAGTCGCCGTACACCGAGATCGCCCAGGGACCCACGATCGCCATCGCCGCATATCCGTCGGCGAACGCGTCGCCCTGGTACTGCTCCTGTCCCGCGAGCTGCTCGTCGTAGAGCGTGCGCCAGAACCCGGCGACGGCCTGGCCGTTCTCATCGTCGAAGGTCGCGGCCCCGTCCTCGACGAGCTGCGTGCCGCCGGTCTGCGCGGCGTACAGCGGGTAGAAGTCGAACCACGGCTGGAAGAACTCGCTCGTGGGCGCAGGATTGATCGCGAACGACGCGACGCCCGATTCCTTGATCGTCCGGGCGGTGTCGAGGAACTCGTCGTACGTCGACAGGGACGGGTTCTCGGCATCCAGTCCGGCCTCGGCGAACATCGCCTTGTTGTAGAAGATCATGACCGGGTTGGACTTCCAGGGCATCTGGTAGAAGGCGCCGTCCTCCGACCGGTACTGCTCGGCGAGCTCCCCGCTGCGGGCGGTGATGTAGTCCTCGCCGTCCTCGAAGTCGGAAAGGTTCACCAGGCCGCCCTGCTTCTGGAACCCCGGGACGGCAGCCGGGGAGGTGTTGAAGATCAGGCACGGCGCGTTGCCGGCGGTGATCGCGGCGCCGATCACCTCTTCGCTGGAGGCTCCGGCGGGGATCTCCTGCGCTGTGATCTGCTCGTCGGGGTGATCGGCGTTCCAGCCGTCCACCATCTGCTTTCCCCAGGCGATCTCCTGCTCGTTGTTGGAGTACCAGATGGTGATGTCACCGCGGCTGTCGGTGGCGGTGCTCGCGCCTCCTCCGCCGCCGCATGCGCTGAGAGTGAGGGCGCCGGCCACCGCGCCGGCGGTCAGAAGTATGCGTCGTCGCATGAGTGCTCCTTGGGTCAGTGGCGGCCGAGGCCGCCGGTGGGGGGATGGGGTGAGACGGACGTGGATTCGCGGATGACGAGGGTGGGCTCGGCGAGCTCGATGTGCGCGACGGCATCGCCTGCCAGCATCCCGAGCAGCGCGCGGGCGGCAGCCGCCCCCCACGCGCGGGCGTCGGTCGCGACGGACGTGAGTGCGGGGCGCAGGTGACGGCCGAGCTCGGTGTCGTCGAAGCCGCTGACCGAGAGGTCGTCGGGCACGCGCAGGCCGAGGCGCTCGGCGACGCCGATCCCGGCCACGGCCATCTGGTCGTTCGAGTAGACGATCGCCGTCGGGGCATCCGCGAGCGCGAGCAGGTCGCGGGTCGCCGTCGCCCCCTGAGCGGCGCTGAAGTCGGTTCGCACGACGCGCGAACTCATCCCGCTTGCCCGCGCGGCGTCCTCGAACGCGGCGGTCCGTCGCCGTGCGTGCAGCATCGCGTCGGGTCCGGCCACGTGCGCGATGCGGTCGTGGCCGAGGGCGGCGAGGTGCTCGACGGCGCGACGGATGCCGGCCCCGTCGTCGACCGAGACCGACGAGAACGGCGAATCGACATCGGGGCGTCCGAGGGTGACCGCGTGCAGGCCGAGCTCGCCGACCAGCGCGATGCGCTCGTCGGCGGCGCGCAGGTCGGTGAGGATGAGCCCGTCGACCCGGCGGTCCGCCGCCAGGCCGCGGTAGGTCTCCACCTCGTGGCGACCGGGGGTGGCCGCCGAGAGCACGAGCACCTGGCCGGAGACCGAGAAGACGTCCTCGAGTCCGGCGATGAGCGAGGGGAAGAACGGGTCCGCCGCGATCACATCGGTGCTGCGCCCGATCACGAGCCCGCAGGCGAAGGAGCGGCCCGTGCTGAGCGAGCGGGCACGCAGATTCGGTGTCCAGCCGAGTTCGGCGGCGGCATCCAGGATGCGGGTGCGGGCCTGCGCGGACACACCCGGCTTGTCATTGAGCGCGAAGGACACGAGTCCCTTGCTCACGCCGGCTTTGCGTGCGACGTCGGCGATCGTGGGGCGAGCCTCGGGCGACATGCACACCTCCTCGTGTGATCGATCGGCGGGACAGCGGTGACCTAAACCGGTTCAGATCCCAGTAGAACGCGCCGCCCGGTTCTGCGGCACCCCCTTGCGCGACCATGCGCGCGTCATGTATTCGCGTGCGAAGGGGTGCTCCGGAAGCAGCCCGGGCGCTCCCCCACGGTCACGAGCGGGCTACCGTGATCCCATGAGTGAACGCGAATACGACGTCATCGTCATCGGGGCGGGGGCGGTGGGCGAGAACGTCGCCGACCGGGCCGTGCAGGGCGGCATGAAGACCGTCATCGTCGAAGCCGAGCTGGTGGGCGGTGAGTGCTCGTACTGGGCATGCATGCCCTCGAAGGCCTTGCTGCGCAGCGGCGCAGCGGTACGGGCGGCGCAGGACCTCGACGGGGCGAAGCAGGCGGTGACCGGCGAGCTGGACGTGGCGGGCGTGCTGCGCCGGCGCAACACCATCACCCACGACTGGGACGACGGGTCGCAGGTGCAATGGCTCGACGGCGCGGGAATCGATCTGGTCCGAGGCCACGCCGAGTTCACCGGACCCAAGCGACTGCGGGTCACCGCCGCCGACGGCACGGTCACCGATCTCGTCGCCCGTCATGCCGTGGCCGTCGCCACAGGATCAGCGGCGCTCCTGCCCGACATCCCGGGGCTGCGCGAGATCGAGCCCTGGACGAGCCGGGAGGCGACGAGCGCGCAGGAGGTTCCGGCATCCCTCGCGATCCTCGGCGGCGGCGTCGTCGGCGTCGAGATGGCGACCGCATACGCCGGGTTCGGCACGAAGGTCACCCTGATCGTCCGCGGTGCGGTGCTGGACCGCCTCGAGCCGTTCGCGGGAGAGCTGGTGAGCGCCTCCCTGGAGAAGCTCGGGGTCACGATCCGCACGGGCGTCGAGGTGACCGGTGCGCACCGGACGGAGAAGAACGCGGTGCTCTCGCTCTCCGACGGGGGCCGCGTCGTCGCTGAGCAGGTGCTCGTCGCGGTCGGGCGCACGCCGCGAACCGGTGATCTCGGACTCGAAAGCATCGGCCTGGAGCCCGGCGCGTGGCTCGACGTCGACGACACGCTCCTGGTGGAGGGCACCGACTGGCTCTATGGAGTCGGCGACGTGAACCACCGCGCCCTGCTCACGCACCAGGGCAAGTACCAGGCGCGTGCCGCCGGCGACGTGATCGCCGCGCGGGCGAAGGGGCTCCCTGTCGACGACGCCCCATGGGGCGTGCACGTCGCGACCGCCGACCACGAGCACGTGCCTCAGGTCACCTTCACGGATCCGGAAGTGGCCTCGGTGGGATTCACCGAGGCCGCCGCCCGGAAGGCGGGGCGCCGCATCCGCGTTCTGGATTACGACCTGTCGTGGGTCGCCGGATCCAGCGCGTACGCCGACCACTACGAGGGAATGGCGCGGGCGATCGTCGACGAGGACCGCGGCGTGCTGATCGGTGCGACGTTCGTGGGTCCCGAGGTCGCCGAGCTGCTGCACTCCGCCACCGTCGCGATCGTCGGCGAGGTGCCGCTGCACCGCCTCTGGCACGCCGTGCCGCCGTACCCGACGGTCAGCGAGGTGTGGCTGCGCTGGCTCGAGGCCTACGGACGCCCGACCCCGTCCTGACCCTCCCCCGCTGAGACGACAACTGCACGTCGAGATCGTGGGGTTACCCCACCGTCTCGCCGTGCAGTTGTCGTCTCAGCGTCAGCGGGAACCGCGCGGGTCAGTGGAAGAAGTGCCGCTCGCCGGTGAAGAACATCGTCGCGCCGGCCTTGCGGACCGCGTCGATGACCTCTTCGTCGCGCACCGAGCCACCGGGCTGCACGATCGTGCGGATCCCGGCGTCCAGCAGCACCTGCGGGCCGTCCGCGAAGGGGAAGAACGCATCGGATGCCGCCACCGAGCCGGCCGCACGCTCCCCCGCCCGCTCCACCGCGAGCCGGCAGGAGTCGACGCGGTTGACCTGCCCCATGCCGATTCCCACCGTGGCGGAGTTCTTCGCCAGCACGATCGCGTTCGACTTGACGGCCCGGCACGCCTTCCAGGCGAAGATGAGGTTCTGCATCTCCTCGTCGTCCGGGCGCTCCCCTGACACCAGCTGCCAGTCCTTCGCGACGGACTCGATGTCCGCGGGGAACCGGTCGGCATCCTGCAGGAGCAGTCCGCCCGAGACGAGGCGGACGTCCATCGGCTCCTGCTGCCAGTCGGCGGGCAGCTGCAGGACGCGCAGGTTCTTCTTCAGCCCGAAGACCTCCAGCGCCGCCGGCTCGTAGTCCGGCGCGACGATGACCTCGGTGAAGATGTCGCGCAGGTTCTCGGCCATCTTGAGGGTGATCGTGCGGTTCGCCGCGATCACTCCACCGAACGCCGACACGGGGTCGCACTCGTGCGCGCGCAGGTGGGCGGACGCGATCGGATCCAGAGCCTGAGGTGCGGCGACGGCGATGCCGCAGGGATTGGCGTGCTTGATGATCGCCACGGCGGGCTTGACCATGTCGAACGCGGCGCGGAGCGCGGCATCCGCGTCGACGTAGTTGTTGTACGACATCTCCTTGCCCTGCAGCTGGGTCGCCTGCGCGATGCCGTGACCGCCGACGCGCGAATAGATCGCGGCACGCTGATGCGAGTTCTCGCCGTATCGGAGGGTCGCCAGGCGCTCCGCCTTGATCGTCAGGTGCCGCGGCAGGTCGGGCTCGTCGAGGGTCTGCTCGGCGAACCAGGATGCGACCGCGCGGTCGTACTGCGCCGTGTGTGCGAACGCCCGGGCGGCGAGTTCGCGGCGCTGCGCGAGCGTCGTGCCGCCGGATCCGAGCGCGTCGATGATCGGGCGGTACGAGTCCGGCGAGACCGCGATCGCGACGTTCGCGAAGTTCTTCGCGGACGCGCGCACCATCGCGGGCCCCCCGATGTCGATCTGCTCGACGACGTCGTCGCCCTCGGCGCCCGAAGCGACGGTCTCTACGAACGGATACAGGTTCACCACCACGAGCTCGAACGGCAGGATGCCGAGCTCGGCGAGCTGGCTCTCGTGGTCCTCGAGCCGGAGGTCGGCGAGGAGCCCGGCGTGCACGCTGGGGTGCAGGGTCTTCACACGTCCGCCGAGGGACTCGGGGAAGCCCGTGACCGCGGCGACGTCGGTGACCTCGTGCCCGGCATCCCGGATCGTCTGGGCGGTCGAGCCGGTCGAGACGATCTCGACGCCGGCGTCGGCGAGCGCCTTCGCGAGCGTCAGGAGGTCGGTCTTGTCGCTGACCGAGACGAGTGCGCGGCGGATCGGGACGAGGTCGCGGTGGCGGTACAGGGACGGGTCGTTGCTCGGGCCGGCCATGCGGGCTCCTCCGGGTCGGGGTCGGGACGGCGCTGCGCACCGCGTTCGGGTCGGGCCGGTGCTCAGCGCACCGCGGTCAGGTCGAGGTCGCCGGAGGCGATACGTCGCACGACGTCGATCAGCAGTCGGCGCTCGACCGGCTTGATGCGCTCGTGCAGCGCGTGCTCGTCGTCGCCGGGGAGGACGGGCACGCGTTCCTGCGCGAGGATCGGCCCGCTGTCCACGCCGTCGTCGACGATGATCACGCTCGCGCCGGTCTGGGTGACGCCGGCCGCGAGCGCATCCCGCACGCCGTGCGCACCGGGGAACTCGGGCAGATAGGCGGGGTGCGTGTTGATGATGCGGGGCGACCACGCGGCGACGAGGGATGCCGGCAGCAGGCGCATCAGGCCGCTCAGGACCACGAGATCCGGGCTCCACACCCGCAGCTGGGAATCCAGCTCGTCGGCCCACTCCTGCCTCGAGTCGAACTCGCGCCACGGGACGAGGATCGTCGGGATGTTGAAGTCCTCGGCGTGCTGGAACCCGTCCGCCTCGCGGTCGGCGCCGACGACGATCACGCGGGCGGGGAAGTCGGGTTCGGCGGCGGCCTCCAGCAGAGCCCGCAGGTTCGACCCCGCGCCCGAGATGAGGACCGCGACCGTGAGCACCGGGTCAGTCTACCGGCGGTGAGGCGGGCTCTTCGGGCCGCGTGATCGGCGGCAGCGGCTGCGGCCGGCGGGGGCCCAGATCGGCGGTGGGGATGTCGGCTTGCGCGCGCGGCGCAGGGGCTTCGCGGGCGGGCTGGTCGGGTTCTCCGGGCGCGGGCTCTTCGGGCTCCGGCTTTTCGGGCGCCTTCGTCTCGCGTTGCGGATCCGCGACGACCGGCACCGGATCGGTATGCAGCGACCACAGCGGGGTCGGCGCGAGCCGCTCGGGAGCCCACGGTTCGAGCGGGGTCGGCGCGAGCCGCTCGGGAGCCTCCTCCTCCGCGACCAGCACCGCCGGCGCGGCCGGTTTCGGGCGGCGGCGCGGCGACAGCAGCAGGATGGCGGCGCCGATCAGCACCTCGAGTCCGACCGCGAGCGCCAGCGGCCCGGGCGCCGGACCGACCTCGGCGAGGCGGCCGGGACCGATCGCTCCCGAGGCGAGCACCGCCAGGAGCGCGGATGCCGCGCCGGCGAGAACCGCGATGCCCGCCGCCGTCACGAGTCTCGCCCCGATCGGGTCGTCGTCCGGGATCGCCGGGGTCGACGGCTCGACCGGCTCGTCGCGTGTCCGGGCCAGCAGTGCATCGAGCGTCGCGTTCCCACTCGATTCGGGAGCGACCTGCGGCATGACCGGTACGGCGACGAGTCGCGACCGGCAGATCCATCCCGCGAAGCCGCCGACGGCGATCGGCAGCAAGGCGAGCAGGAGCAGCCACGGTGTCGTCGACTCGGGCAGGGCGCCGAGGATCGGGATGCCGGGCACGACCCCCAGCTGCGTCCCGGCGGGCGAGACCGCGGTGCCGGTGCCCACGGCGAAGCCGGGCCCGGCGATGAACGACAGGCCCCAGATCGCGAGGGTCGGGAGGTACGCGAACTGCGCGAGCGTGACGACCGTCGCGCCGAGCCCGTCGACGTGGGCGGCCTCGAACAGGGCGATCACTTCCCCGCCCCGCAGGATGAGGGCGACCGCGAACAGAAGCGCGCCGAGGCCGATGAGGCCGACGACGACGACCGCGGTGCCACGCGCAACGAGTCCGGGCACCTCGCCCCATCCGTGCGGCGCCGCCTCGATCCGGTCCCGGAGACGTGCGATCGCCCCGGATCCGGCCTCCCGCCACTCGGTGACAACGGCACCGAGTGCGAGCGGAACCGCGAAGACAAGGGTCGGCAGCAGGATCGCCTGCCAGCGCTCGACCGCCGCAAGCGGATTGGCCGCCGTGACCGCGATGAGCGCCGACAGCCCGGCGAAGACCGCGATTCCCGTGAGGACGCCCGTGATCCAGGCATCCGCCTGCGAAGCCCGCCGCCCTGAGCGCGCCGCGAAGATCGCGGTGAACGCGGCGAACGCGAGGGGGGCGAGGGACAGGACGAAAGCTGCGACGGACGGATCGATGCCGACGACGGCCAGGTAGTCGCCCGGCAAGGTGACCTGCAGCGGCACCAGGTTCCCGAACTGCCAGATCGTCGCGCCCGTCGGCCACAGCGTCCCCCAGTCGGCCGCTCCGCCGAATCCGAAGACCCAGAGCAGAGTGAGCGGGGCGAGGGTCGCCGCGACGCCGACGGCCACCGCGATTGCGGCGTCGACGGCGGAGAGGATGAGGACGATCAGGCGATGCATGCCTCATCGACCCTACCCAGGCGGATGCCGCGACCCTGCCCGGCGCGCCCTGCGCGGCATCCGTCGACAAAGTGGCGGGCAGGGACCCGGGCGGGCATTAGCCTCGGGTGCGGAGGTTCTGCCCATGAGCACTGCACAGGCGAGCGACACAGCCGCGAGCGCACCGGAAGGACGAGGTCCCCTCGACCGCTTCTTCGAGATCACGAAGCGCGGTTCGACGCCCGGCTCCGAGGTGCGCGGCGGAATCGTCACGTTCGTCACGATGGCGTACATCGTGATCCTGAACCCGATCATCCTGTCGGGCGGGGTCGATGTCGACGGCAACTCGCTCGGCTTCGGTCAGGTCGCCGCGGTGACCGCGTTGACCGCCGGTGTGATGACGATCCTGTTCGGGCTCGTGACGCGTCTGCCGTTCGCGTTCGCGGCGGGCCTCGGGATCAACTCGTTCCTGGCCGTCTCGGTCGTGGGCCAGGTCACGTGGCCGGAGGCGATGGGTCTCGTCGTCATCAACGGCCTCATCATCGTGCTGCTGGCCGCGACGGGTCTGCGACGCATGATCTTCGACGCGGTGCCGCTGGCGCTCAAGACCGCGATCACGGTCGGCATCGGGCTCTTCATCGCGTTCATCGGCTTCGTGGACAGCGGGTTCGTGACGGCGACCGGCGCGTCCTCTCCCCCGGTGGGCCTCGGCGTCGAGGGATCGATCGCGACCGTTCCGGCGCTGCTGTTCGTCCTGACGCTGCTGCTGACCGGCGTGCTCATGGCGCGGAAGGTCAAGGCGGGACTGCTGATCGGCCTCGTGACCGGCACGGTCGTGAGCGTGATCGTCGAGGCGATCTGGAACATCGGTCCCCGCTTCGGCGCGGACGGCACCGAGAACCCGGGAGGCTGGGGCCTGACCGTGCCCGAGCTGCCGAGCCAGATCGTGAGCCTTCCCGACCTGAGCCTGATCGGGCAGGTGAGCTTCGGCAGCTTCGAGCGGATCGGCGTGCTGGCGGCCACGATGCTCGTGTTCACGCTCGTGTTCACGAACTTCTTCGACGCGATGGGCACGATGACCGGGCTCTCCCGCGAGGCAGGCCTGGCCGACGCGAAGGGCGACTTCCCGCGGCTGCGCTCCGCGCTGATCGTCGAGGGCGTCGGCGCGGTCGCCGGTGGCGTGACCTCGTCGTCGTCCAACACGGTGTTCATCGAGTCCGGTTCGGGCATCGGCGAGGGTGCGCGGACGGGTCTGGCCAACGTGGTGACCGGAGCGCTCTTCCTGCTGGCGATGTTCTTCACTCCGCTGACGACGATCGTGCCGAGTGAGATCGCCGCGGCCGCTCTGGTGATCGTCGGTGCGCTCATGATGGCGCAGATCCGTCACATCGACCTGACCGACCTGTCGGCGCTCATCCCGGTGTTCCTGACGGTCACGGTGATGCCGCTGACCTACTCGATCGCGAACGGCATCGGCGCGGGCTTCGTCTCGTGGGTCGTGATCCGGTCCTTGTCGGGCAAGGCGCGGGAGATCAGCCCGCTGCTGTGGATCGTGGCGGCCGGCTTCGTGGTGTTCTTCGCCCGAGGTCCGATCGAGGCCGCGCTGGGCTGACCCGCCCTGCGCCCTCTGCCGCCGAGACGGTGCCCTTTCCACCGAGACGGTGCCCTTTCCACCGAGATGGTCCTTCTTCCGCCGAGGTGGTGCCCTTTCCACCGAGGTGGTGCCCACCATCTCGGCGGATGACCCACCATCTTGGCGGATGACCCACCATCTCGGCGGATAACCCACCATCTCGGCGGATAAGGGGAAACGCGGGAACCCGCGGAAGGTGGGTCAGGGGGTGAACGGCTCCAGGACGAAGATCGCGATCGGTCGGTCGGTCTTCTTCTGGTACTCGTCGTAATCCGGCCACACCGCGGCGGCGCGAGCCCACCACTCCGCGCGCTCGTCACCGGACAGCTCCCGCGCGAGGTAGTCGCGCTTGACCGCTCCGTCCTGCAGCTCCACGTGCGGGTGCTTGCGCATGTTCTCGCCCCAGCGCGGCTCGTCCGGTGCACCGCCCTTGCTCGCGACGACCGCGTAGCGCCCGTCGTGCTCGACGCGCATGAGCGCGGTCTTGCGCAGCGCGCCGCTCTGCGACCCGACCGTGGTGAGCACGATGATCGGCACCCCGCGCATGTCGTTGGCCTCGGTGCCTCCCGAGGCCTCGTAGCGCTCGGCCTGCGTGCGGGCCCATTCGGCGGTGGACGGCTTGTACTCTCCGGTCAGCGGCATGCCCCCAGCCTACGGGCGACCGCGCAGACGACCAAGGGGCGGATGCCGCAGCATCCGCCCCTTGCAAAGCCGAGTGTCAGAGCCCGGCGATGATCTCGCGCATCAGATCGGCGGTCTCGGAGGGCGTCTTGCCCACCTTGACGCCGGCGGCCTCGAGGGCCTCCTTCTTGGCCTGCGCCGTGCCCGCCGAGCCGGAGACGATCGCGCCGGCGTGGCCCATCGTCTTGCCCTCGGGCGCGGTGAAGCCCGCGACGTAGCCGACGACCGGCTTCGTGACGTTGGCCTTGATGAAATCGGCCGCGCGCTCCTCGGCGTCGCCGCCGATCTCGCCGATCATGACGATCGCCTTCGTCTCGGGGTCGGCTTCGAACGCGGCGAGCGCGTCGATGTGCGTGGTGCCGATCACGGGGTCGCCGCCGATGCCGATCGCGGTCGAGAAGCCGATCTCGCGCAGCTCGAACATCATCTGGTACGTCAGGGTTCCGGACTTCGAGACCAGACCGATCGGTCCCTTGCCGGCGATGTTGGCCGGAGTGATGCCGACGAGCGACTCTCCGGGAGTGATGATGCCGGGGCAGTTCGGACCGATGATGCGGGTCGTGTTGCCCTTGGACTGCGCGTACGCCCAGGCCTCGGCGGTGTCGCCGACCGGGACGCCCTCGGTGATGACGACCAGGAGCGGGATCTCGGCGTCGATGGCCTCGACCATCGCGTCCTTCGTGAATGCGGGCGGGACGAACGCGATCGACACGTCGGCGCCGGTCTTCTCGATTGCCTCGGCGACCGACGCGAACACGGGCAGCTCGACCGGGTTGCCCTCGGCGTCGTGATGCAGCACGGTCGTGCCGGCCTTGCGCGCGTTCACGCCGCCGACGACCTGGGTGCCGGCCTTCAGCATGAGCGCGGTGTGCTTCGTGCCCTCGCCACCGGTGATGCCCTGGACGATGACCTTGGAGTTCTTGTCAAGAAAAATCGACATGGTTCTTGTCCCTTACGCGTTCGCGAGCTCGGCGGCCTTGTCGGCGCCTTCGTCCATGGTGTCGGCGAGCGTGACCAGCGGGTGGTTCGCGTCGCGCAGGATCGCGCGGCCCTCCTCCACCTTGTTGCCGTCCAGGCGCACGACGAGCGGCTTCGAGGCGCTCGAGCCGAGCTCGGCCAGCGCACCGACGATGCCCTTCGCGACCGCGTCGCACGCGGTGATGCCGCCGAAGACGTTCACGAACACGCTCTTGACCTGCGGGTCGCCCAGGATGACGTCGAGCCCGGCGGCCATGACCTCGGCCGAGGCGCCGCCGCCGATGTCGAGGAAGTTCGCGGGCTTCACGCCGCCGTGGTTCTCACCGGCGTACGCGACGACGTCGAGCGTGGACATGACCAGGCCCGCGCCGTTGCCGATGACTCCGACCTCGCCGTCGAGCTTGACGTAGTTGAGGTCGTTCGCCTTGGCCTTCGCCTCGAGCGGGTCGGCGGCATCCTTGTCCTCGAGCAGGGCGTGCCCGGGGTGACGGAAGTCGGCGTTCTCGTCGAGCGACACCTTGCCGTCCAGGGCGATCACATCGCCCGCCTCGGTCAGCACGAGCGGGTTGACCTCGACGAGCGTGGCGTCCTCGCCGGTGTACACCGCATACAGCTTGACGAACACGTCGCTGACCTTGTCGACCAGCTCGGGCGCGAACCCGGCGGCCTCGGCGATCTCGACGGCCTTCTGCTTGTCGATGCCGGTGAGCGGGTCGACCGTGATGCGGGCGAGGGCTTCGGGGCGCTCGACCGCGAGCTCCTCGATCTCCATGCCGCCCTCGACGCTCGCGAGCGACAGGTACGAGCGGTTGGCCCGGTCCAACAGCACCGAGAAGTAGTACTCCTTGTCGATGCGCGCGCCCTGGGCGACCATGACGCGCTTGACGACGTGGCCCTTGATGTCCAGGCCGAGGATCGCCTTCGCGGCCTCGTACGCCTCATCGGGGGTCTTCGCGACCTTGACGCCGCCGGCCTTGCCGCGGCCTCCGGTCTTGACCTGCGCCTTGACGACGACGACTCCGCCGATCTTCTCCGCGGCCGCGCGCACCTCCTCCGGCGTGTCCGCGACGATGCCGGCGAGCACCGGCACCTCGTACTTCTCGAAAAGGTCTCGTGCCTGGTACTCGTACAGATCCACAGTGATTTCCTTCGCAGTGGCGACGGGGAAACGACGCGAAAGCGTCTTGATGTCGAGATATCTCGACCGCCGTCCAGCCTACTACCGCCGCTCCCCGGCTCCTGACCGGGCCTGGAGTGACGACCCACGGATGCCGTGATCCGCGTGCACGCGCGGGTCTAGGCTTCTGTCGATCATGAGTGAGTCACCGTCCGCCTCCACCGCGCGCACCGCCGTCGTCGCCGCCGCGCTCGATCTGTTCGCACGCCAGGGTTTCGACGCGACCTCCGTGGAGCAGATCGCCCAGGCCGCGGGCGTCTCCCGCAGCACGTTCTTCCGCCAGTTCGGCGGCAAGGAGGACGTCGTCTTCGCCGACCACGAAGCGCTTCTCGACGACGTGCGGGAGTACTTGGCCCGCGGCCACGCCAACCCGTGGGTGGCCGTGTGCGAAGCATCCGAGCGGGTGTTCCAGCATTTCGCGCGGGATCCCGAAGTCGCGCGGCTGCGCTACCAGATCGTCCGGCAGGTGCCCGCACTGCGCGAGCGCGAGATCGTGACGGTGTTCCGCTACGAGCGGCAGTTCGACGAGTACCTGCGCCGGTCGATCCCCGACATCGACCCCCTCGACGCGGTCGGATTCGCGGCACTCGTGACGGCACTCCACAACCACGTGCTGCGCCGGCTCCTCCGCGGCACCCGACGCGTCCCGCTCACTGCGCTCCGCCGCGCGCTCGACGACGCCCTGCGCCGGTACGGCGTGCATCCGCACGGCACGTCGGCGGCATCCGATGACGTCGTCGTCGCCGTCTTCCCGCGGTCGATGCCAGCCGCCGAGGTGGCCAGACGCGTGCGTTCCCAGCTGGACACCTGAACCGCTCTCGCGGTGGGATTCAGTTCCACCCCACGCGGGACTGAGTGCCGGTACGATCGTCGTCATGACCCACACCCCGGTGCCCGGCGAGCGCGTCGCCGGCTATGACGTCTCCGATCGCCTCGACACCGATTACTACGGCGTCTTCGACGACATCCCGGATGCCGACCGCGCGGTGTGGCAGCGGGCGAAAGGCTTCATCGACGAAGTGCTCCCCCGCATGGACGCGCTGTGGGATCGCGCCGAGTACGACGTGAGCCTCGCCCGCCGCATGGGCGAGCTCGACCTGTTCGTGGACGGCATCGAGCACGAGGGCCTCGGCTACTCCTCCCCGCTGGCCGCGGGCCTGGTGAACATGGAGATCTCGCGCGGCGACGGGTCGCTCGGAACGATCGTGGCCGTCCAGGGAGGTCTTGCCCTGCGCTCCCTCGCCCTGTTCGGCAGCGCCGAGCAGAAGTCCCGCTGGCTCGGACCGATCGCCCGCGGCGACGTACTCGCGGCTTTCGCGCTGACCGAACCCGACCATGGCTCGGATTCCGTCTCGCTCGAGACCGAGGCCCGACGCGACGGCGACGAGTGGGTGCTGAACGGCGCGAAGAAGTGGATCGGCAACGGCTCGTCGGGGGGGCTGACCGTCGTCTGGGCGCGGGTCGACCACGAGGGCGACGCCGACCACGGCGCCGTCCGGGCGTTCCTCGTGCCTCAGGAGACCCCCGGCTACAACGGGAAGCCGATCCTCGGCAAGGCGTCCCTCCGCGCGATCCACCAGGCCCACATCACGCTGACCGACGTGCGACTGCCGGCAGATGCCGTCCTCCCGGGATCCCACACGTTCAAGGACGCCTCCACCGTGCTGTACGCGACCCGCTCGGGAGTCGCCTGGTCGGCGCTCGGGCACGCGACCGCCTGCTACGAAGCCGCACTCGCGTACGCGCAGCAGCGCGTGCAGTTCGGCAAGCCGCTCGCGAAGTTCCAGATGGTGCAGGAGCGGCTCACCCAGATGCTCGACGAGCTGACCGCGATGCAGCTGTACTGCCGGCACCTCGCCGACCTCGAGACCGGAGGCACCCTCCGCCCCACTCAGGCCTCGCTCGCGAAGTACCACAACACGCGGGCTGCACGCCGGATCGCGGCGGTCGCGCGCGACCTCCTCGGCGGCAACGGCATCCTGCTGGAGAACCGGGTGATGCAGCACATGGCCGACATCGAGGCGATCCACACGTACGAGGGCACCGAGAGCATCCAGGCGCTGCTGATCGGCCGGGACATCACCGGGATGAGCGCTTTCGTCTAGCGCTCGGCGGGCCGCGCCGTTTAGCGGTCCGCGGGCGCGCCCGCAAGCGGCGGGAGCGGTCACCGGGGTCCGGATAGCCTCTTCGACATGGGACTGTTCCGCAATGATCCGCAGACCGTGCGTCTGGAGTCGCAGGACGTCGAGCTGAAGGCGAGCAAGGCTCCGTGGAGCCTGTGGGCCGACGGGTTCGGCAAGCTCGGCATCCGTGCGATCCAGATCATCGTGGTCGTGATCGTCGCGGCGGGTGTCATCATCGCCAACCAGCAGCTGACGGTCGTCACGATCCCGCTCGTCATCGCTCTGATCCTGGCGTGTGCGTTCGCACCCGTCATGGGCTGGATGCGGGGGCACGGCATCCCGTCGCTGCTGGCGACGATCCTCACGCTGCTCGCGATCGTGCTGATCCTCGGCGGGATCGGCTGGCTGATCGTCTGGGCGGTGCGCAACCAGTGGGACGACCTGTACGCGCAGGCGCAGGACGGCTTCAGCGATCTGGTCGCCTGGGTGCAGACGCTGCCGTTCTTCGACGCGGTCGCCGATCAGCTCGACGAGTTCGGCAGCACGGTGACCGACTTCCTCACGAGTTCGCAGTTCGGCTCGGGAGCCCTCGCGGGCGTCGGGGCTCTTGCGAACTTCGTCACGGGATTCGTGCTCATGGTCGTCGTGCTGTTCTTCTTCCTCAAGGACGGGCCGCAGCTGTGGGAGTTCCTGCTCCGTCCCTTCCGCGGCGAGAACTACCGTCGCGCGCAGCGCATCGGCGCCAAGACCGTCACGGTCCTCGGGTCGTACGTCCGGGGGACCGCCACGGTCGCGGCGGTGGACGCGATCGGCATCCTGATCGGTCTGCTCATCCTGCAGGTGCCGCTGGCCGTGCCGCTCGCGGTGCTCGTCTTCCTCCTCGCGTTCATCCCGATCGTCGGCGCCACGCTCGCGGGCACCCTCGCCGCGCTCGTCGCTCTCGTCGCGAACGGTCCGCTGAGCGCCCTGCTCGTGGTCGGCGTCGTCGTGCTCGTGAACCAGCTCGAGGGCAACTTCCTGCAGCCGGTGCTCATGGGCCGGTCGATGAAGCTGCACGCGTTCGTGATCCTCATCGCCCTGACCGTCGGCACCGTGCTCGGCGGCATCGTCGGCGCAGTACTCGCGGTGCCGATCACCGCGGCGGTGTGGGGCGCGATCTCGGTGTGGGACGGCGACGGGGTGCCTGCGCGCTGGGCGCGCCCGAAGAAGCCCGTCGCGTCCTGACGCGGCTCGCAGAACTCCACGGATCCGGATGCTGTCGGCCGTGATCAGCGCTTGTCGGCGCTCATTGCGCCGATTTCTGTGGAGTTCTGCAGACCGCCGGCCATGGACCGCGGCGGGTGCCTCGGCGAGGATGAGGGCATGACGTACGAGATTCCGGCGCCGATGCTCGCGAAGTCCGTTCCCGAGGTTCCCGACCCCGACCGGGTCGAGGGCGGGCTGAGCTACGAGCCGAAGTGGGACGGCTTCCGCGGGCTGGTGTCCTGGGACGGCGAGGACGTCGAGATCGGCAGCCGCGGCGCGAAGCCGCTGACGCGGTACTTCCCCGAGCTCGTCGACGCGTTCTCGCGGCTGCTGCCCGAGCCGTGCCTGCTGGACGGTGAGGTGGTGGTCCCGCGAGGCGCGCCCGGCGCCCAGCGCCTGGACTGGGAGTCACTCACGCAGCGCATCCATCCCGCCGCGTCGCGGGTGACCATGCTCAGCGAGACCACACCCGCGATGTTCATCGCGTTCGACCTGCTGGCGCGCGGCGACCGCGACCTCCAGAACGCGCCCTTCGCCGAGCGCCGGGCACAGCTCGTCGAGCTGCTCGCCGGGGTGCCGCATCCGATCCACGTCACGCGGACGACGACGGATGCCGACCTCGCCCGCCGCTGGCTGCACGAGTTCGAGGGCGCCGGGCTCGACGGCGTGGTTGCCAAGCCGCTCGCCCAGCCCTATGCGCCGAACAAGCGCACGATGTTCAAGATCAAGCACGCACGGACCGCGGACGTCGTCGCCTTGGGATACCGGGTGCACAAATCCGGCGCGGGTGTCGGGTCGCTCCTGGTCGGCCTGTACGACGCCGAGCGTCGCCTGCACAACGTGGGCGCGGTCTCGGCGTGGACGGACAAGCGCCGCCTCGAGCTCATCGATGAGCTCGAGCCCCTCGTGCAGACGGGCGAGGACGGTGCGGCGCTCACCGGCGCGGGAGAGAAGTCACGGTTCTCCGCGGCCGACCGCGACTCGTCGTTCGTGAAGCTGCGGCCGGAGCGCGTGCTCGAAGTCCGGTACGACCAGCTCGAGGGCATGCGGTTCCGCCACACCGTGCAGTTCGAGCGCTGGCGCCCGGACCGCGAGCCGGCGTCCTGCACGTTCGAACAGCTCGAGTCCGTGTCGGCCTACGACGTCGGCGCCGTCCTGCTCTGATCGCCCACTCGGCGCGAGGTGCGCTCGCGGCCCGTGCGCGGGCTCGCGGCCCGTCGCACACGACGTGCCGCGAGCTGCGAGGCGTGCCGCGACGCGGGGACGCAGAACGGATGCCGCGCGCGACGGTCAGCGCGGGGCGCCGTCCTCGGTCCAGTTCTCGGGATTCTTCTTGCTCGGCTGGACGCGCGGCGGCTCCCCCGGCATCTTGGGGAAATCGGGCGGGAACGGCAGTTCGCCCAGGCCCGCGTCCAGGTCTCGCTGCCACCACTCCAGGAGCGTGTCGATGCGCCCGGGCCGGTCGAGGAAGCCGGCCCACGGATCGCCGACCGCGGCCAGTCGCTCGGGGATGCTGCGCACCGTGAAGGCGGCGGGATCGACCTCGTCGAGCTCGTCCCAGAGGACCGGGGTCGACACGGTGGCCGCGGCGAGCGCGCGTGGAGAGTAGGCACCCGCCATCGTGCGGTCGCGGTTCGCCTGGTTGAAGTCGACGAAGATGCGCTCGCCACGCTCCTCCTTCCACCAGCTCGTCGTGACCTTCTCGGGCATCCGGCGCTCGAGCTCGCGCGCCGCGGCGATCACCGCGTGGCGCACGTCGAGGAACTCGTGCGTCGGTTCGATCGGGCAGAACACATGCAGTCCGCGGTTGCCGCTCGTCTTCACCCATGCCTCCAGGCCCGCCTCGCCGAGCACCTCGCGCAGTGCGTGCGCGGCGGGGACGGCATCCGAGAAGTCGGTGCCCGGCTGCGGATCCAGGTCGATGCGCAGCTCGACGGGGTTGTCGGTGTCCCCGGCGAGCGAGGCCCACGGGTGGAACACGATCGTGTTCATCTGGATGGCCCAGACGATCGCCGCGGGCTCGGTCAGGACGAGCTGCGGATGCCGGCGGCCGCTGTTGTATCGGACGGTGACCGCCTCGACGTAGTCCGGGGTTCCCTTGGGCGGGTTCTTCGAGAAGAACGACTCGCCGTCGATCGAGTCCGGGAAGCGCTCGAGCGAGACCGGCCGGTTTCCGTTCGCGGCGAGGAACGGATCGGCCACCGCGACGGCGTACTCGGCGAGCTCGCGCTTCGTGATGCCGACCGCGGGCCACAACACGCGGTTCGGACTCGACAGACCGACCATGCGGTCGCCGTCGGGTCCGGGCACGGTCAGAGTGATGCGCTCGCTCGCCATGCTGAGGAGCCTAGGCCGGGCCCGCGACCTCCGACCAGGCCTTGTGTCGGAGTCGAACCGTTCACAACTCCTGCATTCGGGGCCCGGGTCGCGGATCGACTCCCGGAAGTCCGGGCGTCGACCCGGCCGGGCCTGCAAGAAGCGGGAGTTGTGAACCGGCCAGCGCGATGACCGGTGCGAGGTCGTCGCGACTGAGGCGGATCCAGGGACCGTGCGCGTCCACGATCGCGCCGTCGAGCGCCTCGTCGGCGCGGAGCGCGGCGCCGAGCTGAGCCGCCGTCATGGGCGCCGCCTGGTCCCCGCGGCGGAGCGTGGCGACCTCGAGCGGGTGCGAGTACAGCTCGATCAGGCGGGATCCGTCCGTGCCGCGCGCTTCGGCCACGCCCATCCGACCCTCGGCGGACGTGTTCACCGCCACCCAGAACTTCACGCGGGTCAGCGCATCGCTCACGCGCGACCCGGTCTCGGCGGTGCGCTCCCCCGCCAGCAGGGTCTTGAGCTCGAGGGACGGATCGGCCTGCTCCACGAGCTTCTCGATGAGCTCGCGCGGCAGCACGGCGCGCGCCGGAGCCGAGGAGTTGTCGATGATGAGCCCGGTGTAGGGACCGGCGAGCGTGTGCCGCAGCACAGCGAGCACCGGCTGCCCCATCGCCGAGGTGTCCGTGTCGCGGTCGGCTTCGAGGCTCTTGCGGAGCGCCACGCCGCTGCTGAAGGCGAGGACGTACTGGGCGTCGCCGACCTTCGCGACGCCGAGCGGAAGGTCCTTGCCCTCCGCGAGGAGGGCGCGGGCATCGCCCTTGACCCGCAGGAAAAGATGCCCCTGCATCATCTGGCGGGCGACCTCGAGCAGGTCGGTCGACTCGGGCTGCGCCGGAAGCGCCGCGAGAGCGTCGCGGAGCAGGACGTTGTCACGCAGCCCCGGGATCGTCTCGGTCGGCGCCGGGGCCTCCGCGGGTCGGGGAGGTGCCGGAGCGGGCGGCTGGGCGACCGGCTCAGCCGGCGGTGCCGCTGGCGCCGGCGGTGCCGGTGGCGCCGCTTGGGCACCGAGTCCCTGGTAGGACGAGACGGAGATGTTGACGGATGCCGCGCCGGTCTCTGCGGTCGGCGACGTCCGAGCCTCGCCGGACTCCACGGTCTCGCCGACCTGGGGCACCTCACCGACTTCCAGGACCTCGCCGGACGGCGAGACCTCATCGGACTGCGGGACTGCGTCGTCGGTCTTCTTCCGCCGGGAGAAAAGCGCCATCGGGCCAGCCTAACCCGGCGGCCGCGGCGGCCTAGAGCTTCTCGATCGGGGCGATCTTGATGAGCAGCTTCTTGGGTCCTGCCGAGTCGAAGCGCACGTGCGCGACGCGCTTCGCGCCTTCGCCGGTGACGGCATCCACGCGGCCCTCGCCGAAGTCGTCGTGCCTGATCCGGTCCCCGGACGCGAGCTGCATGTCGCCGTTGTCGCGGACCTTCGCGGGGATGCGGTTCGCGAAGCGTTCGATCGACGTCGACTTCGGCACCAGATCGTCGCCGTAGCGCTTGGCTCCGGACGGACCACCGGGCCGGCGGGCGTTGAGCGCGCGAGATTGCATTCCGCCGCGGGAATTCACATCCCCGGGCGACTGACGCCACTGGATCAGCTCGGCGGGGATCTCCTGCAGGAACCGGCTCGGCATCGCGACCGAGATCTCGCCGAACTGGGCGCGGGTCATCGCGAGCGAGAGGTGCAGGCGCTTGCGGGCACGCGTGATGCCGACGTAGAACAGCCGCCGCTCCTCCTGCGGTCCGCCCGGCTCACCCGCCGAGATCCGGTGCGGGATGAGGTCCTCCTCGACACCGGTGACGAACACGGCGTCGTACTCCAGCCCCTTCGCGGTGTGCATCGTCATGAGCGACACCGACCCGGAGGCGTCTTCGAGGTCGTCGGCGTCCGAGACGAGCTGGACTTCGGCGAGGAAGTCCACGACCGTGCCCTCGGGGTTGTTCCGCGCGAATTCCCGCGCCACGGCGACGAGCTCGTCGAGGTTCTCGACGCGCGCCTCGTCCTGCGCGTCCTTGCTCGCGCGCAGGGCATCGGTGTAGCCGCTCTTGCCGAGCAGCAGCTGCAGACCGTCCGCAACGGCGGTCGGCGGCGGAAGCTCGCCGGTCGCCGGGAGCATGATCTCGGTGGCTTCGGCGAGCACCGCATCCAGGTGGGCGATCGCCGCCTGGATCTTCGGCCCCACTCCGAGCGCCGAGGAGTTCGCGAGCGCGTCGCGGAACGTGATCTGCTCGTTCGCCGCATACCGTGAGATCGCCTCGATCGTCACGTCGCCGATCCCGCGGCGTGGGCGATTGATGATGCGCCGCAGCGCCATCTCGTCCGCCGGGTTCGACACGGCGATCAGGTAGGCCAGGGCGTCTTTGATCTCGGCGCGCTCGTAGAACTTCGTGCCGCCCATGATCTTGTACGGCAGCGCCGCCCGGATGAAGATCTCCTCCAGCGCACGGCTCTGCGAGTTCGTCCGGTAGAACACCGCGACCTGCGAGTAGTCGACGCCCTCGCGGTGCAGCTTCTCGATCTCGTCCGCGACGAACTGCGCCTCGTCGTGCTGCGAGTAGCCGGTGAAGCCGATGATCTTCTCACCCTCGCCGACGTCGGTCCACAGCTTCTTGTCCTTGCGGTCGAAGTTGTTGCCGATCACGGCGTTCGCGGCCGACAGGATGTTCTGCGTCGACCGGTAGTTCTGCTCGAGGAGCACGACCTTCGCGCCCGGATAGTCGCGCTCGAACTCCGTGATGTTGCGGATGTCGGCGCCGCGGAACGCGTAGATGGACTGGTCGGAGTCACCCACGACCGTGAGGGATGCCGGCCCCTCGGCATCCGTCGCCGGTTCGGGCTCGAAGATCATCATTCCGCCGGACTCGAACGGTGCGGCGCCGCCGCCGGACACGGGCTGGGTGAGCTCGTGGATGAGCGCGTACTGGGCGTGGTTCGTGTCCTGGTACTCGTCGACGAGGATGTGCCGGAAGCGCCGGCGGTAGGTGTCTGCGACGTGCGGGAAGGCCCGGAAGAGGTAGACGACCTGTCCGATCAGGTCGTCGAAGTCGAACGCATTCGCCCGCTGCAGCTCGCGCTGGTAGTCGCTGAACACGTCGACGAACACGCGCTCGGCGGGATCGTTCATGTTCGCCGACCGGGCGTAGGACTCGGCATCCGCGAGTTCGTTCTTGAGCTTGGAGATGCGACTCTGGGCGCCGGCCGGGGTGATGCCGTAGGCGTCGGCCTCGTGCTCCTTCACGAGCCGCTTCAGCAGCGCCCGCGAATCGCCGGAGTCGTAGATCGTGAACGACTTGGTGAAGCCGAACTGCTGCGCCTCGCGACGGAGGATGCGCACGCACGCGGAGTGAAAGGTCGAGATCCACATGCCCTGCGCCCGGTCGCCGATCAGCTGCCCGACGCGCTCGCGCATCTCGCCCGCGGCCTTGTTCGTGAAGGTGATCGCGAGGATCTGGCTCGGCCAGGCGTCCTTCGTGCGCAGGAGCGAGGCGACACGGCGGGTGAGGACGCTCGTCTTGCCCGATCCGGCACCCGCGACGATCAGGAGCGCCTGACCGCGGTAGACGACGGCCTCGCGCTGCTGCGGGTTCAGGCCGTCGAGGAGGTCTTCGTCGGGGCGGACCGACCCACCGGCGGGTGGGGCCCCACCGCCGACGATGATCAGGGGCGTGGAGGCATCGGTCATAGCCCGACAAGTCTAGGCGCGGGACCCGACACCCGACTCAGGCGATGCGCGTCCCGGGCGGCATTCGGCGCGACGGCGTGCGGGTCCGCGACCAGGCGCCCCAGAGCAGCAGCCCCGCGAGCACGAGCTGCACGCCCAGACCCACGAACCAGCTCGGCGTGGACCCGGCGATCTGCTCCTCGGAGGTCGGATAGCTCTGCTCGCCCTCGACGCAGCCGTCGTACTCCTGGACCGCTTCGGGCGCTTTCTGGGCACCGCGGACGAGCACCTTCACATTGCCGAACAGATCGACCGGGTAGCCGTTCTCGAAGCGTGACGGCGTGGCGTCGGCGAGGATCACGAACGGGTTCGCCGCCAGGATCCACCACACCGTGTCGGTGCGGGCCGAGTCGTAGCGGGTCGTCGACCACGGGCCGCAGACGTACTGGGGCTCCGGCATCGGCATCGGCGTCATGCACTGCGGCAGGGGCTCGGTCTGACCCGGCTCCGCGGTCATGCACTCCGGCGGCACGGTCGGCAGCGACTGCGTCGGCGCGGGCTCGAGATAGCGCGAGCGCGACTCGACTTCGATGCGGGATGCCGCCGTCCCGAGTCCGAAGGCGATCAGAGTGCCGATCACGAGCGCCGCGACCACCAGATACGTCACGGCGACCGAGAAGAGCGGCCGCGCGAGGATGCCGCTGAAGCCGATGCCGATCGCCGCGACGACGCCGATCTCGACCACGAGGATCGCGAGGGAGACCAGGAGCACGCTGAGCGACACCCCACCGGCGGCCATCGCGAGGATCAGGAACGGCACGGCCACCGCGAGGAACGCGAGTCCGGTCGCCCACGCCGCCAGGAGCTTGCCGACGATGATGTCGGCGGTGGTCGCCAGGGTGATCTGCACGGGGGCCAGGGTGGCCGCATCGCGGTCGCCGTTGATCGCGTTTCCGCTCAGCGTCGGCGAGACCAGCACCACGAGCAGGAGGACGAAGTACACGATGATCGAGAAGATCGCGCTTCCCGCGGGTCCGGTCGGATCCGGCGGCACCGCGAGGAATGTCAGCGCGGTGACGATCAGGAGCAGCACGGCGAAGATGCCGAGCAGCACGTACCAGGCGACGCTGCGGACGCGCTGCAGGAGCTCCAGCCGGAAGATCGTACCGATGCGCGCGGCATTCATGACGCACTCCCGTCGCGGAGGTCGAGGAACGTGTGCTCGAGGTCCCCCGTCGCGGGCGCGTATTCGATCACGGGGACTCCCGCTTCCACGAGGGCCCGCAGTGCTGCGGCGGCCTCGGTGTCGGAGGCGAAGCCGACGAGCACTCCGCTGCGATCGGTGGCGAGGGTCGCTGCGTCGCGCTGCAGAGCGGTGGCAATCGCCTCGACGGATACCGCGGGGTCGGCATCCGCGACGCGCACGCGCCACGTACGAAGACTCCGTGCCGCGGCGGCGACGCGTTCGGCGGACACCGTGGCCCCCGCGACCAGGAACACCGCGTCGTCGACGACCTCTTCGAGCTCGGCGAGGATGTGGCTGGAGACGAGGACGGTGCGGCCCTGCGCCGCGAGCTGGCGGAGGAGGACGCGCAGGCCGACGCGCGCTTCGGGGTCCAGCCCCGAGGCCGGTTCGTCCAGGAGCAGCACCTGCGGGTCGTGCACGAGGGCACGAGCGAGCCCCAGCCGCTGCTTCTGACCGCGCGAGAGCACGCGCGCGGGGGACGCGGCGAGGGCCGTCAGATCGACCATGCGCAGAAGCTCCTCCGCGCGGTCGCGGGCGGCGTCGCGCGGCAGGTCGTACAGGCGGCCGGTGACGAAGAGGGTCTCGCGCGCCGACAGCGCCCCCCACGCGCCGAGCGCGTCCGGCATCCACCCGATGATCCGTCGCACCCCCGACGGATCCTCCACGGGATCGATCCCGCCGATGCGGATCTGACCGGCGTCCGGCGCCAGGAGGGAGGCGAGCATCAGGAGCAGGGTCGTCTTGCCCGAGCCGTTCGGACCGACCAGGCCCGTCACGCGACCGGGCTCGACCTGCAGGGAGATGTCGCGCACCGCCGGAACGGAGCCGAACGAGCGGCGCACACCCGACGCCGTGATCGTGGGGGTCATCACTTCACCCTAGGCGCGGCCTGCCAGAATGACCGGGTGCGCACGCTCCTGAACATCATCTGGCTGATCTTCGCCGGCTGCTGGCTCTTCCTCGGCTATCTGCTCGCGGGAGTCGTGCTCTGCATCCTCATCCTCACGATCCCGTGGGGCATCGCATCCTTCCGCATCGGCATGTACGCACTGTGGCCGTTCGGCCGCGAGGTCGTCTCCAAGCCGACCGCGGGCGTCGGATCCTTCCTCGGCAACGTCGTCTGGGTGATCCTGGCGGGCTGGTGGCTCGCGCTCGGCCACATCGTGTCGGGCATCGCGCTGTGCATCACGATCATCGGCATCCCGCTCGGCATCGCCGACTTCAAGCTCGTGCCGGTCTCGCTCATGCCGCTCGGCAAGGACATCGTCTCGACGCGTCGCGGCGCGTTCGATCAGACGCTCACGTCGCGCTGATCCGCGAGCGCCGCGGAAGAGTCAGCAGCACACCGACCGCAGCGACCACCAGGCCCACGCCGACGGCGTACCACGCGGCGGAGACCGGGATGTCGAGGTAGACCGTGATGCCGAGGATGCGTGCGAGGCCCCACGGCAGCAGCCCCATCTCGTCGTTCCAGAGCGTGAGGGCCCGCTCGAGCCCGATGAAGGCGACGACCGCGGCCGGCACAGCGAGCCCCCCGCCCACACCGGTCAACACGACACCGGTCGCCCGCCGCGCGCCGAGCTGGGTGCTGAGCGCCCACCCGGCGGCGACGAACACCCACACGAACAGAGCGAACGCCACCGCGATGTAGAGCGTCCGCGGCACGGGCTCGGTCCAGAACGCGAACCAGTACCCGCCGGGCCCCGTGAAGGACAGCGCGAGAAGCGTAAGGATGCAGCGCAGCACGATCACGCCGCCGACCGCGGCGATCACGGGCCACGGCGAGCGGCGCCCGACCAGAAGGCGCACGACGAGCGCGAACACGAGCCACGCGCCGAGGGTGAGCGCGAGGTGCGTCCACGAGAGGAACGACGTCTGCACCGCACGCGTGCCCACGAGGAGCGCGGCGGGGATGCCGATCAGCAGCACCCGGTCCGTGCCGAGCATCCCGAGGGTGGACTCCCGCGCACGCCACGGGCGGGTCGCCCCGAGCCACGCGGCACGTGCCGCCGCCGCGCCCGGCCGGCGGACGAGGCGGGTGCGCGAGGACACCATTCCGATCACGAGCCACAGGCCGGCCAGGAGCAGGAGCACACGCGCGGTCCACGCCATCGCGAGGTCGCGGTCGGCGCGCTGCACCCCGAGCTCGGCGGCGGTCAGGTTGAAGGCCGGAAAGTCGATGTCGCCGGCGTAGGTCTCGACGTGCTGCGCGGCGAGCGCCTCGAACCGGTCGCGGTCGGACTGCCACGTCGCGTACGCGTCGGGAGAGAGCGTGTCGTGCCACTGCGCCTGGTGCAGGATCATCGCCCGGTACGAGGTCAGAAGCCGCAGCACGTCCACCTCGTAGTCCATCGTCCCGGTGAAGGCGTCGCGCAGCGACGCGTCGCGCCAGGTGGCCGGGTCGGTGGAGGAGATCAGGTCGCGCATCGTCTCGGCATCCGCCACCGCCTGCGCACCGCCCGCGATCGCCGCATCGATGTCTCCGCCCGTGGCGTCGCGCGAGATCGCATAGAGGACATCCAGCACGGCGGAGTCGCCGGTGAGGATGTCCCACTCGAAGATCCACATCATCGGCGGAGGCTCGAGACCGATCGCGAACACCCGCTGCTCGGCGAACGGCTGGATGTACATGCCCTGCTCGATCGCCGGTCGCGAGAGCGTCATCGCCCCCACGATCGCGTCGACGGTCGCCGGGTCCTCCGAGAACCACTGCCGCGCCCAGTCCTGCAGTATGCGGGCGACATCGGCGTCGGGGTCGCGGGCGAGGTCGGCCGCGAGCACCGTGTTCAGTTCGTAGAGCTGCCAGAACCCGGCCTTCAGGTAGAGCGTCATGGGGCCCGCCCGCCAGGGGCCGCCGTCCTGCGTCCAGGTCCATACGCCCTCGATCTTCGGATTCGCCGCCAGCAGCTCCTGGAGCGCGAACTGGTACTGCGTGCCCAGGTCGTTCGGGAACGCGCCGAAGTTCTCGAACTCGCGGCGGCTCTGGAACTCCACGATGCGCCGCTGGTCGCCCTGGGCGAGCGTCGTGTTCAGCGGCAGCCAGCTGTAGAAGTCGCCGAGCGTGTACTTCGTGGACACGATGAGGGCGGGCGAGTCGATCCCTCCGAGCACCGCATCGTACGAGGCGTCGCTCGTGTGCATGTCGCCGACGGCGCCGACCCCGACGCTCCACGAGCGGAAGATCACCTCGCGGTCCGCGCCTTCGGCCTGCGGGGTGAGCGTCTGCAGCATCGCGCGGACGGCGTCGACCGAGGTGACGGCGAGCTTCGAGTACACGTCCCAGCCGTCGACGTCGTACACGCGGCCGGCCTCGCCGATGCGGATGAGGACGCCGTCCAGGGCGGGCTCCGCGGCGTACAGCTCGTCGAGGCCCGCGGCGTACACGTCCCAGAGGTCGGCGTTCTCGGTGTCCAGCGACCCGAACCGGTCGGTCAGGTACTGCTCGAGCGGCGTCGTGAGGGTCAGCATGTCGGTGCGGAGGAACACCTTCACGCCGAGCTCGTCGGCGCGCTCCCACATCGGAGCGAACGCGTCGCGCAGCGCGAGCGCCTTCGCGCGATGGTCGTCGCCGGCCGCATAGACCTGCATGTCGTCGAACGTGAGGAACTCGACGAGGCCGGGGAAGGCGACCGCGTTGTACCCGTTCGCGAGCGAGTGCCGGAGGAACGCGTCGAAGTCCGCGTACGCGTCCGCAAGCGACTCCTGATCGATGTAGGGCGCGTCGGCGAGGATCACGTCGGCGAACGCCTTGGATGCGTGCGAGTAGTCGGTGCCCGCCTCCCACTCCGCCGGGTCCAGCTCCACCGCGACCGCCCCCATGTCCACCATGCGCAGCGGCAGTCGCGAGCTCACGGTCTCCCCGAGCCGCTCGGCCACCGACCGGCCGGCCCGGATCTGCGCGGCGAGGTCGTACACGCCGCGGACGGCTCCGTCCTCCCCGGCGGCCTCGACCCGCAGCGCGTCGGGGGTGCCCGTCAGCTCGTACGTCTCATCGGCGGGGTCGCCCGCGCCGGTGACGACGGTCAGGGATGCCGCGCCCGCCGTTCCGGATGCCGCGGCGGCGGCATCCGAGAGGCTCTCGAGGGCGACCCGCATGCGCTCGGTGTCGGGCGCCTCGACCTCGGTGAACTCGGGCGGCAGCACGACCGTCGCCGAGGCGGGGGCGACGGGGGCGGCGGGCGTCATCTGCGCGGACGGTTCGGTGCGGATGCCGAGCGCATCGCCCAGGACCACGCCGACGCCCGCGCCGAGCGCGAGGAGCACGATCGCGGTGACGACGGCGAGGATCCCCCGCCGTGTCGCCTGCGCCATCCCCTCATCCTAGATCTCGGCACTGCGGGGCTTTCGGGGCGGAGGACTCAGCCGAGGATGCCCTCCCCGATGAACCCGCCCGGCGCGCAGCCCGGCGGGAGGGCGAAGACGGAAGACCCGATCGGGGTCGTCCACTCGTTCAGGAGGTCAAGTTCGTCCAAGCGCCTCTGGATCGGGGTGAACTGCCGCGCCACGTCCCGCTGGTACGACCCGAAGATGAGCCCCGAGTCCGAGATCGCGCCGCCGGTGCCCGCAAGGTCGTAGTTGTACGAACGGCGGAAGATCCGCTCGTCGGGATCGTCGCTGCGCGCGCGGCGGAGGTGCGAGAAGTCGGCGATCACCGGGAAACCGAGCGGGGTCGTCGCCGCGAAGTCCGGTTCGTCGCGCTCGTTCACTCCGGTCAGCGGCGCCCCGTTCGCGAGCGTGCGCCCGACGGACTGCTCCCGGCCCGAGCGGTCGAGCCGGTCCCACGTCTCGAGGTTCAGGCTGATCCGCCGGATCACCAGGCTCGTACCGTTATGCAGCCAGGATCCGGGCGCGTCGATCCACACCACCCGATCGAAGTCGGTGGTCTCCGGCGTCGGGTTCACGGTGCCATCGACCTGCCCGAAGAGGTTGCGCATCGTGACCCCGTGCGCTTCCGATCCGTACGCGCGGCGGAATCCGATCTGCGTCCAGGCGAGCTCGGCGAACGAGCGAGTGTCCTTCAGCAGCATCCGGCTCGCGTGCGCCACGGTGATGGGGTCGTCGGCCGCCACGTGCACGAGCAGGTCGCCGCCGCTCCACGCCGGCTCGAGCCGGTCGATCGTGAACGCGGGCAGAGGCGCGAGCCACGCAGGGGTCGGGCCGCCGGCCCGCCGGACGAACTCGGGACCGTAGCCGAACGTCACCGTGAGCCGCGCCGGAACGAGCGCGAGCTCGGGCTCGGAGTCGGCGAGCGCCGGCTCGCCCTGCGTCAGTCGCGCCGCGTCGTCGGTGAGGATCCGCATGAGCCGAGCGAGCGCCGCACGATCGACCTCGGGACGCAGAGTCAGCCCGAAGTAGGCGGCATGCGCTTGCACGGGAGTGTCGACGCCCGCCTGGCGGGATCCGTGGAAGGCGATCGTCTGAGTGCCGTTGAGCTCCTCCGGTGCGGCGACGGCCGCGGGCGGATCGAGGATGCGATCCGCTCCCGCGGCCGCGACCGCCCCGACGCCGGCGACGGCTCCTCCGAGGAGGAGCTGCCGCCGGCTGAGGCGCGCACGACCGTCGTTCGGGTCGTGGCGGGACATCTACCGATCCATGTCCATGTCGCCCTCGTACGTCTCGTTCGCGCCCTCGTAGTCCTTGCCGGGAGCGGTGAACTCGAGCGTCGAGCCGTCCTCGAATTCGAGGGTGAAGGTGACCTCGTCGCCCGCGACGATCGGGTCCGCGAGGCCCATCAGCATGATGTGGTTGCCGCCGGGCTCCAGGTGCAGGTGGTCGCCGGCCGGGATCACGAACCCGCCCTCCTTCTGGCGCATCACCATCGCGCCGGAGTCGTCCTCGACGGTCTCGTGGAGTTCGATCATCGGGGATGCCGCGGTGCTCGCACCGACGATCACCACGTCCGTGTCGCCGGTGTTCTCGATCGTCCCGAACGCGGCGGACATGCCCTCTTCGGCGGTCTTGACCCAGGCGTCCTCGACGGTGATCGAGTCGGCCTCGGGAGCGGTCGTCGCCGAGGGCTCGGCGGTCGCCGTGCCCGCGCAGCCGGTGAGGGCGAGCAGGAGTACGGCGGTCGCCGCCAGGGCGGCGAGCGGTGTGCGGGTGTGCAGGGTGTTCATGAACGGTCCTTTTCGTGTGGTGCGGGCGCGGATGCGCGCTTCGCGGATTCAGCCGGTGCGCCGGATCGGATGCCGGTCGCGCGGTCGGCGGCGGCTCGCCGGCGACCGAGGGTGATCCCCACGATGAGGAGAAGGAGAGCGAGAGTCGCGCCTCCGGCGGCGACAGCCGCCGTGCGCGCCCAGCCGCCGGGCGCCCACGCGCTCGAGGCGGGCGGCGCGGCATCCGTCGCCTCGGCGTCGACGGCAGTCGGCGTCGGCGTCGCGGACGGCGTGTCGGTGCGCTCCGGCGAGGGTGAGCCGACCACGAACGGCACCGATCCCGAGATCGGATGCCCGTCAGAGGACACGACGCGCCACACCACGGCGTACGAGCCGTCGCCGCCGCCCGGATCGACCGGGACGGTCACGACCGTCCCGTCGATCTCGGGGTCGCCGGCGGCGTGATCGACGCCGCCCGCGTCGCGGACCTCGACGATCGCGCCGAGCTCCATGAGCTCGCCTGAGAACGTCAGTTCGACGCTTTCGGGCAGGCTCTGCCGCACCTCCCCCGAGGCGGGGTCGCTGCCGACGAGCTCGTCATGGGCCGCGGCCGACTGCGCCGATCCGAAGATCAGCACACCGATCACGGCGGCGCCGAGGAACACCGAACGCCGTGCACGCATCGCGCACTTCTTTCTCTTCTCGCCCGGGCACAGCCGTCCGTCGGCGTACGCGCGGGCAGCGCCTCGCGGACGAGGCGCACTCCGATGGCGACGCGGAGGTCGCCTAGATCGCGGGGAGAAGGATGCCGCGCGGCGGCCCGCGCCGCGTCGCGGGCTCGGCGACCCAGCGGCGGCCTGGGAGGACGCTGTTCTCGATGCGGGCGGCGGCGAGCCGACGCGGGCGCGCGGGCGTGACCATGACGACGTGCACGACCGCGCGGACGAGGGTGACCAGCGGCTCCAGCAGAGCGCGAACGGCCCGCTCCCCGCGGTACAGCGCGGCGATCGTGACGACCGCGGCCAGGGCGTGGGCGGCCCACATCAGCGGGTCCGCCGCGACCATCGCGGTCGCGTGCGGAGCGGCATCCATCGTCATCGCGTGGTGGGCGTGAGCGCCGCCGCTCGCGGCGGCGGCCTGAGGCGTGCCCAAGACGCTGAAGGCGGCGTGGAACGCGAACTGGCTGAGCCCGACCGCGAGCGCGAGGCGCACGAGCGACAGACGGCGGCCGGCGAGAGCGAGGCACACGATCCAGGAGACGACGAACGTGAGCGCCACCAGGAGCGCGTCCGGCGCGGCGCCGCCGGCCAGCACGTGCGAGAGCAGGGCGACCTCGATCGCCACGGCCGCTGCGATGCCGCCCCGAAGGGTGCGGATCGCGCGGGAAGTCATGCTTCCAGTCTGCCGCACCACGCGCGAGGCGTCACACGCCGACGCATTGCGCAACCCCCCTTCACAATCCGGACGCCTGCCGCAGGATCGGGTTAGCGTCAAGACATCGCGGCGATCCGGGCGGTCCCGGGCTCCGGTTCATACCCGGCAGCGTTGCGGGTTCGACTCCCGCCGTCGCGTCCACTCCTCAGTGCGGCCACGGTTGTGTCGGTTCCTGCCGCCTCGGACTGACATCCGGGCGCGAGCGCAGGCCCCCCGTTCCGCGTTGTTACGCCCGGCGCACCGACGGCCGGCGAGTGTCGGTAACGTGCGGATCCAGGCGGCTCGGACCGCCGCCACGCACCCAGGAGCAGCCATGTCCTCGATCGTCGTCCTCGTCGGCAACCCGCAGCCGCAGTCGCGCACGCGTCTCATCGCGGAAGAACTCGCCGCGCAGCTCGCTCGACGCAGCGACGCGACGGTGCACCCGACGATCGACCTCGCCGACGTGGCGGACGAGCTCTTCCGCTTCCCCGCACCGCGCATCGACGAGCTGCTGGGCCGCGTCGCCGGCGCAGACCTGCTGATCGTGGCGAGCCCGACCTACAAGGCCAGCTACACCGGGCTGCTCAAGGCGTTCCTCGACCGCTATCCGACGAATGGGCTGGCGTCCGTGACGGCCGTGCCGATCCTGACGATCGGCAGCCCCGCGCACACGCTCGCCGTCGAGCACACCCTGCGCCCCCTGCTCGTCGAACTCGGGGCCTCCGTCCCGACGCGGGGGCTCGCGTTCCCGGCGTCCGAATCCGACGAGCGCGCCCGGATCATCGCGGAGTGGCTCGACGGGCAGTGGCCGTACCTGCAGGCGCGCTGAGCCCGCGCCTCACCAGCCCTGCAGGACTCCCGTCGGCGTCGGCCCGACCGCGACGGGCCGGTCCGGCGCGAGCGACCACTGGCTCCATGAGCCGATGAACAGGCGCGCATCGATCCCCGCGGTCGCGAAAGCGAGCGCCGAGTGCGCCGAAGCGATCCCCGTGCTGCAGTAGAGGACGATCGGCGCGTCGGGGTCGACGGATGCCGCCTCGATGGTCGCCCGGATCTCCGCGGGCGCGCGCAGCGTGCCGTCGCGCGCGATGTGCGCGACGGTGGGGATGTTCAGGGCGCCGGGGATGTGCCCCGCGGCGGCTTCGGTGCCGGCGGCGAGTCCGCGATAGTGCTCGGGTGCGCGGACGTCGATCAGATGGCCCTCGCCGGGGGCCCGGGCGGCGTCGTCGATCGTCGCGACACCGGGGTCGACGTCCCTCAGAGTGATGTCACCACGCTTCGGCAGGACATCTCCGCGTTGCACCGGGAAGCCCGCACCGACCCAGGCGCGGATGCCGCCGTCCAGCACCCGGATGTCCACGCCGCGGCTCCGCAGCAGCCACCACGCCCGGGCGGCCGCGACCGCATCGTTGTCGTCGTAGACGACGACCAGGTCGCCGTCGTTCACCCCCCAGCGCCGGGCGGAGTGCTGCAGGTCCGCCAGAGCTGGGAGGGGATACCGACCGATCTCGGGGTGCCCGGTCTCGGCAAGCTCGCGCTCGAGGTCGACGTAGACGGCGCCGGGCAGGTGCCCCGCGACGTAGGCGGGTCGCCCCTCCGGCGCATTCAGTCTCCACCGCACATCGAGCAGGCGCACAGGACGCCCCGAATCGATCTCGGACGCGAGTTCGTGAGCGTCGATGAGCAGGGGCATACACCGAGTCTCCGGACCTCCGCGCCTGCTGTCGCGGCGGGGTGAAACACACCGAAATCAGACGACCCCCGGCGACACATCGGTCCGTCCCGCAGGGCACACCGAGCGCGTGTTACGGCCGATGACCGGTCATTGCGTCATGTGATGACGCGGCGTGCGGCCGCCGCTTGGCCCTCCTAGGTTTGCCGAGCACCCGCGGTCCCCTCCGCGGCCTCCGACCGAAGAGGAACAGACATGAGCACGACCACCACAGCGCCCGTCGCGGTATCCGCGCCGGAACAGGGCGGCCCACCGGCGCGGGCCGAACGCGTCGACCTCGGCGACGTGCGCGTCATCCACAGCCGCCACTGGTTCCGGTGGGTGCTCAGCGCGATCCTGATCTTCGCGATCGCGCAGTTCGTGTGGTCGCTGTTCACGAACGAGAACTACGAGTGGAACGTCTTCGCGTCGTACTTCTTCTCCGAGCCCGTCCTGATCGGCATCGGCTACACGCTCTCGCTCACCGCGATCTCGGCATCCATCGGCTTCATCCTCGGAACGGTGCTGGCGCTGGGCCGGCTGTCGAAGTCGACGCTGCTCAACTCGATCTCCTGGGCGTACATCTGGTTCTTCCGCTCGGTGCCGCTCGTGGTGCAGATCATCGTCTGGTACAACCTCGGCTACCTCTACCCGACGCTCGGGCTCGGGACGCCGTTCACGACCGACTTCTGGATCGTGGAGTTCCCGACCGTCCAGCTCATCAGCGCCTTTGCGGCGGCGATCCTGGGGCTCGGTCTGCACCAGGCTGCCTACTCGGCGGAGATCATCCGCGGCGGCCTGATCTCCGTGGACCAGGGCCAGCACGAAGCGGCTGCCGCGCTCGGCATCCCGGCCCGCAAGCGACTGTTCCGCATCATCCTCCCGCAGGCGATGCGCTCGATCATCCCGAACGCGACGAACGAGGTGATCGGCCTCGTCAAGGGCGCCTCGGTGGTGTTCGTGATCGCGATCCCGGAGCTGTTCTACGCGGTCCAGGTGATCTACAACCGCAACAGCCGCGTGATCCCGCTCCTGCTCGTGGCGGTGGTCTGGTACACGATCATCACCACGATCCTGAGCATCGCGCAGTACTACATCGAGCGGTACTACGCCCGGGGATCTGTCCGCACGCTGCCGCCGACTCCCCTGCAGCGGTTCCGCCGGTGGACCGCGGTGCAGTGGGCGCGCCTGGGCGAAAACGGCGCGAAGGCACCTCCGCGGGAACCCGTATCCGCCGACCTTCCCATCCGGCCGGATGCCGCCATCGACGCGAACGAGGAGACCCGATGAGCACGCACACCGCTGCCGCTCCGCGGATCACGACGACGGGACTCGTCGAGATCCACAACGTCCACAAGTCCTACGCGGGGGTCGAGGTGCTCTCCGGGATCGACCTCACGATCGCGCCCGGCGAGGTCGTCGCGATCCTGGGGCCGAGCGGCTCGGGAAAGTCGACGCTGCTGCGCACGATCAACCACCTCGAGTCCGTCGATCGCGGATCGGTCACGGTCGACGGGCAGCTGATCGGCTACGAGCGGCGGGGAGACAAGCTCTACGAGCTGCGCGAGAAGGAGATCCTGCGGCGGCGCACGCAGATCGGCATCGTCTTCCAGAACTTCAACCTCTTCCCGCACCTCACCGCGCTGGAGAACATCACCGAGGCGCCCGTCGACCTCGGCCTGCTCAGCAAGGATGCCGCGCGCGAGCTCGCCCTGTCGCTGCTGGAACGGGTCGGCCTCACCGACAAGGCGGAGCACTACCCGCGACAGCTGTCCGGCGGCCAGCAGCAACGCGTCGCGATCGCGCGCGCCCTCGCTCTGAACCCCAAGGTGCTGCTGTTCGACGAGCCCACGAGTGCGCTGGACCCCGAGCTCGTCGGCGAAGTGCTGGACGTGATCCGCGATCTCGCCCGCGGCGGCACAACCCTCATCATCGTGACCCACGAGATCGGCTTCGCCCGCGAAGTCGCCGACCGCGTCGTCTTCATCGACGGCGGTCACGTGATCGAGGACGGATCCCCCGAGAAGGTCCTCACGAACCCGGAGCACCCGCGCACGCGGGAGTTCCTCGCCAAGGTTCTGGCCTGACGCGCCCCGTCGGCTCGGAACGCACCACCCGAAAGAGAGACACAGCATGGCAATCAGCAAGAAGCAGGGCATCGCGATCGGCGTCGGCGTCGTCGCGGTGGCCGCGATCGTCGGCGGCGTGTTCGCCGCCGTGAACCTGAACGGCGGCGCGGCCGAGGCCGCGGCATCCAGCCCGAAGCCGACCGAGACGAACACCGCGACCGGCGAGATCGAGTGGTTCCACACCGACCCCGTTCCCGAGGCCGTCGAGGCCCTGAAGGCGAGCGGATTCGAGCCGATCGAAGACGGCAAGCTCACCGTCGCGGTCGGGGCGTTCGTCCCGCCGCTGAGCTACCAGCCCGACGGCACGTCCGCCGCGACCGACGTCGCCGGCACCGAACCGAACATCGGCCTGCTGATCGCGGAGGGACTCGGCCTCGAGTACAACCCGCAGGTCGTGGCGTGGGCGGACTGGCCGCTGGGCATCCAGTCGGGCAAGTACGACCTGATCACCTCCAACGTCACGGTCACGGAGGAGCGCAAGGAGCTCTACGACTTCGCGAGCTACCGCGAGGACCTCCTGGGCTTCTACGTCAAAGCCGACAGCGACATCGACTCGATCAGCGAGGCCGCCGACATCTCGGGCCTGAAGATCATCGTCGGTTCGGGGACGAACCAAGAGCAGGTCCTCCTGCGCTGGAACGAGGAACTCGAAGCGGACGGCAAGGCACCCGCCGAGCTGCAGTACTACGACGACACCGCCGCGGCCACGCTCGCGCTGCAGTCGGGTCGCGCCGACGCCAACTTCGGCCCGAACGCGACTGCCGCCTGGGCGGCGCTGGAGACCGGTGACACGAAGCTCGTCGGCATCGTGCCCGGCGGCTGGCCCGACACCGCGAACATCGCGGCCGGCACCGCGAAGGGCAACGGCCTGATCGAACCGGTCAGCATCGTGCTCAACAAGATCATCGAGGACGGCACGTACGACAAGCTGCTGGCCTTCTGGGGCCTGGAATCCGAGGGCGTGACCGAGTCGCTCGTCAACCCGCCGGGGCTGCCCAAGCCGTAGCGGGCATGCGGAAGGGGCGGGATCCGGCGTGCCGGGTCCCGCCCCTTCCGCCGTACAGGGTCTATGGAGCCCGCCCGATCAGCGCGGGTCGACGACCAAGTCCGCCAGCACGCGACCGATCACCGGCGTGAACTTGAACCCGTGACCCGAGAAGCCGGCGCCGAGGGCGACCGGTCCGATCCGCTCCAGGACGAACGCAGAGTCCGGGGTGGAGGTGTACGTGCACGTGATCTCGGAGAGCGCGTCGGCGTCGACGCCGGGAAGCCACTCGCGGGCGTACCGGACGATCGCGTCCGTCAGGACTGCGTCGGGCGCGTACGTGCGCCGGTCGGGGTGGATCTCGGGTCCGACCCCGTGCCACCCGGCCTTGATGCCCTCGCCCGGCGAACCCATGCCGTACACGCCGCTCGGGAACCACGCGGTGGCGGGGTCATCGGCCGCCGGCGTGTGGTTGAAACCCGGCCACGCGGTCGACCCGTCATGGGAGGCGAAGAACGCCGGCTGCTCCTGCGTGACGCGCAGCGGCGGGAGGGACGCCTCGATGCCGAGCGCGGCGAGGACATCGGTCGTCCAGGCACCGGCCGTGATGATCGCCCGTCGGGCGTGGATCGTATCCTCGCTGCCGTCCGCGGTCCGCACGCGCACCCGGACGCCGTCGTCGCCGGCCGACCCGTCCAGCACCGCCGTCTGATGGCGGATCCGCGCGCCGCGCACCGCCGCCGCCGAGCCGAGCGCCGCGACGGCCCGGTCGGCGTGCAGACGGCCCGCCTGCGGGGTGTGGAAGACCGGACCGGCGAAGCGGAAGCCGGGCCAGCGATCGGCCGCCTCGCGCGCGTCCAGATGCTCGACGTCGAAGCCGCCGTCCCGCAGCGCCTGCACGGCACGGTTCTGGTCGCGGCCCGGACCGTGGTTGATGATCCCGGTGCGGGTCAGCAGCTCGGAACCGGTCTCGGCCTCGAGCTCCTGCCACAGCCCGTCGGCTTCATGCAGCCAGGCCAGGAGCCCCGGATCCTCGTAGCTGAGATTGAAGTTGCGGGACGCGCCGTGCGACGCGCCGTGCCGGTGGCCCGGCTCGAACTGCTCGAGGAGCGTGACGTCGACGCCGCGGCGGGCGAGCTGCCACGCGGATGCCGCCCCCATCGCACCGCCGCCGACGACGACCACCTCGGCGGTGTCGCTCATGCGGCGGCCCTCCGGGCGACCGGCTTCTCGAAGCACTGCGAGAAGGCGATCTCGAGGTACGGCGGATAGATCGGGATGCGCGTGTAGCCGATCCGCTCGTACAGGGCGACGGCTTCGGGCTGGCGGTCTCCGGTCTGCAGGATCAGCCGCTGCGCGCCGAGGTCGGCGGCGATCCGCTCGAGCTCCGCCATCAGCAGACGGCTCACGCCGCTGCCCCGGGCGTCCGGAGCGACGTACACCCGCTTGACCTCGAGCGACCCCGCGAATTCCGCGCCGAGGTCGCGGAGCGCGGCGTGACCGACGGCTCCGCCCTCGGCACCCGTCACGATCACCGTCGCGACGATCGTCTCCGGCGCGACGGACAGCGCCGCCCCGATCCGTTCCGCGACGTCCTGCGGCACGTCGTCGAGCCTGCCCGCGTACCGGGGTCCGATCTCAGCGTCCATCGCGTCACGCAGCGCGTGCGCACGCGGATCGGTCCACTCCACCTGCTCGACGAGCCACTCCGCGGAGGGGACCGCCGGCGCGTCTGCACCCGACATGGTTCCAGTATCAGCGGGCGGCGCCGGGGTGCCCGCGGGGCGAGCAACACCGCGTAACGAGGTGGCACCCCTCGTCAGAGGGTGGCGTGCACCCGCGCGAGCGGCGTCTTCTCCCCCGCTTCCACGGCGATCGGCAGGTGGTTCCCGGCCGGCGGGAGGGGGCAGGTCGCGAAGTCGGTGTAGGCGCAGGGAAGGTTGACGGCGCGCGTGAAGTCGATCACCGTCCCGCCGTCGGCGTCCGGGGCCGGCACGCCGACCGTCCGATTCGCGGCGTAGGTGGTCCGCCCGCTCGTCTCGTCGGTGAACAGCACGACGAGCTCCCCCGGCGCGTATCCCTCGAACGCGATGAGCCGGTGGGTCTCCCCCCGCAGCGTGAACTCCACGTACCCGGGCGACTCGTAAACGTGCGTCAGCCCGTCCACCGCGGCACCGACTTCGGTGCGACGCGGCGTCGCATACTCGACGAAACGCGCCGGAACACGCCACTGCGGGTGGGGCGCATAGACCGGCGTACCGTCGTACGCGGCGAGGAACGGGTGATCGGGCCTGCGGGGACGGACGATGTCGTGCCCGCCGCGCTTGGCCACTTCGGCCACACCGCCGTCGTAGGCGACCGTGAGTCCCCCGCGCTCGGGGATCTCCCCGAACGCATGGATGCCGCGCAGCACCTCACAGTCGAAGGTCAGCACATCGTCGTCGGTGAGGGCCACCACCGGGCCCTCCGGGCCCGTGGACCACGCGCCCGGAACGCCGGGGATGAGTTGCGGCGCGGCGGTGAGCCAATGCAGGCCGGTGATCGCGAGGAAGCCGTGCGGGTCCGCCCGGCGGGCCTCATGTTCACGATGCCAGGCCTCCCAGCCGCGGCCGAAGTCCGCCCGGTCGATCGTCGCCGTGCTGAGCGTGTCGGTCATGATCGCCCCCTCACACCGTCGCGGCGAGCGCGCCGCGACGCTCGGGGACGGGCAGGCCGAGGTTCTCGCGCAGCGTCGAGCCCGTGTACTCGGTGCGCAGCGATCCGCGCTCCTGCAGGAGGGGCACGACCTTGTCGACGAACTCGTCGATGCCGCCAGGCGTGACGTGCCCGCCGAGGACGACCCCGTCGGCGCCGTCGTTCTGGATGAACGCGTCAAGCGCATCGGCGACCTGCTCGGGCGTCCCGATGAAGTCGGCGCGCGCCGACACCTCGGCGGCGACACCGCGGATGCTGAGGCCCTTCTCCTCCGCCAGAGCACGCCAGCGCCGCACGGTCTCGAAGCGGTCCTGGTAGATGAAGGCCTTCCCCTGGATGATGGGCGGGGCCTCGGGATCCGGGTCGATGCTCGGCAGCGGCCCGTCGATGTCGTACGCCGACAGATCGCGGTTCCACAGCTGCTCGAACTGGACCTGCACGGCCTTGTCGCTGAGCTGCTGCTCCAGGATGTGCCGGGCCTTCTCCTCGGCATCCGCCCGCGAATCGCCGAGCACGAAGCCGGCGCCGGGGATGATCTTGAGGTCGTCGGGGTTGCGCCCGAAGCTCCGCGCCCGCGACTTGACGTCGGCGTAGAACTCCTGCGCCTCGGGCTGACGCGAGAACGGCGAGAAGATCAGATCGGAGTTCGCGGCAGCGAAGTCCCGGCCCTGCGGCGAGATCCCCGCCTGCACGAGGACCGGGCGCCCCTGGGGACTCCTTGGCACCGTGAACCGGCCCTCGATGTCGAACTGCGCACCGGCGTGGGAGAAGCGCCCGACCGTGTCGTCGGCCAGGAAGCGCCCGCTCTGCTTGTCGGCGACGATCGCGTCCTCCGCCCACGAGTCCCACAGCTCCTGCACCGTGCGCACGAACTCCTCGGCCCGGGTGTAGCGCTCCTCACGCGTGAGGAACCCGCCGCGCCGGAAGTTCTGCCCGGTGAAGGCGTCCCAGCTCGTCACGACGTTCCAGCCCGCGCGACCGCCGGAGAGGTGGTCCAGGCTCGCGAGCTGCCGGGCGAGCTCGTACGGCTCGTTGAAGGTCGAGCTCAGCGTTCCGATCAGACCGATGTGGTCGGTCACCGCGGCGAGGGAGGCGAGCACCGCGAGCGTGTCCGGACGCCCGGCGATGTCGTGCTCGAACACCCGGCCGGCGCGTTCGCGCAGCGCGAGGCCCTCCGCGAGGAAGAAGTAGTCGAACCGCCCGCGCTCGGCGGTCTGGGCGACCTGGCGGAACGTGTCGAATTCGATCTGACTGCCCGCGTCGGGGTGCTCCCAGGCGGTGTGCTCGTTCACACCGCCGACGTAGGCGGCGAGGATGATCTGCTTGCGTGCTCTCGTGCTCATCGTCTGCTCCTGAGTGGGTCAGCCGGCGAGCGCCGGCGCGTAGCGGTTGGGGACGGAGGTCGGCAGGCCGAGGACGCCGCGCAGGGATCCTCCGTCTCCGGCCAGCAGGTCACGTCGGCGCAGTTCGGGCACCAGGTCGTCGGCGATATGGGGCAGGTCGTCGGTCGCGACGCCGGGGCGCAGCCGCACCCCCGCGTAGCCGAGCTCGCCGAGCGCGGCGATCTCGTCGGCGAGCTGTGCGGCCGACCCGGCGAAGATGCGGGCGTCCGAGGAGAGCGGCCGGCCGAGGGCATCGAGTCGCTCGAGGCGATCGGATGCCGGTTCGTCGGCGTCCAGGAACACGACCAGGTCGGCGAACACCCGGAGCGGCTCCCCGGTTCGAGCGACGTCGCGCTCCGCACGGCGGACCTCATCGAGGATCGCGGTCGCACCGGCGATGTCCTGCGGGGTGACGAAGACGACGTCCGCGGATGCCGCGGCGAAGCGGTACGGGATCTCGGCGTGCGCGAGCGCGGCGATCACGGGCTGCCCCTGGGGCGGTCGCGGCGTGATCGACGGACCGCGCACACGGAAGGAGCGTCCCTCGAAGTCGACGGTGTGCAGCTTGTCGGCATCCAGGAATCGGTCGGTCGCGACGTCGCGGATCTCCGCGTCGTCCTCCCAGCTGTCCCAGAGCCGGCGTACCGCCTCGACGACGTCCTCCGCCTCGGCGAACAGCTCGGCGGCGATCTCCCACAGCCGAGGGTCTTCTCGGTCGGTGAACTCGGGGATGTCGCGGCGTCCGAAGTGCCGCGCCTCGTCGGCGCGCGGCGACACCTTCGGCTGCCATCCGGCGCGGCCGAGGCTGGTGTAGTCCAGAGTGGCGATCCCGGTGGAGATGTGGAAGGGCTCGGTGTGGGTCGTGGTCACCGTGGGGATCAGCCCGATCCGGCGCGTCACCGGGGCGACGCGCGAGGCGATCAGCAACGCGTCCAGGCGGCCACGCACCTCGTCCGTGCGGTCGTCGGCACCGAACGGCGAGCCGGACTGCACGACGAACGAGTCCTCGATCGTGGCGAAGTCGATGCCGGCGGCATCCGCTCGTCGCACCAGATCGGCCCAGTAGTTCGGTGTGAACAGCTCCGTCGGGCGCGAAGACTCTTCGCGCCACGCGGCGGGGTGCCAGCCGGCGCCTTCGAGCGCCACGCCCAGACGCAGTCGATCGGTGGTGGTCATGGAGTCTCCCGTTCCTCACTCAGGTCGCGGAGCCCGTCTGTCCGCTGTCGCCAGCCTCGCGGCATCCCGCGCCCGTCGCGCGTGGCGCCGTCAAGAGGGGTCATGCGCGGTCATCCGCGGTAATCAACGACGCGGCGCCGCGTTCGGACGCGGGCGTCCAGCCGAGCGCGGGCAGCACGGCGTGACGGATGTCGAAGAGGATCTGCCGGTATTCGTCTTCGGCGAAGCCGTACGGCAGCGCGACGCGCAGCTCGGTCCGGCCGTCGATCGACGGGTCCTCGCCGAGGCGCTCGATGATCTCCGCGGCGGTGCCCACGAGATCGCGCTGGAACACGACGCGACGCGGGCCGATCTCCGCCGGGGCGGCGGTCCGGGCGTCGCGCGCCTCGGCGTACGCGCGGTAGTGCTCGCGCTGCGGCGCGGTCGCGGTCGTGGTCGGAACGATCACGCGTTCCACGCCGACCGTGGGGATGCCGCTCCCGACGAACTCGGAGTAGTACGCGTCCAGGTGCGCGCGCTGCGCCGGCTCGAACCGGTCGTGCCCGCCCGCGTCGCTCAGGTTGCCGAGCAGGAGCTTGAGCCCGTGCCGTGCGGCCCAGCGCACGGAGCGCTCCGATCCGCCGCCGAGCCACACGCGGTCGCGCAGGCCCGGGATATGCGGCTCGATGCGCGGGATCTGCGGGCCGTACGGCGTCTGCAGCGGTTCGCTCGCGAGCGGGTGTCCTTCGAGCGCATCGAGGAACCGTTCGATGAGCGCGTACGGGTCGACCGGCGCGTCGCCGCGCCCGAGCCCCGCGAGCAGATCGCCGTGCGGCGCGGAGCTGCTGATGCCGACGTTGACCCGCCCTCCCGAGAGGGCGTCGACCGTGCCGAAGTCCTCGGCGAGGCGGAACGGCGTCTCGTAGCCCAGGGGCACGACGCCGGTCTCGAGCCGGATCGATCGCGTCCGCTGCGTCGCCGCGGCGAGGAACGGCAGCGCGGAGGAGATCCCCCGCTCGAGGTGTCGTTGACGGATACCGGCCACGTCGTACCCGAGATCCTCGGCGAACGAGAACAGGCGCAGGGTCTGCTCGAGTCCTGCGCGCGGGTCGTCCTCGGGGTGGGTGCCGGCCAGGATGAATCCGGCTCGGGGGACCAGCATCCGCTCGCTCGTCATGGGCTCTCCGATTCGTGATGCGGCCGCGTCTGTCACGGCCCGTTCACGCTGGCAGGTGCGACATGACTGCGGCCCCGCGTCCGTCACCCGACGTCACCCCGCGTCACCCGACGTCACACGATCGGTCCTCAGTGCCGGTGGGCCACCGCGCTCTGGTCGCCGAACTTGAACGCGAGGCGGCCGTGCGCGAAGCCGCCGCCGGCGCGGATCGCGGTCGAGACCCACGCCGCCTCGGCGAGCTCGGCCTGCGTCGCACCGGCCTTGATCGCGCGCTGGGTGTGGCCGTCGATGCAGTAGACGCACTGCGTGCTGATGCCGACGGCGACCGCGATGAGCTCCCGGTACTTCAACGGGATCTCCCGGCCCTCCCCGGCGAACACGGCATCGTCGAACTGCGCGAACGCCTGCAGGATGTCGGGCGTCTCGCTCTTGTAGACGCGCGTATAAGTGCGGTCGTTCTCGCGGTCGAAGTAGTCGGCCATCGTGCTCTCCTGTCATGCCGGTCGGACTTTCGACGATGCCATGCGCGGCGCTTGACGCCGTGCGGCGATGACACACAACGACGCGGAAGCGGAACACCCTGGGTGCGACCGCGGTTGCGCTTCGAGATGTGTCGGTTCGTGTCGCCTCGACGAATCCGAGCCGACACGAACTGACACTCTCGTACCACGCAGAACGCTGACGAAGGACTTCACGAATGACCCAGACCCTTTGGAGGCAGCAGGATGCCGTGCTGGACAACCCGGCATGGCACTCGCTCGCCGGTCCGCACGCGCAGTTCGCGATAGGTGACGACCTGGTCCGCCAGTACCCTGCCGATGTCGCCCCCTTCGTCGCCGTGCGCACGTGGGAGGACCCCCGGGTGTGGGACGCGCTGGCCGAGCTCGTCGGACCCGCGGCCGAGATCGGTCTCTCGAGCACCGATGAGCTGCCGCCCGAGGGCTGGGAGATTCTGGGGCGCGGCGACGGTGTTCAGCTCGTGGAGACCTCGGCGCTCGCGCCGCGCCCGTTCGACGAGGCGATCGAGCTCGGAGTGGACGACGTGCCGGAGATGCTGGCGCTCGTCGAGCGCAATCAGCCCGGACCGTTCCGGCCCCGGACGCACGAACTGGGGCGCTACATCGGCATCCGGCACGAGGGTCGGCTGGTGGCGATGGCGGGCGAGCGACTGCATCCCGAGGGCTGGACCGAGATCAGTGCGGTGGCGACGGATGTCGAGCACCGCGGCCGGGGACTCGCCTCGCGCCTGGTGCTGGACGTGGCGTTCCACATTCAGGAGCGCGGCGATCGGGCGATGCTGCACGCCGCGGCGACGAACGTGAGCGCGATCGCGGTGTACGAGCGCCTCGGCTTTGCGCTGCGCCGGCACACGACGTTCTCCTTCGTGCGCACGCCCGCCTGAGGCTGCCGCCCGCCTCCGCGCCCCGCTGCTCCCGCCGAGGTGGTGAGTCTCCCGCCGAGGTGGTGAGTCTTCCGCCGAGGTGGTGAGTCTCCCGCCGAGATGGTGGGTTCAGCCGCGAGATTGTTGAACTTCCACCGAGGTGGCCACCACCACCTCGGGAAGAAACCCACCACCTCGGGAGGAAACCGACCATCTCGGGGGAAGACCCACCATGTCGAGAGGCGGCGGCGAAGGGTGCCTCTCAGCCAGCGGCGATGTCGGTGGGTGGCGGTAACTTTAGAACATGCATTCGAACACGGTGGTCGGATTCACCGACTCGCAGACTGAGACGCTGCGCGGGTTGCGCGACCAGGTCGCCGCGTTCGATCGGGCGATCGCCGCCACCGAAGCCGCTCGGCTGCGGGTGCTCGGGCAGGCGGCGGAGCTCGTGGATGAACTGCTGGTCGGTGTCTCTGCGCGGGAGCGGCAGGCGGACATGGTGCTGCGGACGGTCGCGTCCGAGATCGCGGTCGCCACGCACGTGTCCGACCGGTCCCTGCAACGCCAGATCGGGGAAGCTGCCATGCTCGTCGGCGACTACCCGGCGACCCTGTCTGCCTGGGAGGACGGACGGATAACCCGCGGGCACGTCCGGGCCGTGCAGGACGCCGGCGCGATCCTTCCCCCAGAGAACCGACGGGAGTTCGACCAAGCCGCCGTGGACCTGTGCACGTCGGACACCGCCGGGCGGGTCGCTCCCCGGTTACGGGTGCTGGCCGAGCAGGTCCACCCGGTCAGCGTCCAGGAACGGCATGATGCCGCGCACCAAACGAGGTGCGTGAAGGTGGTCCGCGGGACGGACGGGATGTCGACGGTGATGATGGCCGTCCCGTCGCTGCTCGCCGACGCGGTCTACGACCGGCTCACCCAGCAAGCCCGCGTCATCATCGACACGAGGCGAACCGCACCAGCCAGGCTCGACGACGCGGACCTCGCGGTGATCACGACGGACACGCGGACGATGGACCAGATCCGTGCGGATCTTGCGGTGGACATGCTCCTCACCTCCCAGCCCGGCGCGGATCCCACCCGGGACGACGACGGACCCGGCACGCTCGGGGCGATCCGCGCGAAAGTGCAGATCGTGGTGCCCGCCCTCTCCCTGATCGGCTCCTCCTCCGAGCCCGCAACCCTCGTCGGCACCGGTCCGATCGACCCGGACACCGCCCGGCATCTCGCGGCCGGCACCCGGTCCCCGTGGGAGAGGATCCTCACCCACCCGATCACCGGAACAGTCCTGCACACTGACACCTATCAACGCACCGCACAGATCGACCGGCACCTCCGAGCCCGAGATCAGCGCTGCCGGTTCCCCGGATGCCGGATCCCCGCGATCCGCTGCGAAGTGGACCACACCGTCGACCATGCGAGGGGTGGGCCGACCGACACGGGAAACCTCGCGCATTTGTGTCAACGGCATCATTCGATGAAGCAGTTCACCCCCTGGCGGGTTCGACAACTCCCGAACGGCGTCCTCGAATGGACCTCCCCCACCGGCACCGTGTATCTCGACATGCCCACGACGTACCCGCCGGCCGTCACGTTCGCGCCCACCGACGACACCTCCGACGCACCCTTCTGAACCCCGCGCCGAGTCGGCAGGGTGGAGCCGCGCACGAGCCCGGATTCAGACCCGGCGTTGCGCCTGGCGCCACCCCCGGCGCCACCTGCTCCCCGGGGATCCGTCCCGCAGGACGCCACTCGGACGGTCAGACGCGCTGACGGCGCAGCGCCTGGCCGATCCGGTGCGCGGCCTCGCGCAGCTGCTCGGCGGACGTGTCGCCATACGCGAGCCGGAGCCGGCGCTCGGCATCCGTCCCCGGCCCCGACGCGAAGAACGCGCCCTGCTGGTACTCCACGCCCTCCGCGCTCGCGTCTGCCGCGAGGCGCGCCGCATCGACCCCGTCATCGCGCAGCCGCGGCCACAGGAACAGCCCGCCGTCGGGCCGGTCGATCTCGAACGCACCGGGAGCCTCGGCCTCCAGCCCGTCGGCGAGCGCGTCCGCACGCTCGCGGTACAGCGCCCGCGCCCGCTCGAGCGTCGCGTCGAACAGCAGCGGATCGGACGTGAGCAGCTCGGCGATCACGGCCTGCACGAACGTCGACGAGTGCCCGTCCTGTCGGCTGCGGAGCGCCACGACGTCCGGCACCGCGTGAGCGGGCAGCACGACCCACCCGAGCCGCAGGCCCGGGCCGAGGGTCTTGGTGAACGTGTTGACGTGCCACACGAGGTCGGAGTCGTGGAACGGCTCGACGGACTCCTGCTCGCCGCGGAAGCGCAGCTCGCGGTACGGATTGTCCGCGAACACCACGAACCCGTACTGCTCGGCCAGGCGCACGAGCTCGCGGCGCTGATCGGTCGGCAGCGTCGACTGCGAAGGGTTGTGGAAGTCCGGCACCGTGTACAGCGCGGCGGGGCGCTCCCCCGCACGCAGGCGGTCGGCCAGGTCGTCGACGTCGATGCCCGTCCGGCCGACGCCGATCGGCAGGATCCGCGCGTCGGACAGCTCGAGCCCGCGCAGGAACAGCGGGAAGATCGGATTGTCGACCGCGACGAGGTCGCCGCGTTCGAGCACGGTCTGCACCGCGAGGGCGAGCCCGTGGAACCCGCCGTTCGTGATCACGACGCGCTCGACGGGCACACCCTCGCGCGCGGCGATCCACTCGCGCAGCGCCGGGATGCCCTCGGTGCGCGAGTACTGCAGCGCGGGTGCGCCCGGCTGGGCGAGCACGCGGGCCGTCGCCTCGGCGATCTCCCGCGAGGGCAGGACAGACGGGTCGGGGATGCCGCCCAGAAGCTCGATCGCATCGGGACGGCGATCGCGCAGGGTCTGGTCGCCGAAGCCCTTCGGCGCCGTGAGCGCGCGGATGAGCGCGGGGCGCGGGGCGCGGGTGTCGGTCAGCGTGGTCATGGGTGCTTCTCCTTCGAGCTCACGCGGTGGGTGTCAGCGCGGCCGTGGCGGTGGGCGCCGCCACGGCGCCGGGCACCGGCGCGGACGCGGCACGGGACGACCGGGGACGGGGGATCGAGCGCACGAGGGTCTTCGTGTACTCCTCGCGCGGGTTCTCCAAGACCTCGGTCACCGACCCCGCTTCGATCACGCGGCCGTCCTTGAGCACCGACACCGTGTCGGCGATCTGCCGCACGAGCGCGAGGTCGTGCGAGACGAACAGGTAGGTGAGGCCGCGCTGCTCCTGCAGGCGGAAGAGCACGTCGAAGATGTCCGCCTGGACGCTGACGTCCAGCGCGGAGGTCGGCTCGTCGAGCACGATGACGTCGGGTTCGAGCACGAGGGCCCGCGCGATCGCGACCCGCTGCCGCTGGCCGCCCGAGAGCGCCCCGGGAGGCCGGCGGCCGAGCTCCGCGCTCAGCCCGACGGCCGAGAGCGCCTCCGTCACCGCCCGCGCGCGATCCCGACGCGTGCCGACCCGATAGCGGTCCAGCGGCTCGCGCACGATGCGCTGCACGGTCCACGACGGGTCGAGCGACGTGAAGGGGTTCTGATACACCAGCTGGAGGTGACGGCGGATGCCGCGCAGCGCGGCCGGCGAACGGCCGGTCACCGTCTCGCCGTCCACCCGGATCTCGCCGGCGTCCGCGTGCTCCAGACCGAGCAGGAGCCGCACGGTCGTCGTCTTGCCCGATCCGGATTCGCCGACCAGGGCGTGCGTCGTGCCCGCAGGAACCTGGAACGACACGGCGTCCACGACCGTGCGGGACGTGCCGTCGACCGTGAATGCCTTGGACACCGCGCGGACGTCCACGCGGGGCGCGGCATCCGTCACCGCGGGTCGTCGCGGCGCGTCACGGTACCGGGTCGGGTTCAGCGCCGGCGCGTCGCTCTGCAGGCGCGCGGTGTACGCCGAGGCCGCGAAGTCGAAGACCTCGGCGGTGCGCCCGGCCTCCTGCACGGCGCCGTCCTTGAGCACGACGATCTCGTCGGTGCGCTCGGCGGCGATCGCGAGGTCGTGGGTGATGAGCAGCAGGCTGATGCCGAGCGAGGTCTGCAGATCGGTGAGCAGGTCGAGGATGCGCTTCTGGATCGTGACATCCAGCGCGCTCGTCGGTTCGTCGGCGACGAGGAGCTTCGGCCGCGGGAGCACCGCCAGGCCGATCAGCACCCGCTGCAGCATGCCGCCGGACAGCTGGTGCGGGTAGGAGTCGAACACGCGCGCCGGGTCGGGCAGACCCACGCGCGCGAAGATGTCCAGGATCGCCTCGCGCTGCTCGTCGGCGCGCGTGAGCCCCGCCAGTGCCGCCGCTTCACGCGCCTGCGCGCCGATCGTGCGGACCGCGTTCAGCGCGTTCGCCGGGTCCTGCGGGACGAAGCCGAAGCCCGTTCCCCGGAGGGCACGGAAGCTCCGCTCCGGAAGCGACAGCACGTCCGTCCCCGCGAAGCGCACGTCGCCCGATGCCCGCGCTCCGGCGGGCAGGAGCCGCAGCACGGCCCGGGCGATCGTGGACTTGCCCGAGCCGGACTCCCCGATCAGGGCGAGGCTGCTGCCGGGGCGGACGGAGAATCCGACATCGTGGACGACCTCGGTGCCGCCGTAAGACACGGAGAGGTCCTGCACCTGCAGCAGGGCATCGGGAGCGGTGGTCACGACGGGACTCCTGTCTGCGCGGCTCACGAGGTTCCTCGCAGCCAGCGACTGATGCGATTGATCGACAGCACCGTGAGGATCGTCACGATCGCGGGCCAGAACACGAGCCACGGCGAGCGCGGATAGTCCTTGCCGGAGGAGATGAGCAGGCCCCAGTCCGACGCGGGCGGCGGATCGCCGTACCCGAGGAAGGCCAGGCTCGCGATCACGAGGATCGACAGTCCGAACTGCAGCACGGCGAGCGGGATGAGCGAGCGGGACGCGTTGGGCAGCACGTGCCGGAACAGGATGTGTGCGGCGGATCCGCCCTGCAGCGTCGCCGCTTCGACGAACACCGACCGGCGCACCTTGATCACCTCGGCCCGCATGACCCGGGCGAACACGGCGACCGCGGACACCCCGGTCGCGATCGCGGCGTTGATGGTCTGGAAACCGAGGGAACTCACGATCACGACGGCCAGCAGGAAGGCGGGGATCGCCAGCAGCACGTCGACGAAGCGGGCGAGGACGACGTCGATCCACGAACCGAGGAAGCCGGCGACGAGCCCGATGAGGCCCCCGACCACCACGCCGATCACGACGGCGACGAGAGCGCTCGTCACCGAGGACTGCGCACCGAAGACGACGCGCGCGAACATGTCGCGCCCGAGCTGATCGGTCCCGAGCAGGTGCGCCAGAGAGGGCGGCAGGAGCTTGTCGGCCGGGTCGCCCTTCGCGGGGTCCTGGTGGGCGAACAAGCCCGGCGCGAGCGAGAACGCGAGGACGATCGTCACGACGACGAAGGACAGCAGCACGCTCGGCGGGACAGCGAGAGCGCGCACCCGGGGGCGAGTCAGCGCGCGGGGCGCCTGGGTCAGGGCGGCACCGGTCATACGATGCTCACCTCCTCCTGCAGGTCGGAGCGGATGTCCTGATCGGCCGCGGGCGAGACGGCGCGCGCGCGCCCGCCGACCGTGACGCGGGGATCCAGCAGCGGATAGGCGAGGTCGGCGAGCAGGTTCACCACGACGAAGACGAGCGCCGCGAGCGAGACGACGGCTTGCAGGACGGGGAGGTCCTGGCTGGCCACGGCGCCCTCCACCAGGGTGCCGATGCCGACGCGCCCGAAGATCGACTCCGTGATGAGCGCTCCGCCGAGCAGCTCGCCCACCATGAGGGCGAGCACGGTGACGGCCGGGAGGGAGGACGGCTTGACGAGGTGCCGGAGGAACAGCCTGCTCTGCCCGAGACCGCGCGAGCGGGCGACGGCGATGTACTCCTGCCGCGACTCGTGGTCCAGGTTCGCGATGAGCACTTCGGCCAGCTGCGCCGACACGGGGATGCCGAGCGCGAGCGCGGCGAAGAATGTGCCCCAGGGGGTCTCGGTGTCGATCATCGTGAAAAGGCCGAGACCGAACGCGAAGACGTTGATCAGCAGGAGACCGATCACGAAATTGGGGACGGAGAGGAAGAGCGAGGGCAGGGAGCGCAGAAGTCCTTGCCCGAACCGCGGAGGCAGGAACTGCGTTCCGTAGGCGATCGTGACCGCCAGCACGATCGCGACCAGGAGGGCGGCCCCGGCCAGCTGCAGCGTCGAGCCGAGTGCGTCGAGGATCAGCTGACTCACCGGGAGGTTCGAGCGCAGCGAGATGCCGAAGTCGCCTGTGACGAAGCGACCGAGCGAGCCGGCGAGCTGCACGAGCAGCGGCTGGTCCAGACCGTAGTAGGACACGATCCGCGCGATGTCCTCCTCGGTGAACCCGTTCTCGGGATTGCGCAGCGTGCTTGTGATGGGGTCGCCCGGCAGGATGCTGATCACGAAGAACGTGAACAGGTAGGCCAGGAGCACCACGACGACCGCCTGGCCGATGCGGCGCAGAGCGTACGGTCCGTAGGTGCGGAGCATGGGATGTTCCCTCCGGCTCGACGGGGTGGGGACGCGTGTGCGCCCGGACGGCTCCGGGCGCACACGCGCGATGATCACTCGGTCAGGTACGCGTCGAGGTAGTACGCGTAGGCCAGGCCGTTGTACGTGACGCCCTCGAGGGCGGGGTTCTGCACGTACACGCGCTGCACGATCTGGGTGAGCGGAACGAAGTACGCCTGCGCGAGCACGTACTCCTGCAGCTCGTCGGCGACGGCGGCGCGCTCGTCACGATCGGTCGCCGTGGCGATCTGGTTGGAGAGGTCGTTGAGCGTCTGGTCGCTCGTGCCGACCTTGAACCAGTCCTCGTCGCCCTTCTTCTGGCTCGTGAGGACACCGGCGACGGTTCCGACGTCGACGAAGCTGCGCGTGATCTCGTTCGCGGGGATCGCGGCATTGCCGATGACCTTCTGCCCGTACGTCGGCACATCGTAGGCCTCGAGGGTCACGGCGAAGCCCAGGTCGGACAGCTGCTGCGCGACGAGCTCGTCGACGGCCTGCGAGGTGGCCAGGTACGGGTTCGGGTACAGCGTGAACGCGAGTTCCTGCCCGTCCTTCGTGCGGACGCCGTCCGCGCCCTCGACCCACCCGGCCTCGTCGAGCAGATCGGCGGCCTGGTCGGGGTCGAACGCGAACTGGTCGCTGTGATCGGTCGCCTCGGGAACGTTGCTCTGGATGAACGACTCCGCCGCCTGCCAGTCGCTCGTGTAGACCGTGGACAGGATCTCGTCGCGGTCGATGCCGTGCTGGACGGCCTGCCGGACGAGCGGGTCGTCGAAGGGTGCGACCGTGGTGTTCAGCGCGTACCCGTTCACGAAGCCGAGATAACGGGGCACCGCGATCTCGAAGCCCTCGTCCTTGAGCGGATCCAGCTCCTGCGGGCTCGCGTTGTAGGCGACGTCGGCCTGGCCGGACTGCACGGACGACGTCCGCAGGGTCGGCTCGGCGACCTGCTTGTACGTGATCGAGTCGAGGTACGCCGCGCCGTCGTGGTTCAGCGCCTCCGGACCCCAGTCGTAGTCGTCGCGCTTGGTGAGCAGGACACTGTCGCCCTCGGCCCACGACTCCACCACGAACGGCCCGCTGCCGATGTCATTGGACAGGTCGGCCTGCTGATCGGCCGGCAGCGCGAGGGTCTCCGGCGAGAGCAGGATCGAGCCGTGGTAGGCGAGCGTGGGGATGAAGCTCAGCGTCGGCGCGGTGAAGTACACCTTGACCGTGGTCTCGTCCACGGCCTCGGCCCGGTCGTAGTTGGCGGCGGGGAACAGCCCGATGCGGTTGATGCCCTCGTCGGGGCGGCCCTTCGCCCAGATGTCGATGTTCGCGACGACCGCCGCGGCGTCGAGCGGCGTGCCGTCCGAGAAGGTGACGCCGTCCTTGAGGGTGATCGTGAACTCGGTCTTGTCCTCGCTCTCCTCCCAGCTCTCCGCGACCCACGGGCTCAGGTTGCCCTCCGCGTCGACATAGATGAGCTTGTCGGTGACGTGTCCCCAGATGTGCCCCTGGTAGCTCGAGATCGAGCTGTTGTTGGGGATCCAGGTGGCGCCGAGCGAATCGATCAGGAACGTGACGTCGCCGCCCTCCGTGGGCGCGGCGCTCTCGTCGGCGGCGGGTGCGGTGCCGCCGGAGGCGCAACCGGCGATGAGTGCGACGCCGGCGATCAGGCCGATGCCGGTCAGGAGGGCGCGTCGCCCTCGGGTGCGGTGCTGTGTGGACATGTGATCGTTCTCCTTGGTGTGCTGTGGGGCGAGGTGAAGGTCAGAAGGCTTTGCCGGGGTTGAACAGGCCGGTGGGGTCCAGCGCCGCCTTGAGGGCGTGCTGGGCGGCGAGCGTCCGCGGGGACAGTTCGACGGCTGCGAGCTCTCGCTTGACGGTGCCGATGCCGTGCTCCCCGCTCACGGTGCCGCCGACGCTCAGAGCGAAGCGGACGAGGTCGTCCGTGGCGTCGTGCAGCGTGGCCGGGGGTGCGGACGGATCGGCACCGTCCGGGATCCGCAGCGTGATCAGCGGGTGCAGATTGCCGTCGCCGGCATGGGCGACCGCGCTGACCTCGACGCCGTACCGCTCCTGCAGAACCGCGAAGTACGCGTACACCTCGGGGATCCGCGACTTCGGCACGGCGATGTCGCCACCCGAGAACCAGCTGTCCAGGTCGAACCCGCGTCCGGAGCGCCGGAGTTCCCACAGCACCTCGCCGTCGGCATCCGTCTCGGCCTGCACGCGACCGCCGACCGCGGTGAGCGCGTCGCGGAGCTCGGCGAACTGCTCGGCGATGCCGAAACCGTCGAGCTCGATCAGCAGGAGCGAGCCGCCGCGTTCGCGCAGGCGGGAGTGCGAATGCCGATCGATGCTCACGAGGGTCGGCTCGTCGAAGAACTCCACGATGCTCGGCCGGACCCGGGATGCGGTGATCGCCGCGAGCGCGGCGGCCCCCTCAGCGGTCGAGTCGAAGAACGCGGTCACCGTGCGGCGTGCGGCCGGAATCGGCCGGAGGCGAACGGTGGCCGCGACGACGATGCCGAGGACCCCTTCGGATCCGACGAACAGCGACACGAGGTCGAGCCCCGTGACGCCCTTGATCGATCGGTGCCCGACCGAGATGAGGCTCCCGTCGGCGAGGACGACATCCAGCGCAAGCACCGACTCGCGGGTGACGCCGTATTTCGCGCAGCGCAGTCCGCCGGCGTTCGTGGCGATGTTCCCCCCGATCGAGGAGATCCGCCAGCTGGCCGGATCGGGCGCGTAGAACAGCCCGAGCGGGGCGAGGTGGGCGTTCAGCTCGGCGTTCAGGACGCCGGGCTCGACCACCGCGACTTCGTCCTCGGGCGAGACCTCGAGGATCCGCGTCAGCCGCTCCGTCGAGATCACGAGCTCGCCTGTGGTCGCCGACGCGCCGCCGGAGAGCCCGCTGCCGGCGCCACGCGGCACGACGGGCACACCGTGCTCTGCGGCGATCCGCACGAGGTCCTGCACGTGCTCGGGCGAGGCCGGGAGTGCGACGGCCGGGCCGATCGTGGATGCGGAGCCGGCGGGCGCCAGGCGGGTGGCCGCGTCGTGCAGGTAGTCCACCGTCGCCGGCGACGAGGGCCGCACCTCGATCTCGGGATGCCGCTCCTGGAGTGCCGCGACGAGGGCATCCAGGGCGCTGGGCGCGAGAACGGGACTGGTCATGGCGGATCTGGCCTCTCCGGCAGGGATCGGGGTCATGGGGTGGATCGGTGGATCGGCTCGACCGTAGGGCGGGCGGGCGACCCGGCGCGGATCCGGGCGTCATGCGACGTTGCGATCCGTCATCGGGCGTCACATTCCGCCTCGGGGATCCCTGATCCGGACGCCCCGCGACGTCACGTTACGAAGCGATTTGAGCGCCGCCGCTCCCCCGGCGACAGTGATCATCGCGTCGTTCTCGCGGCGCGGTGAGGAGTGGACCATGACCGATCGCGTGCATGTCGCCGTCGCACTGGACGGTGCCGGTTGGCACCCGGCCGCCTGGCGTGAGCACTCCGCTCGGCCCGCAGCTCTGACGACCGCAGCCTATTGGCGCGACCTCGTCCGAGCCGCGGACGAGGCGGGAGTCGCCTTCGTCACGATCGAGGACGCCCTCGCCCTCGGCGAGCGCTTCGACACCGCGCCCGAGCCGCGCACCGACCGCGTCCGCGGGCGCCTCGACGCCGTGCTTCTCGCGTCGTTCCTGGCTCCGCTGACCACGCGCGTGGGACTCGTTCCCACCGTCACGACGACCCACCCCGAGCCGTTCCACGTCGCCACCGGCCTGCAGACGCTCGACCACGCGAGCCTCGGCCGCGCGGGCGTACGCCTCGTCGCGGGCTCGACGCCGGCCGAGCGGGCGAACTTCGGACGCCGCGCGGACGGACCCACCGGCCTGCCGGAATCGGGCCATGTGGAGGAAGATCCGCAGCTCGTCGCGGCGTTCCGCGAGGCCGGCGAGGTCGCCCAGGCGATCCGCGGACTCGCCGACTCGTGGGAGGACGACGCGATCATCCGCGACCTCGAGTCCGGCCGCTTCGTCGACCGCGACCGAATCCACAACCTCGACTTCTCGGGCGAGTTCTTCTCGATCACCGGCGCTTCGATCGTGCCCCGCTCCCCCCAGGGGCAGCCCCTCGTCACGGCGCTCGCGCACCAGAGCATCCCCTACCGCTTCGCCGCCGAGCACGCCGACGTCGTGTTCGTGACGCCCGCCGATCCTGCCGGGACCGGCGCGATCCTGGCCGAGCTCGCCGAGGCCGTGGCCCAGGTGCGGACCGAGCCGGAACCGCTGCGGGTGTTCGTCGATCTGATCGTGCTCGTCGAAGACACCGCGGACGCCGCACGCGAGGCATGGGATCGACTCGAAGCCCGCGCGCCCCTCGTCACGGACGCGCGCATCGTGGTCGGCACCCCCGACGACGTGGTGGCCGAGATCCGGGCGTTCGCCGAGGCAGGTGTCGACGGCATCCGTCTGCGGCCCGCGCGACTGCCCGCCGACCTCACCGCGATCGCCGAGGAAGTCCTCCCCCGCGCGTCCGCGCTGCTCGTCGGCGACGACGGCGCACCCACCCTGCGCGAGCGACTCGGACTGCCGCGTCGCGCGAGTCGCCACACCCGATCGGAGGTTTCGGCATGAGCCTGAATCCCGCGAAGCGTCAGATCCACCTGGCCGCGCACTTCCCCGGTGTGAACAACACCACGGTCTGGACAGACCCGACCGCCGGCAGCCAGATCGACTTCGCGTCCTTCGAGTACTTCGCACGCACGGCCGAGCGCGGGCGGTTCGACTACCTCTTCCTGGCCGAGGGTCTGCGACTGCGCGAGCATCGCGGGCGGATCCACGAGCTCGACGTGCTCGGCCGGCCGAACACGCTCGCCGTGCTCGCCGCCCTCGCCGCCGTCACCGAGCACATCGGTCTGGTCGGCACGCTCAGCACGACCTTCAACGAGCCGTACGAGCTCGCCCGCCAGCTCGCGACGATCGACCATCTGTCCGGTGGAAGAGCGGGCTGGAACGCGGTCACGAGTTCGGATGCCTTCCACGGCGCGAACTTCCGGCGCGGCGGGTACCTCGACCACGCCGACCGATACGTCCGCGCGTCGGAGTTCGCCGAGATCTCGAAGGCCCTGTGGGGGTCATGGCAGGACGACGCGATCGTGGCGGATGCCGACGCCGGCGTCTACCTGGACGCGGAGCGCATCGCGCGGGTGCGCCACCAGACGCGCTTGTTCGACGTGGACGCCCTGTTCGACGTGCCCGCCTCGCCGCAGGGACGCCCGGTGATCGTGCAGGCCGGGGACTCCGCCGACGGCCGGGACTTCGCAACCGACCACGCCGATGTGATCTTCTCCCTGCACACCGAGTTCGAAGATGCGCAGGACTTCTACCGCGATGTGAAGGGGCGCCTGGCCGCCCGCGGACGTGACGAGGAGTCGCTCAAGATCCTTCCCGCGGCCACGTTCGTGCTCGGCGACACCGCCGAAGAGGCCCGCGAGCGCTCGCGCGAGATCGCCCTGGCCCAGGTGCGGCCCGAGACGGCGATCACGTACCTCGAGCAGGTGTGGAACCGCGACTTCAGCGGGTACGACCCCGACGGCCCGCTGCCGGAGGTCGAGCCCGACACCGGCCCGGAGAGCGCCCAGGGCTTCGCGAACCGGCACGCCGCAGTACGGGCGCGCATCGCGAAGCTGCGCGAGACGGCCGCAGCCGAGAATCTCAGCATCCGCGATCTGATCATCCGGCTCACGGCCAACCACACGTTCGTCGGCACCCCCGAGTTCGTGGCGGGCGAGATCGACCGTTACGTGCAGGAGCGCGCGACGGACGGCTTCACGGTCGTCGGCCACCTCACCCCGCACGGCCTGGATGAATTCACCGACCGCGTCGTGCCGCTCCTGCAGGAACGCGGCTCCTACCGCGACACCTACGAGGACGGCGCCACCCTGCACGACCTGCTCGGCCTGCCCGCGGTGCGCACCGGGGCACCGGTCGGGGTGTGACGATGACGGATGCCGCGCCCCGGGACTCCGCGCAGACCACACGCCTCGTCGTGGTGGGCGCGGGCCCGCGCGCGGTCATGCTCCTCGAGCGTCTCCTCGCCCGCACCGATCAGTCGCCGCTGGAGATCACGCTGATCGATCCGCACCCGCCCGGTGCGGGACGCATCTGGCGCGCGGACCAGTCGCCGCTGCTCAAGCTCAATTCGATGGCGCAGGACGTCACCGTGTTCACGGACGACACCTGCACGATCGACGGCCCGATCCGGCCGGGACCCACGCTCATCGCGTGGGCGGAGCTCGTCCGCGACGGCGGGCTCGAGGACGTGACGATCGACGATCCCGCCGTCCTCGCCGAGATCGCGACGCTCCGGGGCGAGAGCTTCCCCACGCGCCGACTGCAGTCGTACTACCTCGACTGGTTCTGGCGCGGGGTCGTGGATGCGGCTCCGGCGCACGTGCGCGTCCACCGGCTGACCGGAACGGTCGCCGGCGTGGCGACAGCAGCGGAACGGCACCGCGTCCGCCTCGTCGACGGGCAGGAGCTCGATGCCCATGTCGTCGTCTACGCGGTCGGCCACAACGGACGCGAACCCGCAGCCGAGACGGCCGCGCTCATCGCCCAGGCCACCCGCGAACGCCTGATCTACGTACCCCCCGCTTTCACCGCCGACGCCGATCTCTCCGCCCTCGCCCCCGGCGCGGACGTCATCGTGCGCGGGATGGGACTGGCGGCGGTCGACCTGCTCGTGCTGCTCGGCGAAGGTCGCGGCGGTCGCTTCCACCGCGATGACGACGGTTCGCTGCGCTACGAACCCTCCGGGCTCGAGCCCCGCCTGCACATCGGCTCGCGGCGCGGCATCCCCTACCGCTCGAAAGTCTCCTCCGTTCTGCAGGGCGACCCGCCGCAGCTGCACGTCGTGACGAAGGAGGCGGTCGCCGCCCTCGTCGCACGCCCGGAAGCTGTCGACTTCGAGCGGCATGTCTGGCCGCTCATCGCACAGGAGCTCGTCTGGAGCCACTACCGCGAACTGTTCACGGGGCACCCCGAGCGGGTCGCCGGTACGTGGGAACAGTTCCAGGACGTGCTGCGCGCGCATGCCGGCGACACCGCGGCCCTCCGGGCCGCCGTCGCGGAGGTCGTGCCGGACCCGCTGGATCGCTTCGACGTCCCGACCCTCGACCGTCCGCTCGACGGCGAGGAGTTCTCGTCCGACGATGACCTGCAGCGCCGCATCCGCCAGCACATCACGGATGATCTGACCCTCCGCACGACGCAGGAGCGCAGCAGCGCGCAGGCGGTCTTCCTCGCGATCCTGCTGTCCTTCCTCGCTCTCGCGGACGTGCCACCGGAGAAGTGGAGCGCGCGCTCGCGCGCGGTGAGCCTGCCCGTCACGTGGCACACGTTCTTCAGCTACGTCGCGAGCGGTCCGCCCGCCCACCGGCTCGAGGAGCTCCTCGCCCTGTCCGAGGCCGGTGTCGTGCGGTTCCTGGGTCCGGACGTGACGGTGCGGGTGGAGACCGGCCGCGGGTTCGTCGCATCGAGCCCGCGCGTGCCGGGCGAGACCGTCGCCGGTGCCCTCGTGGACGCGTGGCTGCCCGGCTCGGGGGCCGCCGTCAGCGAGAACGGCGCACTGCGCGAACTCGCGGCGGTCCACGGACGGGAGTTCCGCGTCGCGGACGCGTCGTTCGAGGGCTCGCTCGGGCGCATCGAGGTGGATGCCGACGGTCGGGTGATCGACGCCACCGGCGCCGCGCATCCCACGCTGTTCGCGATCGGCCCGTTCACCTCGCTCACCGAGGCGGGCGCCTTCACGCGGCCGCGGTCCAACGCGCTGCCGTTCCGGCAGACCGATCGGATCGCCGGGGCGATCGCCGACGCCGTCGCGTCGGCGCGGACGGCGGCAGGCCTCGGCGAGCTCGTCGCCCGCTGAGACCGGCCGCGCCCGATCAGCGGCGGAGCACGCGGCGCGCGAGCAGGTTCCCGAGGAACTGCACGCCCTGCACGATCACGATGATGATCAGCACCGCCGCCCACGTGACGACGGGGTTGAACTGCTTGAAGCCGTAGACGATCGCGAACTCGCCGAGACCGCCGGCGGCCACGGCCCCCGCGATCGCGGTCATGTCCACGAGCGCGACGACGATGAACGTGTAGCCGAGGATGAGCGGCCCGAGCGCTTCGCGCGGGATGAGGCGGAACAGGATCCGCGACCTGCTCGCCCCCGCAGCCCGCGCCGCCTCGATGATGCCGGGGCGCACGGTCAGCAGGTTCTGCTCCACGATGCGGCTGATCGCGAACATCGAGGCGAGCGTGATCGCGAAGATGCCGAACTCGGGTCCGATTCCGGGGATGCCGAGTCCGCGCGCGATCGGCTGGACCGCAGCGAGCAGGATCACGAACGGGATCGGGCGGAAGAAGTTCACGACGACGTTCAGGACGCCGAAGACCGCGCGCTGCGGGAACAGACTGCCCGGTCGCGTGGCATAGAGCGCGAGTCCGAGCAGGAGCCCCGCGATGCCGCCGAACACGAGCGCGAGCGAGACGACGTACAGCGTCTCGAACGTCGCCGCCCAGAGTTCGGGCAGCAGGTCGATGAGCCTATCCACGGGAGTCCTCCTCGATGAGCGGAGCGAAGCGCGACGCCGCCCGGATCGCCTGCGCGACGGCATCCGGTTCGCCCTCCAGAGCGAGGGTGAGATGACCGAACACGCGCCCGCGGATGTCGTTGATGCCGCCGTGGATGAGCTCGAACCGCACGCCGTGACCCGACAGCGCGGCGAACACGTCGGCCTGCGTGACATCGCCGTCGCGGATCGTGAACGTCACGATGCGTCCCGGGTGGCGCGCGCGGAGGGTCTGCAGCTGATCGCCCACGGGGACGTCCTCGATGATGCTCGCCACGAACCGCTGCGCGGCCGCGCTCTGCGGCGCCGAAAGCACATCGAACACGTCGCCGCTCTCGATGATCCGCCCGTCCTCCATGACGACGACCCTGTCCGCGAGGGCGCGGATCACGTCCATCTCGTGCGTGATCACGAGGATCGTGATGCCGAGCTCCCGGTTGACCCGGCGCAGCAGCTCGAGCACCTCCTGAGTCGTGTCGGGGTCCAGGGCGCTCGTCGCCTCGTCGGCGAGCAGGATCCGCGGGTTCGTCGCGAGGGCGCGGGCGATGCCGACCCGCTGCTTCTGCCCGCCGGAGAGCTGTTCGGGATAGTTCTTCGCCTTGGCCGAGAGCCCCACGAACGCGAGCATCTCGGCGACGCGCTCGGCGATCTCGGTCCGGGAGCGACCGGCCACTTCGAGCGGATAGGCGATGTTGCCCGCCACCGTCCGGGAGTCGAAGAGGTTGAACTGCTGGAAGATCATGCCGATGTCGCCGCGCAGCGCCCGCAGATCCTTCTCGCGAAGGGTCGTGATGTCGCGGCCGTCGATCTCGACGGACCCCGAGGTCGGGATCTCCAACGCGTTGACGAGCCGCAGGACCGTGCTCTTGCCGGCGCCGGAGTAACCGATGATGCCGCAGATCTGCCCCTCGGCGATCTCGAGCGAGACGCCGTCGACGGCGACGACGGATGCCGCGCCCTTCGTCGGCGCGGGATAGGACTTGGTGACGTCGGTCAGACGGATCAGCGTCATGGGCTCTCCTGTTCACGATGCACGTGTGCGGCCCGTCCTGTGGAGACGGGCCGCACGCGTGCTCGGGACTACTGGTTGGCGCGGATGTCGTCCTCGACCTCGGTGAGCGAGGACACCAGGTCCGCCGCCGGGGTCTTCACGAACACCGCCGTGCCGCCGGATGCCTCCTGCAGGCCGTCGAGGACGTCCTTGTTCGTCTGGAAGATCTCGACGAGCTTCAGGTACGTCGGGTTGTCGGCGTCCTCCGCCTTCGCGGCGAAGATGTTGATGTACGGGAACGCGCTCGGGTCGGACGGGTCGTCCGTCGCGATCGCATCCTCGAAGGTGAGTCCGGCGTCCTCGACGAAGTCGTTGTTGATGATGGCGGCGGCCACATCGGGCAGCGACGTCGCCGTGAAGGCGGCGTCGAGCGCCTCGACCTTCACCTTGGATTCCGGCAGCACGTCGGCGACGGTCGAGAAGATCGACCCACCGTCCTCGAGCTCGACGAGCCCGGCGGACTGCAGCACGAGGAGGCCCCGCGCCTGGTTCGACTCGTCGTTCGGCACGGCGACGGTCGAGCCGTCGGGGATGTCCTCCACCGCGTCGTACTGCGTCGAGTACAGCCCCAGCGGGTAGATCGCCGTGGAGCCGATGGGCTGCAGGTCGTCGTCGCTGTTCACGTTGTAGGTCGCGAGGTAGATGATGTGCTGGAACTGATTGAGGTCCAGCTCGCCCGCGGACAGGGCCGGGTTGGGCTGCGTGTACTCGCTGAAGTCGACGAGCTCGACCTCGATGCCCTCGGCGGCGGCGGCTTCCTTGTAGGTCTCCCAGTACGGGTCTCCGGCGCCGACGACTCCGATGCGGACCGGGCCCTCGGATGCGGCATCCGAGGATGCGGGCTCACTCGAGCCGGACGCGCATCCGGAGACCACGAGCGCGAGCGGCAGGGCGAGCGCGGCGGCGGACAGGATTCTCTTGCGGGACATGGTGCTCCTAGCGGTTGTCAGGCGCCGCGGTGGCGGACTGACGACCGCCGTGGCGGGTGGATCACACCCGCTCGCCTCATCGCGGTGCCTGGACGAGGTTAGGCAGGGCCCGCCCCGCTTCAGAAAAGAGCGCGCAACACGAGGACACCCGGGCCGCAGCGCGGCGGTCTCAGGTGCCGCAGAACGTCCGGTGGCGCGGGGAGCCGTCGGGGGCCGGTCGCGCGAAGCGGCGATAACGGGCCTCCGGACGTTCGGTGAACGGGTCGCGCAGAAGGGCGACCAGCTCGTCGAACGGGACGAGATCACCGTCGGTCGCGGCCCGCAGCACCTCTTCGACGATGTGGTTCCGGGCGATGTACACCGGGTTCACCGCGCGGGCGAGCGCGGCATCCGGACCCTGCGTCTTCCAGGCGGCGAGCCAGTCCTCGAGCGCCGGCACCTCGCCGAGGAAGCGTGAGCGCACGGCCCGCTCGTCGCCCTCGGCCGCTGCCGCGAGGTCACGCCAGAACCCCGTGAAGTCGACGCGGTGATCGGCCAGGAGCGCGAGCGCGGCATCCGTGAGCCTGTCGACCGTGGCCGCGTCGACGTCGCCGGCCAGGCCGAGCTTGCGGCGGAACGACTCCTGTCGCGCGCGTGCGTAGGACTCGTCGAACTCCGCGACGATCCCGGCGGCGATCGACAGAGCCTCGGGAAGGTCGTCGTGCAACAGCGGGGCGACGGCCTCGCCGAGCCGATCGAGGTTCCACCGCATGATCTCCGGCTGCCGCTCGTACGCGTACCGCCCGAACTCGTCGATCGAGCTGAAGAACGCGTCCGGTTCGTACGCGTCCAGGAACGCGCAGGGCCCGTAGTCGATCGTCTCCGCGCCGACGAGCACGTTGTCGGTGCTCAGGACCCCGTGCACGAATCCGACGCGCATCCAGTCGGCGGTGAGCCGTGCGACCGCCTCGACGATCTCAGCGAGGAGAGCGCGATACGGATGCCGAGCCTCGGCCGCGCGGGGGTAGTGGCGGGCGATCACGAGGTCCGCGAGTCGCCGCAGCAGGCCCAGGTCGCCGTGAACCCGCACGTACTCGAACGAGTCGTAGCGGACATGGCTCGTCGCCGTTCGCACCAGGAGCGCACCGGGCAGCCCGTCCAGCGGTCGCACGGAACCCGTCGCGACCACGGCGAGCGCGCGCGTCGTCGGCACTCCGAGCGCGTGCATCGCCTCGCCCATCAGGTACTCGCGCAGCATGGGGCCGATGACGGCGTACCCGTCGCCGCGCGACATCGGCGTCGGCCCGGAACCCTTCAGGTGGACATCCCGCAGGCGGCCGTGGACGTCGCGGACCTCGCCGAGCAGGGCCGCGCGGCCGTCGCCCAGGATCGGCTGGAAGCGGCCCCACTGGTGCCCCGCGTAGACCTGGGCGACCGGACGGGCATCCGCCGGCTCACCGCTGAGGAAGCGGACGCCCTCGGCGGATCGGAGCCCGACGACGTCCAGATTCAGCTCGTGAGCGAGAGGCTCGTTGAGCGCGAGGACTCGGGGAGCGGAAGGGCGGGCAGGAGCGAACGGGAGCGAGAGCTCAGGCAGGAGCGCGGCCCACTCGTGCGCGAGCGCGGGTCGACCCGTGCCCGCACGTTCGGGCGTCCGCACGTCGGAGGTCATGCAGGGATACTAAGTCGGCCACGGACGGACGGCTCGGCGGGGCGACTCGCCCCGACACACGGGAGGAGGACGCGCCGACGGGTCAGAGACCCGCGCGGGCGTCCGGGTCGTCCGCGAGTCGGTCCGCCTCGCGCGCGACCGCTTCCTGCTCGGCCTCCCTGAGCGGAGGCAGACCGATCTCGTCGGCAGGGATGCCCGCGTACGGATCGGCGCCGGGGAACTCCTGATCGAAGGAGCCCGCCACACGACCGCCGGGCGGGACCTCATCGCCCGCGGTCCCGAGGAGCGTCTCCTCGCCGGGCGCCTGCTCGGGAATCCCGTCTCCGAGGTGCTTGCGGTGCCACTCGACGCTCATGTCCACTCCCCATCCGTGCGGTGTCGATGAAGTCTACGTCCGGCCTTCAGTCGGCCGGTGGCACCGTGATCCGCATGACCGTCTTGCTCTTGCCGATGTGCCGTTCGAAGGCGAAGCCGGCCTTCTCGAACATCGCCCGGGTCCCGTTGTGCAGAAACGAGGAGGACGTGCGCTTGCCCGGCACCGGCTCGTTCGGGAACGACACGACCTCGCCTCCACCCGCCTGCGCGATCAGCTCGAGGGCACCGTCGAGCGCCTCGCGGGCGACTCCCGACCGGCGGTGGTCCCGATCGACGAAGAAGCACGTGATGCGCCACGGCGCCGGGTTCTGCTCGCCCGCGTCGTACTGCTTACGGTGATAGATCCCGGGGAGCTCCTCGGGGCTGCCGTACTCGCACCACGCGATCGCCTGGTCGCCGTCGAACACGAGGGCGGCGTGCGCGACGCCCTCGTCGACGAGCCGCTTCTTGAACGTGGCCCGGTCGTAGTCGTCCTTCACCGTGTGCGCGGTGTCCCCGTGGAAATACGAGCAGTAGCACCCGCCCCACACGCCGTTGTGCTTCTCGGCGAGCGCGAGCCAGGCCGGAAACGTCTCGGGCGTGAGAGCCCTCACCACGTGCGTCCCGCCCATTCCGGCCCCCTTCGCCGCCTCGGTCCATCCCATCGCCTCCGATCGGCGTGCACAACTCCTGCTTTCCCGTGGCGGGCCCGCCCACGTGCCGCGGGATGTCGCTGGATATCGCGGCGGAGAGGAGCTGCAGCGCGCGGAAAGCAGGAGTTGTGCGCACCACCGGCCGCGCGGAGCACGCGATCTGCTTCACTGACACCGTGACCGAACCCGTCGGCGCGCTGCGCGCCGCGCTCGGCAAGCTGGTGCGACGCCCGGCTAGGCTCGAAGCATGCCGCAGTCCCCGGCGATGCCGCCCGCCCTCAGCAGCATGGGCCGCGGATTCGAGGTGATCGGCGCCCTCGCGGCGCTGACCGGCAGCTCGTCGCAGAACGGCGCGAGCGTGACCGCCGTGGCAGAGCACCTCGGCCGTGACCGCTCGCAGGTCTCGCGGACCCTCGCGGCGCTCGATCGGCGCGGCTACCTCACACGCGACGGCGGCCGCGGGTACCGGCTGTCGTGGGCCTGGTACGCGCAGGCGCAGGAGATCACCGCGGTCCGGCTGCGCACGGAAGGGCTCTCGCTGCTCGACGAACTCGCCGACGCGACCGGCGAGAGCTGCTTCATCGGCGTGCTGCACGGCGCGGACACCGTGACCGTCGTCGAGAGCATCCCGGCCACCTCACGGATGATCGGCTCCTGGATCGGTCGCGCCTACCCTGCGTGGTGCAGTGACGCGGGCCGTGCGGTGCTGTGGGATGCCGACGACGAGGAGATCCGCGACGTGTTCACCGGCATCCGCTTCACCGGTGCCGGCCCGAACGCCCCCGCGTCGCTCGAAGTCTTCCTCGAGCGCCTGCGCGACTCGAAGGAGCGCGGATACGCGATCGTCGATGAGGAGGCCGAGGCGGGCCTCTTCTCGGTGTCGGCGCCGGTGCGGGACTTCCGCGGCGAGGTGATCGCGGCCGTGCAGGTCGTCGGCGAGCGCCGGGCGCTCGTCGCCCGCGCCACCGAGGTCGGTGGCCGCTGCCGGATCGCGGCCGATCGGCTGTCCACGCTCCTCGGCGCGCCCGACGTGCGCTGAGCGGGTCACTCCGACCCGAGTCGCGCGGCTGCGGCGATCAGCGCGCGCTGCAGCTGCCCGGCCACAGACACCGTGACCGGTGGACCTTCGGCCGAGATCGAGGCGATGATCGTGCCCTCGACACGGATCGGCACGGCATGTTCGGTGATGCCGGCGACGTACTCGTCGACGGCGCGCACGATTCCCTGCCCGCGATCGCGGTCCACGAGCGCAGCGACCTCGTCCACACTCCGCGCGGCCGCCGGCCCACCGACCCCGACGAACTGCACGCCTTCGAGGAGCCCCGTCAGCGCGGCGCGATCGTGGTCCAGGAGCAGCGCGCGGCCCGCGCCGGTGCTCCACACCGGGCTGACCATACCCGCGCGGATGGACGGGTCGACCGCGGCGGCACCCGATTCGAACCGCAGGAGCAGCGCCTGAGGTCCGTCGCAGGCGGTGATGCGGGCGGTCATCGAGAAGCGGGCGGCGAGGAGCCGCAGCTCGCGCCGGGCGACGCGCAGCCACGGGGCGTTGAGTGCACCGGCGGTGCGGAAGAACGCCGGCCCGACCGCGAAGGCGGATCCCTCGCCGCGCCCGAGGAAGTCCATGGCACGCAGCTCCTGAGTGAGCCGCGACACCCGGCTCCGCTCCATGCCGGTGATCTCGGCGAGTCGGGACGCGTTGTGCCCCGGGCGCCCGGAGCGCTCGCGGTCCACGACCGCACCGAGGAGTGTCAGCCCCTGCGCCAGCGATGACGGGCCGTCCATGCGCACCTCCCGTCTCAGCCTATCGACGCCGTCCGCACGGTCACCTCGACCGCACGCCGCGGCAGGAGCCGCCCCCATGCGGTGTACAGGTCCGCGGCGATCTGCCCGCTCACACGCTCGATGTCCGCGGACGTGATCGCATCGCCGCCCTGTGTGCCGTACAACACCACCTCGTCGCCGACCCGGGTGCGCGGCAGGTCGCTGACGTCGACCAGCAGGGTGTTCATCGCGAGGCGATCCACCACCGGGGCCCGGCGACCTCCGATCAGCACCTCGGCCCGCTGCCCGAGCGCGCGGTGGTAGCCGTCGGCGTACCCGACAGGGATGACGGCGAGACGGGCGTCGCGCTGCAGCGTGTACGCGCGGTCGTACCCGGCCGTGCCGCCCGCGGCGTAGTCGTTGAGCGCAGCGACCCGGGACAGCACCCGCATCGCCGGCCTCAGCGCTCCGTCGAGCAGCGGGGAGTCGCCGTAGAGCGCCGCACCGATGCGCACCATGTCGAAGCGGGATGCCGGCACGCTCAGCGCCGCGTACGTCGTGGCGCAGTGGCGGTCGAGCCGCCGGTTGCCCAGCAGCTCAATCGCGACGGCGGACTCCCTGCCGAACACAGCGGCCCCGCGCTCGACGTCCACCGCATCCTCGCGCGGGAAATGGGCCGCGACACCCACGATGTCCAGCCCAGTCCTGCCCGCGAGCGACGCGATCGTCGCCCGCCCGACGCCGGTGTCGACAGGGATGCCGTCGCGGCTGAGACCCGTGGAGTTGAGGGAGACGTGCACCCGGACCGGTCTGCCGAGCCGGGACGCGGCATCCGTCACCGCCTCCGCGTGCTCGCGGCCACCCAGCCACTCCTCGATGTCGTACGCGGCGCCGTCCAGGATCTCGTCGGCGAGCGCCGGGCGCAGTCGCAGGAGGCGGCCGGTGAAGCCCGCGTCACGGACGGCGCGGGCCTCGACGTTGCCCGTGATGCCGAGGCGCTCCACCCGGCGGGCGACGAGCACGGGGGCGACGAGATCGACACCGTGCCCGTAAGCGTCCGCCTTCAGGACGGCGCAGAGCGCGACGCCTTCTCCGAGGTGGGTCCTGACGAGATCGAGGTTGTGCGCGATCGCGCCCGTGTCGATCTCGACCCACCCCGCAGCGGTGGTCATCGGCGCGGTGCGGCGGCGTCGTCGATCGGGGTCGGCGCTTCGACGGCGGGATCTTCCTCCGGGTCGACCGGTGCCTCGCCTGCGAGCACCGAGACCTCCTTCGCCCCGCGACGTCCGTACCGCAGCCAGAAGTAGAAGTAGCAGAGTCCGACGAAGGGGATGCCGAAGTACAGGGCGGCGACCTGGTTCGGGTCGAACGCGATCGCGATGATCGAGATCGACAAGAGGACGAAGGCCAGGATGGGCACGAACGGGAACAGCGGCGTCCGGTAGGGCAGCGCCGAGACGTCACCGCCTTCGCGCACGAAGCGGCGACGGTGGAAGTACAGCGACGCGACGATCGACATCCACACCGCCACGACCGCGAAGCCCGCGATCGAGACGAGCACGAGGTAGACGGTCTCGGCGGCGATCACGCTGGACAGGAGCGACGCGAGTCCCACGAAGATCGAGACGCTGAGGGCCACGATCGGGATGCCGCGCCGGGTGAGCCGACCGAGGGCCTTCGGCGCGTGGCCCTCTTCGGCGAGCGAGAACAGCATGCGGGCGCAGGAGAAGAGTCCGCTGTTGCCGGCCGAGAGCAGTGCCGTGATGATGACGAAGTTCATGATGTCGGCCGCGTACGGCACGCCCACGTATTCGAAGACGTCCACGAACGGGCTCGAGGTGACGCCGGCCTGGTCGTAGGGCAGGAGCGCGGCGATGACGGTGATCGATCCGACGAAGAGGATGAGGAGGCGCAGCACGGTCGAGCGCAGCGCGCGGGGGATGTTCTTGGCGGGATCCTTCGTCTCGCCAGCGGCGACCCCGATGAGCTCGGAGCCGCTGAAGGCATAGAACACGGCGAGCGAGGTGACGAGCACGCCCATGGCGCCGTTCGGGAAGAGGCCCTCCGGCGTCTGGAAGTTGCTGAACAGCACGGCGGCCGGGTGCTCGGCGGACAGCGGAGTGAACCCGAAGATCGCCATGCCGCCGAGGACGATGAGCGCGACGATCGCGACGACCTTGATGAGGGAGAACCAGAACTCCGTCTCACCGAAGACCCGCGCCGAGATCGCATTGAGGAGGAACAGGATGCCGGCGAACACGAGGCACCACACCCAGACGGCGACGGTGGGGAACCAGCGCTGCATCAGGATGCCGGCCGCCGTGAACTCCGAGCCGAGCGCGACCACCCAGCACAGCCAGTACAGCCACGCGGTGGTGAAGCCCGTCGCGGGGTTGATCGACCGCGCCGCGTAGACGTGGAACGCGCCCGAGACCGGATAGGCGAGGGCGAGCTCCCCGAGGCACGCCATCACGAGCCAGACGACGAAGGCACCCACGAGGTAGGCGATCACGGCACCGAGGGGTCCCGCGACACCGATCGTGTACCCGGAGCTCAGGAACAGCCCGGATCCGATCACGCCGCCGAGCGCGATCATGACGAGGTGGCGTGCGTCCATCGTTCGCTGCAGGCGACGCAGGGGCACTTGCGTCGCCGTGGTGTGCGGCATGGCGTTGGGCAGCTCAGTGCTGCGAGGAGAAGAGGTCATTGCGGTCTCGCGCCTTCGTTCGGTCGGGTGGTGATGCACCGCTGACGTGTGGGATAAACACGGCAGTGTGTTCATTTAGCACGGTAAATGTTTCACGGACGTTACTCGCGACTCACGGCGACCACAAGTCGGAAAGCACGATCCTCCGGCCCCCACCCGGAAACGGGCGATCTGCCTCTCCACCGACACATCGTCAGTGCGCGCCGACGATCCGGCAGGCGCGCACCGACACGGCCCGCCCGGATGCTGGAGCTCGACCGTCCCTTCCCCTTCCGAGGAGTCCTCATGAACCGACACGACATCGCCCTCATCGGCTTCGGCGGCGTGGCCCGCGCGCTGGCCGAGACCATCCGCGACCGCGGCGAGGAGCTGACGCGCGAGCTCGGCTTCGAGCTGCGCGTGGTCGCGATCACCGACCTGCGCCTGGGCTCGCTCATGGTCGCGGACGGGATCGACCTCGACGCGGTCCTGCGGATGCCCGCGGGCGAGACGTTCGCCGGAAAGCACGGCGGCACCGCCGCACCGCAGAACGACTACGTGATCCGCAACACCACCGCCGACATCGTGGTCGAGGCGACCTTCACCAACCCGATCGACGGCGAACCGGCCGTCTCGCACGTGCGCGCCGCACTGGAGTCGGGGAAGTCCGTCACGACGACGAACAAGGGGCCGGTGGCCCTCGCGGGGACCGAACTGAATCGCATCGCCGCCGAGAACGGCGTGACTTTCGCGTACGAGGGCGCCGTCGTCAGCGGCACCCCGGTGCTGCGTCTGGCGGAGAAGACCCTCGCGGGACTGCAGATCAACGCCGTGCGCGGCATCCTCAACGGCACGAGCAACTACGTGCTGGGACAGATGGAGCTCGGAATGACGCTCGAGGACGCCGTCGCCGAAGCGCAGGCACTCGGCTACGCCGAAGCCGACCCCACTGCCGACATCGAGGGGTCCGACGTGCAGCTGAAGGTCGTGATCCTCGCGAACGAGCTGCTCGGAGCGAACCTCACGACCGCGGACGTTCAGCGCCGCGGGATCTCGGAGGTGACCGCCGCCGACATCGTCCAGGCAGCGGCGGAGGGCAAGCGCTGGAAGCTCGTGGGCTCGGCGTTCCGCAATGCGGCCGGCGGCGTGACCGCCGGGGTGGAGCCGGTTGCCCTGCCGGTCGGCGATCCCCTCGCAGGTGTCAGCGGGCCGACGAACGCGGTGTCCTTCGACACTGACATGCTCGGCACCGTCACGGTTTCCGGGCCCGGTGCGGGCCGGGTCGAGACCGCGTTCGCCCTGCTGTCGGACATCATCGCGATCAACGCCGCCCGCGCGGCCGACGAGGCCGTGGCGGTCGGACGATGAGCGCCCCGGCAATGGTGCGCATCCGGGCGACCGAGGACGTGATCGTGCGCAACCCGTACGACGGCAGCGAGATCGGTCGCGTCACCCAGAGTCACGCCGACCAGGCGGACGGCATCCTCGATCGCGCACGCATCGGTGAGCGCATCGCGCGCGTAATGTCGCGGTTCAGCCGCCACGACGTCCTCGAGCGCGCCGCCGGGCTCCTGCACGAGCGTGCGGACCTCGCTGCGGCACTCATCGTCCGTGAAGCGGGAAAGACGATCCGGCAGGCGCGCAAGGAGGTGCGGCGTGCGACGACCACTCTCTCCCTCTCGGCCGAGGCCGCGCGATCGCAGACCGGAGAGGTCATCCCCTTCGACGCGTTCGAGGGGTCCGAGAACCGTCGCGGATGGTTCACGCGGGAACCGCTCGGCATCGTCGTCGCGATCACCCCGTTCAATGACGCGCTGAACCTCGTGGCGCACAAGATCGGACCCGCGATCGCGGGTGGGAATGCCGTCATCCTCAAGCCGTCGCAGGAGACGCCTCTCACCGCGCACTTCCTCGTGGATCTGCTGATCGAAGCGGGGCTGCCGGACGAGATCGTCACCGTCGTGCACGGCGACCGGCACCTCGCCCAGGCCCTCGTCGCCGCGCGCGACGTGCGGCTGGTGTCATTCACCGGAGGCTTCGTGACCGGCGAGGCGATCGCCCGGTCGGCGGGCCTGAAGCGTCTGGCGATGGAGCTCGGCGGCAACGCGCCCGTCGTCGTGTTCGAGGACGCCGACATCGATGCGGCCGTGCAGGCCTGCGTGTCCGGCGCATTCTGGGCGGCGGGGCAGAACTGCGTCGGCGCGCAGCGCATCCTGGTGCAGCGGCGCGTGTACGACTCCTTTCGCGACGGCATGGTGGCCGGCACCGAGGCTCTGATCGCCGGCGACCCGACGGACGAGGCGACCGACGTCGGCCCGATGATCACGGAGAGATCGGCTCGCAACGCGGAACGTCGCGTCCAGGACGCCGTCGCCGCAGGCGGCCGCGTGCTGGTCGGACACCGCCGCGAGGGGTCCGTCTACTGGCCGACGGTGGTCGAGAACGTGTCGCTCTCGTGCGAGCTGTGGGCCGACGAGGCGTTTGCACCGGTGGTCGTGCTCACTCCGTTCGACACCGAGGACGAGGCGATCGCGCAGGCGAACGACGTGGAGTACGCCCTTCACGCAGCGACCTTCACGTCCGATCTCTCGCGCGCGCTGCGGGTCGCCGAGCAACTGGACGGCGGAGGCGTCATGATCAACGACTCCTCCGACTACCGCATCGACAGCATGCCGTTCGGCGGTTCCAAGTACGGCAGCATGGGCCGCGAGGGCGTGCGGTTCGCATTCGAGGAGATGACCCAGCCCAAGGTCATCTGCATCAACGCATGACCGTGCGCATCGAGCGGGACTCGCTCGGCGAGCGCGAGGTGCCCGCCGACGCATACTGGGGCATCCACACGCTGCGGGCGCGGGAGAACTTCCCGATCAGCGGGACGATGCTCTCGGCCCATCCCGCGCTCGTGAACGCCCTCGCCGCGGTGAAGGAAGCCGCGGCGCGGGCGAACGGCGACCTGGGCCTCCTCCCGCAGGCCCGCAGGGACGCGATCGTCACGGCCTGCCGTCGCATCCGCGCGGGCGAGCTGCACGAGCAGTTCTGCGTCGACGTCGTGCAGGGCGGAGCGGGCACGAGCAGCAACATGAACGCGAACGAAGTGATCGCCAACGCCGCGCTCGAAGCGCTCGGGACAGGGTTCGGCCGCTACGACATCGTGCACCCGATCGATGACGTCAACGGCAGCCAGTCCACGAACGACGTCTATCCGACGGCGATCCGGCTCGCGGTCGTGACGGGGCTGAGCGGCCTCGTCGACGAGCTCGCGAACCTGGCCGACGCGTTCGACGAACGCGGTGCGGCGCATCGCACGGTCCGCAAGATCGGGCGGACGCAGCTGCAGGATGCCGTCCCGATGACCGTCGGGGACGAACTGGGCGCATTCGCCGTCGCGATCCGCGAAGACGTCGCACGCCTGGGCGAAGCGGTGCCGCTGCTGCTGGAGTGCAGCCTCGGCGGGACGGCGATCGGCACGGGCGTCACCGCGCCGGCCGGATACCGCGAGGCCGTCCTCGCCCACCTGCGCGAGATCACCGGCCTGCCCGTCGTGCCTGCGCACCACCTGTTCGAGGCCTCGTGGGATGCGGGCGGCTTCCTCCACGCCTCCGGCGCGCTCCGGCGCACCGCTGTGAAGCTGTCGAAGATCTGCAACGACCTGCGGCTGCTCGCAAGCGGACCACAGGCGGGGTTCGGCGAACTCCGGCTCCCGCCGCGACAGGCCGGCTCCTCGATCATGCCGGGCAAGGTCAACCCGGTGATCCCTGAGGTCGTCAACCAGATCGCGTTCGCGGTGATGGGCGCTGACCTGACGGTCGCCGTCGCTGCCGAGGGCGGCCAGCTGCAGCTGAACGCGTTCGAGCCGATCATCGCGCACTCCCTGCTGCAGGCGCTGGCATGGCTCACGAACGGAGTACGGGTGCTGCGCGAGCTGTGCGTGGAGGGCATCACCGCCGACGAGCGGATCCTGGCCGACCGCGTCGCCGTTTCTGTCGGCACGGTCACCGCGCTCGTGCCCACGATCGGCTACGAAGCGGCCGCTGCCGCCGCGCATCGCGCCCTGCGCACGGGCACGCCGATCGCGGATGCCGTCGCCGCGGTCTCGGGAATGACCCGGGCCGAAGCGGCGGAGCTGCTCGTCGGATGAGATCAGGGACGGTCGATGGGCCGGGAGAGCGAGACGGAGGTCACCGTGTTCTCCACGTCCGGCAGCGCGGAGACGTGCTCCCAGATCTCCCCGACCCGGTCCATCGACTCCGCCACCACGGTCGCGAGCAGGTCGAACTCACCCGAGAGGATGTCGCAGCGCACCACTTCGGGGATGCGGGCGAGCTCGGCGACGACCCCGGCGCCGCGCATGCGATCCGCGCGATAGACGAGCATGATCGCCGTGACCCGCCGGGAGGGGCCGGAGCCGCGGCGCAGGGTGTAGCCCTCGATCACGCCGTCGCGCTCCATGCGCTCCATGCGCTGCTTCACCGCGTTGCGCGAGAGGTGGACCCGGTTCGCAAGGGTCACAAGGGACAGCCGGGCGTCGACGGAAAGCTCCGCAAGGATGCGCTGATCGATGTCATCCAAGTGCAGTCCGACCATGCGGGCTCCTCAGTACGTGCACGAATGACACTCGTGCGTGCTAATGTTGCACGCACAGCTTAGGTGATGAACGTCGGGAAAGGAAGAGCGATGGCCGAGCGCCCCGATCGATCGCAGCCGGGCACCCTGGGCGATCTGAGCCTGTCCGTGCACGGCGGAGTCGCCCTGGACAGCACACAGGCGCTGCGGACGCCGCTGGTGATGGCGAACTCCTACCAGCTGCCCGACGATCCGAGCGAGATCAGCTGGTCGGCCACCGCCCCCGGCCTGTACACCCGCAACACCGGTGTGAACCAGGCCGCCCTCGAGACCAAGCTCGCCGCTCTCGAGGGCAGCGAGGACGCGGTCGCTCTCGCGAGCGGCGTCGCCGCCCTGCACGCCGTGTTCTTCACCCACGTGCGCGTCGGCGACCACGTCGTGGTCAGCGACGTGGTCTACGAGGCGACCTGGCGCCTGTGGACCGAACTCCTCCCGCGGCGCTACGGCATCCAGGCGACCTTCGTCGACGTGACCGATCTGGACGCCGTCCGCGCAGCGATGCGTCCCGAGACGCGCCTCGTCTGCGTCGAGGCGATCGCGAACCCCACCACGAAGGTCGCCGACATCGCCGCTCTCGCGGGCATCGCCCATGACGCCGGCGCGATCCTGATGGTGGACTCGACCTTCACGCCCCCACCGCTGTACCGTCCGATCGCAGACGGTGCCGATCTGGTGGTTCACTCGCTGACGAAGTACATCAACGGCCACGGCGACGCGATGGGCGGCGCGGTGCTCGGTCGTCACGAGCTCATCCAGCCGATCAAGGCGGACGCGATGGTCGACGTCGGCGGGGTGATCTCCCCGTTCAACGCGTGGCAGATCCAGCGCGGATCGGTGACGCTGCCACTGCGCCTGCGCCAGCACCAGGCCTCGGCACAGGCGATCGCCGACCTCCTGGACGCCGACTCCCGGGTGACGTTCGTGCACTACCCGGGCCTTCCCTCCCACCCCGGACACGACCTCGCCACCCGCCAGTTCGGCGGACGCGGGTACGGCGGGATGATGGCGTTCGCCGTCGACGGCGACCCCGGGGCGCAGAACCGCTTCGTGGCACATCTGCGCCTGATCACTTCGGGATTCTCGCTCGGCCACGACGACTCCCTCATCGTGCACACGGGCGCCGAGGGTCCGCGTGTCGCGACCTACCCCGAGCCGTTCCGGCGTCTGGGGCATCTGCGCCTGTCGGTCGGCATCGAGGACACGGACGACCTCCTGTCCGACGTGTCAGCGGCTCTCGACGCGACGTTCGCCTGACGATCCGAACCGGACAGGCACGCGGAACTCCACAGAATCGGTCGCCGCGCACCGGAATCGCGCCCGATCCGCCCCTCCGCCGCCCAGATCTGTGGAGTTCTGCAGGCGCGGCCCCGCCACCCGACTCAGCGGCGGAAGAACTCCACTCCGAGATCGGCGTGATCCACGAAGACGCCGTCGACACCGGCGTCTCGGATCACGCCCCACTCCCGCTCGTAGTCGCCGAACGCGGCCGCACCTCCCCGCGTGCGGTTCTGGGCCACGAGGAATGCATTCTCCGGGCGGCATGTCCAGGTGAAGGCGCGCAGCCCGCGGGCGTGCGCGTCGGCGACGACGGATGAGGGCCCGGTCACCCGACCGAGCTTGTCGGGCGCGAGGATCATCCGCTTGTCGACGCTGATGCCGTCGACGACGCCGATCAGGGCGTCGAGTCCGGCCGGCGCCGCGGTGGCGCGATAAGTCGGGGCCGCGGACCCGAGCGCGGCGACGAGATCGTATGGACGGCCGGCGGCTTCGAGCAGATAGACGTACGACCCGCGGATGCCGCGCTCGCGCACCCGGGCGAGGACGGTCGACTCGAACGACTCGATCACGAGCGGATGCTCGCCGTTCGCCCATCCCGCCGCGGTGAGCTCCGACTCGACGAGCTCGGCGAGATCCCAGCCGATGCCCGAGAAGTACGTCGCGTGCTTGATTTCGAGGACGACGCCGATCTCCCGCCCGTGCTCCTGCGAGGCGTCGCGGACGAGATCCAGCACATCGCGCAACCGCAGCACACTCTGTTCGTCGTCGAAGCTCGCACTCGAGGGCCGGATCTTCGGCAGCCGCTCCCGGCACCGCAGCGTCGCGAGCTCGGCCCACGTGAAGTCCTCCGTGAACCAGCCGGTCAGCTCGGCACCGTCGATCGTCTTCGTCGTCCGGCGATCGGCGAACTCGGGCCGATCGGCGACGTCCGTGGTGCCCGAGATCTCGTTCTCGTGACGGACGACCAGGACGCCGTCCCTGCTGACGACGACATCGGGCTCCACGGCATCCACCCCCATCGCGAGGGCGAGGTCGTAGGAGGAACGGGAATGCTCCGGCCGGTACCCGGGCGCACCGCGATGGCCGATCACGAGCGGGTGGGCGCGGGGCACGTGAACAGGCTACCGGCGGCTCTCAAAGGGCTCTCACAGCAGGGCCCCGTGAGGGAATGCGGACCGTCCGATATCGTTATGTCACAGCACAGTGCTGTGAAACCCCGACTTTGGAGTGTGAGAGCTGTGGCCCTCAGAAACCCCGCATTCGACAATCCGGCCTTCCAGGACAAGAAGGCCGTGCAGACCTACCCCGGTGGCCGCCAGGCTCCGGGCTTGACGCCGCCCGCCGCGCCGACGCAGTACGCGACCGCGCAGGCCGCGGGAACGGATGCCGCGGCACAGGCGCAGCTGGAGGGCATGTACGCCGCTCCCCCGGCCGGCGCGATCGAGACCGACCGCATGTCCGTCGAGGACACCGTCTGGAAGACGGTCGGCCTCTTCGCGATCCTCGTGGTCGGCGCCGTCGCCGGATGGATCTGGACGATGGCGGGCGTGAGCGCGCAGAACCCCAGCCCCAACATGGCTCCGTGGCTCATCGGCATGCTCGGTGGGTTCGTCCTGTCGATGGTCGTGATCTTCGGGTCGCGCAAGAAGGTGCGCCCGGCGTTCATCTTCGCGTACGCGGCGTTCGAGGGTCTGTTCGTCGGCGGAATCTCCGCCTTCTTCGAATTCATCTGGCCCGGCATCGTGGTTCAGGCGACGCTCGCGACCCTCACCGTCGTCGGCGTCACCCTGGCTCTGTTCGCGAGCGGCAAGGTGCGCGCCTCCAAGCGCGCGACGAAGGTCTTCATGATCGCGATGATCGGATACCTCGTGTTCTCGCTCATCAACATCGGCCTCATGCTCTTCAACGTGCCGATCGCGGGCGGCGCGTTCGGCCTGCTGAGCCAGACGTTCATGGGCATTCCGCTGGGCCTGATCATCGGCATCTTCGTCGTCATCATGGCGGCCTACTCGCTCGTCCTCGACTTCGACCAGATCCAGCAGGGTGTCCGCAACGGCGCCCCCCGCCAGTACGCCTGGCTGGGCGCCTTCGGCATCATGGTCACCGTCGTGTGGCTGTACGTCGAGATCCTGCGCATCCTCGCGATCCTGCGCGGCAGCAACTAGTTCCGATCCTCGAAAGCCCGGTGCATCCTCGGATGCGCCGGGCTTTCCGCTTTCCGGCGTCAAGACCCTGTCCCGGGGTGCCCGCCGCCGCTAGCGTGGCGAAGGTGGCGGCACGCAAGGAGACCATGCTCGAGATCGACGGCACGCCCGTTCGGATCTCGAGCCCCGACAAGATCGTGTTCCCCGCGCCGGGCCTCACGAAGCTCGACGTCGTCCGCTACTTCCTCGCCGTCGCACCGGGAGCGCTGCGCGGAGCGGGAGGCCGGCCGATGGTGCTCAAGCGCTTCGTGAAGGGCATCGAGCAGGAGGCGTTCTTCCAGAAGCGCGTTCCCGAGAACCACCCGGACTTCATCGACACCGCGACGCTCCGCTACGCCCGCGGCACATCGGCGGAGGAGACCGTGATCCGAGACGCCGCCGGTCTCGCGTGGGTCGTCAACCTCGGCTGCCTCGACCTGAACCCGCACCCGGTGCGCGCCGAGGACCTCGACCACCCCGACGAGCTCCGGGTCGACCTCGACCCGATGCCCGGCGTCGACTGGGCGCAGATCGTCGACGTCGCGATGATCGCCCGCGACGTGCTCGAGGATATGGGACTCGTCGGCTGGCCGAAGACGAGCGGTTCCCGCGGCCTGCACATCCTCGTCCGCATCGCGCCGCGGTGGGACTTCCGCCAGGTGCGCCTCGCGGCCGAGACCCTCGCCCGCGAGATCGAGAACCGCGCGCCGGGACTCGCGACCGCGCGGTGGTGGAAGGAGGAGCGCGGCGAGAGCGTGTTCGTGGACTTCAACCAGAACGCGAAGGACCGCACCGTGGCGTCGGCCTATTCGATCCGCCCGCTGCCCGACGCCCGGGTCTCCACTCCCCTGCGCTGGGACGAGGTGGGCAGCCGCAGACCCGAGGAGTTCACCGCGCTCACGGTCCCGGCGCGCTTCGCCGAGATCGGCGACCCGCACGAGGGGATCGACGACGCGATCGGCTCCCTCGAGGGGCTCCTGGCCCTCGCCGACGAGCTGGGGCCGGCTGAGAAGCCGCCGCGTGCGGGCGACGGCGACGGCCGGCGGCAGTCCACGATGCCGCTCATCGAGATCGCGCGCACGAAGACCAAGCCCGAGGCGCTCGACGCCCTCCGGGAGTGGCGGGACCGGCATCCGGCCGCCGCCGCTCTGCTGCACCCCGCCGATGAACTCGTCGACGGCATGCGCGGGTCGAGTTCGCTCTGGTATCGGGTGCGCGTCAACCTGCAGCACGTGCCCGAGGGTGAGCGCCCCGCGCAGGAGGAGCTGATCGCCGACTACGACCCGTGGGCGGGACGCAGGTCGCCGTAGAACTGGCCGTGATAGCCGAGCAGGACCGGATGCGGGAGCTCGGCCCGTGCGATCTCGGTGAAGGTCGCGGCATCCAGCACGAGGAGGAACGACGTTCCGCGGGCGGCGTCCAGCACGACCGAGAGCACTACGCCGTCATCCTCGACCTCGCGTCCCGGACGCCCGACGAACACGCCCTCACCCGGATAGCACCCCTCCTCCGACCACGACGCCGTCGAGCGCTCGGCGACGTCGATCTTCACGAGCCGGTCGTAGAAGCCGCGCTCACCGCGCACACCGACGCCGTACACGTAGCGCAGCTCCGGGCTGGTGTTGCGTCGCGCATAGTCGATGCTCGGCAGCTCGATCCCGGTCGGCGAGATCACCTCGGCGTGCAGGCGACCGGTCGCGCCGCCCAGGGGCACCCGCAGCCGCCGCAGCGTCCCCGGCGGGATCTGCACATCGGGATCCTCGAGCCGGTGCAGGTAGAAGGACTGGATGACCGATGCGTCGTCGTACGCGACGAGGTCGACGACCACATCGTCGCCGTCGTCGTACGCGTTCACGTGGTGGAACGCGAAGAACGGATCGGCGGTCGCGGACTTCACGTGCTTACCGGTCGCCCGATCGAACACGTGGATGCGGGTCCCCCGGTTCGGCTTCCACCGGAAGTTCTCGATGTAGGGCTTCAGCCAGAGCAGCAGCGACACGGGGTTCACGACGAGAGGGAACTCCACGAGGATCACGTGCTTCTCGGACATCCCGAACGAGTGGATGTAGGACGGCTCCCCCACGGCCCGGCTCGCGAACGTCGCGCCCTCGAGCAGACCCGGGTCGGTCGTGTCGACGCGCCGGAAGACATACGTGCTCAGGGCTCCGTAGCGGGTGACCAGGTTGATCGCCTCGTGACGCTCCTCGTCGAGGTGCGGATGCACGGTCGTCATGCGACCGAAGTTTGAGCGGTCCCACCCGGTCACCCCGACGGTGCGCAGGGTCTCGGGATCGAACTCCACCTGGATCGGCGTCTCGGCGAGCGCGAGGTAGTGCTCGGCGACCCGGGCGATGTTGACCTTCGCGCTGTCGGTGGCCTGCGGGTCGAACACCGCCATCGCGCGGGCGAACAGCGAGCGGCAGGGGTCCGTGGCGAACTCGGGGAACGCGATGCGTCCCTCCTCGCGTGCGGCCCGGTACGACTCGGTCTCGAGGAACCTGTTGGCGTAGGAGACGCGACCGTCCGAGATCGTGAACCGGTGCAGCATCGCGAGCCCGTCGAACCAGTGCCGGTATCGGCGGTCGCCGACCTGGAAGGTACCGGGGCCGTTGCGCAGCAGAGACCCGGTGAGCCACGTCGGCAGCGCACCGGTCACCGGAACGTCGTCGAGGGCGACCTCGGGGCTCTCCCCGAAGCCGGCGGCGGCGTACGTCGCCGTCATCGCGCGGCCGCCGTCCGGACGGCCGGGCGCCGCGCGGTCGCGTCGCGGGCGACGAGATCGGCGGCGATCTTGCCCGACGCGAGCACGGCGGGGATGCCCGCCCCCGGGTGCGTCCCGGCTCCCACGAGATAGAGCCCCTGCACCCGCGGCGAGCGGTTGTGCGGCCGGAACCAGCCGGACTGGAAGAGCGTCGGCTGCAGGGAGAACGCCGCGCCGTGGGGGGTGTTCAGGACGTCGCGGAAGTGCTCGGGTCCGATCGCGTGCTCGACGACGAGGTGGTCTTTCAGTCCCGGCAGGTAGCGCTCGTCCAGCACCTGCACGACGATGTCGCGCACGTCCCGCGCCGTCTCGGGGCTGATGTGCTCGGCATCCCGCAACGGCGGCGCGGCGACGAGCACGTACATCGCCTCGCAGCCCTCGGGGGCGATCGAGCGGTCGGTGCGCGTCGGCAGGTGCACATAGAGGAACAGGTCGTCGGCGGCGAGCTGCTCCCTGCCGGCGGTGCGGCGGGGGCGGCGGAACACGCGGTCCAGGACGTGTCGCGAGTCCCCGCCGAGCAGGAGGTTGTGGTGCGCCAGCGGCGTCTCGGGCCAGGTCCGATCGGCGCCGAAATACAGGACGTGCAGCGACATGCTGGGGCGCGCGGCCTTGGCCCGTCGCGCGGCCAGGCCGCGGGACGGACCGAGCAGCGCCTCGTACGTGAAACCGGGATCCGCGTTCGAGACGACGATGTCGGCATCCCTCGTACTGCCGTCGGCGAGCCGGACACCCCGCACCCGTCCACCGTCGGTGAGGATCCGCTCCACCTCCGCACCGCACTCGATGCGGCCGCCCAGGCGCTCGAGGAGCCCGCCGAGCGCGTCGACGATCGCCGCCGTGCCGCCCACCGCGTAGTGCACGCCCCAGCGACGTTCGAACTCGACGATGAGCGCGTAGAGCGCGGGCGTGTGCGCGGGGTGACCGCCGATCAGCAACGGGTGGAAGGCGAGCGCGCGGCGCAGGAAGGGATCGCGGATGCAGGCGTCGACCAGACGCTGGACGCCGAGCGCCGCACGATGGCGCAGCAGGAAGGGCAGCATCCGCAGCATGACGTGCAGCTGCATCATCGGGCGCTCGGTGTAGGGGTAGAACGCGTCGAAGATGCGGCTGATCCGGCCGCTCAGCCGCGTGTAGCCCGCCGCGTCGGCCGGACTGCGGCGCGCGACCTCCTCCCGCATCCGCTCGGCGTCCGCGTGGAAGTCGAAGTGCGCGCCGTCCGCGTCGAAGGCTCGGTAGAACGGGTCCAGCGGCACGAGCCGGACGTGGTCCTCGAGCTTCTCCCCGGCGAGCGCGAACAGCTCCTCGAACATGAACGGGGCCGTCAGCACGGTGGGACCCCCGTCGAAGCGGAAGCCGTCCAGTTCGTACAGGTACGCCCGTCCGCCGATGCGTTCGCGCTTCTCGAGCACGGTCACCTCATGACCGGCGGCCGCCAGGCGGATGGCCGCGGCGAGACCGCCGAACCCGCTCCCGACGACGATGGCCCGCATGAGGTCACGATATCCGCTCCGCGCGGCAGCCTGGGCGGTTCGATCCCCCTGATTCCCCCGGGGTTTCCCCGATGTTCCGGTCACGTCCTCCGGGAGGGGCGCCCCAGGACGTCGTGCACCGCCTGCGCGAGCGAGGTCATCGCGTGCGCGGGGTCGACGGCGCGGGCGGCGACCACCGCTTCCGCGGAGAGCCGCGCACGTCGCTCCACGTCACCGAGCACCTCGACGAGTGCGCCGGCGAGGGCGTCGATGTCGGCATCCGGAACGAGCACGCCGCCGCCCGAGGCCAGCAGGTCGCGGGGCCCGTACCGCACGTCGTAGGCGACGACCGGGCACCCGTGCGCGAGCGCCTCGGCGATCGAGAGCCCCTGCCCCTCGAACGCCGACGTGGACAGGAACACGGATGCCGCATCCAGCTCCCGGCCCGGGTCCTCGGTCAGCCCGCGCAGTGCGACGTGCGCGTCGAGTCCGAGCTCGTCGATCAGCGCCTGCAGCGACGCATGCTCGGCGCCCTCGCCGAAGACGTCGAGGGTCGCGCCCGGAACCTCTGCCACGACGGCCGCGAACGCGCGGATCGCGTGGTCCACCCGCTTGCCGGGCGCGAGCCGGTTCAGCATCACGACGCGGCCGGGAGCCCGATCCGACAGCGGGGTGACGGATGCCGCGGAGGGGACGGCGTGCGGCACGACGACGTGCACCGGGGAGGCGCCGAACCGGTCCTGCACGTCTGCGCGCTGGGTCGTGGTCGGCCAGAGCACGGCGTCGAAGCGCTCGGCGAGACTGAACCAGCGCGACCACAGCGGGTTGGTCGGGGCGTCCGGAGTGAACGGGGGCTCGAGGTGGATCGTGTGGATCGCGTGCACGAGACGCAGCGCCGGATCATCCCAGCCCGCCAGGAGCTCGCCCAGTTGGCGGGACTCGCAGATGACGACGACCGGGCGGTCGGCATCCCCCGCGCGCAGCTGCGCGACGACGTAGGCGAGCCACGCCCGGTAGAGCGCCCCGAATCCCTCGAGGACCCCGGCGACGTGGCCGCGCTCGTCGTACGCGGCGACCGGTGCCGTGGTGACGTGCCAGTCGGGGTCGCCCGCGATGACCGGGAGACCGAGGACCGGACGGCCCTCCGTGTCCGTGACCGAGCGGTACTCGAGCGCCGGATCGGGCGCGCCGGGCTCGGCGGCCGCGCGGATCCAGGCGGCCGCGCCGCCATGGGGCGCCGCGGCCTCGTCGAACAGGTTGCGCATGCGGTCGGGGTGCAGCACGAGGTCGCGATCCGCGAACGCTGCACGGTGGCGGGCATGCTCCTCGGGCGTGCCGGGGTCCAGGGTCAGCAGCAGTGGACCACGGCCCTCATGGACACCGGCAGCGGCCATCTGGCGGGCCCGGGCGAGGGTCGCCAGGGTGTACCCGCCGTCACGATCGGGGATGAGACGGCTCGAGAGCACGAGGTATTCGGCATCCGGGAATTCGCTCACACCCCCATCCTGCCCCTCTCCCTCCCGCCGAGATGGTCCCTCTCCCCCCGAGATGGTGCCTCTTTCGCCGAGACGGTCCCTCTTTCGCCGAGATGGTGCCCACCACCTCGGCGGGAAACCCACCACCTCGGCGGGAAACCCACCACCTCGGCGCGGAACCGGGGAGCGGCGCGCGGTGCTACCGGGTCACTCCCACTCGATCGTCCCCGGCGGCTTCGAGGTCACATCGAGCACGACGCGATTGACCTCGCGGACCTCGTTCGTGATGCGGTTCGAGATCCGCGCGAGGACGTCGTAGGGCAGGCGGGTCCAGTCGGCGGTCATCGCGTCTTCGGACGACACCGGACGCAGCACGATCGGGTGACCGTACGTGCGGCCGTCGCCCTGCACGCCGACCGAGCGGACATCCGCGAGCAGAACGACCGGGCACTGCCAGATCTCGGCATCGAGCCCCGCGCGGGTCAGCTCTTCACGGGCGATCGCGTCGGCGTCACGCAGAATCTCGAGACGGTCAGCGGTGACCTCACCGACGATCCGGATGCCGAGGCCGGGCCCCGGAAACGGCTGGCGTCCGACGATCACTTCCGGTAGTCCCAGTTCGCGACCGATCGCGCGGACCTCATCCTTGAAGAGGGTCCGCAGCGGCTCGACGAGTTCGAACTGCAGGTCTTCCGGGAGTCCGCCGACGTTGTGGTGCGACTTGATGTTGGCCGTGCCCGTGCCCCCGCCGGATTCGACGACGTCGGGGTACAGCGTCCCCTGCACGAGGAAGCGGATCGGCTCGCCGTCCGCGGCGGCCTCGGCCACGAGCTCCTTCTCGGCCGCCTCGAACGAGCGGATGAACTCGCGGCCGATGATCTTGCGCTTCTGCTCGGGGTCGCTCACCCCCGCGAGTGCCGTCAGGAACTGCTCGCGCGCGTCGATCGTGACCAGGCGCACGCCGGTGGAGGCCACGTAGTCCTGCTCGACCTGCTCGCGCTCGTTCTTGCGCAGCAGCCCGTGGTCCACGAAGATGCAGACGAGCTGGTCGCCGACGGCCTCGTGCACGAGCGCCGCCGCGACCGCGGAGTCCACGCCGCCGGACAGCCCGCAGATCACGCGGCCCGTGCCGACCTGATCGCGGATGCGCGCCACCTGCTCGGCGATCACGTTCCCGCTGTTCCAGTCGGCGGCGAGGCCGGCCCCGCGGTGCAGGAAGTTCTCGATCACGCGCTGCCCGAAATCGCTGTGCTTGACCTCGGGGTGCCACTGCACGCCGTACATGCGCCGCTCGTCGCTCGCGAACGCGGCGACCCGCGTCGCCGAGGTCGAGGCCAGCACGTCGAAACCTTCGGGAGCCTGCGAGACCTGATCCCCGTGGCTCATCCACACGTTCTGCTCCGCAGGCTGCCCGGCCAGCAGCACGCCGCCGTCACCGGTGAGGGCGGCATCCGTCGCGCCGTATTCACGCAACCCGGTGTTCGCGACCTCGCCGCCGAGCGCCTGCGCCATGACCTGGAATCCGTAGCAGATGCCGAGCGTCGGCACACCGAGCTCGAACACGCCGGGGTCGAGGGTCGGCGCGCCCGGCTCGTACACCGACGACGGGCCACCGGAGAGGATGAGCGCGACGGGGTTCTTCGCGGCGATCTCGCCGGCGGTCGCGGTGTGCGGCACGATCTCGCTGTACACGCCCGCTTCGCGCACGCGCCGGGCGATCAGCTGCGCGTACTGCGCGCCGAAGTCGACGACGAGCGCCGGGCGCTGACTCGTCTCGGTTTTCTCGGTCACCGGGAACCTTCCGAAGCGGGGACGGTGGATGAATCGGATGCCGTCTCGGCGGCTTCCCGCTCGTCGAGGTAGCGGCGCACCTCGCGGGCGACGCGCGCCTCCATGAAGAACGACAGGAACGGGACGATGCCGCCGAGCGCCAGGACGATGAACCGCGGGAACGGCCAGCGCATGAGGCTCCAGATGCGGAAGCACGAGAACAGGTACACGACGTAGAACCAGCCGTGCGCGACGAGGATGAACTGCGAGACGTTGAAGCCGTCGCCCACCGAGGTCATCTCGCACGCGTTCGTCATCGGCAGGAACAGCGACCACCACTGGCAGTCCGCCCCCGCGATGACCGGTGCGAACCACACCGCTCCACCCGATCCGCCGACGAACAGCTCGACGTGCAGCGGGGTGTACTTCAGGATCATCTCGGTGACCAGCAGCAGCAGGCCGATACCGGTGATCGTGGAGCAGATCTCGTAGAACTTCAGCGCTCCGCGGATCGCCGGAAACGTGGCGAGTTTGGGAGCGCGCGGCATGGCTCCAGTCTACCCGCGGGCCTGCGCGTCCTCGGCCGCGGCCTGGGCGTCCTCGAGGTCCTCGACCTCTTTCTCCCACGCGTCCCGCGCGAGGCGGTACCAGAGGTAGAACGCGAAGCCGGCGAAGACCGCCCACTCGAGTGCGTAGAAGATGTTGAGCCAGTTCAGCGGCGCGTCCGCAGGTGCGGGTGAGGAGATCGCCTGCAGGCCGGCCAGAGGAACCTCCGCGGCGATGTACGCGCGGTAGACGTCGAGTCCCGCCACGTCGTGCCAGCGCGACAGCAGCGCCGCGGGCGACATGCGGGTGAGCTCGAGAGGGTCGCCGGCGCGCGAGGGCGGGACCGGCCCCTCGTCCGAGATCAGGCGCCCGGTGATCGCGAGCGGCGCGTCGTCGGACCCCGCCGCGCGGGCCTGCTCCTCGAGCTCCGCGGCCGCGGCGAGCGCCTCCTCCCGCGTGGGCACCCACCCGATCGCGACCGCGACCGACACCGGCTGGGCGGGCACCTCCTCGGCGATGCGGAACTGGCCCGTGACCCAGTAGCCCTCGGCGCCGTCGTTGAAGCGGGAGGAGACGACGATGAAGTCGCCGGGGATCCACGTGCCGGTCGCGGTGACGCGCTGGCCGACGAGCGGCTCGGGCACGTACTCCCCCGGCGCGGCGACATCGGCGAGCGGCTGCACGACCTCGGTCGCACCGGGAGGAATCGGGTTCGACTGCAGCGCGCGACCGAGCTGCCACTGGCCGAGCCACGCGAAGACGCCCGCGATCACGAGGCAGAGCGCGAGCACGCCGATCCACCGCGGGCGCAGCATGACTTCGCGCAGCGTCGGCGGGAAGACCTCGTCCGGCGGCACGACGTCCGCGTCGGGGGAACTCATCCCGTGCTGTACGGCGCGACCACGACGTCGACCCGCTGGAACTCCTTGAGATCGGAGTATCCCGTGGTGGCCATCGACTTCTTCAACGCCCCGATGAGGTTCGCGGTGCCGTCGGCGACCGGCGCGGGGCCGTACAGGATCGACTCGAGCGTCGTCACCTGGTCCACGCGCACGCGGTGCCCGCGCGGGAGCTTGGGGTGGTGCGCCTCCGGTCCCCAGTGGAACCCGCGACCCGGCGCATCGGTCGCGCGTGAGAGGGCGACGCCGAGCATGACGGCATCCGCCCCCATCGCCAGCGCCTTCACGATGTCGCCCGACGTGCCCACGCCGCCGTCGGCGATCACGTGCACGTAGCGCCCGCCGGACTCGTCGAGGTAGTCGCGGCGCGCCCCGGCGACGTCCGAGACGGCGGTGGCCATCGGGGCGTGGATGCCGAGCGTCGCGCGCGTCGTGGACGCGGCCCCGCCGCCGAAGCCGACGAGCACACCCGCGGCGCCGGTGCGCATGAGGTGAAGGGCCGCCGTATACGTCGAGGCGCCGCCGACGATCACCGGGACGTCGAGGTCGTAGATGAATTTCTTGAGGTTCAGCGGCTGGTCCACCGACGAGACGTGCTCGGCCGAGACCGTCGTGCCGCGGATGACGAACAGGTCGACGCCGGCCGCGACGACCGTCTCATAGAGCTCCTGCGTGCGCTGCGGCGTGAGCGCCCCGGCGACCGTCACCCCGGCCGCGCGGATCTCCGCCAGCCGATCGCGCACGAGCTCGGGCTTGATCGGCTCGGCGTACAGCTCCTGCATGCGGCGCGTCGCCGTCGCGTCGTCGAGCGAGGCGATCTCCTCGAGGTGCGGCTCGGGGTTCTCGTAGCGCGTCCACAGCCCTTCGAGGTCGAGGACGCCGAGCCCACCGAGCTGGCCGAGCATGATCGCCGTGGTCGGGCTCACGACGGAGTCCATCGGCGCGCCGAGCACCGGGATGTCGAACGGGAACGCGTCGATCGTCCACGCGGTGGACACGTCTTCCGGGTTGCGCGTGCGCCGGGACGGCACGACGGCGATGTCGTCGAACGTGTAGGCGCGACGCGCGCGCTTCGCGCGACCGATCTCGATCTCCATGCTCACGTCCTCAGCCTACCCGGGGCGCTCGCGAGGCCGCGGTGTCGAGGACGCTCAGGCGGCCGAGTACCGCCCGGACGCGATCGCGCGGGCGCGCGCCTTCGCCGCCTCCTCCTCGCGGTTCTTCGGCGGCGTGACGGCGACCAGGTCCTGAAGGAGGTGTCCTGTGATGTGGGCGATCTCCTGCACGGCGCGGTCGAAGGCCTCCTGGTTGGCCTTGGAGGGCTTGGTCGTCCCCGCGATCTTGCGGACGTACTGGAGGGCCGCCGCGTGGATCTCGTCGTTCGTCGCGGCCGGCTCGAAGTTGTGAAGCGTGTGGATGTTGCGGCACATGCGTGCCACGGTACGCCGGGCGCTGTGGCGGCGGAAGGTCAATCTCCCGAACGCGCCGCCCGCTTCTGCAGCGCCGCAGCCAGCGGCTGATTGATGACGAAGACGAGGAAGCCCCATGACCCGACGAACGGCGCGAGGACCACGGCGCCGGCGGCGCACCCCACCGCGACGGCACCCGCGATGGACTGGGTCGCCGCGTCGGGCCGCGCTTCGTCGGAGAGCAGGTGGCCACCGCGCGCCATCGCCCATCGGTAGGCGAGGAAGCCGAACAGCGTCGCGAAGAAGAAGTTGATCGGCAGCAGCATCCGCCCGGCGTAGAACTCCGAGAACTCGGCCACCAGGGTCGTGGTGAACGGGATGAGCACGATGAACAGCAGCCGGATGCTGTTCAGCCACATCAGGCCGCCGTCCACCCGCGCGATGTCGCGGAACTGCTGAAGGTGGATCATCCAGAGCAGGCTGAGCAGACCGAAGGAGATGACGAACGCGAGGAAGCTCTCGGACATGTCCGCCAGCGCCGACCACATCTCGGCATCCGAATCGATGCGTCCGAATGCGGTCGTGGTCAGATCCAGGACCAGGAGCGTCGCGGCGATTGCGAACACGCCGTCCGTATACGCCTCGACCCGGGTGGTCGAGAACACGCGCTGCTGGGGGACGGCCATCGCCCCAGGTTAGCGAGAGCGCGCAACGGCCGGCGATTCGGCCGAATCCGTGCGCGGTTGGCTCGATCCTGCGAGCTCTGACCGTCTACCGACTCGAGCGGATGCCGCTTACCGCTTGTAGTTCGGCGCCTCGACCACGATCTGCACGTCGTGCGGGTGGGACTCCTTGAGCCCGGCCGCGGTGATGCGGACGAACTTGCCCTTGGCCTTGAGCTCCTCGATCGTGCGCGCGCCGACGTAGAACATGGACTGCCGTAGGCCTCCGACGAGCTGGTACGCGACCGCCGAGACCGGGCCGCGGTACGCGACCTGGCCCTCGATGCCCTCGGGGATGAGCTTGTCGTCGCTCGGGACATCCGCCTGGAAGTAGCGGTCCTTCGAGTACGAGGTCTTCTTGCCGCGCGTCTGCAGCGCACCGAGCGAACCCATGCCGCGGTACAGCTTGAACTGCTTGCCGCCCTGGAACACGATCTCGCCCGGCGACTCGTCGGTTCCGGCGAGCAGCGAGCCGAGCATGACGGTATCGGCGCCCGCGACGAGAGCCTTGGCGATGTCGCCGGAGTACTGCAGTCCGCCGTCGGCGATCACCGGGATGCCGGCATCCCGCGCCGCCTGGAAGGCCTCCCAGATCGCGGTGACCTGCGGCACACCGACACCGGCGACGATGCGGGTCGTGCAGATCGAGCCCGGCCCGACACCGACCTTGACGGCATCCACGCCCGCGTCGATGAGCGCCTGCGCACCCTCGCGGGTCGCGACGTTGCCGCCGATCACGTCGATGTGGTCGAAGGACGCATCGGCCTTGAGGCGGCGGACCATGTCGATCACACCGGCCGACTGTCCGTTCGCGGTGTCGACCACGAGGACGTCGACGCCCACGTCGCGCAGGGCCTCGGCGCGCTCCCACGCGTCGCCGAAGAAGCCGATCGCCGCACCCACGCGGAGGCGCCCGTGCTCGTCCTTCGTGGCGAGCGGGTACTTCTCGCTCTTGTCGAAGTCCTTGATCGTGATGAGGCCGGCGAGCTTGCCCTCGTCGTCGATGAGCGGCAGCTTCTCGACGCGGTGCTGGGCGAACAGGGCGATGACCTCGTTCGCGCCGATGCCGACGCGGCCGGTGATCAGCCCGTCGCTCGTCATGACGTCGCGGACCTTCGTGGTCTGCCGCTCGAAGCCCGAGACGAAGCGCATGTCGCGGTTCGTGATGATGCCGAGCAGGCGCCCGTCGTCGTCCACGACCGGCAGGCCGGAGATGCGGTACTGGGCGCACAGGGCGTCGACCTCTTCGATCGACGCGTCGGGGGTCGTCGTGATCGGATCGGTGATCATCCCCGACTCGCTGCGCTTCACGCGATCGACCATCGACGCCTGCTCGGCGATCGAGGCGTTGCGATGCAGGATGCCGATCCCTCCCTCGCGGGCGATCGCGATGGCCATGCGGGCCTCGGTGACGGTGTCCATGGCCGCCGAGAGGAGCGGGGTGGCGACCGTGATCCGGCGCGTCACGCGCGAAGAGGTGTCCGCTTCGCTCGGGATGACGTCCGTGTGGCCCGGCAACAGAAGGACGTCATCGTACGTGAGCCCGACGAAGCCGAAGGGGTCGTGGTTCTGCATGGGTTCTCCTGCGCGCACCGCGCGTTGATCGGGGTGGACGACGACGGCCGGGGCGCGAGGCGCACCGTACTCGATTCTAAGCGCGGAGGCCGCCGATTCATTCCGGCCGCGCACCCGTCGGACACCGGCCGGTCACGGATCGGACACGTCTCGGATGTGTGCGGTAGGCGAAACAAGTCCGACACATTACGCTCGTACCGTCGTTGATCAGCGCTGCTTCGACCCGAACCCTCGGCGCGGCAGCGGACTGGAGGTTTTGTGAGTCCCACGGCTCTACGCGTTCGACGGGCCCAGCCCTGGCTGGTCGTCCTGATCGGCACTCTCCTCGCGGCGGCGATGGTGTTCCTGTCCACCCCCGGCGCGTTCGCCGCGGCCCCCGACACGCCAGGCGGCGACCAGGAGGCGACGGACTTCTACTTCGGCGGTGTGATCACGTTCGAGGACAAGCCGGTGCCCGATGTGACCGTGAAGGTCTCGGGCGGCGGCTTCGATGCGGAGACCGTGACGAACGCCGAAGGCCAGTGGCGCCTGTACGTGCCCGAGAAGGACACGTACACGCTCACGGTCGACGAGTCCACGCTGCCGGACGGTGTGATCGTGGACGGCGAATCCGCGTCGCAGGAGGTGGAGTTCGGCCTCACGGGCTCGAAGATCGTGAACCTCTTCCTCGGTGAGGGTGAGCGCGTCACGCAGTCCCTGTGGGACCAGCTCCTGGTGCGCGTGATCAACGGCCTGAACTTCGGCCTGCTCCTCGCCCTCGCGGCGATGGGCGCGTCGCTCATCTACGGCACGACGGGCCTGTCGAACTTCGCGCACGGCGAGATGGTGACCTGGGGCGCGCTCATGGCGCTCGTGCTCACCTCGTTCTGGGCGCTGCCGTTCTGGCTCGGCATCATCGTCGCGGTGGTCATGGGAGGTGTGCTCGGCCTGGCGCTCGACGCGGGCCTGTGGAGACCTCTGCGCCGAAGAGGGCTCGGGGTCGTGCAGCTGATGATCGTCAGCATCGGCCTCTCCCTCGCCCTGCGCTACACGTTCCAGTACTTCATCGGCGGATCCACGTACCAGCTGCCGGGAGCCAGCCCCACCCCGATCCAGTTCGGACCGATCTCGCTGTCATACATCGACCTGATCAGCATGGGCGTGAGCATCGTGGTGATCCTCGCGGTCGCGTACTTCCTGATCGGCACCCGCGTCGGCAAGGCGACCCGCGCGATCTCGGACAACCCGCAGCTGGCCTCGGCGTCCGGCATCAACGTCGACCGGGTCATCCGGATCGTGTGGATCCTCGCCGGTGTGCTGGCGGCCCTGTCCGGCATCCTGTGGGCGTACTTCCGCCCGGGTGTGCGGTGGGACATGGGAACGCAGATGCTGCTGCTGATCTTCGCGGCGATCACCCTCGGCGGCCTGGGCACCGCATTCGGTGCCCTCCTCGGCTCGCTCATCGTGGGCATGGTGGTCGAGGTCTCGACGCTGTGGATCCCGTCCGATCTCAAGTACGCCGGCGCGCTGGTCGTCTTGATCCTCATCCTGCTCGTCAGACCTCAGGGCTTGCTCGGTCGCAAAGAAAGATTGGGGTAGCGGCCATGGATTGGGGAGCGATTCTCTCGAACACGCTCGGGTACATCCTGAGCCCGGTCACGATCGCGTACGCGCTCGCGGCCACCGGCCTCGCGGTGCACTTCGGATACGCCGGACTGCTCAACTTCGGTATGGCCGGCTTCATGGCCCTGGGCGGCTATGGCTACGCGATCTCGGTCCTGAGCTTCGGCATCCCGTGGTGGCTCGGCATGATCATCGGTCTGCTCGCCGCAGCCGTGTTCGCGCTGATCCTGGGCATCCCGACCCTGCGACTGCGCGCGGACTATCTGGCCATCGTCACGATCGCCGCCGCCGAGATCGTGCGCCTGCTGTTCACGACGCAGGTGTTCGACAAGTGGACGAACTCCGCGGACGGCCTGGGCGGCTACCACGCGAGCTTCCGTGCGGCCAACCCGTTCCCGCCCGGGCAGTACGGCTTCGGGCCGTGGCAGTCCAACGAGACCGTGCTGTGGACGCGGGTGTTCGGGCTCGGAATGCTCGCGATCGCGATCCTGCTGGTCTGGTCGCTCATGCGCAGCCCGTGGGGCCGCGTGCTCAAGGGCATCCGTGAGGACGAGGACGCCGTCCGCTCGCTGGGCAAGAACGTCTTCGCGTACAAGATGCAGGCCCTCGTGGTCGGTGGTGTGATCGGCGCGATGGGCGGCATCGTCTACGTGCTGCCGTCGGCGGTCGTGCCCTCCAGCTACACGACGGCGCTGACGTTCTTCCTGTGGACGATCCTCCTGCTCGGCGGTGCCGCGACGGTCCTCGGACCGACGCTGGGTGCCGTGATCTTCTGGGTGGTCCTCGCTCTTCTGGGCAACCTGCTCCCCGAGCTCGCCGACGCCGGCATCCTGCCGATGTCGTCGATCCAGGCCGGCACGTTGCGCTACATCCTGGTCGGGGTCGCCCTGATGGTCCTCGTGATCTTCAGGCCGCAGGGAATCCTCGGCGACAAGAGGGAGATGACCTTTGTCAAGTAATCAGCCGGCGAGCGAACAGCCGGAGCGCGAATACGGCTCACCCGAGACCGTGCCCACCACGGCGAGCATCCGACGGCCCAAGACCGGCGGACTGGCCAAGGGCGAGAACGTCCCCGGCGTCGCCAAGACCGATCCGATCCTCGTGATCGACAACGTCACGCGCCGCTTCGGCGGCCTCACCGCGGTCAACGTCGAGCACCTCGAGGTCCCCCGCGGCGCGATCACCGCACTCATCGGACCCAACGGCGCGGGCAAGACGACGCTGTTCAACCTGCTGTGCGGCTTCGACAAGCCCAATAGCGGGACGTGGGCGTTCGACGGGACGACCCTGTCCGGCATCCCCGCGTTCAAAGTCGCCCGGATGGGTCAGGTGCGCACGTTCCAGCTGACCAAGGCGCTCTCGCTCCTCACGGTGCTCGAGAACATGAAGCTCGGCGCCACGAAGCAGCGCGGCGAGCGGTTCTGGACGAGCTTCATCCCGGCCTTCTGGAGATCGCAGGAGACCGAGAACGAGGCGAAGGCGCGCGAGCTGCTCAAGCGTTTCAAGCTCGACGCGAAGGAGAAGGACTTCGCCGCGTCGCTCTCGGGCGGTCAGCGCAAGCTCCTCGAGATGGCGCGTGCGCTCATGAGCGACCCGACCCTGGTGATGCTCGACGAGCCGATGGCCGGCGTCAACCCGGCCCTGACCGAATCGCTCCTGGACCACATCCTCGACCTCAAGGAACTCGGCATGACCGTGCTCTTCGTCGAGCACGACATGCACATGGTGCGGCACATCGCCGACTGGGTCGTCGTGATGGCCGAGGGCAAGGTCGTCGCCGAAGGTCCGCCGGACACCGTGATGCAGGACCAGGCCGTGATCGACGCCTACCTCGGCAGCCACCAGGACGTCGACCTCGGCGTCGTGACAGGCCGCGTCCAGGGCGATCTCGGCGAAGAAGGCCAGGAGCTGCTGGAGGAGATCCGCGAGGAGCGCCAGCACGAGATCGACGAAGCAGAGAAGGAGACGCGATGAGCCTGCCGCAGACCGCGCCGGCGAAGCCCGCGAAGTCCGACGAGATCGTCGTCGAGGCGACCGACCTGTTCGCCGGCTACCTGCCGGGGATCAACATCATCAACGGCGCGAACCTGGTCGCCCGCAAGGGCGAGCTCGTGGGCATCATCGGCCCGAACGGCGCCGGCAAGTCCACCCTGCTGAAGTCGATCTTCGGCCTGGTGAAGGTCCGCGGCGGCGACATCACCGTGAACGGCGAGTCGATCGTGGGCCTGAAGGCCGACAAGCTCGTGCAGCGGGGTGTCGCCTTCGTGCCACAGACGAACAACGTCTTCCCCTCGCTGTCGATCGAGGAGAACCTGCAGATGGGGCTCTACCAGAACCCCCGCATCTACAAGGATCGCCTCGAGTTCGTCACCGGGATCTTCGCCGAACTGGGCAAGCGCCTCAAGCAGCGCGCCGGCTCGCTCTCCGGCGGCGAGCGCCAGATGGTGGCGATGTCGCGGGCGCTCATGATGGACCCGTCCGTGCTGCTGCTGGACGAGCCGTCCGCAGGCCTGTCCCCCGTCCGCCAGGACGACGCGTTCATCCGCGTCTCGGACATCAACAAGGCGGGCGTGACCACGATCATGGTCGAGCAGAACGCCCGCCGCTGCCTGCAGATCTGCGACCGCGGGTACGTCCTCGACCAGGGCCGCGACGCGTACGAGGGCACCGGCCGCGAGCTCCTGAACGACCCGAAGGTCATCGGGCTGTATCTGGGCACGCTCGGCGCCGACGGCGTGTAGCTGTTTCGTCGTAGCGAAGCGGATGCCGGGTGACCGGCATCCGCTTCTCTTTTCGTGCTCGCCGAGATGGCCCCTCCTGCGCCGAGATGGCCCCTCCTGCGCCGAGATGGCCCCTCCTACGCCGAGATGGCCCCCACCATCTCGCGGGAGACCCCACCATCTCGGGAGAAGACCCACCATCTCGGCGGAAAACCCACCATCTCGGCGGAGCGGGCGGGGGACGCACGAAGGGCCCCGGGTTTCCCCGGGGCCCTTCTGCGCTCAGCTGATCAGATCAGTTGATGCGCGTGTACATGTTGTCGGCACCGTACTGGAAGATACCGATCGTGGCCTCGGTCGGGTCGCCCGCGTCGTCGAACGCGACGCCACCGGAGTAGCCGTCGTAGTCGGCCACGCCGCCACCGTTGATGATCTCGGCGCACGCGGCGAACGAGTCGCACTTCTCGCCGTCACCGGAACCACCGGAGACCTCCTGCAGCTTGCCCGCGATCGCCTCGGCGTCGGTCGAGCCGGCCGCGAGCGAAGCGAGGGAGAGCAGGATGACCGCGTCGTAGGACTCGGCCGCGTAGGAGTAGTCCTCCAGCTCGGCGTTGCCCTCGGCGACCCACGCGTCGTTCAGACGCTGCTGGAAGTCATCCTCCAGCTTGGGGCCGGGGAGCGTGCCCTTCGCGCCCTCGAGCGAAACGGCGACGTCCGTGCCGTAGTTCGACAGGTTTCCGTCGACCAGGTAGAACTCCGAGGCGGGGATGCCGGCGTTCACCAGCAGCGGCGCGATCGTCGTGAACTGGTCGAACGTGATGAGCACCACCGCGTCGGGGTTCGCCGCGGTGACGGTGGCCACCTGAGCATCGAACGAGCTGTCGCCGTCGTTGTACGACGCCTCAGCCACGACCGATCCGCCGGAGGACTCGAAGACCTCCTTGACGACGTTGTACAGGCCGGTGCCGTACGCGTCGTTCTGGTAGATGATGCCGATGTTCTTGTGTCCGTCCTCGGCGATCAGGTTTCCGAGGACCTCGCCCTGCAGCAGGTCGCTGGGAGCCGTGCGCCAGTACAGGCCGTTGTCGTCCCACGTGGTGAAGTCGGGCGACGTGTTGGCCGGCGAGAACGTGATGATGCCCTCGGACACGTTGCTGTCGAGGAACAGCTTGGTCACACCGGAGGATGCGGCACCGATCATGGCCGAGACGCCCTCGCTCTGCAGCTTGGGAACCGTCGTCTCGAACGCCTTGTTGTCGGCGTCACCCGAGTCGCCGAACGTGACGTCGACGGTCACGCCGGCCGCGGCCTCGTTGACCTCGTTCACGGCGAGCGTGACACCGGCCTCCTCGGGCGGGCCGAGGAAGGCGAGGCTGCCGGTCTGGGGCAGGACGGTGCCGATCTTGAGGGTGAGATCCTCAGCGGGGGCAGCCGAATCCGAAGGCTCGGCCGTGCCTCCACCGCCGGCGCACCCGGCGAGGACGAGGGCGCTGGCGCCGGCGATGGCGATACCGCCGATCACCGCCCGCACGCGCGAACGGGAGGCAGTGCCTCGGGAGAAGACGCTCATGTTGCTCCTTGCTGTGAATGAACGCGGTCCGGCTCGGGCGCCGGGCCAGTTCCCCTAAACCTAAACCGGAGCCGGTCTCGCCAATGTTGCCTTTCGTTAACGATATGTAACGCGACCCGATCGTTATGGTCCGCGGTTCCACGGTCGATGAGAGCGGATTCCACGTCTGCGGCCCGGAATACCCCACTGCCGTATACGGTTGTCATCGACGTACTACCCCCTAGGGGTATCCTCACGAAAGGCGGGGACATGACGACGAACCAGTACACCGTGACCGGGATGACCTGCAGCCACTGCGAGAACGCCGTGCGCGGCGAGGTGCAGAAGATCGCCGGCGTCGAACAGGTCGACGTGAGCGCCGCTGCGGGCACCCTGGTCATCACCTCCGCCTCCCCGCTCGACGACGACGCGGTGCTCGCCGCGGTCGACGAGGCGGGATACTCCGCGGCCCGCGTCTGATGGCCCCGGCACCCGCGGCCGTGCCGGACGCACCGTCCCATGTCGAGCTCGACATCGGCGGCATGACGTGCGCCTCGTGCGCGAACCGCATCGAGAAGAAGCTCAATCGCCTTGACGGCGTCTCGGCGAGCGTGAACTACGCGACCGAGAAAGCCGTCGTCGACGCGCCCGCCGGACTGGACCCCGCCGTCCTCATCGCCGAGGTGGAGAAGACCGGCTACACCGCGGCGCTCCCCGAGCCCCCGGCATCCGCCGGCGACGAGCCGGAGGATCGCGAGCTGACCTCGCTCCGGCGCCGCCTGATCGGAGCGGTCGTGCTGTCGGTGCCGGTGATCGCGATGGCGATGATCCCCGCGCTGCAGTTCGACTACTGGCAGTGGGTCTCGCTCGCCCTGGCCACCCCGGTCGTGCTGTGGGCGGGCTGGCCGTTCCACCGCGCCGCGTGGATCAACCTCCGCCACGGCGCCGCGACGATGGACACCCTCATCTCGATCGGCACATCGGCGGCGTTCGCATGGTCGCTGTACGCGCTCTTCTTCGGCACCGCCGGGATGCCGGGCATGACGCACGCGTTCGAATGGACGATCCGCCCGTCGGACGGCGCCGGGAACATCTACCTCGAGGTGGCCGCGGGCGTGACGATGTTCGTCCTCGCCGGCCGGTACTTCGAGGTGCGCTCCAAGCGGCGAGCGGGGGCGGCCCTGCGGGCGCTGCTCGAGCTCGGCGCGAAGGACGTCGAGGTCATCCGCGACGGCGTGTCCGGGCGCATCCCGATCGCCTCGCTCCGGGTCGGCGACGAGTTCGTCGTGCGCCCGGGTGAGAAGATCGCGACCGACGGCGTCATCGTCTCGGGCACCTCGGCGGTGGACGCCTCCATGGTGACCGGCGAATCGCTGCCGGTCGAGGTCGGCGAGGGCGACGCGGTCGTCGGCGCCACCGTGAACGCCGGCGGACGACTGCTCGTGCGTGCGACGCGCGTCGGCGCCGATACGCAGCTCGCGCAGATGGCCCGGCTCGTGCAGCAGGCGCAGTCCGGCAAGGCCGACGTCCAGCGGCTCGCCGACCGGATCTCCGGGGTCTTCGTGCCGATCGTCCTCGTGATCGCGCTCGGCACCCTCGTGACGTGGCTGCTGATCGGTGCTCCGGCCGCCGCGGCCTTCACCGCCGCGGTCGCGGTCCTCATCATCGCGTGCCCGTGCGCGCTGGGCCTCGCGACCCCCACCGCACTGCTGGTCGGCACCGGCCGCGGAGCGCAGCTCGGCATCCTGATCAAGGGTCCCGAAGTGCTCGAGTCCTCGCGCACGGTCGACACGATCGTGCTCGACAAGACCGGCACCGTGACGACAGGGCGCATGTCGCTCATCGACGCGGTCACGGATGCCGACACCCCGCGCGCCGAACTGCTGAGGCTGGCCGGCGCCGTGGAGGCGGCATCCGAGCACCCCATCGCCCAGGCGATCGCCCGCGCGGCCCGCGCGGAACTCGGCGACCTGCCGGCTGTGGAGTCCTTCGCCGCCACGACCGGCGTCGGCGTCTCGGGTGTCGCGGCGGGTCACGCGGTGATCGTCGGCCGCGAGCAGCTGCTCGCGGACTGGGCGATCCACCTCTCCCCCGCACTCCTGGCGGCCAAGGAGTCCGCCGAGGCCGAAGGCTCCTCCGCGGTGCTGGTGGCGTGGGACGGTCGGGCCCGCGGCGTGCTCGTGGTCGCCGACCGGGTCGCGCCCTCCAGCGCGGAGGCGGTCGCGCAGCTGCGCGCACTGGGACTCGATCCCGTGCTGCTCACCGGCGACAACGCGACGGTCGCGCGACGCGTGGGCGACGAGGTCGGCATCGAGCGGGTGATCGCCGGCGTGCTCCCGCAGCAGAAGGTCGCCGTCGTCAAGGAACTGCAGGCCGAGGGACGCGTCGTCGCGATGGTCGGAGACGGCGTGAACGACGCCGCCGCCCTTGCGCAGGCCGACCTCGGTCTCGCGATGGGCACGGGGACGGATGCCGCGATCGAAGCCGCGGACATCACCCTGGTGCGTGGCGATCTGCGCAGCGCCGCCGACGCGGTGCGCCTGTCCCGCCGGACGTTCCGGACGATCCGCACGAATCTGTTCTGGGCTTTCGCCTACAACGTCGCGGCGATCCCGCTCGCGGCGCTCGGGCTGCTGAACCCGATGATCGCCGGGGCTGCGATGGCGGCATCCAGTGTCTTCGTCGTCGGCAACAGCCTGCGCCTGCGCCGTTTCCGCCCCCTTCCCGTCGAGGAGCTCGCATGACCGACACATCCGCGCACGCGCACCACGGCTACATCACCGACAAGGAGAAGTACCTCAACCGCATGCGGCGGATCGAGGGTCAGGCGCGCGGCATCCACAAGATGGTCGAGGACGAGAAGTACTGCATCGACATCCTCACGCAGATCAGCGCGCTGACGAGCGCTCTGGAGGCGGTAGCGGTGGGCCTGCTGGACGACCACCTGCGGCACTGCGTCGTCGATGCGGCGCGCCTGGGCGGTGCGGAGGCCGACGCCAAGATCACCGAGGCGACCGCGGCGATCGCGAGGCTCGTGCGCTGAGGCGGCCGCTCAGGTGAGCTCGCCGACGTCCGAGACGCCGCGCGGGCGGCGCGCGAACAGCACCGAGTCCACCGACAGCACGATCAGGGCGAGCCACACGAGGGCGAAGCCGATCCAGCGCTCGAGGGGCATGGGTTCGCCCAGCAGCCATGCGCCGATGATGAACTGCAGGATCGGCGCGATGAACTGCAGCAGTCCGACCACGGTCAGCGGGATGCGACGCGCGCCGGCGGCGAACAGCAGCAGGGGCACCGCCGTGATGACGCCGGCGAGGCTCAGGAGCAGCGCGTGCCACGGCCCCGCCGCACCCATCGTGAGTCCGGAGGTCGATCCGACCACGATGAGGATCACGGTCGCGACCGGGACGAGCCACGCTGATTCGAGCGTGAGCCCGCTGACGGCATCCACCGAGGGGCCCAGTCGCTTCTTCACGAGCCCGTAGATGCCGAACGTGAACGCGAGGGTCAGGGCGATCCACGGGAAGTCGCCGTAGCCGACGACGATGACCGCCACGGCGGCGACGGCGATGCCGACCGCGATCCACTGCACGACGCGCAGCCGCTCGCGCAGCACCACGACCCCCAGCACCACCGTGACGATCGGGTTCATGAAGTAGCCCAGACTCGCTTCGATCACGTGCCCGCTGAGGGTGGCGAGGATGTACACCTGCCAGTTGACGTAGATCAGCGCCCCGGCAACCCCTGTCCACAGCAGCAGCCGCGGCCGGCGGACGACGGCGAGCAGTCTCCCCCATCCGCGGAGCACGGTCAGCAGGAACGCGCAGAAGATCAGCGACAGCAGGATGCGCCACGCGACCAGTTCGAACGGGCCGGTGGGTGCGAGCAGGAGGAAGTACAGCGGCAGGAAGCCCCAGAGCAGGTACGCCGTGAACGCGTACAGACCGCCCAGCGCCCGCTCTCTCGGCGTGTCGATCTGCGATCCGGATGCCGCGCGGGCGGTCTCAGGATCGGGTCGGCTCACTCACCCAGCGTAGGCGCGGATCCGTCAGCGCCGGTGCGCGTTCACAACTCCCGCTTTCCTTGTTCACGCAGCGGCCGAATCCGCGCGAATGCGCGGCCCGCGCGCTGCGGGGCCGCGGCGAATGCGGGAGTTATGAACAGCGGCCGCCCCGCAACGAGGAAAGGCCCGGGTGCCGAAGCACCCGGGCCTTCCGGAACGGCCGGTCTCAGCGGACCACGACCGCCAGGACGTCACGCGCCGACAGGACGAGGAACTCGTCCGCGCCGAACTTCACCTCGGTGCCGCCGTACTTGCTGTACAGCACGCGGTCGCCGACGGCGACATCGAGCGGGACACGGTTGCCGTTGTCGTCGATGCGGCCGGGGCCCACCGCCACGACCTCGCCCTCCTGGGGCTTCTCCTTGGCGGTGTCGGGGATGACCAGACCACTCGCGGTGGTCTGCTCGGCCTCGACCTGCTTGATGACGATGCGGTCCTCGAGCGGCTTGATGGAAACCGACACGGTCTACCTCTGCTTTCCTTGAAACTTCAAGACTGATTAGCAAACTCCACCTGAGAGTGCTAACGCCAGTCTAGGCAAGCGCTGGCACTCATGCAACGTGAGTGCCAGCCTGTGACGCAATCCGAATCACGCGCCGCACCGAAGACCTTTCGACGGGCGGGGACGTGCCTCGAGGAGCATTTCCCGAACCCGATGTATCAGGGCGGGTACGGCGTGCTCTGATCACATGAGAACTGCGGATCGTAACGTCTCGTCATTTCCGGGACAAGCGTCGGCACACCCCTCGCGGACAGCCCTATGCGGTGGTAGACATGCATGGGGGAAGCAGTACGCCAGGTTCTTGGGGGAACTGGACAACATGACACAGTCGTCTTATTTTCTTGCGATCGATGTGGGGACAAGTCGCGTAGCCGCGGCGACCGCGCGCGTCGCAGCCGACGGCAGCATCGTCGCGGCGCCGTTCACGCTGGGTCGCCGCAGCGACAGCGCGGCCACCGTCGTCTTCGTCGGCGACGACGGCGAGCTGTCCTTCGGTGATGCCGCCGAGCGCCGGGGCGTGACGCAGCCCGAGAGGCTGATCCGCGAGTTCAAGCGCAGCGTCGGCGACGACGTGCCGATCACAGTCGGGGACCGCGCCCTGCGGGCCGAGTACCTGTATGCGCAGACTGCGGCCGATATCGTCCGCCAGGTCACGGAGCGCGAAGGAGCGGATCCCGAGGGCGTCGCGCTGACGCACCCGACCGAGTGGGGCGCGCACCGCCTCGAACTGATCCGGTCCGCCCTCGCAGCGGTGGGGGTCACCTCGGTCGAGCTGATCTCTGAGCCCGAGGCGGCCGCGCGGCACTACGAGGCGGCACGCCCTCTCGAGATGGGCCAGACGCTCGCGGTCTACGACCTCGGCGGCGGGACCTTCGACACGGTCCTGCTCCGCAAGGAGATCGACGGCACGTTCGACATCGTCGGTGAGCCGACAGGGATCGAAGACCTCGGTGGAGCGGACTTCGACGACGCCGTCCTGCGACACGTCATCTCGGCATCCGGAATCGATGTCGCATCCCTCGCGATGGACGAGCCCGACACGCGACTGGCCCTTTCACAGCTGCGCCGTGAGTGCGTGGACGCGAAGGAGGCGCTCTCCTTCGATTCGGATGCGTCGATCCCCGTCCTCGTTCCGCCGCAGCGCACGAGCGTGCGTCTGACCCGCTCCGAGTTCGAGGCCATGATCCTGCCGTCCGTCGACCGGACGATCGACGCCGTGGACGACGCGCTCGAGTCCGCGGGCCTCGAGCCCGAGCAGCTGGACTCGATCCTCCTGATCGGCGGGTCGTCCCGGATCCCCCAGGTCGCGCAGCGGCTGTCCGAGCGGTTCGATCGGCCCATCGCGGTGGATGCCGACCCCAAGGCCGCGATCGCCCTCGGCGCCGCGCGCACGGCGCTCGTCCGCGCCGAGGACCGCCGTCTCGCAACGCCCGGGGCTCTCGCCCTCGTCGCCGACGAGCCGTCCGACGCGCTGGCCCTTCTGCCCGACGCACCCACCGGGGAAGCCGTGGCGCTCGACCCGCCGTTCCCCGTGTCCGCCGAGTCCTCCTCGTTCGCGCGCAAGTCCTCGCCGATCCTGCTGGCCGGCGCCGCCGTCACGATCGCCGCGGCCATCGTGTTCGCGAGCACATTGTCTGCCGGGTCGCGCTCCCCTGAGCTCACGGGTTATGACACCGGTACGCCGAGCCCGACGCCGACGTCGTCTTCGGCGCCCGTGACGGATCCCGTCGCAGCTCCGCCGCTGGAAACCGTCGCCGAGACGCAACCCGTCGCCGATCAGGGAGGCAGCCGCGGCGGCGGAAGCGGCCCGTCGAATCCGCGCCGGCAGGCCACGCAGCGCGCCGTGCAGCAGAGCGAGAAGCAGATCGCGGCCGCCTCGCCGACGGCCAAGCCGACGACGCCGGCCTCACAGGCTCAGACCGGCGGCGGATCGGGCAGCGGGTCGGGCACACCGACGGGCACCACCCCCAACGGCAACACGACACCCAGCCCGAGTCCGACGGGTGGGAGCTCGGACCCCACCACTGCCAACCCCGACCCGACCACGGACCCGACCACTCCTCCGGCAGACCCGACCGCCGATCCGACCACTCCCCCGGCAGACCCGACGGATCCGCCCGCCGATCCAACCGATCCGCCCGCCGATCCGACGGACCCGCCGGCGGATCCGACGACGCCGCCCGCGGACCCGACGACACCGCCCGCCGACCCGACGACACCGCCCGCCGAACCCGACCCCACGACTCCACCCGCTGACCCCGCTCCGGATCCGTCTCCCTCGCCCACCGACCCGGTCTGACCCGCGGAAGCTCTATCGAGATGGCTACACCGAATTCCACCGTCATGCCCGAGCGCCAGGCTGCCCACCTGTGGGAGCGGCAGGCCCGCCCCGCGATCGAGTCGATCGTCGAGCCGGGCCGGCCCGTGCGCGGAGTGATCTCCGGCACCGCCGGCGCGGGAAAGACCGCCGTGCTCGCCGAGATCGAGCGATTGCTGATCGAGCAGAATCGCCCGCACCGCTTCCTCGACGAAGCTGCGGACGTTCACGCGATTCCCGCGGATGCCGTCCTTCTGGTCGACGATCTCCACCGGGTGTCGCCGGCGCAGCTGCCGGCGCTCCTGGATCGCGCGGAGGACCTGGCCGCGTCGCTGGTCGTCGCTTCCCGCCCGTCGGCGCAGCGCGCCGAACTAGGCCGCGTCCGGCACGCGCTCGAGCGCAGCCGTCCGGCGATCGTGCTGGGCACCGTCTCTCGTTCGGACGTGCTGACCTTCCTCGAGGACTCCGACCGCCGCGCCGAGATCGCGTGCGTGGACGCGATCCTCGAGTGCACGGGCGGGGTGTCCTGGCTCGTCGCCGAGGCCCTCGCGCTCCACGATCCGCGCGACTGCGCAGCGGATCGTCAGCACCGCGCCGTCCGGCGCGCGGTCGAGGAGCGCGTCGCCCACCGACTGGAGACGATCGACCCCGCGCTTCGGGACGAGGTCGTGGCGCGCTGCCTCAGCTCCTCGCCCCACGGCGACGGCTCACCGCATCAGGAGGATCTCGTCGCCGAGGGATACGCCGAAGGGCTGCTGCTGCGCAACGGCCGTCCTGCTCCCGTCGTCCGCTCGGCCGTGCGCTCCGCGATGCCCACCACGCGCATGGGGGGCATCGCGGCCTCGGCGGTGCAGACGCTCGCGCTCTCGGCGGCCGGAAGCGAGGACGCGTTCGCGGACTGGGTCAGCGGAGAGGCGGACGCCGCCTTCGGCCGCAATCTGGTCGAACAAGCGGACCGGCTCCTCGAACGGGAGCCCGCGCGGGCGCTGGAGCTCTACGCCGCTGCGCTGGAGTGCGGCATCGGCGAAGTCGAACTCACCGGACGCCGGGCACAGGCCGCGTGGGCCACCGGCGACCTCGAGGCGGCGAGCAGCATGCTCGACGACGTGTCGCTGCTGGACGGCGTGCGCGACGGCGACCGCGTCGCCGACACCTCGGCCGCCATCTGGGCGTCCCGCGGAATGCTGCGCATGAGCGACGCGGTCTACCGCTCACTCCCGCCGGTCGGGGCCGAGTCGTGCGCACGCGCCACGATCGCCGCGGTGGGTGTCGGGGATGCCGCTTCCCTAGGCGCTCCGGAGGCCGGTCACGGCCTGCCCTCCACCCTCGGTGTCGCGATGGAGCTCCTCGACCGCGGGTTGCGCGAATCCCTGCGCCCGGACGGTGCGGAAGCCGCAGTGGCCGACCTGGTGCGCGCGTCCGAGATGTACACGGCGTCGGGGTCCGCCGCCCCCCTGCCCGAACTTCCCGCCGTGATCGCCGCGATCGTCGCGATCGGCGTCGGAGAGCTCGAGATCGCGCAGTCCAGCATCGACGACGCCCTGTCCGGTGGTCAGGGCGGTGCGATCGCCCGCACGCGGCTGCTGCTGTGGAAGTCCTGGCTCGCGGTGCAGCGCGCCCGGCCCGTGGACGCACGGCAGGCGCTGGCGGACGCCGTGAAGGGCGACGCCGTCCTCAGCGCCCGCGACGCGATGCTCGCCCACGCGATCCGCGTGGCGATCGCCCGCCGCTACGAGGACGCCGCGGCGCTGGACGCGATCTGGGTGGATGCCCGCGACAGCGTGCTGCGCACGGAGACGGATCTGTACACACTGCTGCCGCTCACCGAGCTCGTGGCCGCCGCCGCCCGTGTCGATGACACCGCGCGCGTGCAGCCGCACTTCGCGCGGGCTCTCGAGATCGTGGAGCGCCTCGGCGCTCCGCCCGTCTGGGCGGCGCACGTGCACTGGTCCGGAATCCAACAGGGGATCCTGCTGAACCGCCCGGACGACCTGAAGCCCCACGCCCGCGTGCTCGTGACGGCCTCCACGCACAGCGCTGTCGCCGCGGTGATGGCGCAGGCGGGCCGCGTGTGGACCGCGACGCTCGCCGGCTCGGTGGATGCCGACGCGATCGAAGCGGCCGCGCACGGTCTCGCCTCGGCGGGACTCGGGTGGGACGGCGCGCGGCTGGCGGGTCACGGTGCCGGGAAGTCCACCGACCGTCGGGTCTCCGCCCGGTTGCTGTCGGTCGCCCGCGAGCTGCACCCGAACGACGGATCGCGCACCCCGCGGTCTGCGGACACCGGTGCGGTCGCGGTGCAGAAGAGAAGCGACGAGTCCGGCGGCATCGTCCTGAGCGAACGCGAGCGCGACGTCGCCCGCCTCGTGCTCCAGGGCAAGACCTACGCCGAGATCGGCCAGACGATCTTCATCTCGCCGCGCACAGCGGAGCACCACATCGCGCACATCCGGCGACGGCTGGGCGCGACATCGCGCTCCGACCTGGTCGCGAAGCTGCGCGTCGTCGTCGAAGACGCAACGTCCTCTGCCGAATCGCAGGGGACTCCCCCCGGATCCCCCTGACGCACCCCCATCGCATCGGGGTTATCCCCGATGCGATCCCCGGATCACCGGATCAGACTGAAGATGAGAATTTGAGGAGACACAGGAGCCACTCATGACCACACCGCTCACCACGATCGCGGATGCGCTGATCGAGTTCATTCTCAGCCTCCTCCGCGACCCTGCAGCTCAGGCCGAGTTCGACGAGAACCCCGAGGCGATGCTGGCCCGCAACGGGCTCAGCGGCGTCTGCGCCGACGACGTCCGCGCCGTCGCGCCGGTCGTGATCGACCGACCCGATGTGCACCCGACGCCCCCGCCGCCGCCGAAGCCCTACCCGAACGACGTGATCAAGGAGATCAACACGATCACGCAGAACGTGTCGATCGACAACCGCTCCACGGTGATCGACCAGTCGGTGAACCAGAACATCTGGGCTAAGGGCGATGTCACGCAGATCTTCGACAACGAAGCGATCGTGGCCTCCGGCGACGGCGCGGCCGCGGCCGGCGACGACGCGGATGTGGACAACTCCGACACCGACATCGAGACCGGCGACATCAACATCGGCAACGAGACGACCGATGTCACGATCGACGATTCGTTCAATGATGAGTCGACCGAGACCGACAACTCGACCGAGACCGAGACGGACGACTCGTTCAACGACAACTCCGAGAACACCACGGTCGACAACTCGACGGACGTTTCGGCAGATGTGACGATCGACGACTCGTTCAACGACGTCGACACGACGATCGAGGGCGACGGCCAGGTCGAGTTCACGACGGAAGAGCCCTAACCCGCTGTGACGGACCCGAACTCGAAGGACCAGACGGCGCCGGAGGACTCCGGCGCCGTCTCCCGCGTCCCCCCGCCCGCTCCCGGGGGGACCATGCCGCCACGGCGTCCGGAGCCGCCCGCTCCGCGTCGGGAGGCGCCGTCCCGGCCGCCGCTGGTGAACCCGAACGCGGCGCCGGTCGTCGCGAAGGTTCCCCCGCCGGCGTCGATCCGCCTGACGCAGCTGTTCTGGATCCTGAGCTTCGCGCTCGGCGGCTTCTGCGTCGTCTATCTCTTCATCATCCGCAAGGCACAGCTGCCGATCATGGAGGAGGTCATCCGCGGCGTCGTGGAGGGCCGGGCGGACGAGACCTACACCGCCGCCGCCGACATCCTGTTCTGGACGGTGTTCGGGAGCATGGTGTCGATCCTGATCGTCCAGATCGCCCTGCTGGTGTCGTTCATGAGCAGACGCCCGGGCGTGCGCTGGTGGCAGTTCGCGACGCTCGTGCTGCAGGTGATCCTGCTCGCGATCTCGCTAGAGCTGGTCGCCACGAGCGGCGACGGCCAGGTCCTGCGCCAGCTCCTCCCGCTGCAGGCGATCCTCGTCCTGCTCGCCCTCCTCGTCAGCACCCTCCCCGCGGGGCTGCGCTGGACCGCTCGCGGGGTCGATGTCCGCCGCGGCCCCGTCGGGTCCGAGGGCTCGGAGATGTGACGCGATCTCCTCGAGACTGCGGATCACCACCCGGCACACTTCCACACCCGCTCGCTCGGTCAACGGCGACTGAGCGAGTGTCCGCCACCGCACGAGGAGCGCGTCAACCGCGGCCCGCTGCTCGTCGGTGCGCGCGTCTTCGCTGAGGCCGAGCCGGACCGCGTCGGGTGTCCCGCTGCCGCCGACGATGCGCTGCGCGTCGACGGATGCCGCATCCGGCAGTGGCAGGCCCGCAAGGCGTGCCCGCGACAGGAGGGACAGTTCCCGCAGCGTGTGCGCGGTGGCGTGGATCCGCTCGATGCCGGCGGCGATCGCGGCATCCCCCTCGCGCGGGAAGTCGCGCAGCAGCTTCTCGAGCCCGGACAGCACCCCGCGCACCTTCAGCGCATCGGCGCGGGTACGGAACTGGTCGCGCACGAAGATGTTCAGGTCGTTCAGCCCGCTCTGCTGCACGAGGCGCTCGGCGAGCTGGGTCGAGTCGGTCACGCCGCCCCGCAGCAGCGCCGTCGCCAGGCGCACGCCGAAGATGCCGAAACGCGAGAGCAGTTCCTTCCGTGCCTTCTCGCTGAGGCTCACCGCGTCCGTCGGCCTGACGAACCGGTCGGCGGAGACGAGCAGCCGGTCGCGATCGGCCTTGTCGAGCGCCGCGAGCTCGCGGAAGGCCGCGAACTCCTTCTCCTTCAGGGTGCGGGCACCTTCGGCGAGGAGCCCCGCGACGGGGATGACGCCGAGCGCGAGGGAGGCGAGATCGCCGTCGTTCTCGTACCGGCGGGCCACTTTGCCCGCCGACAGCAACGAGTCGATCCGGCCCGAACCGACCTCGTCGGCCCGAGAGAGCACCGCGAGCGCGTTCACGGTCTGCGACACACCCGCCGCGGTGTCGCGGAAGGCCTCGAGGAACTTGAGGTCCGACGCGTGCAGGTGCCGCAGGAGGTACACGATGGCGTCGGCGGAGGACGGGGACTGGTCAGGCGTGAGGAACGTCGTCGACCGGGCCGAGGTCGATTGCGAGATGGACGCGATCCCGGGGGTGTCGATCAGGATGACGGACCGGAGACCCGCCGAGGGCCAACCCACGTCGATCCAGTGCACTTCTTCGGGGGCGACACCGCCGAGCGTCAGGACGAGATGACCTTTGTCGCGCTTGACGGGCAGTCGCCGCGTCTCGCCGTCGTGCGAGTGGAGCGTCACGGACGGGGTATCCGAGTACCGGTACCACGTCACGACCCGCGTGCACTCGCCGGCGTCGGTGGGGGCGATCTCCTCGCCGAGCATCGCGTTCAGCAGGGTCGACTTTCCGGCCTTCACCATCCCCGCCAGCGCCAGACGCAGCGGTTCGCGCAACCGCCGGTCGAGATCGGCGAGGATCTCCCGTGCCTGCGGATCGTCCGCATACAGAGCGGATGCCGCGGAGATGAGCTCTCCGGCATCCTCACGCACAGTCCTGGTCACGTGGTGATGGCCTCCTGCTTCTTTCCCGCCGCCACGCTCTTGCCTTTGCCCGCCGGCAGCACGGGGATCTCCGCGCGGAGGTTCTCCAACTGACCGATCTGGGTGCGCAGCTGCGTCATGCGCTGATCACGGTTGGCGGTGAAGACGCCTGCCGCCTGCTTGGCCGCGAGCACGGCATCCGACAGCGACCGGTGGTGCTCGTCGGCGATCGCCCCGAAGTGGTCGCGTGCCGCCCGCTGGACGGTACGCAGCCGGTCCTTCAGCTGCTTGCTCACCTGGAAGGTCACCTCGTCGATGTATTTGCGCACGAGCGTCTTCGCTTCGAACTTGCGTCGCGACAGGCGCGATCCCATGTCCTCGCGATACGCGCGGCGTCCCACCAGGATGCCGGCGAGCAGCGACAGCGGGTTGATGAGCGACAGACCGATGAGACCGGTCACGAGACCGACCATGAGCACGCCGCCGTACGATCCGCGGACGCCGATGTAGATCTTCTCCGCCGCGCCCATGCGTCCGGCCTCGAGGTGCGAGACCCCTTCCACCGGGTCGAGGACCCCGTCGGTGTTGCCCACGTCGATGTAGGGCAGCTCGGTCTCGCCCTCGCTGAACAGCTGGGCGACCTCCTCGCTGAGCCACCGGCCGCGTTCGTCGGTCCAGACGAACGTCTCCGAGACCGCGGCCGACACGCGCTGGTCGAGCCACTCGGTGATCTGATCCCAGATCGGGCCGGGGTCGCCCTCTTCGATCGCGTTCTCGGCTTCGCGCTGCACTTTGCGCAGGCGGTCGCGCAGATCGTGCTCCATGTCGGAGATGAGGTCGGCGACGCCGTCGTTCAGGGTGATCTGCCAGCGCGAGGAGCGCCCGCGGAACTCGTCGGCGCGCGCCTTCGCGTCCTCGAGCTGGGCGATGAGGCGCGGGGTGTCCTCGGGGTGTTCGAGGGCGGCGAGTTCGGACTTCAGCGACATCGTGAGCTGATCGACGACCGAGGCCAGATCATGGATCGCCGCGCGCTCGTGGATCACCTCGGCCTTGCCGAGCACTTCACGGCGCAGGTGCGCGACGAGCGCCGGGAAGCCGGACTCGTCGTTGAGCTCGCGGTCCTGCAGTTCCGCCGCCAGAAGCCGCAGATCACTCGAGACCGTGAACATCGGCACGTCGCCGACCCCGTCGAGGTGACCCTTGTCGATCTTCTCGATCTCGCGCCAATGCGGGTAGAGATCGGTCTTGGCGAGCACGGTCGCGACGTTCGGCGAGACGCGCATCGCGTGCTTGAGGAACTGGATCTCGGGCTCGGTGTACTCCTGCGACGCGTCCGAGACGAGCAGCACCGCGTGCGCCGAGGACAACGCCGACAGGGTCGACAGGGAGTTCGAGGACTCCAGCCCGCCCACGCCGGGGGAGTCGATGATGCGCAGGCCGCCCTTGAGGATCTCGCGGGGGATCAGCACTTCAGCAGAGACGATGTTGCGCTCATTGCCCGGGTTTCCGCGCTCGGATACGAGCGCGCCGAGCTCCTCCAGCGGCACTTCCTGCCGTTCGACGCTGTTCGGCCCGCCCTCTTCGTGCTGGATGAGGATCGAGGCGGACGGCTCGTCGGCGTACCCCACCGAGGTCGGCACACTCGTGGCGATGTCGTCGTCCACCGGGCAGGCGGGGGCGTTCACGAGCGCGTTGATGAGCTTGCTCTTGCCTTGTTTGAACTCGCCGACGACGATGACCCGCACGTTAGGGTCGCGCAGGCGCGCCTGGGTCTGCTCCAGTCGTGCGGAGAGGTCTTCGCGCCCCGCGGAAGCGGCGAGCTTTCCGACGTTGCCGATCACCCGCACGAGTTGGTCGGTCCGTGGCGTCGAGGCCGGCACGATCGCGTCGATCTGGGCCTTCTTCATCACGCGTTCGGTTTCGGTTCCCACTGCTTCACCCATCTCCCTCGGTGGCGTCGCCCCTCCAGGCTACGCCGCATGTGCCCCATCCGGAGGCGCGAACGCCGCTTGCCCGGCTGCCCCGAAGGGCAACCGGGCAAGCGGTTGGTGAGCTGACGGACTCAGAGCTCGATGTCCGAGTCGGCGACGCCCTGCGGGCTGAAGAAGTTGCCGCTGTTCTCCCACTCGGTGCTGTTGTCGATGTCGGTGTCGACGTCGTTGAACGAGTCGTTGATGTCGACGTCGAGGTCGGCGTGCTGCGAGTTGTCCTCCCAGTTGTTGTCCGAGTTGTCGTTGAACGAGTCCTCGTACTCGGTCTCCGTCGAGTTGTCCCAGGCCTGCGAGTAGTCGTTGAACGAGTCGCTGATCGTGGTCTCGATGTTGGTGTTGCCGATGTTGACGTCACCGACCGTGGTGCTCGTCCACGAGTTGTCGACCCACGCGTCGCCGCCTGCGGCAGCAGCGCCGTCACCCGAAGCGACGATCGACGCGTTGCCGAAGACCTGGCCCACGTCGCCACCCGCGTTGATGACCTGGTTGACCGACTGGTCGCTCAGCGTGGAGCGGTTGTCCAGGCTCAGGTTCAGGTCACCGCCGCCGGCACCGCCGGCCGCGCCGCCGAGGAGGCCACCCAGGTTGAAGTCACCGAAGCCGGTGTTGTACTGGCGGACGCCCACCGTGGTGGAGTAGTCGTTCAGCGTCTGGGTGTTGAACGAGCTCGTGACGTTGAACGAGTCCTGGTTGCGGACCGAGTTGTCGGTGCTGTTGTCGGTGTTGAACGAGTCGTCGATGTCGACGTCGATGTCCGTGTTGATCGAGTTGTCGGAGTTGTCCGAGTTGTCGGAGTTGTCCGAGTTGTCGTTGAAGGAGTCCTCGGCCTCGTTCTCGACCGAGTTGTCGGTGTTGAAGGAGTCCTCGGCGTTCGCCTGGTCGTTGTCGGAGTTGTCGGAGTTGTCCGAGTTGTCGTTGAAGGAGTCCTCGGCCTCGTTCTCGACCGAGTTGTCGGTGTTCACCGAGTTGTCGTTGCCCGAGTCCGCGATGCCGACGGCGATGTTGCCGTTGCCCGAACCGTTGCCGTTGCCCGAGTCGTTCGTCGAGTTGTCGGAGTTGTTCGAGTTGTCGGAGTTGTTCGAGTTGTCGGAGTTGTCCGAGTTGTCGTTGCCCGACAGGTTGCCCGAGAAGTTGCCGTTGCCCGAGTCAGCGATGTCCGTCGAGTCGTCGGTGTTTCCCGAGAAGTTGCCGTTGCCCGAGTCGTTGATCGAGTCGTCGGTCGAGTTGTCGGAGTTGTCGTTGCCCGACAGGTTGCCCGAGAAGTTGCCGTTGCCCGAGTCAGCGATGTCGGTCGAGGCGTCGACCGACGCGTCGACGTTGCCCGAGTCGTTGACCGAGTTGTCCGAGTTGTCATTCAGCGAGTCGTTCGCCTGGAGACCCAGAACGTTGACGTTTTCATCAGCCATGATGTGTTCCTTTTCTAAAGTGCCCGATGGCGTGTAGTACGAGTGTGGAGCGGCATCCGATCTGCAACATCGGTGATCTCCCCCCGGCATCCCCGTGATCCCCCCGGGGTTCGGTAGGGGTTTTCGCCCCCGCGGTAGGGGGTCCGGGGTTCGGGTTCGGACCACCGCCCGGGACGCCGTGGATAGGCTGACCCGGTGGATTCGACCGAGCTGACCGCCCTGCTCACCCCCGAAGGGCTGCGGCTCCTTGATCGGATCGGCCCGATCCTCTCCACCGACGACGTCGCGCGCACCGTGTCGAGACTGCGCAAAGACGGGCACGCCCCCGATCTCGTCTCGGCGGTGGTCGGCCAGGCTCGCCTGCGCGCGAAGGCGCAGCCGAAGTTCGGCGCGTTCGCCGACCGGATGCTGTTCACCCGCGCCGGCCTCGAGCAGGCGACGCGTCTCGGCGTGGCGGCGCAGCACGCCGGGCGGGTGCGCCGCGCCGGGATCGGGACGATCGCCGACCTCGGCTGCGGGATCGGCGGCGACGCGCTCGGGTTCGCCGGGCTCGGCATCGGGGTGCGGGCGATCGACGCCGACGAGGTGACCGCCGCGATCGCCGCGTACAACCTCGCCCCGTTCGGCGATGCCGTCACCGTCGGGCACGGCCGCGCCGAGGACGCCGATCTCGACGGTGTCGACGCGGTCTGGCTCGACCCCGCCCGGCGGACGGCCGGTCACAGCGAGACGGCGCGCGTGCGCCCCGAGGAGTACTCCCCCGCCCTGGACTGGGCCTTCGAGCTCGCCGGCCGCATCCCCACCGGCATCAAGCTCGGGCCGGGCCTGGACCGCGGACTGATCCCGGCCGATGCCGAAGCGCAGTGGGTGAGCGCCGACGGCTCGACCGTCGAACTCGTGCTGTGGTCCGGCGCGCTCGCGCGCGACGGGGTGCGCCGTGCCGCACTCGTCCTGCGCGGCGAGCACGCGTGGGAGCTCACCGCCCCCGCGGACACCGAGGACGAGCCCGTGCGCGAGCTCGGCGCGTTCGTGCACGAGCCCGACGGCGCGGTGATCCGCGCGCGCCTGATCGGCGAGGTGGCCCGGTCGCTCGATGCCGGCATGCTCGCCCCGCAGATCGCCTATCTCACCTCGGATACCGCGCTCACGAGTCCGTTCGTGGCGAGCTTCCGGGTGCGCGAGATGCTGCCCGCCGATCCGAAGCCACTCGCGAAGGCACTCCGCGATCGCGGGATCGGGCGACTGGAGATCAAGAAGCGCGGCGTGGACGTCGATCCCGCGCGGTTCCGCACGGCGCTCAAACTCCGCGGCGACGAATCCGCGACGCTGCTGATCACGCGCATCGACGGCAAGCGCCGTGCGATCCTCGCAGACCGGGTGGCCGCCGGATCAGCCGAGGCGGGCGGCCGAGGCGGGGCTGCCCGCTCAGGCGAGGAACGCGAACAGGGGCCCGCGGCTCGTGGCGTAGAGGATCCAACCCGCACTGTAGGCGAGTGACACCACGCCGAGGACGAGCGCCCAGACGGCGATCTGACGGCTTTCCAGCGGACGCCGCAGCGCGACGATCGCCGTGACGATCGCGACGAGTCCGAGCGGGAACCCCCACCCGACGAACACCGCGACCACGAGACCGGTGATCGCGAAGCCGAGCGCCCATGCCGCCATCCCGCGCGTCGGAGCGGCCGGCTCGGCCGGCGCCCACAGCACGGGGGCGTCCAGGTCGGGGGCGCTCACGGTCGGGGCGACACCGACCGGCGCGGTCGGCCAGCGCTCGAACCCGCCGCGGTGGTGGCCCGGCAGCGCCGACTCCGCCGCCACGGGGGCGACGTCCTCCGACGGCGGCTCCACCGCCGGTGCGGATGCCGGGGGCACGGCATCCGCCCGCCTCTGCTCGTCGCTCACGCCCGACCCACCAGGATCTCGGTGACCGGGAGCGTCGAGTCCGCGCCGAATGCGAGGTGGGAGGGTTCGCGTCCGGCCATGATGAGCTCCGCGGCGAGCGCGGCGATCATCGCACCGTTGTCGGTGCAGAGCGACAGCGGCGGGATCCGCAGGGCGACACCCGCCGCGGCGGCGCGCGCGGCGGCGACGTCGCGCAGCCGGCGGTTCGCGATCACGCCGCCGCCGAGGAGCAGCCGGGGCACACCGCGGTCGGCGCACGCCGCGAGCGCCTTCGTCACGAGGACGTCGACGACCGCTTCGCGGAAGGATGCCGCGACATCGGCGATCGGCACCTCTTCACCCGCCGCTTCCCGCTGCTCGGTCCACCGCGCGACCGCGGTCTTGAGGCCGGAGAAGGAGAAGTCGTAGCGGTGCTTTGCCATGTCCGACGCGCGGGAGAGGCCGCGCGGGAAGGGGATGGCCTTCGGATCCCCGGTGGCGGCCGCGCGGTCGATCTCGGGCCCGCCCGGATACGGCAGGCCGAGAAGCCGCGCGACCTTGTCGAACGCCTCGCCCGCCGCGTCGTCCACGGTCTCGCCGAGGAGCTCCACGTCGGAGGTCAGATCGCGCACCAGGAGAAGGGAGGTATGTCCGCCGCTCACCAGCAGCGCGACGGTCGGGTACTCGAGCGGCTCGGCATCCGCGTCGAGGATGTCGGCGGCGATGTGCCCGACCAGGTGGTTCACCGCATAGAGAGGTGTACCGAGCGAGACGGCGAGCGCCTTCGCCGCGCCGATGCCGACCATGAGCGCGCCCGCCAGACCCGGGCCGGAGGTCACGGCGACGGCATCCAGATCCTGCAGGGTGACGCCCGCCTCGGCGAGCGCCGCGTCGATCGAGGGCGCGAGGGCCTCGAGGTGGGCGCGCGCGGCGACCTCGGGCACGACGCCGCCGTACCGGGCGTGCTCGTCCATGCTCGAGGCGATCGTGTTGCTCAGCAGCGTCCGGCCGCGGACGATCCCGATGCCGGTCTCGTCGCAGCTGGTCTCGATGCCGAGCACGAGTGGTTCGGTACGGTTCACGTGCACGCCCCCGCGTCCGTGTTCGGGCTCGGAACAGGCGTTTCGGCGAGCACAGGCCGATCAGCGCCCGGACCCACCTGTGTCGGCCGAATCTCCTGTTCCGGCACGGGCCGTGCCACCCACCCGCGCAGGTCGAGTTTCATCACGAGCGCGTCGACATCATCGGGCTGGTAGTAGCGCGGGCGACGGCCGACCTCGGTGAAGCCCTCCGAGGCGTACAGCTTCTGCGCCACCGGGTTGTCGGCCCGCACCTCGAGGAACACCTCGCGGACCTTTCGGCGGGCCGCCTCCTCCAGCAAGGTGCGCAGCAGCGCCCGGCCGCGCCCCCGACCGCGGGCGCCCGCCGCGATCGTGATCGTCTGGATGTCGGCATCCGCCGCCCCGCGCGCCGCCCGCAGGCCCGCGTACCCGACGAGGCGTCCGGCCTCCTCGACCACGACGTACCAGCCGTGCGGCGACGCGAGCTCTTCGCGCATCATCGCCTCGGACCACGCGTCGGACGGGAATGAGGCGTGCTCGAGCGCCATGATCGCGTCGAGGTCCTCGAGCGTGGCGCCTCGGAGGCTCACGCGGTCACCCGCTTGGGTCCGTGCGGCATCGTCACATCGGGCGAGCGGAGGTACAGCGGCTCGGTGCTCTCCGGCACCCGACCGGCCGCGAGGAGCCGCGCGGCGATGAGCGCGACGAGGGCACCCGGAACGGCCGCGGCATCGCGCCGAGCCGCCCCGAGCTCGTCGAGCCTGGTCTCGAGCTGGTCGCGTGGCACGAGCGCGGGCTCGTTGGCCCGCACCGGCAGGCCGTCATCGTCCACGCCGTCGAACACCGTGTAGGCGAACTCCCGCCGCCGGGCGTCTGTGACGACGGCGAAGCGGCCGGGCTCCGTGCCGGTCAGCGCGCCCCCGAGCAGCACCTCGAGCGCGACCGCATCGTGGCTGACGACCGGGATGACCGGGATGCTCCGCCCGAGCGCGAACGCGCGCGCCGCGGCGATGCCGACGCGCAGCCCCGTGAACGGACCGGGGCCCATGCCCGCCGCGACGTGCGTGATCGCCCCCGGCGCGTCGGCGAGCGCGGACTGCAGCAGCCCGCCGATCGCCTCGGCGTGCCCGAGGGGGTTCGCGCTGTCGCGCTCGGCGCGCACGACGCCGTCGGCGTCGATCACCGCGACGGCGGTGCCGATCGAGGTGTCGATGGCGAGGAGCACCCCTCCAGGGTAATAGGCGTGCCGCGGCGGCATCCGTTCGCCCGGCCGTGACGAATCACCCATATGACTCCTCTGCCGCACCCCCTGCCGTTGCGCACCGACCCGGCGAAGCTCGGGCTGCGTCGGTTGGTCGTCCCCACGTCGGCGGGCGAGATCGTGGTGCACGCCGGCCGCGAGACCGGTGGCCCGGCGCTCCTGCTGCTGCACGGGGCGGCCGGCTCCTGGACGACCTGGACGCCGGTGCTCTCGGCATCCGATCTGTCCGGTGCGCCGCTCACCGACGTCGTCGCCCTCGATCTGCCGGGCTGGGGTGCCAGCGGCGGATTCGAGCGGGTGGGCTCGGTGGAAGACATGACGAATGCCGTCGCCGAAGTCGCGCGCGCACTCGGGTACACGTCGTGGCGGGTGGTGGGGCACTCGCTCGGCGGGTTGATCGCGCTGGATCTGGCCGCGCGCCACCCGCGGGAGACCGTGGCGGTGACCCTCGTCTCACCGACCGGCGTCGGGGTGCTCGATGCCGTACGGCGCCCCGTGCGCGGGGGGCTCGCGCTCCCCTGGTTCGCCGGGATGCTGCTCGCGATGCGCGGCCTTGCTCTTCTCGGCGGCGCGGGACGGGCGCTCGTGCGGGCGCTCGACCGGTGGGGGTGGATGCCGACCCTCAGCGCACCGCTCTTCACCGGCACGGTGCACCCTTCGGTGATCGCCGCGCTCGCGGGCGAGTTGCGCCCCGCGGCGTTCGCGCACGCGGCTCGGCTCGCCGCGGACTACGAGCCGCGCACCTGGACGGCGATCGTGTGTCCGGTCCGCGCCGTGCGCGGCGCACGGGACGTCTTCACCGGAGAGCGGGACGCGGGCGTGTTCGCCGCGCTGATCCGCGACTTCCACGAGGTGCGCCTCCGCGACGCCGGACACTTCGCGAACGTCGAACGACCCGACGCCGTCGCCGCGGCGATCGCCGCCTCAGGGCCGGCGCGAAAGCGTCACGGTGCGCGGGGCGTCGGCATCCAGGTCGGCGGCCTCGCCGCACATCGTGTCGGCGCCGCGCCCGCCCCGCTCGCGTTCGAGCTCGATCTCCCACCACGAATCGCGGATGCCGTCCACCATGCCGCGGCCCCATTCCACGATCACGACCGAGCGGTCGGCGTCGATGTCGAGGTCGTCGAGCTCGAGCGCTGAGCTGAGCCGGTAGGCGTCGACATGCACGAGTGGAGCACCGCCCACGAGTGACGGATGCGTGCGCGCGATCACGAACGTCGGGCTCTGCACGGGCCCGCGGACGCCCAGACCCGCCGCGATCCCGCGGGTGAGGGTGGTCTTTCCCGCGCCGAGCGCACCGGTGAGCACGATCAGGTCGCCGGGGCGCAGCATCCGCCCGATCTGCTCGCCGAAGGCCTCCATCTCGTCCGGCGAGGCGACCTCTCGGGTGCCGAGGAGGGCGTCCAAGCTCACGACGCCACCTGCCGACGGGCGACGCGGGGTCCGATGCGGGTCACGATCTCGTAGTTGATGGTGCCGGCCGCCGCCGCCCACTCGTCGGCGGCGGGCACGCCGAGCGTCGGGTCGCCGAAAAGCACGACCTCATCGCCCACCGAGACGCCGTGGTCGCCGACGTCGACGACGAACTGGTCCATCGCGATCCGCCCCGCCGCAGTGAAGCGGCGGCCGCCGATCACGACCGGTCCGGCACCCGATGCGTGCCGCGGCACCCCGTCCGCGTAGCCGAGCGGCACGAGGGCGAGTGTGGTCTCGCGCTCGGTGCGGTAGTCGTAACCGTACGAGACGCCCTGGCCGGCCGGTACGCGCCGCACCGCGACGACCGGGGCGCGGAGCGTCATCGCGGGGCGCAGGCCGAGGTCGGCGGAGGAGCGGTCCGCGAACGGCGAGAGCCCGTAGATGCCGATGCCGATCCGCACGCAGCCGAGCCGCGCCTCAGGCAGCGCGATCGCGGCGTGCGTCGCGGCGATGTGCCGGAGGGGCGGCGCCAGACCCGCCACGGAGGCTGCGCCGACGGCATCCTGGAACACGCGCAGCGCCCGGCGGTCATCGTCCGCCGAGGCGTTGGAGAGGTGGCTGAAGAGCCCGATGACCCGGAGCCGCCCGATGCGCTCGAGGCGCGCGGCCTCGGAGAACGCGACGCGGTAGTCCTCGGGCGCGATGCCGTTGCGGCTCAGCCCCGTCTCGAGTTTGAGGTGCACGCCGACGGGGCGATCTCCGGATGCCGCCGCCGCAGCCTGCAGCAGCTGCTCGATGCTCGAAATCCCCAGTTCGACGCCGGCCGCCGCGGCCTCGGCGAACGGGGCTCCCGGTGCGTGCAGCCAAGCGAGGATTGGTGCCATGATCCCGCCGCGGCGCAGGGCGAGGGCCTCGCCGATGTCGGCGACCCCGAGCCGGGCGGCGCCGCCCTCGAGCGCGGCGGCGGCGGCGCGCACGGCACCGTGTCCGTATCCGTCGGCCTTCACGACCGCGATGACCTCGGAGTCCGTGAGCCGGCGCAGGTGCCGCACGTTCGCGGCGATCGCGCTCGTGTCGATCACGGCTTCGCGCATCGCAGCGGTCATGCCTGCCGCTCCGTCGCTCCCGGCACGAGCCCGGCCTCGCGGCCCGTGTCCGAAGACGTGCCGCGAGCCGCAGGGCGTGCCGCGATGCCCGGCGCGGGCGGGGCGGATGCCGCGGCATCCGCTTCGGCGACGACGTAGGCCGTCGCGAAACCGGCGTCGTGCGACATCGACAGGTGCAGCGTCGTGATGCCGCGCGCGGCGACGGCGTCGGCGGTGGTGCCGGTGAGGGTGAACCAGGGCCGCCCGGATTCCTCGGGCGTGATCTCGATCTCGGTCCAGTGCACGCCGTCCGAGCCGCCGAGTGCCTTGATGAGTGCTTCCTTCGCGGCGTACCGCGCGGCGAGCGACCTCGGCGGGCGGGTCTGCTCCGCCGGGGAGAAGAGCCGGTCGAGAAGCCGCGGTGTGCGCTGGATCGTGCGCTCGAATCGTGCGATGTCGACGAGGTCGACGCCGATGCCCACGATCACGCGCGTCCTCTTCTCAGCACTCCGCCACTTTATCCCTCCGCCGAAACGGTCCCTCTTCCGCCGAGATGGTCCCTCTTGCGCCGAAACGGTCCCTCTTCCGCCGAAACGGTCCCACCATCTCGAGCCAAAACCCACCATTTCGGCAGGAAACCCACCATCTCGAGCCAAAACCCTGTGAATCGCGGCGATGAATGTCGTGTTTCCCACGCCGCTTACCGTCCGATGAGGAGTGCTTCTTGGGCGGCGTCGACGGCCTCTGGGATGAGG
>NZ_JBFBMZ010000005.1:79841-223545 GCF_040687315.1 Microbacterium sp. NPDC064584 | reverse complement strand
CCGGGGAGATTAGGGAACGTAAGCACTTCCACTAAGCCCCGGAGGTTCTCCTCAGCGCAACCCCCGAAACGTCACCAACGTCTCAGCCGGGTACAGCTAGCCTGGCGGTGATGAGCCAGACACCTGCTGCCCCGCCCGTCGCCACGACGTCGCGCGCGAGCTTCCGAGGTACCGCATCGGGCGCAGCCGAGGTGTTCAAGGGAATCCGCTACGCCGAGGCGCCGGTCGGAGAGCGCCGCTGGCGCGACCCCGTGCCCCACGTCGCGAGAGGTGAGGTCGATGCGACGACGTTCGGCGCGATCGCGCCGCAGCAGACGAACCCGGCGCTGAACCTCGGACCGGATGCGGTGCAGGACGAGGACTGCCTGTTCCTGAACGTCTGGCGTCGCCAGGGGACGTCGGAGGACGCCGGGCGGCCCGTCATGGTGTGGCTGCACGGAGGCGCGTACACGTTCGGTTCTTCGAGCCAGCCCATGTACGACGGTGCCGCGCTCGTGCAGACGGGCGACGTGATCGTGGTCACCCTCAACTACCGGATCGGAGCCCTCGGATTCCTCGACCTGTCGTCGCTGTCGACGCCCGAGGACGTCTTCGACGGCAACCTGGCGCTGAAGGACATCCTGCTGGCGCTGCGCTGGGTGCAGCACAACATCGCGGGATTCGGCGGCGACCCGGAGCGCGTGACCGTGTTCGGGGAGTCGGCGGGCGGCGGGCTCGTCACCACGCTGCTGGCGACGCCGAGCGCCGAGGGCCTGTTCCACCGCGCGATCGCCGAGTCCTCCCCCGCCACGAGCATGTACGGACCGAAGCGCGCCGGCGAGGTGGCGCAGCGGTTCCTGACCGAAACCGGCCTCGATGCCTCCGCCCTGCCACGGCTGCGGGAACTCCCCGCGGACGAAATCGTCCGGGCGACGATGGCCGTCTTCGCGGCAGTCCCGACCGCCGCCCCGGGCACCCTCGCCTTCGCGCCGGTCGTGGACGGCGAGCTGGTGCCGGAGGCACCCGCATCCGCCCTCAAAGAGGGGCGCGGGCTCGCCGTGCCGCTCATGATCGGCACGAACCGCGACGAGGCGTCGTTCTTCCGCTTCATGAAGAGCCCGCTCATGCCGGTCACGAAAGACGACATCGAGCGCATGTTCGCCGACATGCGGGCTGAGAACCCCGACGTCGAACTCCCGTCACGCGAAGCGGTGCTCGCCGGATACGAGGGTGTCCGTCAGAAGGTGCTGGGGCTCGGGATCGCGCGCGACATCGCGTTCCGTCTGCCGACGATCTGGATCGCGGAGGGGCACAGCGCGGTCGCGCCGGTTTGGCTGTACCGGTTCGACCACGCGACGCGCGCGATGAATGCGATCGGCATCGGGGCGACGCACGGCGCCGAGCTCGCCTACGTGTGGGGCAACCTCGCCACCGGTCCGAAGGATCCGACGTTCTGGCTCGGCGGCAGGCGCACGGCGGAGCGCATCTCGGAGCGCCTGCGCGCCCGCTGGACCGCGTTCGCGCGCGGCGAGGCACCCGATGCTGCTGCGGTGACGGATGCCGTCGCCTGGCCGTCCTATGACGTGCAGGATCGACAGACGCTGGTGATCGACGCACAGGACCGCGTCGTGGAGGACCTCGACGCCGCCTTGCGGGCCGGGTGGGGCGACCAGGTCCTCGCGTTCCCCTGAGGGCGCTCGCTAGCCGCGGAAATCGTCCGGGTCGACGTCCTCGAGGAAGCGCTTGAACTCGTCGAGGGCCTCGTCCTCGTCGTCATCGGACGCCGTCACCGTGTCGAGCACACCGGCCTCCTCGAGGACGTCCTCCGCGACGCGGATCGGAGCGCCGACCCGGCAGGCGAGGGCGATCGCGTCGGAGGGCCGGGCGTCGACGATGCGCTCGCCGGCGATCGTGTCGAGCGTGATGTCGGCGTAGAACGTCCCGTCCGTGATCCGGGACACGGCGACCCCGCCGACGGACGCGTCCAGCTGAGCCAGAAGCGTGCGCATCAGGTCGTGCGCGAGCGGCCGCGGCGTGTCCGCGCCCTCCACCGCCGCCAGGATCGAGGTCGCTTCCTGCGCGCCGATCCAGATCGGCAGGATGCGCCCCTCGCCGGGTGCCTCATCGATCGGCTTGAGCAGGATGACGTGCTGACCGGCAGGGTCGAGCGCGATCCCCGCGACGCGAACCGGGATCATCCTGTTCTCCTCTCGCGCATCCGGGACCCCATGCTCCTCGCCCGCCTGCGGGACGGTCAAGGGGTCAGCTCAGCGCCTGCGCTTGCCGTTCTCCTCGAGCGGTCGCAGACGCGCGTGGACCATCGCCTGGCGGTACACCTCGCGCACCGTGCGCAGTGCGCTCTCGGTCGTGGCATCGTCGCCCGACCATGCCGACGGACTCGTCGAGCGGGCGGCGAAGACGTGGATGCCGCGATCGCGCAGCAGTGTTCCGGCGATATCCGGAGACGACAGGCGGTTCGCCACGTAGGCGGACTCCTCGCCGTGGGCGACGATGGCCTTCACGCGAGGCAGCAGATCGATGAGCTGACGCAGGGGCCGCGCCCCGGCATCCAATTGCTCGTGCGTGTGGCGACCCGCGTCGCGCCACGGGTACGCGTGCCAGGGCATCACGTGTCGGGGTTGGAGATCGACGGCTTCGAGCACGCGCGCCAGGCGTTCGGCCGAAGGGTGGTCGTCCTCGAGGGAGAACATGCCCGATCCCACCTTCAGGCGCGGTCGCGGTTCGGGGCGCGGGATGAGCACGATGATCCGGGCCTTCTCGAGGTCGTGCTCGGCCGAGACGTAGGGCGGCCACTCGTCGGCGGGGCGCCCGCGCTGCAGGCGGGTCGCGAGGTCGTTCACCGGCAGGATCTGCAGTTCGTCCAGCCGGGACTCCTGCAGCCGCTTGTACTCCGGATCAGCCATCCGACGCGACATCGCACCTCCTGAGCCTCGATGGCTGAACCCTAGACCCACCTGCACCGCGCGAGAGGGCAGAAACGGACCGCTTCGCCGGCGTGTCGCCTGTCAGAAGTGCCCTCTCGCGAGGAGCAGGTCAGCCAGCGCGGCGCTTGCGCATCTGCGCGAGCGGGAGGGACAGACGCGGGTTGCCCCGCAGCTGCTCCTCGTGCGCGTCGAGGAACGCCCAATACGCGGCGGTGAACTCCGAGTCCCGCGCCTCGGCGGCGCTCCCCCACCACGACCCCATCTTCTGCAGGTACGCCCCGCCCGAGATGTAGGGCTTGGTCGCCACCCGACCGCCGTCCGCGTACTGACTCATGCCCTGCACATTGGGAACCATCACCCACTCGTACGCGTCGACGAAGAGAGCGGAGAACCAGTCGTACACGTCGTGCGGGTGGTAGCCCTGCAGCAGGAACCAGTTGCCGAGCACCATGAGCCGCTCGATGTGATGGGCGTATCCCCAGCGCTGGACGCGCTCGAGCACGGTCCGCACCGGCGCGGGAAGATCATCCGGGATGCCGTCCCCGGTGTACCACCACGGCTCGAGCCTCCTCGACAGAGCGAAGTGGTTCGCCTGCTTCAGCTCCGGCATCGCCCGGTACGCACCGCGCATGTACTCGCGCCACCCGATCACCTGCCGGATGAAGCCCTCCAGCGACGCGAGCGGCGCGTCCGGATGCGCGAGCACCGCGTCCACGACCTCGTCCACCGTGAGCAGTCCGATGTTCAGCAGAGGGCTCAACAGCGAGTGGAAGAGGAACGGCTCTTCCGCGGCCATCGCGTCCTCGTAGCGACCGAAGAGCTTGAGGCGCCGCGACACGAAGTCATCCAGCCAGCGACGCGCGGCATCCGGCGTCACCGGCAGCCAGAATTCCGCAGCGTCGCCCGGCGCATCCGGAAAGCGCCTCGCCACCTCGGCTATCACGTCACGGGTGATGTCGTCGTGCTCGGGCAGCAGGGGCGCGGGCACGTCGATGCCGCCTTTCGGCAGCGGCTCGCGGTTGTCGGCGTCGAAATTCCAGCGCTTGCCGACGGGCTGCGCGCCGTCCATGAGGATGCCGGTCCTCCGGCGCTGCCACCGATAGAAGTCCTCCATGCGCGCCGCGGCATGCCCCGTGAACCATTCGTCGAGGTCGCGGGCAGGAGTCAGGAACAGAGCGTCGGAGTAGACGCGGGTGTGCAGCGACTCCTGCTCGCAGAAGCGCAGGAGGCGACGGTCCACACCCCGATCGGTCGCCGACATCCATGCGAGCGCCTCGATGTCGTGCGTGCGGACGAGGTGCCGAAGCGCGTGCAGGAACCCGAGGTCGGCATCCAGCGTCACGCGCTCCACCCGGCGGCCGTCGGCCGACAGCCGCGCTGCGGTGTGCCGCATGGCCGACAGGAGCAGCACGATCTTGTGGGAGTGATACGGGCGCCGACGGAAGGCGGCATCCGCTTCGACGAACAGGATCAGGTCGATGTCGGGATCGGCGAGCGCCGGGTGATCGGCGAACTGCTGGGTCGCCAGGATGAGCGCCGCCTTCACCGCGGCAGGCCGTCCAGATCCAACGGAAGCTCGCGGGCCCGGTCCCAGGGCTCGGTCCAGCCGAGCCGCTCGAACAGGCCGTCGAGCAGCATCGCCGTGAACCCCCACACGAGGAATTCGCGGCCATCGCGCTCGACGGTGAAGCCGGGTCCGCTCCACGTCCGGCCGTCGCGGCGGATCACCGTCACTCCTCGATGCGCCGGGTCGAGCAGATCGGCGACCGGCGCGCGGAAGACCGCGGCCGACTCGGCCTCGTCGACGACACGGACCTCTGACGGATGCCGCCACCACGCGACGACGGGCGTGACCAGGTTCTGCGAGAAGGCCAGCGGGACGCGTTCGAGCATGCCCAGCACTTCCACCCCGTCGGGGTCCAGTCCGGTCTCCTCCTGCGCCTCGCGCAGCGCTGCGTCGACCGGTCCGGAATCCTGCGGGTCCAGGCGACCGCCGGGGAAGGCGACTTGACCGGGATGGGCCCGCAGCGTCGCCGCGCGCTCGAGCAGCAGGACGTCGAGGTCGCGTGAGACGGCGTCGCTCGCGGCTCGATGGTCGCTGGGCAGTCCGTCCAGGATGCCGAACAGGATCAGCACGGCCGACGACCGGGCATCCGCCGAAGCGGGCAGGGCGCTCAAGCCGGGGAACCCGGCTCCGCGCCCGGCGGCCACGTCTTCCGTCAACGCGATGAGCGCGGCGCGCGCGCTCAGAGAGGTCTGTGACGGCATTCGATCAGGCTACGCCCGGCACGTGGGCGGGGGGCGATGCATCGGCATCCGGATGCGCCGCATCCGGACGGCGTACGCTCCTGATTGTGCAGTGCGTCGCCTTTCTCCGGAACGTGAATCAGGGACAGCGCGGGCACCCGTCGACGGCCGACGTCGTCGGATCCTTCGCCGATGCCGGCGCCGCCGATCCGCGCGCGTTCCAGAGCAACGGGACCATCCTGTTCGCTTCGGCCGACCCGGGGGCCACGGTCGAGGCCGCAGGGTCGGCGCTGGCCCGACGCTCCGGGATCGAACGCGAGGGATTCTGGATGCCGCTCGCCGACGTCGTCGCGATCGTCGACGTTCATGCGGATCGGCTCGACATCCGGCGCTGCGAGGTGACCCTCCACGGCGGGGGTGTCGTGGACCCGACCGATCCGGAGGTCGTCCGCACGGCGGCGCATCGCCGCTGCGAGATCGTGGATGCCGGACCCGGCTGGATCGTCACCGTCAACGAGCGGGACGCCGAGAGCAACGCGACACCCGTGGCGGAGCGTCTCACCGGCGGTCCGGCGACCTCACGGGGTCTGCCGACGCTCGTGCGCCTGGCCGACCGATTCGGAGCGGAGTGAGGTCAGGCCGGCTGCGGTGAGCGCAGGATCTTGCTCATCGCCTTGCCGCGCGCGAGCTCGTCGACGAGCAGGTCGAGATAGCGGATCTTCTGCATGAGGGGATCGTCCACGTCCTGCACACGAACGCCGCAGACGGTGCCGGTGATGAGCGTCGCGCTCGGGTTGAGGCGGGCGTCCTCGAAGAACTCCTCGAACGTGGTGCCGGCCTCGATGTGGCGTGCCAGCGCGACGGCGTCGAAGCCGGTGAGCCACGCGATGACCTCGTCGAGCTCAGCCTGGGTGCGCCCTTTGCGCTCGACCTTCGCGACGTACAGCGGATACACCGACGCGAACGACATCGTGAAGATCCGGCTCATGCCCGCGATCGTACGCCCGGCAGCTGACCGCCGACACGTTTCGGTCATGTGAATTCTGCGGCGGTTGAGATCCGAACTGATGACCGCCGTGCGCTGCGCTCCCTATGTTGGGAACAGACCCGTGACGGTGACGCTGTGAGGCCCCCTAGCGTTCCAGCCCTCGTCGTTGACGCTTCGCCGCGGGTTCAGGCCCTCCGGCGGCTCGGGTTCCCCAACTCCACCGCCGGAGGGCCGCCGCTGTTCGAGCGATGCCGTCGCTCCGGCTCTTATCCTTGGTCACGTGCCAGACAGTGATGCCGTCCCTCCACCGGCAAGATCGTCGATCGTCCGCTATTCCGGCATCTACAACGCCGACGGCGGCGTCGTAGGCGAGATCCGCTACCTGTTCGGGCACCTCCTCGGCTCGGCGGAGTGCTCGCTGTGCGACATCACGCACTCCCCTGTCCGCAGGAAACCGGAGTGGGATCGGATGGTCGCCAGGGTGGGCCTTCCGATCGTGCTGCTGCACCGCAACGAGCTCGACGGCGCCCTCGACGCGGCTGTGCGCGGCATCGCGCTGCCTGTGGTCGTGGCCCACCATGAGGACGGCTCGATGTCCGTCGCGCTGGATGCCGACGACCTGCGTCAGCTGCGCGGCTCCGTCGACGAATTCGAGCAGGCACTGCTCGGGCCTCAAGGATCGCGCTGACCAGCCTCGGAAAGATGACCACCAGCCCGGAAGCAGAATCCCTTCATCATCGGCTCCGGTGTGCCTCTGGTGGACGGACCGTTCGTCCCGACGGGTTTCCAGTCCGTGGATGAGGTTCTGCTGGACATGGTGTCCGTGTGCTCACGTACGACCGTCGGGCGCGGTAGCCGGGCACACGCTCAGTCCGCCGCCGAGGCCAGGGGCCCTGCCATCCACGCTTCGAGCTCCCGCTGAGTGCGCAGCCGGACGATCGCGAGATGCGGCATGTCGGCGTCGAGTTGCGGGATCCGCCCCGTGTATTTGCGTCTGGTCCTGATCGACCAGCGGACGATGTGCTCCCGGTCATGGAAGAACGTCCGCAGAGGCGGTTCGATGTTTCCGTTCCACAGAACCTCTCGGTGGAGGCGGCGTCGCAGCGTGCGCCGCACCACTCGCGGCAGGGTGACCGTCGCGAACGGCACATCCAGCCACACCAGGAGGTCGGCACGCTCGACCAGCAGGGGCCGCGCGGTGGAGTACTGCCACTCGGTCGTCCACGACGGCTGATCCGCCAGCATCCGCACGTCCTCGACGAACCCCTCCCGGGGCGTCCATTCCGGGCCGTGGTAAAGCGCGTCGAGCTCGGTGTAGGGCGCGTCGAGAACGCGGGCGATCCGCCTGGCCAGCGTGCTCTTGCCCGCGCCGGACACTCCGGCCACGAGCACACGCCGCGGTCGGAGCGGGAGCGGATCGTCGAAGCGCAGCACACGAAGGAGGCTAACGGTCGACGCGTCGTGTGATGCTGAGATGATGCGAGCCGTCCTCCCCGATGCCGTCGTTCCCCTCGCGCTGCGCATGATGCGCGCGAACCGGACCTTCGTCAGCGCCGACGGCGCGAGAAAGCGGATCCGGGAACGCGGGCTGCGACCGGTGCCGTACGGCCCTCCGTCGCGCCTGCGGCCCGGGATCCGTGTCGACGTGGAACAGTTCGACGGCTGGCCCGTGTACACGATCCTGCCGCCCGAGACCCGCGGCGCCGTGGTGTACGTGCACGGCGGCGGCTGGGTGAACGAGATCGCACCCCAGCACTGGCACCTGGCCGCACGGATCGCGGCGGAGACGTCGACGGCGGTCGTCGTGCCGATCTACCCCCTGGTTCCGTTCGGAACCGCCCGCGAGGCCCGCGACACGGCGGCTGCTCTGGTCCGCCGGAGCATCGACACGTACGGAGCGACCTGCCTCGCCGGCGATTCCGCAGGCGGTCAGATCGCTCTCTCCACGGCACTCGCCCTCCGTGACGGCGGCGTGGTGCTCCCCCGGACTGTCCTCATCTCCCCCGCACTGGATCTCTCGTGGAGCAACCCCCGCATTCCGCTCGTGCAGCCGTCGGACCCTTGGCTGGCCACTCCCGGCGGCCAGGTCCTCGCCGAGCAGCGGCGCGGCGATCTCGACCTGCTCGACCCCGCGGTGAGTCCGCTGTTCGGCGATGTCGCCGGACTCGGCCCCCTCACGGTCTTCACCGGGACGAGGGATGTCCTCAATCCCGATGCGCACGTGCTCGCGCAGAAATCCCGTGCCGCCGGCGTGCCCTTCGAACTGTACGAGGGTGCCGGGCAGGTGCACGTGTACCCGCTCGTGCCGACACGCGCAGGACGCGAGGCGCAGTCACATCTCGTCTCCGTGCTCGGATCAGCCATCGGCTCGTAGCCGCCCGGACGACGAAACCCCCGCTCGACCTGGTCGAGCGGGGGTTCGCTTTGGTATTTCAACGATCGTAGGCGCTCATATTCAAGATCCTTCCGTCGGGGATCTTGAGACTAGTCAGCCATCGCCGTCGTGGCAAGACACCAACAGCGCCAGAGCCGAGCCGCGCACGATCGCCGTCACGCGCGGCCCTACCGCCGCGGCCGACCGAGTTCTACCGTGTGGGCATGGGGTTCGATGGTGCCGCGATCGACTACGACCGCTTCATGGGTCGCTATTCGACTCTGCTCAGCGCTCCGTTCGCCGACTTCGCCGGCGTGCGAGCCGGGCAGCGCGTCCTCGATGTGGGATGCGGTCCCGGTGCGTTGACCGGTGAGCTCGTGGCACGTGTCGGGGCGTCTTCCGTCGCCGGCGTCGACCCGTCGGCATCGTATGTCGCATCCGCGCGCGAACGCTTTCCCGACGTACGGGTCGAGACGGCATCCGCCGGTGACTTGCCGTTCGACGATGCCGAGTTCGACGCAGCCCTGGCCCAGCTCGTCGTGCACTTCCTCGCCGGCCCGGTCCACGATCTGCGGGAGATGGCGCGGGTCACGCGGCCGGGTGGGATCATCGCGGCCTGCACGTGGGACCACGCGGGGGGAACGAGCCCGTTGAGCCGCTTCTGGGATGTGCTGAGCGCCCACGACCCCGACGCTCCGCGCGAAGCGCACCTCCCGGGGACGCGCGCGGGTCAGCTGAGCGAGTACCTCAGGGATGCCGGCCTCGACGACATCGTGGAGACGGTGTTGACCGTGCACGTGCTGCACCCGACTTTCGAAGACTGGTGGACGCCCTACCTGCGCGGCGCGGGCCCGATCGGGGCGTACATCGAGTCGCTGGATGAGACGGGCCGCTCGGCGCTGGAGCGCGCCCTGCGGGCCGAGATGCCCGCCGCTCCCTTCGAGATCAGCGGGTCTGCGTGGGCCGCCCGCGGAACCGTGGCCCCCTCACACTGAAGTCAGCGCCCCGGCACGGCGACGGCGCCGGGCGTTCCCGGAAGCACCTCGAAGCCGAGCGGGAAGTCGACGAGCATCTCCCCCAGTCGGGCGAGAACGCTGCCGTCGCCGTCGAGGTGCGCGGACCCATCCGTCAACATCGCCGCAAGGGAGACCTCGCCGGTCATGGCGCGTTCGAGATGTGCACGATCGATCGTCACCGAGACGTCCGGATCGGCCGCCGCCGCTCCTTCGAGCGTGGTCAGGGCGCCGTTGGAGAGCTCGATCACGAACCGCTGTCCGGTGTCGGGTGTGGTCAGGTTCGCGACGAACGACAAGGTCTCGGCCTTGGCGGGGTCGAGGCGAATCGCGAGGAAGTCGAAGAACTGCACGGTGGTGAGCGCCCGCACCAGATCCGGTCCGGTCGCCGTGGGAGTGACGCCCGAGGGAAGCCCGGAGCGCAGTTCGAGCGCTCCGGCCAGAAAGCTGTTGCGTAGGCTCGGACTCTCCTGCTGGTACCCGATCTGCTCGAAGGCCTGCGCCAGCAGCATCCGCGCGTCCTCTTCGCCCGGCTCGGCGTAGAGGAGCTTGTTCAGGATCTCGGTGGCCAGGAAGTACTCGCCCTCGGAGATCAGCTCCCGCGCCTTGGCGAGGATCGGTCCGGCGCCTCCCATCAGCTCGACGTAGAGCGGGGCGGAATCCTTCGGGGAGAGCGGGATGAGCGTCGTCGGGTTCGCATCCCAGTAACCGAGATAGCGGTTCACAACGGCCCGAGCGTTGTGCGGGACCGACCCGTGGTAGCTGCGCGCCGTCCACTGCCGCTGCAACGATTCCGGCACCCGGTAGACGTTGTGGATCTCGTTGATCGTCACACCCTGGTTCGCGAGGTGCAGCACGGTGTTGTTCAGGTGCGCGTACGTGTCGCGCTGTGCGCGCATCACCTCCTGGATGCGCTCGTTGCCCCAGCGCGGCCAGCTGTGCGAGGCGAACATGACCTCCGCCTCTCCGCCGAAGCGGTACAGCGCGGCGTTGATCTGCCTCGACCATTCGAGGGCGTCGCGGACGAGCGCGCCGCGCAGGGTGTAGATGTTGTGAATCGTCGCCGTGATGTTCTCCGCGGCCCAGAACGCCTTGAGGTCGGGGAACCACGTGTTCATCTCCGCCGGCGCCTCGGTGCCGGGGGTGTTCTGGAACACCATCCGGACCCCGTCGATCACGTGCTCCTCGAAGTCGTCCTCGATTGACATCGTCGGGGCGATGAGACCGATCGAGCCCGCGGCGACCTTCTTCCCGATCGCCTGGTCGACGTGTCCGAACGGGCTCGGCTCGAGCAGAGCGCCGTACTGGTAGAACAGGCGACGCGACATCGCGTTTCCGGCATAGACGTTCTCGGCGACCGCGTGCTCGAGGAATCCCGCCGGCGCGATCACCTGCACCGCACCGCTCACGACGTCCGCTTCGTCGATCACTCCGCGCACACCTCCGAAGTGATCGCCGTGCGAGTGCGAGAAGACCACCGCGACGACGGGGCGTTCGCCCAGGTGCTCGGTGACGAGGGCGAGCGCGGCCGCGGCGGTCTCCCGCGTGGTCAACGGATCGAACACGATCCAACCCGTGTCCGACTTGATGAAGCTGACGTTCGCGAGATCGAAGCCGCGCACCTGCCACACCCGGTCGGGGACGACCTCGAACAGGCCGTAGTGGGCATTCAGAACCGCCTGTCGCTGAAGCGACGGGTGGATGCTGTCGAACTCGTCCGATTCAGTGAGGAAGGAGTACGCGCCGAAGTCCCACGCGACGTTGCCGGCGTCCGCCATGATGCGCGTCACCGTCGGCCGGGCGATGAAGCCGCGGGTGACCTCGTCGAAGTCCCGGCGATCGGTGAACGGCAGGGACTCGCGGGCACGCTGCTGCGCGGCGGTGGTCGCGGCGGAGGGCGCCGTCCCGTGCGGGTGGAAGTGGTCTGAGCGAGCCATGGGCGGTGCCGACGTTTCTGCGAGGGTTGCCTCGACGCCTGACCGCTCGAAGCCTGTGGACCGCATTATCCCCGCGCCCCCAGGGGAAACGACCCCGCCGGCCCGAGGTCAGACCGAGCAGACCGACACCGGGATCCCGTCGACCAGGCAGGCGTCGCTGCCCTCGCGGGTCTCGATCTGCCTGCTCAGGAACGGGCTGAGATCGGCGCGCAGTGTCATGACCCGCGCGGCGGCCTCGTCGAGCCTGTCCTGCGGGATCCTCCCGGAGCGCACGGCATCGGCCAGCGCGGCCGAGAGCCCGGGGACGCTGATCCCGAACGTCGACGGATCCGCCGGCAGTACGTACAGCAGCAGATCCGACCCCGCCGCGACCGCTCGTATCGCGTTCTCGCCGGCATCGGCGTACTCCGCGAGTCCGTTGTGCTGCAGCATGAGCATGTCGTCGGTCACGACGACCCCGTCGAAGCCCAGCTCCTCCCTGAGGATGCGATGCCACACCGGCGACAGCGAAGCGGGCGTGGGATCGACGGCGGGGTAGGCGAGGTGACCCGTCATCACGAGGTCGACGTCCGCGTCGACAGCGGCGCGGAACGGGGGCGCGGCGGCGGACCGCCACTCGTCGAGCGTGAGTGGAGCGGCCGGCACACTCGTGTGCGAGTCGCCCGGAGCGGCGCCGTGGCCGGGAAAGTGCTTGACCGTGCCGGCGACGGACCCCTGCGCCTGCTCCCCCGTGACCGCCGCGGCCACCCGGTCGCCGGCGGACTGTGGATCAGTGCCGAGCACGCGATCCCAGATGAAGGACGCGGGATCGGCCGTCACGTCCGCGACGATCCCGAAGTTGACGTTGATTCCGGATGCCGCCAGCACGTCCGCCCGCATGGAGAAGGCCGTCTGCGCGTCCGCTGCCGGCGCCGCGCGCAGCTGAGCCGGATCGGCTGCGGGATCCCACGGCAGCCGCTGGACGATGCCGCCCTCCTCGTCGATGCCGACCAGGGTCGCCGCATCGGATTCGACGTGCAGGGCGGACGTCAGATCGCGGAGCTCCTCGGGCGCGCCGGGGATGTTGTCGCCCATCAGGATGACTCCCCCGACGCCCTGATCGACCAGGGCGCGCAACGGGGCGGGATCCGTGCCGGGTGCATGGACCATGAGCAGCGACGCGGCTTTCTGCTCGAGCGTCATGCCCGCAAGCCGTCGGTCGACCCACGCGTGCGTGCGCTCCTGCGCGGACAGGGTGGGGACAGGCGACGGTGCCGCTGTCGGGGTCGTGTGCGCCGCCGGGGGCGTGCTCTCTGCGGCGCAGCCCGCGATCGTCAGCGCGGCGACGAGCGCACCGACCGAGATCGCCGTCCGCTTCGCACCCATTCGCGAGAGCCTAGCCCGCGATCCCGACGAGCGGCTGAGAGGACCGGTGCGATTCGCACCGGATGCCGAGCGCCGCGCGCGCGAACGCCGAGGTGTATCAGCATCCGTCCGGCGGTCCTCTTCTTCTCTGCAATCAGCCGGCCTCGGCGTCGGCCCGGATGGAGAGGAGTGGTCATGACTGCCATCACCGGAATCCTGGTGCAGATCATCACCGGGGATATGGAGAACGCGGGCACCGACGGACGGGTCTACCTCGGGCTCGGCGGCAGGGAGTTCCGGCTCGACAGCCGAGCGGACGACTTCGAACGCGGATCGTGGCGCGAGTACATCCTCGGGCGCGGTCCGAAGGAGCCCGACCTGCCCAGTCCGCAGATACGTGTCGAGTGGCCGGGGTTCAACGATCCGCGCATCGGCTTCGTGCTGGACACCGCGTTCCTCGACAAGAGTCCGGTCTACCTGCGCTTCGAACCGGTCGGCGAGGATCCGAACTGGAACCTGAAGACCGTGTTCGTGCTGGTGTACGTGGGCCAGAGCAGCTTCCACGGATACTTCACGACTCCTGCCGGGTTCGACAACCTCTGGATGGGCCACCCGATGGGCAAGATCGTCTACCTGACGTCGTCGTGGCGCCCCGAGCGCCCGAGGCCGGTGCCCGACAGCATCCGCACTCACCTGCCCGAGGTTCTGCGGACTCTCAGCGACTGATCCTCACCGCGCCCGCTGACCGCGCCCTCGGCATCCGCGATCGCGTGTGTCCTCGCGCCCGTCCCGTCCCCGCCGAAATGGTGGGTTCCCCGCCGAGATGGTGGGCTCCCCCGCGAGATGGTGGGCTCCCCCGCGAGATGGTGGGTTCCCCGCCGAGATGGTGGGTTTCCCGCCGAGATGGTGGGTTTCCCCGCGAGATGGTGGGCACCACCTCGCCGGAACAGGCACCATCTCGCGGGAACAGGCACCACCCCGCGGGAACAGGCACCACCTCGCGGGAACAGGCACCACCTCGCCGGAACAGGCACCATCTCGCGGGAACAGGCACCTCCTCGCGGGAACGGGCACCACCCGGCGGGAGAGTCAGCGCGCGCGGACGCGATGGTGGAGAAGGAGGACTCCGTTCGAGAATCGACGCTCCCCGAGGAGTTCGAGACCCACGCGCTGTCCACGCGGGAGCGCGGGCTTGCCCCCGCCGACGCTCACGGGGAACACGAAGAGCAGGCATTCGTCGATGAGCCCCCCGGCGAACGCCCGGGCGGCGAGGTCCGCCCCTCCGATCAGGACGTCGCCGGGGGCGTCGTGCGTGACTCGGCGGACCTCGTCATCGACGAATCGGCGCTCGATGCGCGTATCGGCGGTGCCGACCTCGGCGAGCGATGTCGAATAGACGACTTTGTGCGCGGCCTTCCACGCGGCGGAGAACGCGCCGAAACGATCGTTCTGGGCGCCGAGCGCGGCATCCGTCTCCCACACCGCCATCGACTCGTACAGGCGACGGCCGTACAGGAGCGTGTCCGCGGACGCAACGAGCTCGGTCTGGTGGTCGAAGAGCTCGTCGTCCAGCGGCAGCCAGTCGAATCGGCCCTCGTCGTCTTCGATGAACCCGTCGAGCGACATGTTCGTCACGTACTTCAGCACGCCCATCGGTGTGCTCCTTCCGACAGTCCAGCCTGACCCGCCGAACGGATGCTGTCCACCCTGGTCGTCGCGAAGGTTGACGGCACCTGCCGCCTCGCCGTCACATCGGGCGCAAGAACAGCCCGCCGGGCCACCACCCAGGAAGGCCTGTTACAGTGGAGAAGCCCACTCGGGTCTTGCGTCGTCACCCACTCCGCATAGATGCAGAGCCTGGACCAGACAACACGACGCCCGGATCGTTCTCCTGACGTCCGCCGCCACTCCCCTTCGATTTCGCGCACGAGCGTCCCCTGACGTCGCGCAGCTCCTGAAAGTTCTTTTGACCTCCGTCACCATCACCCCCTCCGCCTCGCGACCGCAGCCCGTCTGGCGACCGGCCGACTCCGATGTCTTCGTCGCGACCGTCGCCGACGAGTACGCGGGTTTCGTCGCGGCCACGGCACGGGGCCACGAAGCCCACGGCGCCCGCGGCGAGAACCTCGGTGTGCACGAGACCCGCGACCGGGCGCGAGCCGCTGTCGCAGCATCCGTCACGCACCTCGCTCCCACCCCCGCGGGTCCCCCGCGTCTGAAACGTCCGCTCCGCACACTGCGGCGCGGCACCCCTGGTCGCTCTCGCGGCCCGAAAAGTAAAAGGAATGACACGATGGCCACTGGCACCGTGAAATGGTTCAACTCCGAAAAGGGCTTTGGATTCATCGCCCCCGACGACGGTGGAGCCGACCTGTTCGCGCACTACACCGCGATCGCCGCGAGCGGCTACAAGGAGCTCACCGAGAACCAGAAGGTCGAATTCGACGCCGAGCGTGGCCCCAAGGGCATGCAGGCAGCGAACATCCGCCCGCTCTGATCTCGCGTCATCCGCACGGGTGTGAACCCGTGTGACAGACGACACCGGATGCCGTCGATTCTTCGGAATCGGCGGCATTCGCGTCTATACCCCACGCCCCTGATCAGCACTTTTCCGCGCGACGCTCACATGTAACGTTCAGGTAACGCACCGGACCTGTCCAGAAAACCCAGGAAGAGTCGGGGACTTGTGTTCGCCTCGCGGACGCACGGCGCCCGCCCGTGGGCGCGGATCTCTCATACGGAACCGGTTTTCATGCGCTCCAGCACCCCCACGTCCTCTGCCCGCCGCGCCCGCCGCATCGCCGAACGTCGCTCTCGCCGCCGCCCCGCGATCATCGCTGCGGGCCTCGCCTTCGCCGTGGTGGCCGCAACCGGAGCGGCTGTCGCCGTCCCGGTCACGTCCGCACAGGCCTCGGCCGCGGGAACGTCGCCGAGCTTCGCGCTCGCGTCGTACTCGGTGCCCCTGGACTCCCAGGTGGCTGCCTCCGCCGGCGACAAGACCACGATCGAAGCCCGCGCGGCTCTCGTGGCGGCGAAGATGGCCATCGCCGACGCCGCTCAGGTCACGACCGATATCCAGGCCTCGGGCCTCGATGTCGGCGTCACGAACACGACCGTCGACACCACGCGCCTCGAGAAGGCCGTCGACCGTCTCAAGGACGCCAGCATGCTGCCCGCGATGCTGGTCTCCGCGTTCAGCACCGAGGTGACGGATGCCGTCGCGGCGGTCGATGCCCGGACCAACGGTCTGCGCGGTCGGCTCGACGCCGCGATCGCCCTGAAGGCGGAGCAGGAGGCCGCCGCAAAGGCCGCCGCCGAAGCCGCTGCCGCCGCAGAGGCCGCTGCGGCTGCCGAAGCCGCCGCCGCCGCCGAGGCCGCCGCGGCCGAGCAGGCATCGAGCACTCCTTCGCCCGTGTTCGCCGGACCCGGCACGAGCGCCGGCGAGGCGCAGGCGATCGCCCGCGGCATGCTCGCCGGCTACGGCTGGGGCGACGACCAGTTCGGCTGCCTCGTGGCGCTTTGGGACCGTGAGTCCGGATGGAACTCGCAGGCGTACAACGCCGGCAGCGGCGCCTACGGCATCCCGCAGGCTCTGCCCGGCAGCAAGATGGCCAGTGCCGGCGCGGACTGGCAGACCAACGCCGCCACGCAGATCTCCTGGGGTCTGGGCTACATCGCCGGCCGCTACGGCAACCCGTGCGGTGCGTGGGATCACTCCGAATCCGTCGGCTGGTACTGACCTCCTGACACAACCGAACGCCCCGGGATCCGCCGATCCCGGGGCGTTCGGTCGTACGATCAGGCATGGCGCACACGATGAACACCGGAACCATCGTCGCAATCGTCGGCGATCAGTCCGAAGAAGCCCTGGCCACGCTCGACGGCATCCGTGGAGTCGAGGTCCTGTCGCTGCAGGGCAGTGAACCGGCCCTCGCCACACGGCGGATCGCGGCATCCGCAACACCCTGGGTCGTGCATGACGCGGACCCGCTCGTGCACGTCGCCGCCGCGTGGGTGGAGCTGTTCGAAGCGCGCGCGACGCTGGAGACGCTCGAGGTCGAGGTGGAGACCGCGCTGTCCCTCTTCGAAGAGGGCGCCGCGATCATGCCCGATTACTACATCGTGCTCGAGCCGGAGGACGCCCCGGACACCTGGCGGCACTGGTGGTGCGGCGCACTCGGCCACCGCGCGCCGCAGCGCGTGATCGCCGCGCCCGCCCCGACGACGCCACGGGATGCGGCGCTGCGACGCATGCTCGGAAACCTTCCGTCCTCCCGCCCGTGGCCGGAGCCCGCCGCGTGGCTCCCCCGCCTGCCCTTCGAGATCCCCGACCGCGTCGGTCTTCGGGATCTCGGGTGATGCCGGAATCCCCGCAGCCGCGGCGCTGGTCGTGGGCCTACGCCCTCCCCGCCGGGGCGGCGGGCGCCGTCCTCGGTCTGCTCCCCTGGATCATCGCCGGAGGCCGCCTCCCCGAGCAGGAGCTGTGGACAGCGACAACGACGGCCATGCCGTTCGTGCTGCTTCCCTTCAGCTTCACCTCGGTCGTCCTCGTCTTCTCGCTCCTCATCGTCGGCGCGACTGTCGCGGGCATCGCCGGGCGGATGCTGCGCGTGCGCGGTTGGGGCCTGCTGCTTCTCGTCCTCGGCGTCCTGATCGTGCAGGGTCTTGCGACCGCGCAGACGGCTACGGTGCTCCGCGCCGGCTTGCAGGAACGACTCGAATCCACGGTCTACCTCGCGGCCCTGGTCGCCGGGACGGTGCTGTCGATGCTTGTCGGCGCGATCGTGACGATCCTGGTCGCCGGCGCACCGCGCGCCGGAGCCCTGATCGGTCTCACGATCGGCGCGATCGGCATGGGCTCCTGGACGGCACTGCTGCTGGACCCGGGACGAACGGCGGAGGGCGTCTTCTCCGCACTGCTGCCTCTCACGCCGTGGATCGCCCCGGTGCTCACGGGAATCGCGATCGCGTGGACGGGCATCGGGACGGCGGGGCGCGTGATCGCCGCTCTCGCGGCCCTTGTGATGGTCTGGGTGGCTCCGGCGGTGACGACGGCGTTGTTCAACGCCCTCGGCAGTCGCGTGCTCCTGCGGTCCTCCTCGGACCTGATCGACTACGGCGTGGGCGTCTTCCAGGCCGCGCTCCTCACCCCCGAACTGGCGCTGCGGCCCGTCCTCGCCGCGGCCGGAGTTGCCGCGCTCGGACTCGGGCTGCGTGCACTCGTGGGGCGTCGGCGCCGCGGCGCGGCATTCGCCGACCCGCCGTCAGGGCAGGCGCCTGCCGATCCACCCGGCGAGCAGGGCGTGCAGCAGCGGGATGCCGGACACGACGATCAGGACGGTGCCGAACACCGCATCGTCGGCACGCACAGTCAGGCCCCCGACGAACAGCGCGGCGAACAGCACCGCTGAGATCACCCGCCGCATCGTCCGCTCGAGGCTGCCGATGCGACGCTCGAGCCGCGGGTTCTGCACAGAGAGCCGGCCGTCCTCGATGCGGGTCGTGAGATCGTCGAGGCGCTGCGGCAGGCGCGCCGCCGTCCGCACCGCCGTCACCGCCTGCCCGGCGAACGCCTGGACGACGTTGCCGCCCTCCTGACGGATGAGCTCTCCCGCGTACGGCTCGACCGCGTCCCAGATGTTGAACGCGGGGTTGAGCGAACTGCAGTTGCCGGAGACGAGCGACATCGCGCGGATGATCAGGAGGAAGTTCTCGGGGAACTGGAACGGCAGCGAGCGGACCACGTCGCCGAACTCGATCGCGAACGCCCGGAACTCCCGCGGGTCGACCTCCTGCAGCTCCGCGAAGCCCATCCCGCCGAATCGCGCGAAGAGCGTGGTCATCGCCCGCTCGAGCTCGGTCGTGTCGGCCGACGGCAGCAGGACGCCCACTTCGCGGATGCCGTCGACCATCCCCTTGCCGTCACGGGATGCCGCGGCGATGAGCACCCGCCGGAGCCCTCGGCGCAGCCCGGGAGGCACTTCGCCCATCATCCCGAAGTCGATGAACGTGAGATGCCAGCCCGGACCGGTGCCGTCGTCCGCGGACGCGTCCGGCGTCACGAAGATGTTGCCCGGATGGGGATCGGCGTGGAAGAACCCGTCACGGAAAAGCTGGTCGAACATGACCGACGCGAACGCGATCGCAACATTGGACGGGTCGATCCCCGACGCCCGCAGCCCGTCGACGTCGTTGAGCTTGATCGCGGTGACGTCCTGCAGCGTCAGCACGCGACGCGTCGTCCGCTCCCACACGACGTCGGGCACGCCGACCCGCCGGTCACCGGCGAAGTCGGAGGCGAAGTGCTCGGCGTTCGCGGCCTCGTTCAGATAGTCGATCTCCTCGAGCGACGTGGCCGCGAACTCCTCCACGAGCGCCGGTGCGTCCACCCGGTCGGACACGAGACGGATGCGACTGAGCCACCCGCCGACCTTGCGCAGGGCGCGCAAGTCGACGTCGACGATCTGGTCGATGCCGGGGCGCTGGATCTTGACCACGACCTCGCGGAGCCCGGACTGCTCGGCATCGGCATCCGACAGCACCGCCCGATGCGCTTGTCCGAGGGATGCCGCCGCCAGCGGCGCCGGGTCGATCCAGGCGTACGCGCGCTCGAGCGGCACGCCGAGCTCGGCTTCGGCGAGCGTCCGGATCGCGTCGAAGGGCACCGCGGGCACCTCGTCCTGGAGGCCCTCCAGCTCTTTCGTGATCTCGGGCGGGAGGACGTCCAGGCGCGAGGAGAGGAACTGGCCCACCTTGATCATCAGCCCGCCGAGGTCGACGGCCAGAGCGTGGAACCGACGGGCGATGCGGGTGAGGCGCGCCGCGCGACCGCGGGCGGACAGGGAACCGAGACCGATGCGCGGCAGGAACAGCTCGTACCACCACGCCTGGGCGAGATAGCGCGCGGCGAACCGCGTTATGCGGCGATAGCGTGCGCGCATCTCACCGGCGTCGGTCATCGGATCTCCAGGGGTGCGCGAAGCTCAGGGCCGACGTGCGGCGGGCACGGATTCAGTCTTGGGCGAGGATGGAGAAAAGCTTACGGCGCGCGTCATCGAGGACGGCGACGGCTTCCTTCACCTGCTCCGCGCTGCCGGAGCGCCCGACCTGAGCGACCGCCTGGGCCAGGTCGATGCCTGCCTTCGGGAGCGCCGTGGTCCGGCCGCTGTCGCTGAAGCCCATCCGGGAGCTCGAGCCCACCCACGGCGCCGACTTCTCCGCTGCAGCATCCGCGACTTCGCGTCCCTCTTCGGTGAGCGAGTAGGTCTTGCGACCGCCGGATTCCTCGGCCTTGATGAGACCCTCGTCGGCGAGCAGCTGGAGCGTCGGGTACACCGAGCCCGGGCTCGGCTTCCAGCTGCCGCCGCTGCGCTCCTCGATCTGCTGGATGATCTGGTAGCCATGCATCGGCTTCTCCGCGAGCAGCGCCAGGACGGCGCTGCGCACGTCCCCGCGGCCCATCCGCGTGGATCCGCCGCCGACCTTCTGCTCGAACTGGCCACGGAGCTGCTCCATCGCCTCCCAGAGCCCCGCCATCGGCCAGCCCTGTCCGGAGCCGCGCGATCCTGCGCCTGCGCCGCTGCCGCCGAACCAATCGCCCATGTTCGAACCGCTCATGATGACCTCCTTCAGGCTGGCTCCGGCTGAGCTCAGCGATACTCAACGATATATCGCTCAGTATCGGCGAGGGGCGGTTCGGGGCAATCTGCCAGGTCAGCCGAAACGCTCCGCGGACGCCACCTGCTGGGCGACGCGGCGAAGGGCGAGCAGAAGCGGCTCGACGATCACCGATCCGAGGACGACGTATCGGACGGCCGCCTCCAGCGACTCCGTCGGAACCCCGGCGATCTCGGCGTCGGCGATCGCACGGATCGAACGGAGATAGACCGGCATGACGTCGGCAGGCACCTCGAACCCGGCCTGCTCGATCCCCTCGAGCGCGCGCGCGACTGCGCCGAGCACCTGCTGATCGCACATCCCCGGCCTCCACCCGAGACCTTCCGCCAGAGCCTCGGCGGCCGACAGATCGATCTCGCGATCCAGCGCCGGGGTGATCGCCGCGTGCGCGACTCCGAGGAGGTGGTGCGCCTCCGGGGGATCATCGAGAGCCGAGAGGACGGTGCGCGTCGTCGCGATACTGACCCCGGAGTCGACGAGCGCACGGACGAGGCGCAGGCGCTCGAGGTGAGCGGTCTCGTAGTCCGCCTGGGTCGCCGAGAGTCGCACGCCCTCGGGAACGAGCCCTTCGCGCAGGTAGTACTTGATCGTCGGCACTGCCACTCCGCTCCGGGCGGACAGCTCTGAAATCCTCATCGAGCCCCCTTGACTTCGATAGTAGCGCTATCCAATATAGATAGTAGAACTATCCAATCGGAGGAGGAGCCCCCGTGAGCAAGATCATGATCGGTCGTCATACCCATCAGCACGACGGCGAACTCGTCGTCTTCCACATCGGAATGCAGATCAACCGCTGGTGGCGACCCGACCTGTGGATGCCCGCGTTCACCGCGATGCCGCGCATGCTGCGCGAGCTGAGCATGGATCCGGACTCCGGTTTCCTGGGATACGAGCTGCTGATGGGCGCCGGCGGACCGTACGTCGTGCAGTACTGGTCCTCGATCGAGAAGCTCTACGCGTACGCGTCCGCACCGACGGCGGAGCATCGTCCCGCGTGGTCGCGATTCAACAAAGCGGTGCGCAAGGCGCCTGGGGCGGTCGGCATCTGGCACGAGACTTTCCTGGTCGATCGCGCCGAGAGCATCTACGTGTCGACGAAGCCGATGGGTCTGCCCAAGGCGACGCGCTCGGTGCCGATCGAGCGCAACTACGACCGCGCGCGGGCGCGCTTCGCCGACGGCCGGACGGCGGCGCCAGCCGCCTGACCGGCGCTCAGTTCGCGGCATCCGACACCGGTTGGCGCAGGATCGTGCGCAGCTTCGACGGGTCCGCGCGCCGCGGATCGCTCAGGTAGATCTCGTGGTGCCGCCCCGTCATCCGCAGCCCGCGAGACGGGATCACCTCCGCGTGCAGCTTCTGCAGCACCGGCCCCTCGCTGTCGAACGACCCGACGTGAAGGGTCTGCACGCACCGGCCCTCCGACAGGGTTTCGAGCCGCACGCGCTCCGCAGCCGCCGACGCCGCCTTCGCGCGCGCCCCCGCGAACTGCTCCGCGGTGATCCAGTCGGGCGTCAGGATCATCGCGGTCCATTCCCATGCCGATTTGTCGCGCGCGGCGGTGAAGCTCTGCATGTCCTCCGCCCACCACAGCGCCTCGAGCGGCATCACGACGTAATCGCGATCGAGCTCCTTCTTGCTGAGGAACTTGAGCGGATAAGCGATCGAGTACAGCGCTGTGAGAGCCTCGCCGAACACCGGCCCGTTGGGATCGCCGCGCCCGTCGATCATGAGGAACCGCAACGGCGGCACGTCGACGGTGTCGAAGACGCCGGTGCGCGCGCGGTAGCCGACGATGTCCTTCTTCAGATCGACCTTCATGGATCTCACCTCCTGCGCGCGCGGACCCTTCGCACCACGACCGCCACGACGCGCCACCCCACGAGCGTGACGAGCAGCGTCAGGGTTGCGACGATGATGAACGCCACCGCGATGCCCTGACCGGATGCCGCACGCAGCAGCATGCCACCCACCACGGTCACGACCCACACTCCGAGTCCGGTCCGCACCGGCGCTGCGGGTCGCCGCCAGCCGAGCGTCACGAGCCAGCCGGCGACGAGCCCCGCCAGGAAGGGCCATGCGGTCCCCCAGAGCCCGGCGAGCACAGCGGAGTCGTGGCTCGCCCGCCCGAGTGCGGCGAACACGACGACCAGCACGGCGTCCAGACCGAACGCGAGGGCGACCGATCGGCGGGAGGGACGCGCGGTCACGCGCGCTGCTCCCGCGGCGTGAGTTCGGGCGTGAGCGCCTCCCGCTCGTCGAACACGAAGCACTCCCCCGTCCAGTGCGCGCCGCCGGCCGCCGCGAAGTAGCCGAGGATGCCTCCCTCCAGCTGAAGCGCCTCCACACCTTCGGACCGCAGGTACAGCGCGGCCTTCTCGCACCGGATTCCGCCCGTGCAGTAGCTGACGACGGTCTTCCCCTGCAGGTCGTCGCGGTGGCGGGCCGCGGCAGCCGGGAACTGCGTGAACCGCTCGATGCGCCAGTCGACGGCACCGTCGAACGCGCCGTAGTCGACCTCGAACGCGTTGCGCGTGTCGATCAGGACGACCTCTCGTCCTCGATCATCCACACCGGCATCCAGCCATCGACGCAGCGTGAGCGGATCGACCGCCGGCGCGCGGCCTCCCGCGGGCTGGATCGTCGGGTGGTCCATACGGATGATCTCGCGCTTGACCTTCACGAGCAATCGTCCGAACGGCTGCTCGCGCGACCAGCTCTCTTTCGCGGCGAGCGCCGCGAACCGCTCATCGCGGCGCAGGTCGTCCAGGAACCCGCGAACGGCATCCGCGGCGCCGGCGAGGAACAGGTTGATGCCCTCTTCCGCCAGCAGAATCGTGCCCTTGAGCCCGCTCGCCTGGGCACGCTCGCGCAGCACGGGCTGCAGCGACGCCGGGTGGGCGATCCGCGTGAAGAGGTACGCCGAGACGTTCAGGACCGAAGACACCGCACCAGCGTACGTCGCGTCCTGCCGCGTCCCCGGCCGCCGGACGCCGCGTACACTCCGAGCGTGACCGTACACGCACCCCTCGAACCCGGCCGGTACCGCCACTTCAAGGGCGGCGAATACGAGGTGATCGGCACGGCGCGGCACAGCGAGACCGAGGAAGAGCTGGTCGTCTACCGGGCGCTCTACGGCGAGGGCGGCCTCTGGGTACGCCCCCGCGCGCTGTGGGACGAGCCGGTGCACCGAGACGGATACGACGGGCCGCGGTTCCGACGCGAGGACTGAGCGGGATCCGGCACCCGAGCCGATAAAGTACGACTCGAAACGCCCATGCGAACTCGCCGCGCACCCGAATGGACGACACGATGGCAGGTCTCTCGCGACGCCAGTTCCTGGCGCGTACCGCTCTGCTGGCTGCCGCGACCGGGGTCTCCTTCGACCGGCTCGGGCCGCTTCTGCACGCCGGGTCCGTCCGCGCGGCATCCGCCGTCGACGTGCCGACGACGCTCGCTCAGACGATCCTGCAGGGCGGCGTGCAGAGGGGCCGCTACCGCACGCTCGTGACGGGTCCCGGCGAGCCGTACATTCCGCGGCTCGACGTCCTGCGCGCGACCGCGAACCCCGACCGCGCCGCCGCGAGACGCTCGCTGCTGTACCTGGGCCATCTCTCGGATCTGCACGTGATCGACGCGCAGTCCCCGGGTCGCATCGAGCCGATGATCGTCCAGGACCACTCCGCGTGGGGGTCGGCCTTCCACCCGCAGGATCCGATGAGCGTCCACACGACCGCGGCGATGGTCCGCGCGTTCTCGGACGCGCGGTACAGCCCGCTGACCGGTGCGCCGATGAGCGCCGCGATCGTGACGGGCGACAGCGCCGACATGCACTCGCACCTCGAGCTGCGGTGGTACATCGATCTGATGGACGGGCTCACCGTGAATCCGGCGAGCGCCGGCGCGACCTACCAGGGCGTGCAGGCGTGGGCGGAAGCCGTGTGGGCCTACCGGCCGAAGGATCCCGCCGGCGGTGCGTTCGGAGAGTACGGGTTCCCGACGCTGCCGTCCCTGTTGGCCGAGGCCATCGCGATCCCGGTGCCTTCGGTCGGCCTTCCCGCACCCTGGTACGCGGTGTACGGCAATCACGACACCCTGCTGCTGGGCACGTTCGACCTGAGCCCGCAGCTGCACGCCCTGGCGATCGGCGGCCGGAAGTCGTACACGCTCGAAGCGACGGCCGGCAGCGTTCTGGCAGGGTACGCCGCGACCGGGAGCGCCCTGCAGCAGGCCGGCGACGCGCTCGGTCTCGCGCTCGGGCGCAGCGGCTTCCGATCCGTGCCGGCCAATCCCGCGCGGCGCCTGTTCGAGCAGCGCGAGTTCATGGCCGAGCACTTCCGCACCGAGCCCACCCCGGGCCCGGTTGGACACGGCTTCACGCAGCGCAACCTCGACACCGGCGAGACGTGGTGGAAGACCGACCTCAGCCCGCATGTCCGAGCGTTCGGCGTCGACACGTGCAACCAGGTCGCCGGCCCCGACGGTGCCGTGCCGGACACGCAGTTCCGCTGGCTCGAGAAGGAGCTCGAGCAGGCGCAGGCAGAACAGAAGCTCGCGCTGATCTTCAGTCACCACAACAGCCTGACCCTCGAGAACCGGGCGCAGCGCCCCGGAGAGACCGAGGTGCTGCACGGCGCCGAGGAGTTCATCGACCTGCTGCTGCGCTTCCCCGTCGTGGTGGGGTGGCTCAACGGCCACACCCACCTGAACCAGATCCTCGCCCACACCTCCTCCTCGGGCGGCTTCTGGGAGATCACGACCGCGTCGTGCATCGACTTCCCCCAGCAGCAGCAGGTGGTCGAGATCGTCGACAACCGCGACGGGACCCTGTCGCTGTTCACGACCGTGCTCGATCACGCCTCCCCCGCGGTGCCCGGCACCGGCGGCTCCTCAGCGGATCTGGCCGCTCGCAGCCGCGAGTTCGCGGCGAACGACTGGGCCGAGAGCCCCGACATGCGTCGCGGGTCGCCGCTGGATCGCAACACCGAGCTCCTGCTGAAGGCGCCGTTCGACCTGTCGAGGATCACGGATGCCGCCCTGGAGGCCCAGCACATGACCGAACGCGCGCGCATCGTCGCCTACGAGGACAGGATCGGCGCATGAGCGGTCGCACGCGAATCCCGTTCGCCCTGCTCGCGGCGGGCGTCCTCCTGCTGACCGGATGCTCGCAGGTCGCGGCGATCGCTCCGGTCGGCGGGGATCACCTCGCGGAGGTCCGCTTCGCGGCGATCGACGTGCTGGTGGCATCCGGTACCGAGCTGCTCACGGCTCCGGACTGCACGACCGAGTCCGACGGCGCGATCTCGTGCACCGGCGAGACGCTCGCTGGCGAGAGCATCACCGTGCTCTCCCCCGCCGACGACCCGGCCTCGGTCACGGTCACAGTCGATGACGTTGTGCTCTACCAGGGCAGCATCCAGGAAGCCCTCGAGAAGGCGCTGAGGCCCGCCGGATGAGCGCCTGGCGCATCGTCGCGCGGGGCTGGCGCGTCTTCGTCCCCGTCGTCCTGATCAATGCCGTCGTGCAGGCGGCGACCGTCGCGCCCGCGCTCACCCCCGAGCCGGGCGCGGGATTCCTCGCGCTCGCCGCCGCCTCGTTCCTCGCGTTCAGTGCCGCGTCGGCGGCCGTCGCCGTCGCGGCTCGTGCCGCCGTCGTCGGCGGGCGGATGCCGTGGCCGCGCTGGTGGGTGTGGTTCGGGTCCGTCCTCGCGGTGCTCGCGATGACGGCATCCGCTCTGCTGAGTCCGATCGCCGTGCCGTTCGCCGCGGTGCTCGCCCTCGTTGTCATGCCCGGGATCACCGCCGGAGACGGGCTCGCGGGCGTCCGGGTGTTCGCACGACGGCCGTGGCGGGCGATCCTGCTCTCGATCGGCTCGCTGCTCTCGATCGTCGTCCTCTGGGTCGGCGCGCTGCTGCTCGGCTTCTTCATCACCGGAGCGATCGCGGCGTTCGCGACCTGGCTCGTGAGCGGTGCGATCGCTGTGGTACTCGTCGGCGCCTGGACGAGTCTGGTGTCAGAGACGGCTCGCGCAGGGCACGCACAGCACGGCAGCCGGCCGTAGCCGCAGACGCTCGATCGGGATCGGCTGACCGCACGAAACGCAGATCCCATACGACCCCGCGCGCCGCCGCTCGAGGGCGCCGTCGAGATCCGCGAGCTCCTTCTCGGCATCCGCCCGCTGGCCCTCCGCCCGTGACCACTCCGTCGACAGGGTGGACCCCTCCGGATCGTGCTCGTCGTCGTCGTTGGCGCCGGCGCGCGCGGCGCGGATGACGTCGAGCCGCTCCTGCAGCGCGGCGAGCCGCTGCCGGACGTCGTGCAGCGCCTCCGCGATCAGAGCGTCGAGGTCATCGTCGGGGGCGCTCACCCGATCGCATCCGAGATCGGGACGTCGCCCGAGTTGAAGCGGATCGTCCGCCCGATCGTGGCGGGGGTGGCGAGCACGTCCGCGATCACCGCCGCGACGTCCGCGCGCGGGACCGAGGCCGACTCGGCGGCACCGACGTCGATCCGGCCGGTCGGCTCGTCGAGGGTCAGCGCGCTCGGGGCGAGGATGGTGGCGGACAGCGCGCTCTTGCGGAGGTGCGCGTCGGCGGCCGCCTTGGCCTCGGCGTAGGCGAAGAAGGCGTCGTCGGGGTCGACGCCGTGGTCGGGACCCGCGCCGAAGTAGGACACCATGACGTAGCGGTCGACCCCCGCCCGCTCCGCCGCATCCATCGAGCGGATCGCCGCGTCGCGGTCGACCGCGTACGTGCGCTGCGGGCTGCCGCCCCCGGCGCCGGCGGACCACACGATCGCATCCTGCCCGGCGAACAGATCGGCCAGGTCCGCGATGGAGAGGGTCTCGACGTCGGCGACGACGCCCGTCGCGCCCGCGGACTCGACGTCGATGACGTGATCGGGGTTCCGCACCACGCTGGTCACCTCGTGCCCTCGCTCGGCGAGCAGGGGGGCCAGCAACAGGGCGATCTTTCCGTGCCCGCCGATGATGAGAATGCGCGACATGAGTGCCTCCGATCGGTGAGCTTCCACGCTACGGCGCCACGGCCGCCTGCGGAGCGGAGTACGCGCTCAGCGCACGAGCCGGCGGGCGACGGCCGAGATCTGATCGGGGCCGACGCGGCAGCATCCGCCGACCAGTCGCGCCCCGCCGGCGGCCCAGTCGCCGGCATGCGCGGCGATCTCGGATGCCGACCCCGACCAGGCGCGCTCCTGCGCGTGCCAGAGCTCGCCGCTGTTCGGGTAGACGACCCCGGGAAGTCCGCCGCCGGACGCCCGCAGCGCGGCGAGCGCCCCGGTGATCTCGGCCGTGTCGCAGCAGTTCACTCCAGCCGCGACGATCTCAGGGACGCCGGCGGCGAGCGCGAATGCGTCCGCGAGGTCATCGCCCGCGCGCAGTCTGCCGTCTGCGACCGTGACGCTGACCCAGGCGGGGATGCCGATGCCGTCGAGTTCGGCCGTGATCGCCTCGACTTCGACGAGAGAGGGCACGGTCTCGATCGCGAGGACGTCCGGCGCCGCAGCGGCGAGCGCGGCGAGCCGCGGCCGATGCCATTCGCGCAGCTCGTCGACGGTCCGCCCGTACGCGCCGGTGTACTCGCTGCCGTCGGCGAGCGCTGCGCCGTACGGTCCGACGGATGCCGCGACCCACGCCTCGTCGGCGCCGAGTCCCGCGTCCTCGCGCGCCTGTCGCGCGATTTCCACGCTGCGATGCAGAGCCCGCTCGACGTCGGCGCGGTCGAATCCGGCGGCCGCGAGACCGGTGTGGCTCACCTGGTACGACGACGTGATCGCCACCCGCGCGCCCGCGTCGAAGTACTCGCGGTGAGCGCGCCGGATGGCATCGGGGTCTTCCAGGAGGAGCCGGGCCGACCACAGCGACGAACTCATGTCGTGGCCGTGCGACTCCAACAGGGTTCCGAGACCGCCGTCGAGCACGATGGGGCCGACGGCGAGGGCGGCGACGAAGGAGGACATCGCGTCAGTCTAGAAGCGGCGTCGTTCCTGCTTACGCCCAGCGTTGCCTATGAGCTCGCTGTGACGGGCCGATTCTTAGTGGCTCCTCAGAATCCGCTCTCCACGATGAACCCATGACCACTCTCGCTCCGCGGACGCGCACGATCCCGGCATCCTCCGTGTCCGCTCCCCCGGCGCCGGCTGTGCCGCTCGTCCACCGCCCTGCGCGGCGAGCCCTCTGGCACGCCGCGGCGACCGCGGTCATCTGGCTCACGAGCCTGTTCGTCGTCGCGCTGTGGGTCGCCGGCGGCGGGGTGACGGCCACCCTGGGGTTCGACGCCGACACCCTGACGACGCTCGGGCGACTGACGGGCCTCGTCGGCGCGAACCTCCTGCTCTCTCAGGTCCTGCTCATGGCGCGGATCCCGCTGTTCGAGCGGGGCTTCGGGCGTGACGCGATCACCCGCATGCACCGCTTCGTCGGATTCTGGTCGTTCTGGCTCATGGGAGCGCACATCGTGCTCCTCGTCCTGGGGTACGCCGCGACCGCGGCCGTGAACCCGTTCGTGCAGCTCTGGGAGTTCATCTGGGAGTACCCCGGAATGCTGCTCGCCACGGCGGGAACGCTCCTGATCCTGCTCGTCGTCGTCACCTCGATCCGCCGCGCGCGGAAGAAGCTGCGCTACGAGTCCTGGCACCTGCTGCACCTGTACGCGTACGTCGGCGTCTTCCTCGCGCTGCCGCACCAGCTCTGGACAGGAGCCGACTTCCTGTCCTCGCCCGCGGCGACGGTCTACTGGTGGACGCTCTGGGCGCTGGCGGCGGCATCCGTCCTGGTCTTCCGGGTCGGCATCCCGCTGGTCCGCTCCGCACGGCACGGCGTACGGGTGCACGCGGTCGAGCCCGACGGCGAGAACGGCGTGACCGTGCACATGGCCGGACGTGACCTGCACCGCCTCGGCGCACGGGGTGGCCAGTTCTTCGTGTGGCGGTTCCTCGACGGCGCCGGCTGGACGCGCGGCAACCCGTTCTCCCTCTCCGGCGCGCCCGACGGCCGGTCGCTGCGGATCTCGGCGCGCATCGCCGGCGACGGCACGCAGCGCCTGACCCGACTGCGCCCCGGCACCCGGGTGCTCATCGAGGGGCCCTACGGTCACATGACCGGCGACGCGCGGAAGGGGTCGAAGCTGCTCATGATCGGCGCCGGCGCCGGAGTGGCGCCGCTCGTGTCGCTACTGGAGGAGCAGGCGTACCGCCCCGGCGACGCGATCCTGCTGACCCGTGACCACACGGAGCGCGACGCGCTCCGTCAGGGTGCGATCGCACGCCTGGTCGTCGAGCGGGGTGTGCGTCACGCCGCGCTGTCCGGTCCCCGCAACCCCGGCGCATCGTCGTGGCTGGATGCCGGTCACGCGGCGTGGCGGGGACCGGACCTCATCCGCTACCTCGCCCCCGACATCGCGGCCTACGACGTGTACGTGTGCGGCCCCGTCCCGTGGATGGACGCCGTGATCCGCGACCTGAAGCAGGCGGGCGTCCGGGGCGACCGCATCCACTCCGAAGCCTTCACCATCTGAACCCGCTCGAGGAGCACATCATGAAGAGAATCGTCTACGCCGTCCTGGCCACCCTCAGCGGTCTGGTTCTGCTGTTCAGCTACCGAACCTCCCTCGACGCGGTGCAGCCTCTCGCCGTGGCGGACACGGGTGCCACCACCGGCACGAGCGCGGCCCCGAGCACCGGGACGCAGAGCTCGGATGACGAGTCGACCGAGTCCGGCGACGACGAGTCGAGCGAGGGTGGCTCGTCCTCCTCGAGCGGCTCCTCCTCGAGTTCGTCCGGCTCGTCCTCGTCCTCCGGATCGACGACCGCCGCGAGCGGCTTGACCGACGGCACGTACACCGGTGGCGCGGCGAACACGCGCTACGGCGCCGTCCAGGTGCAGATCACCGTGTCCGGAGGCGTCATCACCGACGTGCAGGTGCCGCAGTACCCGAACAGCAACCGCGAAGACCAGCAGATCAACGCCCGCGCTCTGCCGACCCTGATCGCCGAGACGACGCAGGCGCAGAGCGCGCAGATCGACATGGTGTCGGGCGCGACCTACACCAGCCAGGGCTACATGGCCTCGCTGCAGAGCGCGATCGACCAGGCGAGCGCCTGATGATCGCGACCGGCGCCGCGGCCCTCACCCGTTCGGTGCGCGTGGAAGAGATCATGGGGATGCCGATCAGCACCCATGTGCTCACCGGGGGCGTCCCCGACGCGGAGACCGAGCAGTCGATCGCGGCGTGCTTCGCGGAGCTGCGTGACATCGACCGCGTGTTCTCGACGTACCGCGCCGACTCCGACATCAGTCGCATCGCCCGCGGCGAGCTGACTCTGCGGGATGCCGATCCCCGCGTCGCCGAGGTGGAGGCGGCGTGCCGAGCGGCGGCGATCGAGACCGGCGGCCTGTTCTCCGCCACGTGGAACGGCACGTTCGATCCGACCGGATTCGTGAAGGGCTGGGCCGTGGAGAGCGCCGCGCGGCGCCACCTCGCGCCGCTGCTCGGCACCGTCGATGCGGTCGGCATCAACGCCGGAGGCGACATGCAGCTGTTCACCGCCGGCGGCTCGGCGTGGGTGTGGAACGTGGGGATCGCCGATCCCCGCCACCCGGGACAGGTGATCGCGACGCTCCCGGTGCGCACCGGCGCCGTCGCGACCTCCGGGTCGGCGGAGCGCGGCGCGCACATCATCGATCCGCGGACGGGCTCTCCGGCTCGCGGCGTCCTCAGCGCGACGGTGGTCGATGCGAGTCTCGCCCGGGCCGACCTCTGGGCGACGACCGCGGTGATCGCAGGCTTCGAGGACCGCACGTGGATCCCGCGCGCGGGCACGCGGACCGGCATCCTGATCGCCGACGACGGTCGCGTCACCCGCTGGCTCGACGGAACCTCCGTCGACGTCGTCCCGCCGGGGGTGCTTCTCGGCTGACTCGGTCAGGACGCGAGGGGCAGCCGCAGCAGCAACGTCGTCCCGGCAGCCGAGGTGCTCTCCACCTCGACGCCGCCGCCCGCCCGCATCGCGACGTCGCGGACGAGGGAGAGCCCGAGTCCGAAGCTGCGCCGGCGGCCGCTCTCGGCCGACCGTGAGAACCGTTCGAACACGTCCGCCGGGGCGATCCCGCGGATGCCGGAGCCGCGGTCGACGATCCGGATCGCCGCGGCGCCGCCCTCGCGGGCGACGCGGACAGCCACCTCCGCCCCGCTCGGCGAGTGCTGGATCGCGTTGTCCAGCAGCGCCACAATGACCCGCGTCAGCGTGACGGAGGGCAGGGTGACCGTGAGCGGACCCGTCGTCTCCGTCCGCACCGACACCCCCGCCTCGAACGCGAGGGGCTGCACGGACTGCACTGCGCCCGCGACGGCGTCGTCGACGGATGCCGGGGCTTCGGCGCTCGCGCCGCCTTCGGCCGCGAGCAGCAGGTCGCTCAGCACGTCGTTCATCATCGCGGCATCCGTCCGCAGCTCCCGGAGCGTCGTGTCGATCGGCTCGCCGCGCTCGTGTCGGCGCTGCAGGAGCTGGATCCGGCTCGTGAGGGCCGTCAGCGGGGTGCGCAGTTCGTGCGACGCATCCGCGACGAAGTTGCGCTGCAACCGGAGCGCTTCGCCGAGGGGCCGCACCGATCGCCGCGCCGCGAACCAGGCGACGGCGGCGAGCAGCACGACGCCGATCACCCCGAGGACGATCACTGCGGGAAGGATCCGGTCCGCATCGATCACGAAGTCGTCGTCGCCGCCCGGCCGAGGGAATCCCCCGTCGTGCTCGCCGACCTCTGGTCGCCGATTGAGCACGATGACGGCCAGGAGCAGTCCGACCCCTCCGGCGATGATCAGCGCGGAGGCGACGGCGACGGTGAGACCGATGGACACCGCGGCGCGTCGCACCCGCGCGCGGTCGTCCTGCACGGTCACGAGGGGTTCCCCGCCCGATAGCCGCGAGCGCGGACGGTCTCGATCATGTCGCGGGTCGACTTCCGTCGGACGTAGTGCACGTACGTGTCCACCGAGCTCGTCGTCTCGCCCTCGCGGAAGACCGAGCGCAGGATCTCCTCCCGCGAGAACACATGCTCGGGGCTCGCGCTGAGGAGTTCGAGGAGCGCGGTCTCGGTCGCGGTCAGGGCGATGCGGTACCCGCTCGGGTCGTACAGCGCCTGCGACGCGGGCGTGAACGTCCACTCCCCCAGACGCCGGCGCCCGGCATCCGCATCGAAGCCGCGCCGCAGCGAGCGCAGCCGCGCGAGCAGCTCTTCGTAGTCGAAGGGCTTCACGAGATAGTCGTTTGCTCCCCCGTCCAGGCCGCTCACGCGGTCGTCCACCGACCCGAGTGCGGTCAGCATCAGGATGGGTGTCGTGATGCGCGCGGTCCGCACGGCGCGGATGAACTCGACTCCGTCCATGCCGGGCAGACGCCGGTCGACGACCATGACGTCGTAGCGTCCGTTCAGCGCGAGCTGCAGTCCCGCCTCGCCCGTGGTCGCGTGATCGACGCGGTACGCCTCGGAGAGCACCTCGACGGTCATCGCAGCGATGCGCGGATCGTCCTCGACGTACAGCAGCGCGCCGCGAGCGGCATCCGCGTCCTCCGCCATCGTGCACCTCCCCGTCGGACTGGCTCCGAGACTACGACCCGAGCTGATGCACCGCCTGTGACGACCCATCGGTTTCGACGGATTCCGACCTGTCGGACCGGATCGCTGATTGACTGGACAGATGGCGCAGGTCGCGATGTTCCCTCTCGGAACGGTCCTCTTCCCGCACACGCCCCTGGCTCTGCGGATCTTCGAGGAGCGCTACCTCGTGATGCTCGGCCGACTCCTCGAAGACGACGACCCGCAGTTCGGCGTCGTGCTCATCGAACGAGGGAGCGAAGCCGGCGGCGGCGACCAGCGCTTCGGCATCGGCACGATGGCGCGGATCACGAACGTGATGGCCGCCGAGAAGGACATCCATCTGATCGCCGTCGGCGGCGCCCGCGTCGAGGTGAGCGACTGGAGCGAGGACGAGCCCTATCCGACCGCGTCCGTCAGGGAGCTGCCTCCGCTCGTCTGGGACGACGCGCTCACGCCGCTGCGCAACGAAGCGGAGCGCATCGTGCGGCGGGTGCTGTCCCGCGCCGCGGAGTACAACGAGGTGCAGTGGGACGCGAACATCGAGATCTCCGATGACCCGCTGGAATCCAGTTGGCAGCTCGCGGCGATCGCCCCGCTCGGTCAACTCGATCAGCTGCGACTGCTGCGCTCGACCACGCTGGGCGGTCTGCTGCGAGAGCTCATCGACCTCACCCTCGCCGCCGAACCCGTGCTCACCGCGACAGCCGACGACGCGGCGTTCGACCAGGCGCTGCTGACGCTCCTCGAAGAAGAGGACGGTGGCGACGCCGAGAGTAAGGACTGACCGAGGTTGCTTTTCGCCGTGCTCCCCCGCACGGGCACCTGAACCTCGAGCTTCGATCGCTATCCGTGGGGTCGTCGTAGCCGTGCTCTAGCCTGGGCCGATGCGCATGCTCCTTACCTCGAACGGCATCGCCAACGATCTCATCCGCGAAGCGCTTGTCGACCTGCTCGGCAAGCCCATCGCCGATTCCCGCGTCGTGGTGGTGATCGACGCGATCCTCGGGTTCCCCGGCGACAGCTCCACACTGGTCGACCATCTCGACGGCCTGCGTTCGCTCGGGTGGGCGGAGTTCGATGTGGCGTCGCTGTTCGCCGGACCGCCTGCCCTCGTCGAGTCGCGCCTGCGCTCGGCTGACGTGATCCTCGGATACGGAGGAAGCAACCTGTGGGCGGCGCATGCGTGGCACGCGACGGGACTGGCGTCGGTGCTCGCGGAGCTGCTCGAGGAGAAGGTGTACGTCGGGTGGAGCGCGGGCTCGATGATCTTCGCCCGCCGGCTGGACCGGTGGCCCGCGGACTTCGACGACCAGGACGAGCTCGACATGTTCGGGCTCGAGACTCCCTCGCCTGCCGTCGCCCTCTTCGACTGGTTCTTCGCGGGCCACCTCGGCGCGGACTGGATGCCCGCCGGGGCCGAGCAGCGGTTCGCCGTCGGCGCGGCCCGCTCCGGTCAAGAGGTGTGGTTCGTCGACGACGATTCCGCCCTTCTTGTCCGGGACCCGGCAGACGAACCGCTCATCATCACCGCCGGTCATTGGCGCCGGTTCGGCACCGACGGCTCCCTCGTCGCGTCGCGCTGAGCGCGGCGTGGTTGCTGCAGCCTCGATGAGCGGCCGTGCCTCGGGCAGCAATCGCGCTCTCCCGGCATTCCACGCATCGGCGCAACATTACGTGCGCGAGGACGCCCGGCCGCGTCCCATGGGGAGGTCCACACATCGACGCGCTCGAGGTTCGGAGCTCAGCGAACATGGGATGGCCCGCCTAGGCCAACTCCATCACGTGCTCGCCCAAGATCGAACAGCACATCAGGGTCGTCGGGCCGCGACGGAGAGCCCGTTCGTGCGTCGACTCACCCCTCTTCCTCCCGCGCCACTCGCACGGGCAAGACCGCGTGGCCGCATCTCTGCACTCAGCGGGGCGGGGAGGCCGCCTGTCTCCTGATGGCTGCCAGATCTCCCCAGCGATCGTAGGCACCAAGACTTGCGCGACGGTCCGCCCACATCCGTTGCTCGGTGCGAGTTCGGATGATGAGTGCAGGGTCGATATCGGCGACAGCCAGGCCCTCGCGACCGGGAACGTGTGCGATGCGTCGACCGACCGGATCGAAGATGGCGGAGCCGCCGACGAATCTGTCGGCACCACCGACGAGTCCGCTGAAAACGACGTACATGCCGTTGTCGAGGGCTCGCGCGGCGTGGTGGAGGTCGCGACGGTGTTCTCCTCCAGGGAAGTAGGCGCCGCTGTTGAGGTAGACCGTTGCGTTGTTCGCGGCCGCGGAGGCGGCGTGCTCGGGGAAATTGGCGTCGTAGCAGACGGACAGGCCCAGCTCGATGCCGCGCAGCTCCAGTGAGAATCCACGGTCGCCCGGAGTGAAGATCGTCCGTTCACTCTCGTACAGATGCTGTTTGTCGTACGCCAGCACCACGGAGCGGTCGGGAAACACCACCACGTCGGTGAGAGTCCTGATCTCACCTCTGTCGAGGGCGGTGTTGAGGACGACGGTCGTGCCGGTCTCGTCAGCAGCCTCCTGAACCGGGTCGAGCCAGCTCAACTCCCGTGCCGAGGGCAGAGCCCCGGCAAAGATCTCCTGGTCGTAGCCCGTGAGGAAAGCCTCAGGAAATACGATGACATCGACCATCTCTGACGCTGCCTGCCGGACGTAGCCGGCGGCCTTCGCGACGTTGTGCTCGACTGCGCCGCTCTTCGCTTCCGCCTGGACAGCAGCTACCCGGAGACTCACCCCGTCATCGTGCCACAGGGGGCTGGCGAGCAGGCTGCTCGCCGGAGGTCTTTCGCACGAGACTTGGTCGCGAGTTCGGCGCCACCCGCGCCGTCGCTGAAGGCGGCAGGGAGGGCATCCCTCTCTTCGGCAAGAAACGTCACGGTCACGGGCGGACCGGCGACCATCCGCACTCGCATCGAGGCCGCACTGCCCCGAGTACTCAGCGGCGCGACCGCGCCGAACAAGGTCTTCGACCGCGAGCTGTCTCTCGCCGGCATCGCCGAGGCGTACCGGCTCATGGACTCCCGCGAGGCTCTGAGTCGCTCGTCAGGCCGTAGCGAGCGAGACCGCCGGGACAGCCGTGCGTCCCTTCGGATCGCGGCTGACCAGGTGTCCGTTACGGTTGCAGGGGTCTGGCGCACTCGGGTCGAGCTTCTCGGAGCCGTCGAATTGAAAGCCGTTGCGAGGGCAGAACGCGACCGCGCGGGGTCCCTGATCGAACACCGGTGGGCGATGGTCGATGAACCTCTCGCTCCGTTTCCCGGTCACCGATCAGCGAGTGCTACCGTGGGCGCATCCGGCGGGGAGGTGACGGGCGCAGTGATTGACGTTCTGACTTCCTTCGTGCAGGTCCTGCTGTTCTCGTCGCCAGCCATCGGCGCTGCTGAGAGCGCTTCGGCCTCGATGTGGGTCGTCATGCTGGCCTCGGCTGTGGTCATCGTCCTGCTCTACGCCGTGGATTCGCCGCGGTCGGTGCGGGCCTCGCTTGTGCGACCGCGCGGAGCCATCGACGTTTCGGTGGCGGTCGCGCAGAGTGATCCGGATGCTGCGGGCCATTCGCGTTCGCGCGCGCCGGGTAACGCGGCTCTGGCCGCGTAGCGCGTCGACGCACCTCCACCCTGCTTCAGGGTGATGCCTGTGTTCGTCGATGTCTGACGTGGCCGTTCTGCGACCACCTCTGACATCGATGGACGGACATCATGGACCTTTTCTCATTCCCACCTATCGCGGCGATCCTGGATGCGGCGTACGCACTGCTGATGGGGTTGGCGTCACTGCTGCAACCGATCACCGGCGGCGCGTCCGCTGCAGTCGCCGTCGTGATCCTCACCCTCCTGGTGCGGACGATCTTGATCCCTACCGGCATCGCGCAGGCCAAGGCTGATCAGACGCGTGCGCGTCTCGCGCCACAGCTGCACGCGCTCCAGCGCAGGCACAAGAACGACCGTGAGCGTCTGCAACGCGAAACGATGAAGCTCTACGCCGATGAGAAGGCGTCGCCGTTTGCCGGCTGCGCGCCAATACTCATTCAAGCCCCCGTTGTCGGAATCATCTACGCACTGTTCCTGCACACCGCCATTGCGGGGCACACCAACGACCTCCTCATCGAGGAGGTCTTCAGTGTTCCACTCGGAACCAGCCTCATCGGCGCGATCGCAAATGGGTCCCTGACTCTGCCGGCCGCAGCCGTCTTCGGCGTCGTGATTGTCCTGATCGTGGCCGTCGCCGAGGTCACGCGTCGGCTGCTGCGACCGGATCCCACCGCCCTGGCTTCCACTCCGGGCGGGGCGCCGGCTCTGCGGTGGGTGGGCCTCCTGCAGTTCGGAACCGCCGTCGCAGCCGTTTTCGTCCCGCTCGCCGCTGGACTGTACCTGCTCGTCACGGTCGCGTGGACACTCGCGCAAAGGCTGATCCTGCGGCGAAAGTTCCCCACCGAACCCTCCACCCGTCGGCAATGAAGGTCGAGGCGTCGAGGGTGGCACGCAAGCCGGCGGCCCTACGGGACGATCTCGACGTCGTTGCTGACTCCGAGTTCAAACAGCTCCCCACTCCAGAAGATCTGTGCGGTGAGGAGCCCGATGACAGAAGCGGCGACGAGAGCAAAAAGCGCGAACGCGATGCCACGCTTCCCGTAGCCCCACCGCGCCAGCAGTAAGAGCAGTACAAGTCCGATCAGATGGACCAAGACGAGGGGAACGCCACCGATGAGCTCGGCGAAACCGACCATCGTTGTTCCGGCTGAACGTGCCTTGGGCTCTTCGGTCTGGGCCTCGAATTGGGCCAGCCCGTACCAGGTCCAGGGGGGCTGAACAGTCAGCGGTCGAGGTGCAACGAGGAACCCTCGAACGCCTCGAGCCCCAGGTCGGGCGCGTGTTCATTGAGCCGTCGTTCACCGAATCAGGCGCCGCGCATCCATGTGCTGTTCATGCCACCACGTCCTGCCGCCGTCGTTGGAACACCAACCGTCCCAGGCGAAGGATTCCGGTGCGATGTCGCTGAAGGTCCACCTCACATGACGGCCGTCAGCCTGTACTCCGTCGAGCTCGATCCTGTCCTCGGAAGCCCTCGCGCTGAGAACGACATGTTCGTCCGCGCGCGGGCAGAACCAGACCACACGCCATCCGATCCGCGAGTCCCACGTGCGGACGGTCGTACCCAGTGCGGACCCACTCGCATCGACAATCACGTCCTGGATTCCTCGACCACCGATGATCCAGTCGAAGCTCCACAGCAAATCGCTCTTTGACCAGGTCCCCGCAGACTCGCTGTAGAGCCTATTGCGGATCTCCCACTCACCGACGAATCGCCCGAACAGGGCGAGCTCGGAAGCGATCTCGGGTGCCGGCCCGTCTGCGGCCAGACTCCGCTGCATGCTCACGGACACAACCTACTCACCGACGCGACAGCGGCGAGCGTCTTGGACGACACGGATGCCGGTCGCCGTGCCTGCGCTCAGAGGCAGAAGCACGCACGCGACGCCGGCGAATCAGCCCGGCCGAACCCGGAGATTCAGCATCCGGTCGGGTCCCGGCCGCACTTACCAGCCCATCGTGCCCGGCTCGCCCTTGAAGGGGCCGACGATCTCCGACGTGATCCACCCCCCGTAGAACCCGCCGGGCTGAGGCACCACGACTTCGCCGTCGACCGTGCATCGATCCATCCGGCCGGCATACAGGGCCACGCGATCCCGCAGCAGCTCGTACCCGGGCGACGGGGTCGGATAATTCCACGCCGCCCCCTCGGCGGTCAGCCCGCCGCCGACGACGTCGAAATAGCGTGCGGCACCCTTGAACTCGCAGAACGACGAACCGCGCGCCGGCACGAGCGCACCGTCGGCGAACGCAGCGATCGGCACGTAGTAGACCGGCGGATGGCTGGTCTCGAGAACACGGACGACATCGCCCGTGTCGAGGATGCGCTGTCCGCCGAGATCGATCGTCACACGCTTGTCGACGCGCTCGATGCGAGGTGGACGGGGGTAGTCCCAGACGGATTCCTGGCCGGGGCTGACGGGAAGACGGATCGGGCGAGCCATGTATCAACGGTACGCACGAACGCCGGGGCGAGGGCCGTCAGCGCACGTCGCCGTCCACGTACACCCAGCGGCCCCGCAGCCTGACGAATCGGCTGCGCTCGTGCAGGGCTCCCCGGTCACCGTCCTGGATCCACTCCGCGCGGAACTCCACGACACCGGTGTCGCCGTCCGCAGGCGGGGCGTCGATGATCTGCAGGCCCGTCCACCGCACGTCAGGATCGATCGCGATCTCCTCCGGACGCGTACGCGGGTGCCACGATCGCGCGGGGTGTGCCGTGTCCCCGACGACGAAGGCCGTATAGCGCGAGCGCATCAACTGCTCGGGTGTCGGCGACGATTCGCCGCGAAGCATCGGGGCGCAGCATCCGTCGAAGGATGCACCGCTGCCGCAGGGACACGGATCCATCCCGTTCGGGCGGGCGGATGCCGACGCGGCGCGACCGAAGCTCACGCCGCCACTCTCGCACGATCCGCCACGATCGCCCGCACGGCGGCGCGCCCCGCCCGATTCGCCCCGACGGTGGACTGCGACGGGCCGTAGCCGATGAGGAAGAGGCGCGGCTCGTCCAGCGCGCGCCCGTCGGCCACCCGGATTCCGCCGTCCTTGGTGCGCAGCTTCAGCGGCGCGAGGTGGTCGACGGCGGGTCGGAATCCGGTCGCCCAGAGGATGACGTCCGCTTCGACGAGCGTTCCGTCAGGCATGCGGACGCCGTCCGGCTCGATCGCGGTGAACATCGGATGCCGAACCAGCACGCCCCGCGCCTGCGCGGCGCGCGCCCACGGCGTCCAGTGCATTCCCGTGACGGAGATGACGCTCCCCGGCGGAAGCCCGCGCCGCACCCGATCTTCCACGCCGGCGATCGCGGCGACGCGTGCCGGGATGTCGAAGGCCTCGTCCGACCAGTCCGGCTCGCGCCTCGTGACCCAGAACGTCTCGGCCACGTGCGAGATCTCGTCGAGGAGCTGCACCGCCGAGATCCCCGCTCCCACGATCACGACGCGCTGACCGGCGAACTCGTCCGCCGAGACGTAGTCGGCGACGTGCAGCTGTCGCCCGCGGAAGCTGCTCTGACCCGGGTAGTACGGCCAGAACGGCCGCGTCCACGTTCCGGTCGCATTGATCACGAATCGTGCCGCCCACTCCCCCTGATCCGTCCGCACGAGCAGGCGGCCTTCCGGATCGTCGTCCTCGCGCGCGACACCGGTCACCTTCACCGGCCGCCGCACCTGCAGATCGAACTCGTCCTCGTAGGCACGGAAGTAAGCAGGCAGCACGTCGCGGCTCGACGCCGCCGGATCGGCGGGCGGCACAGGGAAGCCGGGCAGCTCGTGGATGCCGTTCACGGTCGCCATCCGCAGACTCGCCCAGCGGTGCTGCCACGCGCCGCCCGGCTCAGTGTCGGCATCCAGCACGACGAAGCTCTCCGCTCCGGCACCCTCGCCCGGCCACGGCGTGAAGCCGCGCCGACGCAGGTGATAGGCCGCCGACAGCCCGGCCTGGCCCGCGCCGATCACGACGACCTCGACCGGGACAGCACGCATGACCCTCGTCAACACGCCCGACGCACCCCGGATTCCCGCTACCCGACACCCGCCGGGGCGGACTGGTAGCGTGCGGCGTACCGACGAGCTTCGCCCCCCAGCGACCGCACACGAGGAGAGCCCCATGACCGACGTGAAGAGCGAACCGCCCGCTGCTGGAGCGCAGCCCCGCGAGGAATGGACCGGCCAAGTCGGTTTCATCCTCGCCGCGATCGGCTCCGCGGTCGGCCTCGGCAACATCTGGCGCTTCCCCGGTGTCGCCTACGAGAACGGCGGTGGGGCGTTCCTCATCCCCTACCTCGTGGCGCTCATCACCGCCGGCATCCCGATCCTCTTCCTCGACTACGCGATCGGCCACCGCTTCCGCGGCTCCGCACCGACGGCGTTCCGTCGCCTGGGCGGCCGCGCCCGCCGATGGACGGAATCCCTCGGGTGGTTCCAGGTCGCGATCGCCTTCGTGATCGGCCTGTATTACACGGCGGTGATCGCCTGGGCGCTCAGCTACTTCGTGTTCTCGTTCGACCTGCGGTGGGGCGACGACCCGGCGGGATTCCTCACCGGCGAATACCTGCAGGTCGCCGATCCCGGGTTCAGCTTCGACTTCGTGCCGGGAGTGCTCCTCCCCCTCGCGCTCGTGTGGGTCGCCGCGATCGTCGTGCTCGCGCTCGGCGTCGCCAAGGGGCTGCAGCGAGTCAACGTCGTCTTCCTGCCGTTGCTCGTCGTCGCCTTCATGATCCTCGTCGTCCGCGCCCTGTTCCTCGACGGCGCCGCGGAGGGGCTGAACGCCCTCTTCACTCCGAACTGGGCAGCTCTCGGCGACCCGAACGTCTGGATCGCCGCGTACAGCCAGATCTTCTTCTCGCTCTCGATCGCGTTCGGCATCATGATCACCTACGCCTCGTACCGCAAGCGTCGATCGAATCTCACCGGGCCGGGCCTCGTCGTGGCCTTCGCGAACTCGTCGTTCGAGATCCTCGCCGGCATCGGCGTCTTCGCGACCCTCGGCTTCTTCGCCTACCAGCAGAACGTCGCCGTCTCCGAGCTCGAAGGCCTCACCGGCGTCGGGCTTTCCTTCATCACCTTCCCCGCGATCGTGTCCGAGATGCCCGGCGGCCCGATCTTCGGCATCCTCTTCTTCGGCTCTCTCGTGATGGCAGGGTTCACGTCCCTCATCTCGGTGCTGCAGGTGGTCTCGGCCGCTGTGCAGGAGAAGTTCGCGCTGACGCCTCGCGGGGCTGCGGTGGGCGTCGGCGTCGTCTCGGCGATCCTGTCGATCCTGCTCTTCTCCACGACGACCGGCCTCCTCGCCCTCGACGTGGCCGACCAGTGGGCGAACAACATCGGCATCGTCGCCTCCGCTGTGCTCGCGACGATCCTGGTCGTCTGGGTGCTGCGGAAGGGACCCGAGCTGCGGTACCACCTCAACGCGGTGTCGACGTTCCAGGTCGGCAGGATCTGGGTGCTGCTCGTGGGCGTCCTCGCGCCGGTGATCCTCGCCTACATGCTCATCCAGCGCATCGTGACCCTGGTCGTCGACGGCTACGCGGACATGCCCGCGTGGTACCTCGGTGTCGTCGGCTGGGGCACGATCGCGTTCATCGTCGTCGCGGCGATCGTGCTGCCGATGTTCCGCTGGCGCCGCTCCCCCGATGACTTCGCCGCCTGGCCCCCGTACCCGCCCTCCGGCGAGAAACCCGCCACCGCGCGGAAGGGAGCAGCATCATGACCCCGATCGCGATCACGTTCCTGATCCTGGCCATCGTGGTCGTCTGGGGCGGTCTCGTGGCCAGCACGCTCTACCTCCGACGCCGGCCCGAACGCGAGGGCTACCCGCCGGGTGACACGGATGACCACCGCGAAGACGACGCACCGGTCATCCGCGACACCTGATCAGTTCAGCGCGCGGGTCGACGGCGGAACAATGCCGTCGGAGTACAGGTCGATCGCGAGGTCCTGCAGCGCGGTGAGGGCGACGCGCTGCGTCATGGGCCCGTAGGAGATGCGCGCGACGCCCAGCGCCTCGTACTCCGCGGCGCGGAGCGCGCCGGGCAGCCCGATGACGCTGATCTTGCGCTCGCCGATCCCCTCGACGAGCTGCCGAGTGACGTCGGCGTTCAGGATGCCGGGCACGAAGACCAGGTCGGCGCCCGCATCCAGGTAGGCACGGCCACGGGTGATCGCGTCGGCGATGGATTCCTCCACCGGACGGTCGCCGGCACGGACGAACGCGTCGGTGCGCGCGTTCAGGACGAACGGCACGCCCTCGGCTTCACCGGCGGCGATCACCGCGGCGACGGCATCCACGGATTCCGCGAGCGGGCGCAGGCGGTCCTCCATGTTCGCGCCCACGGCGCCCGCAGCGATCGCGCGCCGGGCAGTCTCACCCGGATTGCCGAAGCCCGCGTCGAGATCGACCGATACCGGCAGGTCGGTCGACGCGGTGATGCGCGCGACCATGTCGAGCAGGACATCGAGCGGGATGTTCTCGCCGTCCTCGTAGCCGAACGTCGCGGCGATCGAGTGCCCCGCCGTCGCGAGAGCCTGCGTGTCGGGCAGCGCCGCCACGGCGCGTGCGGACACGACGTCCCACACGTTGACGACGCGAAGGATCTCGGGAGCCGCGTGCAGTGCGGCGAGGGTCTGTGCTTTCTCCTGCTGAGTGGTCATCGCTCCACGCTAGCGGCGGCGCCCCGCTCCGGTCGCGCGGACGCCGCGGGGTTGACGGCCGCTCTACGCTCGGTGCATGAGACTGACGGCCGGCTTCCGATCAACTCAGCGCAGTCCGCTCCTCCAGGTGGCGAAGTCCGCCGTAGCGACGGTGGCCGCCTGGCTCGTGGCGGGTTCCCTCATTCCCGGTCCTCCCCCGGTCTTCGCCGCGATCGCCGCTCTGCTCGTCGTGCAGCCCAGCGTGAACCAGTCGCTCACGAAAGCCGTCGAGCGCAGCATCGGCGTCATCGCCGGAGTCGTGGTCGCTGCACTGCTCGGCATCGTGCTGGGCGGCGACACCTGGGTCATCCTCCTCGCCACGGTGATCGCGATCCTCGTGGCGTGGATCCTGAAGATGACGCCGGGAACCGCGAACCAGGTGGCGATCAGCGCCCTCCTCGTGCTCGCGCTCGGCACGGCGACGCCGACGTACGCCCTCGACCGGGTGCTCGAAACGCTCATCGGCGCGGTGATCGGCATCCTGGTCAATCTCGCGCTGGTGCCTCCGGTGGCCGTCACGCCCGCGCGCGATGCGGTCACCACGCTCGGCGATGAAGTGGCGAACTCGCTCGAGCGCCTCGCGGATGCCTTGGAGTCGCGCCCCACCGAAGCCGACCTGCACGGACTCCTCGTCGAAGCGCGTCTCATGAAGCCCATGCGCACCGCCGCGGACCGGGCGATCGATGTGGCGACGGATTCGCTCTCACTCAACCCGCGCGGAAGGCGGCATCGTCAGGAGCTCGCGGCGACGCAGGACCTGCTTGAGCGCATCGGACCCATCGTCACGCAGACGATCGGGATGACGCGGGCTTTCTGCGACCACTACGACCCCACGCTCGCTGATGAGCCGACCGTCCAGGCGATCGCCGAGCAGCTGCGGAGGGCGGCTCACGACGTGCGCCTCGACGTGCGACGGACGGATGCCGCATCCGGCGCGGCGCCGGCGTACGAAGAGCCGGCCGCTCTCACCTCGCCGCTCAGCGTCGCCGCGCCTTCGCGCGCGCACTGGGTGCTGATCGGCTCGATGCTCGAGGACCTGCGCCGCGTGCACGAGTCGCTGCGCGAACCCGTGGGGTGATTCGCTACTTGCCGACCTCGACCGTGAAGGTGATGTCCTCGATGCCGCCGTCCGAGTTCGAGAGCACCACGGTCGTCGCGCCGTCGGCGAGCGCCTTGACGCCCGGGTTGAACGTGGCGCCGTCCTTCTCGTAGCCCTTCGTGAACTCGGCGACCGAGGTGTCCGCCACCTCGCCGCTGTAGCTGTCCACTGCCAGGTCGCCCGTGTTGATGTTGAGCACCTGGCCCACCACGAGCTCGACCGTCTCGCCCTGCAGGTCTCCGGCATCCATCGTCACCGGCGCGATCACGGGCGAATTGCTCTGCGCGCACGCGCTCAAGCTGAATGCGAGCGTAACGGCCGCCGCGGCGCCGATCAGTTTCGAGATCTTCACGCGGTCAGTATGACAGCGCGCCTGTCCCGAGTCACGGACCCGTTGAGTGTCCAAGACACGCCGTGTCACCCCGGGTCGATGCGGCGAGTCTTGGACACTCAACGGAAGGACGTGGGGCGGGGTGTGGATAAGTCGCGTGGTCGCGGCGGGTGGGGCGTTAGCGTGGTCGGATGTTCCGCCGCTCCGCCGCCGTCGTCGTCGCTCTCGCGGTGACGCTCGGCGCCACCGCGTGCCAGCCGGAGCCCACGCCGACCCCCACCGGGCCCGCCTTCGCATCGGAGGACGAAGCCTTCGCCGCCGCCGAGAAGACCTACCGCGCATATGTCGACGCGCTGAACGCGAGGCGGGAAGACCCGAGTTCTGACCCCGACCCACAGGTCTTCCTTACTGGGCAGGCGCTGCAGGTAGATATCGACACGCAACAGCAGCTCGACCAATCTGGCCTCCGAATTGTAGGACCGACCACAATCTCTTCTATCTCCGGGGTGTCTTTCGACGGAGAAGAGATCTCGATCGAAGTCTGCCTCGACTCGTCAATGACCCGTGTTGAGACAACGGCTGGCGAAGATGCAACTCCTCCAGACAGACAACCCATCTCGTTGGCATTCGTGGGGATGATCGCCACAGGAGATGGCGCGCTCATCCGCACGAGCACAACAAAGGTGGCCGACGGATGTTAGTGGCAGTTCTGCTTGTGTCTTCGTTCGCTTTGAGCGGCCTGACGACAACAATCGGCGCTCCCTGCAGTCCGGACCTCTCCGCGATCGGCGCATGCACTACCTCCGTCTCGAACTCCGGCTCCCAGGTCGACGTCGGCGCGAGCATCTCCGACCCGGCGACGCCGGTGGGCGACTCAGGCTCCAGCGCCCCCGACCCCGCTCCTCCACCCCCGCCCGTCACGAACACGTGCACCTCGGTGGGCACCTGCGGCGGTCACACGGTGGTGCTGCCGCCGGATGTGTCCGCGGAAGACCTCGCGTCCTTCCGGCCGGCGGCGCCCTCGCTCACCGGTCAGCCGACCGGCTTCGGCATCGTGGGAGCTCCCACGAACCTGGTCGCGGCGGCATCCGAGCAGTATCTGAGCGGACCGCTCCTCGGATGGGACGTCACCGTACGCTTCGTCCCCAGCAGCTACGTCTTCGAGTACGGCGACGGCGCGTCCGGCCAGTCCTCGACGGGCGGGGCGAGCTGGGAGGCGCTCGGGCAGGCGCAGTTCACGCCGACCGCGACGAGTCATGCCTACCGCGAGCGCGGCACATACCCGGTCCGAGTGAGCGTGCAGTACACCGCCGCGGTGAACTTCGGCTCCGGCATCTGGCGTCCGGTGACCGGGCTCGTCACGGCCACCAGCGGCACGTACGACGTTCAGGTCGTCGAGGCGCGCACCGCGCTCGTCGGGCAGACCTGCGCCGAGAACCCCGGGGGCCCCGGCTGCTGAGACGGCCATGACAGGATGAGAGCGTGACAGACCGCCTGATGCTCCTGGACTCCGCCTCGCTGTACTTCCGCGCGTTCTACGGCGTCCCCGACACCGTGAAGGCACCCGACGGAACGCCCGTGAACGCGGTCCGCGGCTTCCTCGACATCATCACGCGCCTGGTCACGACCTACGAACCCACGCACCTCATCGCCTGCTGGGACGATGATTGGCGCCCGCAGTGGCGTGTCGATCTCATCCCGACGTACAAGACCCACCGGGTGGCTGAGGTGACAGCGACCGGCCCCGACGTCGAGGTCGTCCCCGACCCGCTCGAAGTGCAGGTTCCGATCATCCGGCAGACCCTCGATGCCCTCGGCATCCCGATCATCGGCGCCGCCGAGCACGAAGCCGATGACGTGATCGGCACGCTCGCGACGCGGGCTTCCCTCCCGGTCGACGTCGTCACCGGCGACCGCGATCTGTTCCAGCTCGTCGACGACTCCAGCGGAGTGCGGGTCATCTATACGGCGCGCGGAATGAGCAACCTCGAGATCGTCACCGATCAGACCGTCGTGAAGAAGTACGGAGTTCTGCCGAGCCAGTACGCCGATTTCGCGACGATGCGCGGAGACTCCTCCGACGGCCTCCCCGGCGTCGCCGGTGTGGGCGAGAAGACCGCCGCGACCCTACTCGCCGCGCATGGCGACCTCGCGGGCATCATCGCAGCCGCCGAGGCGGGCGAGGGCATGTCGGCGGGCGTCCGCGCCAAGATCCTCGCCGCGCTCCCCTACCTCGAGGTCGCGCCGACCGTCGTGGAGGTCGTGAAGGATCTCGATCTTCCCGAGCCCGACGCACGCCTGAGTCCCCTCGACGAGGCACGACGAGCGGATGCCGCGACTCTCGCCGAGAAGTGGGCGCTCGGCACCGCCATGACGCGGATCACCGACGCGCTCGGCACCCGTTGAGTCAGCGCCCCCTCCGGGCGGCCGGGACGGACGCCAGAAGCGTCGCGCAGTAGATCACCGCAAGCGCGACCAGGAGCGCGAGGGTCGCCGTCCAGTCCCCCGTCACCTCGTGGAGCGCGCCCATCACCGGAGCCCCGAGCGCTCCCACGGCGTAGCCGCCGCCCTGCACGAGAGCCGACATGCCGGCCGCCTCCGCATCGCTGCGCGACACCGTGACGAGCGTCGTGAAGATCACCACGAACCCGCCGGCATGCCCGATCGCTCCGATCATGAGCCACAGCCAGGTCAGTTCGCGTGAGAGCAGCATCCCGACCGTCAGCACGAGCCAGGAGACGCAGATCGTCACCGTCGGGACGACGGGTCGGGTGAACCGCGCGAGGAGCGGCACGAGGAACGCCCCCGCGATGCCCGCGCCCTGGAACAGCGACGCGAGCGCGCCCGCCGCCTCGGCGTTGAGCCCGAGCTCGTCCGCGGTGAGGGTGGGCAGCCATGTGGAGAGTCCGTAGTAGATCGCGCATTGGATCGCGAACGACACCAGCAGCAGCCAGGTCACCGGTCGCCGCGCGATCGAGCGTTCCCGGTCAGCGCGGGCGACGACCGGCATCGGGCCGGTCAGCACCGTCGGGTCGAGATCCTCCACGCGCTCACCCGAGGGCTCCTCGCCCGAGTACCGCTCCCCGTAGCGGTCGCCCTCGCGGCGCGATCGACGCAGCTGCACGCCCCACAGCGCGATACCGACGAGCGTGAGGACGGCCCAGGCAACGAGCGCCGCCGGCCATCCGATGAGTGCGGCGAGCGGAGCCGTGAGGAGCGACGTGATGAGCGATCCGGCATTCAACGTCGCGACATAGGCGGCCGTCACCACACCGACCCGCGCGGCCGGGACGTCACGTCGGATGATCACCGGAATGACGACGTTGCCGATCGTGATCGCCGCGCACCGATCACGAACATCCCGGTCAGCATCCAGCCGAATCCGGGCAGCGCACGCACGAGGGTGCCGAGCAGCACCCCGCTGAGCGACAGCATGAGCGCGAGCTCGGCGCCGGCCCGCCGGATGATGAGCGCCGCGAGCGGCGTGAGCAGCGCGAACATGAGCACAGGGGCGGTCGTGAGGAGTCCCGCCGTGGCGGATCCGATGCCGAGGTCGCCCTCGATGTCCCGCAGCACGGGCGTGGGGGCCACGATCGGGCCGCGCATGCTCAGCGCGGCGACCAGCACGCCGGTGATCACGAACCACGGGATGCCGCGCCCGATCGATCCTGCCCTGCTCGAGGTCACCGTTCGACGGTACCGCCCGCGCTCTCAGCGGTGCGTCGCCGTCCACTCCCGGAGCCGCGCGAGCGGCCACGTCGTGACGATCCGGTCCGCCGGCACACCCGCGCGTTCCGCCCGCTCGGCGCCGTAGTCGAGGAGCGACAGCTGACCCGGAGCGTGAGCGTCCGAGTCGATCGAGAACAGGCATCCAGCTTCGAGTGCGACTGCGATGAGCTCGTCGGGCGGATCCTGCCGCTCCGGTCGGGAGTTGATCTCGACGGCCACGCCGTTCGCGGCGCACGCGGCGAACACGGCCTCGGAGTCCAGGGTGGACGGTGGCCGGGTCCCGCGGGATCCCTCGACCAGGCGTCCCGTGACGTGCCCGAGCACGTCGATCCGCCCGGACGAGACCGCGCGCACCAGGCGGCGGGTCATCGGTCCGCGCTCCATCCGCAGCTTCGAGTGGGCGGAGGCCACCACGACGTCGAGGCGCCCGAGCAGCTCTGGCTCCTGGTCCAGTCCGCCGTCCTCGAGGATGTCGACCTCGATGCCCGACAGCAGCGTGAATCCCTGGCCGCTGAGCCCCGCGACGATCTCGAGCTGATCGCGCAGGCGCTCCGGCGACAGACCGTTCGCGACCCGCAGCCGCGGAGAGTGATCGGTCAGCGCCAGGTACTCGTGCCCGAGCGCACGCGCCGCATCGACCATCAGGTCGATCGAAGTGAGTCCGTCCGACCAGTCACTGTGGCTGTGCAGGTCGCCGCGCAGCTCGGCGCGCAGCGCCGACGAACGTTGCACTCCCGCGCGCTCGCGCAGATCGACGAGGTACCCGGGCACGTCGCCGGCAAGTGCTTCCTGGATCACGGCGAAGGTCGAATCGCCGATGCCCTTGCGGCGACGCAGGGCCGCGGCATCCCGCAGCTGCTCCTCGCTCAGCCCCGCGATCGCGTCCGCCGCCGTCCGGAACGCCTTGGACTTGTAGCGCGAGGACCGCTCCCGCTCGAGCAGCGTCGCGATCTCGGTCAGCGCGTCGTGGGGGTGCATCGCGGCTGCGGTCTAGGCGAACGAGCGGGTCGCCGCGACCCAGTCCGAGAGCTTCTGCGCTGCGAGGCCCGCGCCGATCGCCGCCGCGGCGGCGTCCTTCGCCTCTGCCAGGCGCTCCAGGATCGGCCGCTGCACTTCGTTCGCGTCCTGCGACAGCCGGAACGCGACGATTCCGGCGGCGGCGTTGAGCAGCACGATGTCGCGCACCGGACCCGTCTCTCCGTCGAAGACGCGGTGGACGATCTGCGCGTTGTGCGCGGGCTCGCCGCCGAGCAGATCGTCGATGTCGGCCAGCGGGATGCCGAGATCACGCGGATCGAGGTCGTGCTCGTGCACGTCGCCGCGACTGACCTCCCACAGCCGGCTGTGCCCGGTCGTGGTCAGTTCGTCCAGACCGTCGTCGCCGCGGAACACCAGGGCTGTCGCCCCACGCGTGCGGAACACGCCCGTGATCAGAGGGACGCGGTCCAGGTGCGCGACACCGACGGCGTTGGCCTCGGCGCGCGCCGGGTTGCACAGCGGCCCGAGGAAGTTGAACACCGTCGGCACGCCGAGCTCGGCGCGGGCCGGACCGGCGTGACGGAACCCCGGGTGGAAAGCCGACGCGAAGGCGAACGTGATGCCCGCGCGCTCGAGCGTGGTCGCGACCTGATCGGGGGTCAGCGCCAGATCGATGCCGAGCGCCGACAGCACGTCCGACGACCCTGACGCCGAGCTCGCAGCGCGGTTGCCGTGCTTGACGACGGGGACACCGGATGCCGCCGCCACGACCGCCGCCATCGTGGACACGTTCACGGTGCCGAAGCGGTCACCGCCGGTGCCGACGATGTCGAGCACGTTCGGGTCCACGCGCAGCGGCAGGGCGGCCTCGAGGATCGCGTCGCGGAAGCCCACGATCTCGTCGACGGTCTCACCCTTCGCGCGGAGCGCGAGGAGGAATCCACCCAGCTGGGACGGGGTCGCCGAACCCGACATGATCTGTCGCATCGCCCACGTCGACTCGGACACACTCAAGTCGCGGTCGTCGAGAAGCGTCGTGAGGATGCCCGGCCAGGTGTACAGCTCCGCCATAAGCCCACAGCCTAGCCGCGGGCGTGATCGCCCCGGTGCCGGGCGTGGCGCTCGGACGCGAACGGCCCCGGGCGAGTTCTTGCCGGACTCCCAGCGGACTCGCGGCGCGCTCCGAGGGTGCATCGAGTCCGAAAGGGAATAAATCGAGACCGCGAATGCGATCCGGCGCCTCGAGGATCGGCCATAATGGTCAGGTGACGACCACGACAGCGACCTACTCGCAGGCCATGCGTTCCGTCAAGCGGCCCGATCCGGTCGCCGTCGGAACCATCGTGTGGCTGGGCAGCGAAGTGATGTTCTTCGCCGGCCTCTTCGCGATCTACTTCACCCTCCGCAGCACTTCGCCCGACCTCTGGGCGCAGGAGACGCAGCTGCTGAACATCCCGTACGCGACCGTCAACACGATCATCCTCGTGCTGTCCTCGGTCACGTGCCAGATGGGTGTCTTCGCGGCCGAGCGGTTCCAGCCCTATTCGACGCGCAAGCGCGGCTGGCTCGGCTGGGGAATGGTCGAGTGGTTCTGGCTGACGTTCGCCCTCGGCGCGATCTTCGTCTCCGGTCAGGTCTGGGAGTACGCGCAGCTCGTCGCGGAAGGCATGCCGATCCAGGCGAACGCCTACGCCTCCGCCTTCTACCTCACCACCGGCTTCCACGCCCTGCACGTGACGGGTGGCCTCATCGCCTTCCTCCTCGTGATCGGCCGCGCATTCGCCGTCAAGAACTTCGGGCGCAAGGAGATGACTTCCGCGATCGTCGTGTCGTACTACTGGCACTTCGTCGATGTCGTCTGGATCGCCCTCTTCCTCGTCATCTACTTCCTGAAATAAGAGCTGGAGCTGATTTCCGACATGGCACGAGAGACCAAGCGCCGCACGAACGGCCGCCGCAGTCCCTGGGCTGCGGCCGCCCTCATCGGCATCGGCCTCCTGATCACCGGCGGCGTGTACGCGGGTGCGTCTGCGGCGATGGCGGCGGGCACCGACACGACGACGGCGTCCGCTCTGACCGTCGAAGACGGCAAGAAGCTGTTCCAGGCGAACTGTGCGACCTGCCACGGACTCGACCTCCAGGGTTCCGGTGAAGGCCCGTCGCTGTACGGCGTCGGCGAGCTCGCGGTGGAGTTCCAGGTCTCGACCGGCCGCATGCCGCTGCAGGCATCCGCCCCGCAGGCACCGCAGAAGCCGGCTCAGTTCACCGAGGAGCAGATCCTCGCGATGGCCGCGTACGTGCAGTCGATGGCGCCCGGCCCCACGTTCCCGTCTGAAGAGACGATCGACGGCCAGGGCGACGTCGCGCGCGGCGCCGAGCTCTTCCGCGTCAACTGCGCCATGTGCCACAACGTCGCCGCCGCCGGCGGTGCGCTGACCGAGGGCAAATACGCCCCCGGCCTGCAGAACACCAGTGCCCTGCACATGTACGCGGCGATGGTCACCGGACCGCAGAACATGCCGGTCTTCAATGACCTGACCCTCACCACCGAGGACAAGCGCGACATCATCTCGGCCCTGCTGTTCCTGCAGCAGAACGAGTCGCCCGGCGGCTTCTCGCTCGGCTCGCTCGGTCCCGTGTCGGAGGGTCTGTTCATCTGGATCTTCGGCATCGGCGGCCTGATCGCCATCACCGTGTGGATCACGGCGAAATCCAACTGATCGACTCGACAGCAGTCACGAACACAGCAACGAACGAGGATCACCATGGCACACGAGGACGACCCGCTCGAGCATGAGAGGGCCTCTTGGAAGCCCTCGCCCGGGCTCGCCGTCGAGGTTTCCGACCCGGTGCAGCCCCCGGCTCTTCCGCCCCACCGGGAGCGGATGACCGACAAGGACCCCGTCGCGATGAAGAACGCGGTCCGCACGGTGTACACGCTGTTCTACGTCTCGCTCGCGGCGAGCATCTGGGCGATCGCCGCCTACATGCTCTTCCCGATCGAGAGCGGCGCGATCGTCGACATCCGCAACAACAACCTCTTCGTCGGTCTGGGCATCGCCCTGGCACTGCTCGCGATCGGCATCGCCGCGATCCACTGGTCCAAGGCGATCATGTCCGACAAGGAGCACACGGAGCCGCGTCACGCGACCCGCGGGCGCGACACCACCCGCGCCGCCGCAGTTCAGGCCTTCGCGGAGGCGAACGAGGAATCCGGATTCGGCCGCCGTGTCATGATCCGCAACTCGATGTTCGCCGCGATCGTCGCGTCGGTCGTCCCCGGCATCGTGCTGTTCCGCGGCCTCGCCCCCGAGGGTGAGGACCCGGTCGAATTGCTCGAGACCACGATGTGGACCGAGGGCATGCGTCTCGCACACGACCCCGAAGGCACTCCGATCCGCGCCGCGGACGTCACCCTCGGCTCGGCCGTGCACGTGATCCCCGAGGCTCTCGCCGAACTGGGACACGAGGAGGGTTACCTCGAGCAGAAGGCGAAGGCGATCGTCCTCCTCATGCGCCTGCTGCCCGAAGACCTCAACGAGACGCCCGAGCGGGCCGACTGGTCCTACGACGGCATCGTCGCGTACTCCAAGGTGTGCACCCACGTGGGGTGCCCCGTCGCCCTGTATGAGCAGCAGACGCACCATCTGCTGTGCCCGTGCCACCAGTCGCAGTTCGACGTGGCAAACGGCGCCGCGGTCATCTTCGGCCCGGCGGCCCGTCCCCTGCCGCAGCTTCCGATCACCATCGACGAAGAGGGCTACCTCGTCGCGCGCAGCGGCTTCACCGAACCCGTAGGCCCGAGCTTCTGGGAGCGCCATTGAGTACCGCCACGGCACCCGCCGACAACCCTGACGCCGAAACACGCGAAAAGCCGCTGGGCGGCCGCTTCATCGGCGCGACCGCGAACTACATCGACGAGCGCACCAGCCTCTCCGGGATGGTCAAGGAGCTCGGACGCAAGATCTTCCCCGACCACTGGTCGTTCATGCTGGGTGAGATCGCGCTCTGGTCCTTCGTCGTCGTCCTGCTCTCCGGAACGTTCTTGACGTTCTTCTTCCAGGCCTCGATGGTCCCGACCCACTACACCGGCGCTTTCCTGCCGATGCGCGGTGTCGAGATGTCCGCGGCACTGGACTCGTCGCTGCGGATCTCGTTCGACATCCGCGGCGGTCTGCTGGTCCGCCAGATCCATCACTGGGCCGCCCTCGTGTTCGTCGCCGGCATCGGTGTGCACATGCTGCGCATCTTCTTCACCGGCGCGTTCCGCAAGCCGCGCGAACTCAACTGGGTGATCGGCTTCGTCCTGTTCATCCTCGCGATGGCGGAGGGCTTCACCGGCTATTCGCTTCCCGACGACCTGCTCTCGGGCAACGGCCTGCGCATCATCGACGGCATGATCAAGGGGATCCCCCTGATCGGCACGTGGACCTCGTTCCTTCTCTTCGGCGGCGAGTTCCCGGGCACGGCGATCGTCGGACGCCTCTACACCCTGCACATCCTGCTGCTGCCGGCGATCCTGGTGGGTCTGCTCGTGGTGCACCTGATGCTGATGATCGTCAACAAGCACACCCAGTTCGCCGGCCCCGGCCGCACGAACAGCAACGTCGTCGGCTACCCGATGATGCCGGTGTACATGTCGAAGATGGGCGGCTTCCTGTTCATCACGTTCGGTGTGATCGTGCTGATCGCGTCGCTGTTCACGATCAACCCGATCTGGAACTACGGTCCGTACGACCCGTCCCCCGTGTCGGCAGGCACCCAGCCCGACTGGTACATCGGCTTCGCCGACGGTGCGCTGCGTCTGGTCCCGCCGGGGTGGGAGTTCGTCTTCCTGAACCGCACCTGGTCGTTCAACATCCTCGTTCCGCTCGTCGGACTGGCGCTGTTCATCCTTGTCGTGCTGATCTACCCCTTCATCGAGGCGTGGATCACGGGCGACAAGCGTGAGCACCACATCGCCCAGCGTCCGCGCAACGCGGCGACCCGCACCGCCATCGGCGCCGCCGGTGTCACGTTCTACGCGGTCCTGTGGGCGGCGGCGTCCTCGGACATCATCGCGACGCACTTCCACCTCACGATGGAAGGCGTGATCCACACGCTGCAAGCGCTGCTGGTGATCGGACCGATCGTCGCGTACTTCGTCACGAAGCGCATCTGCCTCGCCCTGCAGAAGAAGGACCGCGAGATCGCCCTGCACGGCTACGAGTCGGGACGCATCGTGCGCCTCCCCGGTGGCGAGTACATCGAGGTCCACCAGCCCGTCGACGAGTACGAGCGCTGGAAGCTCGTGGACAACGAGACGTACGAGCCGCTCGTGGTCCGTCCGAACGCAAAGGGTCGCATCCCGTGGCACGAGAAGCTCCGCGCGGTCGCCTCGCGTTCGCTGTTCGAGGATCGCCTCGCACCGCTCACACAGGCGGAGCTCGATGAGGCGGTTGCCCACCAGCACCACGAGCTCGAGCACATCGCCGCCGAGGAAGACCTCGAGATCCAGGGCGCTCACGAGCGCGCCGGTGTCCCGGACGCTCCGCACGTGCCGATCGACGACGGACGCGCCTCTGAGACGGCCGTCCGCCCGTCCAACGTGATCATCGCCGAGAAGGAAGCCCCGAAGAAGGGCAAGAAGCCCTCCTCCGACTGATCGGCAGTCATCCGACGACGCCTGGCACTCCTCCGCACGGAGGGTGCCAGGCGTCTGTCGTAGCGTGGAGGGATGACAGACGCCCTCGCCTACTTCTCCGCCAAGCTCGCCCACGAGACCGACGCCTCCGATGTCTACGCCGCACAGAAGGCCGGTGAGGACTTCGTGCTCGTCGATGTCCGCAGCGACGAGGCGTGGGCGCAGGGACGCATCTCCGGGGCAGTGCATCTTCGGCGACAGGAGATCGCAGAACGGGCGCCGGCCGAGCTCGACGCGCGGATTCCGGTCGTCGTGTACTGCTGGAGCCCCGGATGCAACGCCGGCACGAAGGCGGCGATCGAGTTCGCCCGGCTCGGCTTCTCGGTCAAGGAGATGATCGGCGGCTACGAGTACTGGGTGCGCGAGGGCCAGCCGACCGAGAACGACGAGGGTTCCCTCCCCCGGACGTTCGATGCCCAGGTCATGGTCGTGCGCGCTCCGACAGGAGCCTGACTCAGGTCGTCTCGAGCTCCTCGCCGAACCGCCCAGCGGCCTCACCGCGCGGAAGTCGGGAAGATCCCGTTCCACCGCGCCTGGAGCGACCTCGACGTCGCACACCACAGCCGTGACGTCCGTCGCGCGTACCGGCCCTCAGTGTGATGTCGACGAGCGCGTGCGCACCGTCCTCAGGGGACGAAGCGGCGGGAAGCACGGCCGCATCCGCCGGCATCGTGCGCCCGGCGACAAGGCTATGGATCAGCGCTGCGGAAGCGAGATCGCCGGAGCGCCACCCACGCCGTCAGCCACGACAGCGCCCCAGCCGGCGGTGAACGCGGCATCCTGGTTGATCGTGCGAAAGGCGCCGACGTCCGAGACGCCGGCGCCTGTCAACCGCAGGGGCACGATCTGGTGAGGATCAGCGGGCGAAGTATCCGCGGTAGTACTCGTACACCCACCCGACGATCGCGACGGCGAAGACGCCGAGGCCGATCGGGAAGATCCATGCGCCGACAGCCAGGCCGAGGATCGCGAGTGCCGCTGAGAAGGCGAGCACGATGGGCCACCACGACCAGGGGCTGAACTCGCCCACCTCGGGGTCACCGTCGTCGATGTCCGACGTGAGGATGTCCTCGGGCAGTTCACCGCCCTGAGCCTTGTGCACGCGCCCGACATAGAACGCGATCAGCGCGGCCATCAGGCACGCGAACAGGAGCGCAACGGAACCAACGGGCTCGAGTCCGGTGTACCACGACTGGTCGGGACTCGTGATGATGGCCCAGATCGTGTACACGATCGCCATCAGCAGGAAGAAGGCCGACAGCACCCACCAGAGACCGGTGTTGGTCCTCACCTACTTCACCTTTCCTTCGTCGAGATCGACGACCGGGGCTTCGGGAGCATCCTTCGCCGGTCCGACGCCGACCGGGATGCCGGCCTCGGGATGGTTGAGATCGAATGCCGGCCGCTCGCTGCGGATGCGCGGGATCGACGTGAAGTTGTGCCGTGGCGGCGGGCAGGAGGTCGCCCATTCGAGCGAGCCGCCGTATCCCCACGGGTCGTTCACCGTGACCTTCGGAGCCTTCCGCGCCGTCATCCAGACGTTGAACAGGAACGGGATCATCGATGCACCGAGGATCATCGCACCGACGGTGGACAGCTGGTTCTCCCACAGCCAACCGTCTGCGGCGGAGTAGTCCGCGTACCGTCGGGCCATACCGTCGACCCCGAGCCAGTGCTGGATGAGGAAGGTCATGTGGAAGCCGACGAACAGCATCCAGAAGTGGACCATCCCGAGACGCTCGTTGAGCATCTTGCCGGTGAACTTGGGCCACCAGAAGTAGAACCCGGCGAACATCGCGAACACAACGGTGCCGAAGACGACGTAGTGGAAGTGCGCCACGACGAAGTACGAGTCAGACAGGGCGAAGTCCAGCGGCGGCGAGGCGAGGATCACGCCGGTGAGTCCACCGAAGACGAACGACACGAGGAAGCCGAGCGCGAACACCATTGGCGTCTCGAACGTCACCGACCCCCGCCACATCGTGCCGATCCAGTTGAAGATCTTCACGCCCGTGGGCACCGCGATCAACATCGTCATGAGCGCGAAGAACGGCAGCAGCACGGCACCGGTGACGTACATGTGGTGCGCCCAGACGGCCACCGACAGCGCGGCGATCGCGATCGTCGCGTAGACGAGCGTCTTGTATCCGAAGATCGGCTTGCGGCTGAACACCGGGAAGATCTCGGAGACGATGCCGAAGAACGGCAGCGCGATGATGTACACCTCGGGGTGCCCGAAGAACCAGAACAGGTGCTGCCACAGCAGGACACCGCCGTTGGCCGGGTCGTAGATGTGCGCGCCGAGCACGCGGTCGGCACCCGCCGCGAGGATGGCCGCGGCCAGCACCGGGAAGGCCATCAGGATGAGGATGCTGGTCACGAGCGTGTTCCACGTGAAGATCGGCATGCGCCACATCGTCATGCCAGGAGCGCGCATCGTGATGATCGTGGTGATGAAGTTCACCGCACCGAGGATCGTGCCGAAGCCGCTCATACCGAGGCCCAGCATCCAGAGGTTGCCACCGACGCCGGGCGAGAAACTCGCATTCGCGAGCGGCTGATACGCGAACCAGCCGAACGCCGCGGCGCCCTGCGGGGTGAGGAAGCCGGCGACCGCGATCGTCGAGCCGAACAGGAACAGCCAGAACGCGAACGCGTTCAGGCGCGGGAAGGCGACGTCGGGCGCACCGATCTGCAGCGGCATGATCACGTTCGCGAATCCCGCGAAGAGCGGCGTCGCGAACATGAGCAGCATGATCGTGCCGTGCATCGTGAACAGCTGGTTGTACTGCTCTTTGGTCGGGATGATCTGCATGCCCGGCTCGAACAGCTCAGCACGCATGATCAGCGCCATCACGCCGCCGAGCATGAAGAAGATGACGGACGAGATCAGGTACAGGTAGCCGATCGTCTTGTGGTCAGTGGAAGTGATCCACTTGACGACGATGTTGCCCTTCTGCCCGACGCGGGACGAGCTCAGCAGCGCGGCCTGACGGGGAGGCAGAGTCGTCGGGCGACCCGGCGACGATTCCTGTAATGGAAGTGTGGTCGCCATGATCACTCATCTCCTTCAGCGGTCGCGCCCGTGCCGGGCTGGTTCTGGAGCCGGTCGTATTCGTCGTTGATGTCACCGGTCTGGCCGGCGGCCTTGAGCGTCGCGAGGTAATCCTCGTACTCGGCCTCGCTGACGACCTTGACGTTGAAGAGCATTGCCGAGTGGTACTCGCCGCACAGCTCGGCGCACTTGCCCGCGTACGTGCCCTCGCGGGTCGGCGTGAACGACCAGTAGTTGTCACGCCCGATGTACATGTCCTTCTTGTAGAGGAAGTCAATGACCCAGAAGGAGTGGATGACGTCACGCGACTGGAGGAGGATCTTCACCGACTTGTCGACCGGCAGGTAGAGCGTCGGAAGCTTCTCCTGGTCGACGTCGCCGTTCGCGGCGGGGTCGGCCTGGACACCCATCGACCAGACGGCGTCCGAGCCGTCCTCGTCCTCGCCGTTGTACTGGAAGTCCCACGCCCACTGCTTGCCGATCGCGATGATCGACACGTCCGGGTCCTCGGTCTGCGTCTCGAGGATCGTCTGGTCGCGGGCGGTGAACGCGAAGAAGCCGATGACCAGGATCAGCGGGACGATCGTGTAGAAGATCTCGATCGGCATGTTGTACCGCAGCTGGACGGGAAGCCCGACCTGGCCCTTGCGCCGGCGGTACACGATGGCCGCCCAGCCCATGAGACCCCACGTGATGATGCCGACGACAAGGAGCACGATCCAGGAGTTGACCCAGAGACCGGCGACCATGTCCGTGTGGTTCGTGGTCGGCTCGGCGCCCTCCTCGAAGCCGGGCAGGTAGCCGTGAAGCTCGGCCTGCGTGCACCCTGCGAGGGCGACGGCTGTCGCGACTCCGATGGGGATCGCAGCCCAGCGCAGGAGGCGTTTCGAGGGCACTCGACTCAGGGGCACAATGCACCTTTCGGACGTGAAGCGGACATCGCCAGTCTAGGGCAACCTCCGGGCGCATTCAGGCCATCCGCCCAGGTTGCGCCGTGTGTTCGGGGGACGAAATCGGGCCCTAACGCTGTTCGCACAGGACGGGCCCGATCACGGAAGACGGCAGATCAGTGGAAGCTGTCGCCGCAGGCGCAGCTTCCGGCGGCGTTCGGGTTGTCGATCGTGAAACCCTGCTCCGAGATCGTGTCCTTGAAGTCGATCTTCGCGCCGTCGAGGTAAGGGACGCTCATGTCGTCGACGATCACCTCGACACCGTCGAAATCGACGGTCTTGTCGCCGTCGAGGTAGCGCTCGTCGAAGTAGAGCTGATAGATCAGGCCGCTGCAGCCGCCCGGCTGCACCGCGACACGCAGACGGAGGTCATCTCGACCCTCCTGCTGCAGCAGGCTCTTCACCTTCAGCGCGGCGGCCTCGGTGAGCCCGACGCCGTGCTCGAGAACGGGCTGGTCGGTCGACAGTGCAGTGTCGGTCATGGCACTCCTCCGGGTGGGCCGCGAGACGCGGCGTGGTGTGTCGATTCTACGCCCGGGTCGGGCGGGCGGGTCCGCTACGCCCCGGCGGACTCCGCATCCAGCTTCTCCAAGAGGAGCGCTTCGGCCAGCACGGCGTTGCGGAAGGTCTCGAGGTGCAGCGATTCGTTCGGGCTGTGCGCTCGGGCGTGCGGGTCCTCGACGCCGGTGACCAGGATCTGCGCGGCGGGGAACTCGCGAACCAGATCTGCGATGAACGGGATGGATCCGCCGACGCCGATCTCCACCGGCTCGACCCCGTACGCCTCGTGCATCGCCTCGAGGGCCCGGGCGACCGCCGCGCCGCTCGTGTCCACGAGGAACGCGTCGCCGTAGTCCTGATCCGAGAAGGCGAGCTCTGCACCGAACGGCGCGCGGGCGCGCAGATGGGCCTCGATCGCCGCGTACGCCTCGCGGGCCGGCTGCCCGGGCGCGACGCGGGCGCTGATGACAACACTCACCTCCGGACTCAGCGTGTTCGACGCGTTCGCGACGCTGGGCGCGTCGATTCCCGTGACCGTGATCGACGGTTTGTTCCAGATCCGGCTGAGGATCGACCCTCGCCCGATGGGGCTGACTCCGTCGGGCAGCCCGGCTTCGTCGCGAAGAGTCACTTCGTCGTAGGCCGGGGTTTCGGCATCCCTCTCGGTGAGCCCCTCGACGGCGACGGCGCCGTCCTCGTCCCAGAGGGTGGCCAGGAGCGTGACCGTTGCCATCATGGCGTCGGGCACCGCTCCCCCGAACATGCCCGAGTGCGACGCGTGCTCGAGCGTGCGGACCCGCAGAGTGAAGCGCGTGTTGCCGCGGAGCGACACCGTGAGGGCCGGAGTCCGGGCGTCCCAGTTGCCGGAATCGGCGACCACGATGACATCGGCCCGAAGCGCGTCGGCGTTCTCGCTGAGGAACTGCGCGAACGATCGCGAGCCGGCCTCCTCCTCCCCCTCGATGAAGAGAGCGACGCCGAGGTCGAAGTCGGGGCCGAGCGCCTCCTTCAGCGCGCGCAGCGCGGCGACGTGCGCCATGACGCCCGCCTTGTCGTCGGCGGCGCCGCGGCCGTAGAGACGTCCGTCGCGGACGGTGGGTTCGAACGGCGAGGACTCCCAGAGCGCCTCATCCCCCACCGGCTGCACGTCGTGGTGGGCGTAGAGCAGGATCGTCGGCCGGCCGTTGCGGGCGGCGCGCGTGGCCAGGACGGCGGGATGCCCGATCTCGTCCGTGCCGGCGATCCCCGCGCGCCGGATCTCGACGCTGTCGAACAGACCCAGGTCGTCCACGAGGGCCTTCACGGCCTCGGCGCTGCGCTGGACCTCTGTCGCGTCGAATCCCGGGAACGCGACCGAGGGGATGCGCACGAGGGTGCCCAGATCGGCGAGAGCAGCGGGGATACCGGATGCGGCGGCATCGCGCACGGCATCCTGTCGGGTGAGGTCGGTGTTCATGCGGGTAATCTTAAGGTGCTTCCTTTTCGAGACTCCGAGGTTCCATCGTGGCGAAAACCCCCGCAGCTCCCGTCCCCGCAGACGTTCCGGACCAGGCGACCTCCGGCGGGAAGGGCCGTGCGACCCCGACGCGCGCCGAGCAGGAGGCCGCCCGCAAGCGCCCGCTCGTGGCCGACACGAAAGAGGCGAAGGCGCGCGCGAAGGCGGAGCTCGCCGCGCAGCGCGAGAAGGCCCGCATCGGCATGGCCGCCGGCGAGGACAAGTACCTGCCGATCCGGGACAAGGGCCCGCAGCGCAAGTTCGTGCGCGACTTCATCGACTCGGGCTGGCACCTGGGCGAAGCCGTGATGCCGGCCATGGTCCTGGTGATCCTCGCCACCTTCATCCCGGTCCCGGCCGTGCAGTACTACTCGTTCATCGGCCTGTGGATCTTCATCCTCTTCGTGATCGGCGACATGGTGCTGACCTCGATCCGGGTCAAGCAGGCGGCGCGCAAGAAGTTCGGCGCCGAGCGCACGGAGAAGGGCCTGGGCTGGTACGGCGCGATGCGCATCATCCAGATGAGGTTCATGCGTCTGCCGAAGCCGCAGGTCAAGCGCGGGCAGCACCCCGTCTGAGCGTCACCGGTCTGCGACGAGACCCCGGTTGATCTGACGCCCCCACAACGGGCCGCGGTACAGGAACGCCGTGTAGCCCTGCACGAGCGTCGCGCCGGCACGCAGCCGTTCGCGCACATCCGCGGCTGTCTCCACGCCCCCGACCGAGATGACGACGAACTCCTCCGGCACGACGGCGCGAACGATCCGCAGTACCTCGAGGGCGCGCGCGGCGAGCGGAGCGCCCGACAGCCCTCCCGCGCCGGCCGATTCCACGACTGCTGCGTCGGTGCGCAGGTCGTCGCGTGAGATCGTCGTGTTCGTCGCGATGATGCCGGACAGCCCGATTTCGACGGCGAGACGGGCGACGGCCTCGACCTCGTCATCCGGAAGGTCGGGGGCGATCTTCACGAGGAGCGGCGTCCGGCCCGCCGCGTCCCTGACTGCGACCAGCAGAGGCCGCAGCGTCTCCACCGCCTGGAGTCCGCGCAGCCCCGGCGTGTTCGGCGACGACACGTTCACGACGAGGTAGTCGGCGAGCGGCGCGAGGAGCGTGGCGCTGTGGACATAGTCCTCGGTCGCGTTCTCGACGTCCACGACGCGACTCTTGCCGATGTTCACACCGATGACCGCGCCTTGGCGGCGCTTGCGGAGGCGCTGGAGCCGGCGAGCCGCTTCGGTCGCCCCGCGGTTGTTGAAGCCCATCCGGTTGATCACGGCACGGTCGGGGATCAGGCGGAAAAGCCGCGGGCGGGGGTTGCCCTCCTGCGGGATCGCGGTGATCGTCCCCACTTCGATGTGCCCGAATCCGAGGGCGTGCAGCCCCCGGACGGCGCGGACGTCCTTGTCGAAGCCGGCGGCGACGCCGAACGGCGAGTCGAACGTCAGACCGAGCGCCGACACCTGCGATGAGGGAGCCGGGCGCGTCAACGCTCGCGCGATCCAGGCGAAGGGTGCGACCCCGGCGAGCCGGATCACGACCATGGCCGCGTGGTGCGCCGTCTCGGGATCCATCCGGGCGAGGACGGTGCGGAAGAGGAGGGGATACATCGCCTCCAGGCTATCCGCTCAGGCGGGTGCGACCGATTCGTCCGGAGCCGGAGAAGCGTGATCTGCGCGGAGCTGACCGATCGCCGATTCGAAGTCCTCGAGCGAGTCGAACGCCTGGTAGACGCTGGCGAAGCGGAGGTACGCGACCTCGTCGAGGTCGCGGAGCGGACCCAGGATCGCCAGTCCGATCTCGTTCGTGTCGACCTGCGAGGAACCCGTCTGGCGTACGGCCTCCTCGACTTTCTGCGCAAGCACCGCGAGGTCGCCCTCGGTGACCGGGCGCCCCTGACAGGCCTTGCGGACGCCGGACATGACCTTCTCGCGGCTGAACGGCTCGACGACGCCAGAGCGCTTGATCACGTTCAGACTCGCCGTCTCGATCGTCGAGAACCGGCCCCCGCACTGCGGGCACTGACGACGACGACGGATGCTGAGCCCGTCGTCACTCGTCCGCGAGTCGATCACGCGGGAATCGGGATGGCGGCAGAACGGGCAATGCATGGCGGACCCAGACTACGCGGGGAAGCGTGCCTGCACGGCTTCGCCGTGCGCGGGCAGGTCTTCGGCTTCGGCGAGTGTCACGACGGCCTCGCGCACCTCCGCGAGTGCCGCACGGTCGTACTCGATCACCTGCTGCGGACGCAGGAAGGTCGCCGCCGAGAGACCCGCGGCGTAGCGCGCCTGTCCCCCGGTGGGCAGGACATGGTTGCTGCCGGCCAGGTAGTCGCCGAGGCTCACCGGGGTGTGGGGTCCGACGAACACGGCACCGGCGTGGACGAAGGACGCGGCATCCGGGTTCGACAGGTGAAGCTCGAGGTGTTCGGGTGCGTAGGCGTTGCTGAACGCGGTCGCGGCCGCGAGGTCGTCGACGAGGACGACGGCCGACTGCGGTCCGCCGAGCGCCGCGGCGACCCGCTCCGCGTGCCGCGTCCGCGCGGCGAGCGGCCCGATCTCGTCCAGGACCGCCGCAGCGAGGGATTCGGAGTCCGTGACGAGCACCGCCGAGGCCTGCTCGTCGTGCTCCGCCTGGCTGATCAGGTCCGCCGCAACCAGGCGGGGATCTGCGGTGTCGTCCGCCACGATGAGGATCTCGGTCGCACCCGCCTCGGAGTCAGTCCCCACGACACCGGCCACCGCGCGCTTGGCGGCGGCGACGAAGTTGTTGCCCGGCCCGGTGACGACATCAACCGGCTCCAGTGCGAGCGTGGGCACGCCGTACGCGAACGCCCCGACCGCTCCGGCGCCGCCCATGGCGTACACCTCATCCACACCGAGCAGTCGTGCCGCCGCGAGGATGACGGGGTGCACGCGCCCGCCGTGGGCGCGCTGCGGCGGCGAGGCCAGAGCGATCTGCTGGACGCCGGCGACCTGCGCGGGAACCACGTTCATCACGACGCTCGACGGGTATACGGCCTTGCCGCCCGGCACGTAGAGGCCGACACGGCGCACCGGCTGCCATCGCTGGTGCACGAACGCGCCCGGCGCGAGCTGTGTCACCGACGGCGCCGGGACCTGGGCGGCGGACCCGGCGCGCACGCGCACGATGGCCTCCTCCAGGGCGGCGCGGACCTTCGGATCCAGCACGGCGAGCGCCTCGTCGAGATGGGCAGCGGGCACCCGGATCTCGTGGCCGGACGCTCCATCGAACTTCTCGGCCTGCTCGCGCAGCGCCGCCTCACCGTGGGCGGCGACGTCGGCGACGAGCCCGGCGGCCGTCAGGAGCGCCTCCGCACGCGCCGACGTGGCGCGTGGAACGGCGGCGAGGAGCTCGGCCGGAGTGTGGTCACGGCCGCGCAGGTCGATCATGCGGAGCATGGGGGAAGCCTTCGGGTCGAGCGGGTGAGATGACGCGGGGTCAGCCGCGCGTCACGCCGGTGACATCGTGCAGGTAGCCGATCCGGCCGTCCTCGTGCCGCACGACGAATACCTCGCCGCGGTCCTCGAGGACGAGCGCCCACGCGGTGGGCCCGATGCGGAAGATCGGGACGTCCCGCTCGTCGACGACGTCGCGGTCCTCTGGCACGAGCGCCCAGAACGCCTGCACGGCGGAGCTCGACTCACTCGCGGCGGACTCGTCGGCCTCCGGTTGCGCCTCGACCGGTTCGAACGTGTCGCGGGTCTGCACGGGAGCCCAGGCTTCACGCTCGCCGGAGGCCGTGCGCGCGACGGGCATCGTGTCCGACTGGCCGGCAGCGTACGCTGCGGTCGAGTACGCGGCGGTCTGATCTGCGTACGCCGGAGAGGCGTCGGTGTCGAACGTGTCGGTCTCCGACGCGGCCGGTGCGGCGGGGCGCGGCGGCCGAGCCGAGACGGGGCGGATCGGGCGCGCGTTGCGGTGTGCGGGCACCTCACGGCGGCCTGCGAAGTCCTCGCCGAGGATCGGCAGCAGCGGTGCGACGACCGTCAGCACGACGCCGGCGAGCATGAGGAAGAACTCCACCCACACGACCCAGCCGTAGATCCACACACCGGTCTCGATCGAGACGGCGACGTTGCGCCACAGCAGAGTGAGCCACACCACGGCGGAGACCGAGAAGGCGACCGAGGCGAACTGGTCGATGCCCAGGGAACCGACCCGACGGATGCCATCCGGTGAGAAGCGGCGCAGGACGATCAGGAAGACCGCGACGGTCGGTAGACCGATCGTGAGGATCCAATCCAGGCCGTTCGTCCAGACGGAGCCGCCGAACAGGAGCTGGGCCATCGCCTGCTCGCTGGCGACGGAGAAGAACGACACGATGAACGCGACGATCCAGACGCCGACGATCGCGACTTCGCGGATCGAGAACGGTCCGACGCCGTACTGGGGCCGTTCATCGGACGTCGTCGGAAGCACATCCTGCTCCGTGATCCGCTCTTCTCCGGCCCCGGTGTACTCGTTCGCTCGCTCGTCGGTCACGATCATCCTCTCCCCGCCGCTCGCGCGGCGCACACCGTCCCGATACTACCGGCGGCTCATGAGACGCCGATGAGATCCGCTCCACTCACGGGCAAGCCATAGGCACGGGCCTGCGTGCCCGCGCCGGCTCTCATCCCAGGCACTGCGGCCCGAGAAGTCCCTTCAGCTCGCCGTAGAGGTCCGCGGTCACGCGCACCGGCAACGGCACCTCGAAGACCTTCGCCGTGGAGCCCGCGTGGAGCTTGACGGTGACCTCCGTGTCACCACGATGACGCTCCAGCGTCTGCCGCAGCTCTTCGATCGTGGACTGGCTCGCCCGCCGTTCCGGCAGGACCAGCACCAGGGGTCCGGACTCGTCGACCGCACCGAGGTCGGGGGCGAACGCCGAAACCGCATGCAGGTTCATGCCGTCGTCCCGCCGCGACACGCGTCCGCGGACCACGAGGATCGAGTCCGCGACGAGCATCGACTGGAACTCCGTATAAGTCTTGCCCATGAACATGACCGTGATCTCGCCGTTGAAGTCCTCGACGGTGATCATGCCGTACGGGTTTCCGCTGGACTTGGCGACCCGGTGCTGAACGCTCGTGACCAGGCCGGCGACGGTCACCTGCTCGCCGTCGGAGATGTCCTCCGACGCGAGCAGATCGTGGATGCTGATCGACGCGTGTTTGGCGAGGGGGATCTCCAGCCCCGCCAGCGGATGATCGGACACGTACAGCCCGAGCATCTCGCGCTCGAAGGCGAGCTTGTCCTTCTTCGTCCACTCCGGACGCTCCGGCACTTTCTGCGCCTGCTGCGGCTCGTCATCACCCCAGAGTGAGTCGAAGTCGAAGCCGACCTCGCCGTTGGCCTCGCGGCGTTTGTCGAGCACCGCGGCCTCGGTGGCGTCCTCGTGGATCTCCATGAGGGCCCGGCGCGTCGCCCCGAGCGAATCGAACGCACCCGCCTTGATGAGCGACTCGACCGTGCGCTTGTTGGCCACGTGCGCGGGAACCTTCGAGAGGAAGTCGTGGAAGTCGGTGAACGGCGCATCGGCGCGGGACGCGACGATGCCGTCGACGACGTTCGCCCCGACGTTGCGGACCGCCCCCAGACCGAAGCGGATGTCGTCGCCGACGGCGGCGAAGAAGCGGATCGACTGCCCCACGTCCGGCGGGAGGACGCGGATGCCCATACGGCGGCACTCGTTGAGGTAGACCGCCATCTTGTCTTTCGAATCGCCCACGCTCGTCAGCAGCGCGGCCATGTACTCGGCGGGGTAATGCGCCTTCAGATAAGCGGTCCAGTACGAGACCAGGCCGTACGCGGCGGAGTGCGCCTTGTTGAAGGCGTAGTCCGAGAACGGCAGGAGGATCTCCCAGAGCTTGTTCACCGCGTCGTCGGAGTAGCCGTTCGCGTGCATCCCGGCCTGGAAGCCCTCGAACTGCTTGTCGAGCTCGGACTTCTTCTTCTTGCCCATCGCGCGGCGGAGGATGTCGGCCTGACCGAGGCTGAACCCGGCGACGCGCTGAGCGATCGCCATCACCTGCTCCTGGTAGATGATCAACCCGTAGCTCGTGTCGAGGATCTCGGCGAGCGAGTCCTTGAACTCCTCGTGGATCGGCGTGATCTCCTGCTGGCCGTTCTTGCGCAGGGCGTAGTTGATGTGGCTGTTCGCGCCCATGGGCCCGGGTCGGTACAGCGCGATGACGGCCGAGATGTCTTCGAAGTTGTCGGGCTTCATCAGACGCAGCAGAGAACGCATCGGACCGCCGTCGAGCTGGAACACCCCGAGGGTGTCGCCGCGCGAGAGGAGTTCGTAGGAGGCCGCGTCGTCGAGCTCGAGCTCTTCGAGGACGAGCGGGTGGCCCCGGTTCGCGGCGATGTTGTCGAGCGCATCGTTGATGATCGTGAGGTTGCGCAGCCCCAGGAAGTCCATCTTGATCAGACCCAGCGCTTCGCACGACGGATAGTCGAACTGCGTGACGATCTGGCCGTCCTGTTCGCGCCGCATGATCGGGATGATGTCCTCGAGCGGGTCACTGGACATGATCACACCGGCGGCGTGCACGCCCCACTGCCGCTTGAGGTTCTCGAGCCCGACCGCGGTGTCGAAGACCGTCTTGGCCTCGGCATCCGTCTCGATGAGCGCGCGGAACTCGCTCGCCTCCTTGAAGCGCGGGTGCTCACGGTCGAACATGCCCTCGAGAGGCATGTCCTTGCCCATCACGGCGGGCGGCATCGCCTTGGTGAGCTTCTCCCCCATGCTGAACGGGAATCCGAGCACACGCCCGGCATCCTTCAACGCCTGCTTGGCCTTGATCGTGCCGTACGTCACGATCTGGGCGACTCGCTCGCTGCCGTACTTCTCCGTGACGTACTGGATGACCTCGCCGCGGCGACGGTCGTCGAAGTCGACGTCGAAGTCGGGCATCGAGACGCGGTCGGGGTTCAGGAAGCGCTCGAAGATCAGACCGTGCTGCAGCGGGTCGAGGTCGGTGATGCGCATGGCGTAGGCGGCCATGGATCCGGCGCCGGATCCGCGGCCCGGGCCCACCCGGATGCCGTTGTCCTTCGCCCAGTTGATGAAGTCGGCGACCACGAGGAAGTACCCCGGGAAGCCCATCTGGACGATGACGGAGGTCTCGTACTCGGCCTGTGCGCGGACGGCGTCGGGGATGCCGCCGGGGTACCGGTACTCGAGGCCCTTCTCGACCTCCTTGACGAACCAGCTCTCCTCCGTCTCGCCGTCGGGCACCGGGAAGTTGGGCATGTAGTTCGCGGAGGTGTTGAACTCGACATCGCAGCGCTCGGCGATCAGCAGGGTGTTGTCACACGCCTCGGGATGATCGCGGAAGACCTGCCGCATCTCAGCGGCGGACTTGACGTAATAGCCGTCTCCGTCGAACTTGAAGCGCTTGGGATCGTCGAGGGTGGATCCGGACTGCACGCACAGCAGCGCCGCATGGCTGGTCGCATCGTGCTGGTGGGTGTAGTGGAGGTCGTTCGTCCCCACCAGCGGGATGTCGAGGTCTTTCGAGATCTTGATGAGGTCCGACATCACCCGGCGCTCGATCGACAGACCGTGGTCCATGATCTCGGTGAAGTAGTTGTCTTTGCCGAAGATGTCCTGGAACTCCGCCGCGGCCGCACGGGCGGCCTCGTACTGGCCGAGCCGCAGGCGCGTCTGCACCTCTCCCGACGGGCATCCCGTCGTGGCGATCAGGCCCTTGGAGTACTTCTGCAGCAGCTCGCGGTCCATCCGCGGCTTGAAGTAGTACCCCTCCATGCTCGCCTTCGACGACAGCCGGAACAGGTTGTGCATGCCCTCCGTGGTCTCGGAGAGAAGCGTCATGTGGGTGTAGGCGCCCGCACCGGAGACGTCGTCGTCGCTCTGCTCGGGTGATCCCCACCGCACGCGCGACTTGTCGGTGCGGTGGGTGCCGGGTGTCACATAGGCTTCGATGCCGATGATCGGCTTGATGCCGGCGGCCTTGGCCGTCTTGTAGAACTCGAAGGCCGCGAACGTGTTGCCGTGATCGGTGACGGCGATCGCCGGCATCTCGAGCCGGACTGCTTCCTGCACCATCGGACCGATGCGCGCCGCGCCGTCCAGCATCGAATATTCACTGTGAACGTGAAGGTGAACGAAGGAATCGGCTGCCACCCGACGAGTCTAAGTTCGCTCGCCGACACCGTGCGCTCACCGTAGATCGAGGCGCATGATCACGCGCGGGAAGCCGTTCAGCACGGACTCCGTCGGCGCGGCGAGGTGGAAGCCGGCCTTCTCGAACAGGGACCGCGTTCCGACGTAGGCCATCGTGAGGTCCACCTTCTGCCCGCGGTTGTCGACGGGGTAGCCCTCGACGGCGGGAGCCCCGCACTCACGGGCGAAGTCGATCGCCCCGGCCAGGAGCGCATGCGAGATGCCGGAGCCGCGGTGTCCGGGTCTGACCCGGATGCACCAGACGCTCCAGACATCCAGGTCGTCGACGTGCGGGATCTTGCGGCTCGTCGCGAACGACGTGTCGGCGCGCGGGTGCACCGCCGCCCAACCGACGACGTTCCCGTCGTCGTAGGCGAGGACGCCGGGAGGACCTTCGCGCAGGAGCCCCCTCACCCGCTCGGCCCGCGCCGTCCCGCTCAGAGCGAGATTCTCCTTCGCGGGGATGCGGTAGCTCAGGCACCAGCAGACGTTGGACCCCGGCTTCTTCGGCCCGACGAGGGTGGCGATGTCATCGAAGTCGGTCGCCGGTCGAACGCTGATCGTCATTGCGCCACTGTGCCCCGTACATCCGACACGCGTCCAGGCTCGCTCTAGGGTGAGTGGATGCCGACCCCCGACTTCGTCCTCGAACTCCGCCGCGCGATCGGACACGCACCCCTGTGGCTCATGGGGACGACCGCCGTCGTCGTCCGTGACGGCAGCGTGCTGCTCGGCCGACGCACCGACAACGGTGCGCTCACCCCGATCACGGGCATCATCGATCCGCGGGAAGAACCTGCGGACGCCGCCGTCCGCGAAGCGCTCGAGGAAGCCGGAGTCGTGATCCGCGCCGATCGTCTGGCGTGGATCCACGTGATCCCCCGCATCACGTACGCCAATGGCGACCAGACGGACTACCTCGATTTCACCTTCCGTTGCACCTGGATCTCGGGCGAGCCGCGGCCCGTGGACGGCGAGATGACCGAACTCACCTGGGCGCCGATCGACTCGATCGACGCTCTCCCCGACCTGGACGCGGACATGCGCGAGCGGATCCGCCGTGCGCTCGCCGATGGGCCTGCGGACTTCGTCGCAGGCGCCTGACCCCGAACGCGCCGATCCGGAGAGGCGAGGATCAGTCCCCGCGCAGGATCTCGAGGGCGGCCGCCAGGTCGGCCGGGTACTCCGATGTGAAGGTGACCTGCTCGCCCGTCGCCGGATGCAGGAACGACAGCTGCCGAGCATGCAGCCACTGACGGGTCAGGCCGAGCCGCGCGGCGAGGGTCGGGTCGCCGCCGTACAGCGGATCCCCTACGCACGGATGCCGATGGGCGGCCATGTGCACTCGGATCTGGTGCGTGCGCCCCGTCTCGAGGTGGATCTCCAGGAGCGCCGCGCGTCGGAAGGCCTCGAGCGTTTCGTAATGGGTGACGGAGTCCTTGCCGTCAGGCGTGACGGCGAACTTCCACGAGTGGGACGGATGCCGACCGATGGGCGCATTGATCGTTCCGGCGAGCGGATCGGGGTGGCCCTGCACGACCGCGTGGTAGATCTTCTCGACCTCGCGCTCTTTGAAGGCGCGCTTGAGCGCGGTGTAGGCCCGTTCCGTCTTCGCGACCACCATGAGACCGCTCGTGCCGACGTCGAGGCGGTGGACGATTCCCTGCCGCTCGGCCGCCCCCGTCGTGGCCACGCGGACTCCCCCGGCAGCCAGTGCCCCGAGGACGGTCGGGCCCTCCCAGCCGAGGGAGGGGTGGGCGGCGACGCCGGCGGGCTTGTCGACGACGACGATCTCGTCGTCCTCGTAGACGATCCCGAGGTCCGGCACGGCGAGCGGAACCACACGCGGCTCCTCTTTCGGCTGCCACGTCACCTCGAGCCAGGATCCGCCATGGAGGCGATCGGACTTCGTGAGGACGCGGCCGTCCATCACGACACCGCCGGCGTCGGCCACCTCTGCGGCGAACGTCCGCGAGAAGCCGAGCATCTTCGCCAGGGCGGCGTCGACTCGCGCGCCGTCGAGCCCGTCCGGAACGGGCAGCGTCCGCGAGTCCACGTCAGCGATCCGCGTCGGGACGACCGTCGACGTGCGCCGCGGCGTCCTCGGACTGACCGACCTCGGGCCGACCGTCCTTCGCCGCCCGGACTTCTCGCGTGCCGTCCAGTCGGAGACCGATGAGGACGAGCAGCGCGACGGAGATCATCATCGTCACGATGAAGATGTCGGCCACGTTGTAGATCGCCGGCATCATCCACGGAGTGTTGATGAAGTCGACGACGTGGCCGACGGGGAACCCCGGCTGGCGGAATGCGCGATCGGTGAGGTTGCCCAGCACACCACCGAGGAGCAGACCGAGCACGACGGCCCAGAGGCGCGAGCGCAGTCGCGTGGCGGTGAGCCACACGATCACGACCGCGACGACGGCGAGGGCGATCGTGAAGATCCATGTGACGCCCTCGCCGAGCGAGAACGCCGCCCCCGGGTTGCGGACGAGATAGAAGATGAGGAAGTCACCCAGGATCTTCACCGCCTGCTCGGGCGGGAGGTTCTGGATCGCGAGGTACTTCGTGAACTGGTCGGCGGCCAGCACCGTCGCCGCGAGGATCGCGACGACGGCACCGGCCGCCGCCTTGTGCAGGGGGGCTCGGCCTGTCAAGACCGGCCTAGAGGCCGATGGCCGAGACCGGGGTCGAGCCGGAGTTGGTGCCTGTGGTCTCGAGGTCCCGCAGCTTGCCCTCGATGTAGCCGCGCAGCTGTGCGCGGTAGTCGCGCTCGAAGTTGCGCAGCTCGGTGATGCGACCCTCCAGGCTCGCGCGCTCCTTATCGAGGCGTGCGATCTCCTCGCGGCCCTTCGTCTCGGCCTCCGAGATGATCGACGCCGCCTGCGACTGGGCGTCCGCGATGAGCTTGTCGCGCTGCGCGATGCCCTCTGCGACGTGCTCGTCGTGCAGACGCTGCGCGAGCTCGATGATTCCGGCGCTCGCTGCGGCGGGGGCCGTGCCGGACTCGGCAGCGGGCACCGCGGCGACCGGAGCGGGCGTCTCTTCGACGACCTCAGCGGCGGCGGGCGCCTCGGCGGGAGCCTCGGAACCGGACTCGTACGCAGCCAGCTTCGCCTTCAGCTCGTCGTTCTCGGCGATCGTCTTGCGCCACTCGACGACGATCTCGTCGAGGAAGTCGTCCACCTCGTCCGGGTCGAAGCCTTCCTTGAACCGGACGTGCTGGAACTGCTTGGTGACGACGTCATCGGGGGTCAATGCCATGGTGGTACCTCTTTCGGGCGCTCTGGTCGCTGGCCGATGTCGGGGGCCGCTCCGCCGATGGCCGGCGGTCGTACCAGGCAAGCATAGCCGCGCCTCACGGAGGTGTCGAAGGCCGGTATGCTCCGCCGTCAGCGCATGAACGCGCGCGTGACCGCCAGCAGGACGAAGCACAGGAGCATCGTCAGCGTGAAGCCGAAGTCGATGCCGATCCCGCCGACCCGCAGGGGCGGGATGAAGCGACGGAACATCTTGATCGGTGGGTCGGTGACCGTATAGACGATCTCCGCAGCCACCAGTCCCGCGCCGCGAGGACGCCATTCCCGGTTGAAGAACGGGATCCAGTCGAGCACGAGCCGCACCAGGAGCACGATCACGAAAAGCAGGAGGAGGCTATTGAGGATCGTGGCAATCGCGCCGACGATGTTCACAGAACGATCGTATCAGCGCGTCGTACTAGCCCTGCGCGAACGGGACGGACTCGGGGTCCGCCTGCGCCACGGCGCCGTCGCCGGAGACCGCGACGTTCTCGGGCGAGAGCAGGAACACCTTGCTCGTGACGCGCTCGATACGGCCGTAGAGCCCGAGCGACAGGCCACTGGCGAAGTCGATCAGACGACGTGCGTCGGCGTCGCTCATCTGCGACAGGTTGATGATGACGGGGATGCCCTCGCGGAAGTTCTCGGCGATGACCTGCGCGTCCCGGTACTGCTTGGGGTGCACGGTGAGGATCTCGCTGATGGATGCCGGGGTCACCTGGCGGACGACGGCGGGGCGGTGGATGGGGGTCACCGGAGCGGCCTTCTCGATCGTGGTGGTCTTGCGGGCAGCCGGCTGGGAAGCGGGCTCTTCGTAGACCTCTTCCTCGTCGGCGAGACCGAGGTAGACCATGGTCTTCTTCAATGGGTTCGACATCGCATCCTCCTGCTGACTCATGCTCTGAGTGGTCGTGTTTCGAGGTTAACCGGGTATCGGCCTCGGGCCGGTGATTGCCGACCCGATACGTAGGTGTGTCGCGCCCGCGGCGATCGCCTGTGGGAAATCGGCCGTCATCCCGGCCGAGATCCATGTGGCGTCGGCGGCGACGGCACGGACGCGCGCGGAGTAGTCGGCGAGCCGCGAGAACGCCGGGGCAGGGTTCTCCCCCAACGGCGCGACGGCCATCACCCCGCGCAGGCGCAGGGTTCCGCATCCGCTCACGTGCTCGGCGAGACGCTCGAGCTCGTCGGGCGCGACGCCCCCGCGGCCGGCATCGTCGGTGAGGTTCACCTGGATCAGGACGTCCAGCACGGGCGACTCCGCCGTCGCCGCGGCATCCAGTGCGTCCGCGATGCGCAGACGGTCGACGGAGTGCACGACGGATGCCGCCGCCCTGATCGCCTTCGCCTTGTTGGTCTGCGCCTGCCCGATGAAATGCCATCGCAGATCGCCCAGGGCGCTCAGCGCCGCCGTCTTCTCGGAGAGCTCCTGCTGTCGGTTCTCCCCGACATCTCGGACACCGAGCGCGTACAGCTCTTCGACGAGAGCAGGCGGGTGGAACTTCGTCACGACGATCCGCGTGATGGACGCGGGATCGCGGCCTGCCGCGTGTGCGGCAGCCTCGATCCCGGCGTCGACCTGTGCGAGTCGTGCGGCAAGCTCCACGCTCGTCCTGACGGGTTACTTGAGGAAGTCGGGGATGTCGAGGTCGTCGTCACCGAACGCCGAGTCGTAGCTCGAGTCAGGGACGGCGGCACCCACCGGAACGGGCTCGGTCTCGCGCGGCGCCGGCTCCTTCGCGGCGTCCGCCGCGGGAGTGGCAGGCACGACCGGCGCGCTGACGACGCGGGCGGCGCCCATCGGCTCGACGCGCAGCGTGGGCTCGCCGTTGTCGAAGCCCGCCGCGATCACGGTGACGCGGACCTCGTCGCCGAGAGTGTCGTCGATCACGGTTCCGAAGATGATGTTGGCCTCGGGGTGCGCGGCCTCCTTCACCAGCTGCGCAGCGTCGTTGATCTCGAAGATGCCCAGGTTGGACCCGCCCTGGATCGACAGCAGCACGCCGTGCGCACCTTCGATGCTCGCCTCGAGCAGCGGGGACTCGACCGCGAGTTCGGCGGCCTTGATGGCGCGGTCTGCACCGCGCGCGGACCCGATACCCATGAGCGCCGAACCGGCGCCCTGCATGACCGACTTCACGTCGGCGAAGTCGAGGTTGATCAGACCGGGCGTGGTGATGAGGTCCGTGATGCCCTGCACACCGGCGAGGAGCACCTGGTCGGCCGTGGCGAACGCCTCGATCATGCTGATGCCGCGGTCGCTGATCTCCAGCAGTCGGTCGTTCGGCACCACGATGAGGGTGTCGACCTCTTCCTTGAGCTTCGCAACGCCGGTCTCGGCCTGGCTCTGACGGCGACGGCCCTCGAAGGAGAAGGGCTTGGTCACGACGCCGATCGTGAGCGCACCGATCGACTTCGCGATCTTGGCGACGACGGGCGCACCGCCGGTACCGGTACCGCCGCCCTCGCCCGCGGTCACGAAGACCATGTCGGCGCCCCGCAGCGCCTCTTCGATCTCTTCCGCGTGGTCTTCCGCGGCGCGGCGCCCCACCTCGGGGTCGGCGCCGGCACCGAGGCCGCGCGTGAGCTCCCGGCCGACGTCGAGCTTGACGTCGGCGTCGCTCATGAGCAGAGCCTGCGCGTCGGTGTTGACCGCGATGAACTCCACGCCGCGAAGGCCGAGTTCGATCATGCGGTTGACGGCGTTGACGCCGCCGCCGCCGACACCCACGACCTTGATCACCGCGAGGTAGTTCTGGTTCTGGCTCATGCCGGCCTCCGTCTGTGCTGCGCCCTGGTGGAATCACGTGGTGTGAAACCTTCAACCTCATCTAGAGGCTTAAAGAATTGCCCGGTATGCAATTCCTCTGGGTCGAAAGTATGCGGACGCCGACCCGCGGCGGGGATCGTCGCGGCGTGTCGCGACATCGTCTCCAGAACCCGTCCGCGCGGGGCTGAGATCGGGTCAGCGGACGACGATCGCGCTCGGCGAGGACACGTCGTAGACGCTCACCGTGGCGGGCGGCCGCGCCGCCATGATCTTCTCGAGCGTGACAGCCTTCAATGCCGAATCCTCGGCGCTCCCCCACACCACCTGCGCGTTCGAGTCGCCGAGAGTGAGGGTGACGTCATCCGGCGTGGAAGCGGACACGGCCGTCACCTGCGCGAGGATCGACGACGGCAGCGATCGCATGACCTGACCGACGGAGGTGAAGGCCTTCGACCGCGTCCCCCCCTGGACCGTCAGCAGCGGGCGACCCGCTGCCGGTGTCTCGGTCGTCGACAGCGCGACGCCGGCCGCGTCCACGAGGGTGTACCCGGCCCGGGTCTGGACGAGACCGATCGGTGTCCGCTCGACGATCCGCACGATCAGTTCGTGCGGCGGGCGGGCCTCGAGCGAGTACGACTCGACCAGGGGGAAGGCGACGAGTGCCGCCTTGACGGCACTCTCGTCGACGCGCGGCAACGGTGTCCCGATCTGGTCCGACAGGGCCTTCTCCACCGCAAGGGTGTCCAGGTTCTCGGTACCGACGATCCGGATCTGCTCGACGGCGAAGAGCGGACTGTACGCCGCGCCGAGCGTCGTCAGGACGAGCAGCACGACGGATGCCGCTGCCCCCGCCCAGAGGAGGCGCCGTCTCCTCTGCCGCCCGGTGAAGCGCCGCACCTCGGCCCGCAGAGCCTTCCGGCGCGCCCGCGCGGCCGACCAGACCTCGCGGATGCCGATCTCCTCGTCTCCGGCATCGTCGGGGGCCTGCTCGATCGGCTGCTCCGCGGACGTCGGCAGACCCGCAGGGCGCTGCATGCCGGCAGAGGCGAGCGGAACGGTCAGGGGGATGACCGGCGCGACCGCCGCAGGCTCCTCACTCGGCCCCGGTGCGGCGGGAGCGGCATCCGTCTGCTCATCGTCGTGCGTGGGACGGGTCTCCCGGCCGGTCGTCGACGCCGGACCCGCGGTCGTCCCCGACGGCGGCAGCGGCGGTGGGCGGCGCAACGGCGGTCACTCCGCCGCGTCGGGCGCGGCTGCTCGGGCGGTCGGGGTGCTCGCGAGCGCCTCGAGCACCTGCGGGATGATCTGGTACACGTTGCCGCAGCCGAGCGTGATGACGTAGTCGCCCTCGCGCGCAACGGACGCGGTGTAGTCGGCCGCCTGCTGCCAGTCGGCCACGAAGTGCACGTGGGCGGGATCGGCGAAGGCGTTCGAGACGAGTTCGCCGGTCACCCCGGGAACCGGATCCTCGCGCGCCCCGTAGACGTCGAGCATCACGGTGTGGTCCGCGTGCGTCTCGAGCACCTCAGCGAACTCGCGGTACATCTGCTGCGTGCGCGAATACGTGTGGGGCTGCTGGATCGCGATGATCCGGCCGTCGCCGATCACGGTGCGCGCGGCCTCCAGCGCCGCCGCGACCTCGGTCGGGTGGTGTGCGTAGTCGTCGAACACGCTCACGCCGCGCTGGACGCCGTGCAGTTCGAACCGGCGCACCGTCCCCTCGAAACCCTCCACCGCGCGGACGGCGTCGGCGAGCCCGTGGCCGAGGGTGAGGAGCACCGCGACGGCACCGGCCGCGTTGATCGCATTGTGCGCGCCGGGGACGGCAAGGCGCATCGGCGCATCGACGCCCTCGTGCGTGAGGGTGAACGAGACCGGACCGTCGGTGCGGATGCCGCTCACCCGCACGTCCGCATCCTCCGCCTGACCGAACGTCACGATGCGCTCGTGGACGAGTCGTTCGGTGACGGTGCGCGCCCCGGGGTCATCGGACGAGATGACGACCGCCTCGCGGGCGCGGTTCGCGAACGTGGCGAACGCGTCGATGAACGCGTCGTCGCTGCCGTAGTGGTCGAGGTGGTCGGGGTCGACGTTCGTGATGAGGGCGATCGACGTGTCGTAGAGCAGGAACGTGCCGTCTGATTCGTCTGCCTCGATCACGAAGAGGTCGTCGGCACCCGTGGCGCTGGACACGCCCAACTGGGCGATCACGCCGCCGTTGACGAACGTGGGGTTCTCGTCGAGCTCCCGCAGCGCGGTGACGATCATCCCGGTCGACGTCGTCTTGCCGTGGGCTCCCGCGACCGAGACGAGCCGGCGGCCGCCGATCAGCCAGTACAGCGCCTGCGAACGGTGGATGACCGGCATCCCGCGTTCTTTCGCGAGGACGAACTCGGGGTTCTCCGGCCAGATCGCCCCCGTGTGGATCACCGTGTCGGCATCGCCGAGGTTCGCGGCGTCATGGCCGACGTGGACGGTGGCACCGAGGGCCGCGAGATCCTGCAGAGCCTGACTGTCCGCGCGATCCGATCCCGAGACGCGGATGCCGCGCTCCAGGAACATGCGCGCGAGGCCGGACATGCCGGATCCGCCGATTCCGATGAAGTGGGCGGCGCCGATGTGCTCGGGGATGGGGAGGCTCAGGTCGGGTCTGATCATGACCCGACAATCCTAGGTCGGCGCGTCTGGGAGCCCGCCCCGGCACCCCGTGCGGTGCGGATCCCGAGAAGTCACCGCCTCAGAGCGGCCCACCCTGGCAGGTCGCCAGGTCTTCGAGCGTCTTCGCCTCGGGGCACGGCGTGAACCACCAGATGCCGCCGTTCGCGTCCTGGCTTCCGTCGATGTAGGCCTCCCAGCCGCCCCCGGGAAGCACGCGGTAGTACTCCGTGACGGGGTCGCCCTCCGTGGTCGGGCGCGTGACCGCGAGCTCCGCCCCCTCGTCCGCGGCATCCTGCAGGCAGGTGATGTTCTCGGCGGGGATCTCGTCGCCCTGGGCCAGCTCCACCTCGCCGCACGAGGGCAGCACCGCGCGATCCGTGAACTGCGTCGGGGTCCGCGCCGGCGTCGTCGGACCCTGCGCGCACCCGGACAGGAGAGCGACCAGCGCACCTATCAGAGCGGCGGCCGCCACGAGCCGGGCCGTCATGCGACCCTCCCGAGCGCGGCGTCGATCATGGCGATGACGTTCTCGGTGCCGTTGCGCGTGCCGACGGATGCCGCAGCCCGCGTCATCGCCTCGCGTCGGGTTTCGTCGGCCAGGAGAGGCACGACCTCGGACCTGACGCGGTCACCGGTGAACTCGGCATCCGGAATCAGCACGGCTGCACCCGCGCGCACGGCGCCCGCCGCATTGAGCGCTTGCTCGCCGTTGCCGACCGCATACGGGACGTAGACCGCGGGGATGCCGAGCGCGCTGATCTCGCTCACCGTCGCGGCGCCGGCGCGGGAGACGATGAGGTCGCACAGCGCGAACGCCAGGTCCATCCGGTCGACGTAACGCCGAACCGCGTAACCGGGCGCACCGGGGTCGGTCAGCTCGGACCGCTCCCCCGTGACGTGCACGAGCTGCCAGCCGGCGTCCAGGACATCCCGCCACGCATCCGCGAAGGCCTCGTTCAGCCGCTGCGCGCCGAGGGAGCCGCCGAAGACGAGCAGCGTCGGCCGGTCGGCGTCCAGTCCGAAGTACGCCGCGGCATCCGCCCGCCGGGCCGCCCGGTCGAGGTCGACGATCTCACGGCGCAACGGCATCCCGACGACACGCCCGCCCCTGATCGGGGTCCCCTCGAACGCGACCCCGACGGCCGCGGCGCGCCGAGCGCCGAGCGCGTTGGCCATTCCGGGCTTCGCGTTGGCCTCGTGCACGACGACGGGAATCCGCGCGCCGCGGGCGGCGAGGTAGGCGGGGGCCGCCGCGTAGCCGCCGAACCCGACCACGACCTCGACGCCGCGATCGCGGATGTGGGTGCGCACCTGCGCGATCGCACGCCGCAGGCGCGCGGGGAACGCGGCGGCCGCGCGATCGGGTCGACGCGGGAACGGCACCTTGTCGACGAAGAGCAGCTCATAGCCGCGCTCGGGCACCAGTCGTGCCTCGAGACCTTCCCGCGTGCCGAGGACGAGGATCTCCGCCTCCGGCTCGCGGGTGCGGAGCGCGTCGGCGACCGCAAGCAGCGGGTTCACGTGACCGGCGGTGCCGCCGCCGGCGAGAAGATAGGTCGTCACCTACCGACCTTAACCCGCGGCCCGCGCGACCCTCGAACCCCGGCCTGCGGGACCCCGTGCGGCACGAGAACAGGTGTTTCGGGAAGCGCAGGAAGAACCGATGCGGGAAAGACCTGTGTCAGCCGAAACTCCTGTTGCGGTGCCGACCGGCGAAGATCAGCGTCCGGCGCGCGCCGCCGCGCGTTCGCGCCGGATGGCCGCCTGCTGGATCGCGGCGCGGCGCTTGGCCTCCGCTTCGGGCAGCGTGCGCGCGAACGCCAGAAGAACCCCGGAGGCGAGGAGGACGGACAGCAGAGACGTACCGCCCTGCGACATGAACGGCAGCGGCACACCGAGCACCGGGAACACCCTCAGCACCACGCCGATGTTGATGAGCGCCTGGCCGACGATCCACGCCGTGATCGCGCCGGAGACGATCCGCACGAACGGGTCGTCGGTCTTGCGGATCACGTGGAAGGCGCCGATCGCGAACAGGGCGAAAAGCGCGAGGACCACCGCGCAGCCGATGAGTCCCAGCTCCTCGCCGACGATCGCGAAGATGTAGTCGTTCGCCGCCGCGGGCAGCCAGTCGTACTTCTCCTTCGAATTGCCCAGGCCGAGCCCGAACAGGCCGCCGCCGGCCAGCCCCCAGATGCCGTGCAGCGGCTGGTAGCAGTCGTTGAAGTAGTCCGCGAGGCAGTTCGGATTCAAGAAGCTCAGGATGCGGCGCATGCGGTCGGGGCTGTTGACCGCGAACAGGAATGCTCCGATCGCCGCGCCGATGAGCGGAAGGATGAAGATCCGGAGCTTCACGCCGGAGAAGAACAGCGCGCCGAGGACGACGAGCGCGAGGATCATCGCGGTGCCCATGTCGTGCCCCGCCATCACCGTCGCGATCACGAGGATCGACATCGGCACGAGCGGGATGAAGACGTGACGCCACAACCCCAGCAGCGTCTGCTTGCGGAAGAGCACGTAGCCGATCCACAGTGCGAGCGTGATCTTGAGGAACTCGGCGGGCTGGAACTGCAGACCGGCGATCTGCACCCAGTTCCGGTTTCCGTTGGCCTCCACACCGAGACCCGGGACGAAGACCAGCAGCTGGAACAGGACGGCGCCGATGAGGGCCGGCCACGCGATGCGCTTCCAGAACCGCACGGGCATGCGGCTCGCGACGAACATGAGCGGGATGCCGATCACGGCGAACACGGCCTGCTTGATGACCGCCTCATAGGGCGGCTCCCCCGCAGCCGTTGCGGTGGCGGACGTGGCCGACAGCACCATCACGAGCCCGAATCCGGTGAGCAGGAGCGCCGTGGAGGCGATCAGCAGGAACTCGCTCGGCACGGGCGCGAAGACGCGCCCGAGGAATACGCGTGCGGCGAGACCGCTGCGCGAAGGCTCGTCAGTCGGAGTCGGCGGACGGGTTGCCGGTGGTGCCTGCGTCGTACTCGCCACCGGACTCCCTCAACGTGTGCTCTCGCACCGCGGCGGCGAACCGCCGCCCACGGTCGGCGTAGGAGGCGAACTGATCGAAGGAAGCGGCGGCGGGGGCGAGGAGGACCACGTCACCGTCACGCGCGACCAGGGAGGCCAGTTCGACGACCCGTGCCATGACCTCTTCAGTCTCATCGGCCTCCACGGCGAACACCGGGACCCCCGGCGCGTGTCGCGAGAAAGCTGCGAGCACGGGTTCGCGGTCGGCGCCGATCACGATCGCCGCCTTCGCGGTGGTCCCCCGTGATGCGACGAGTTCGGAGATGTCGACACCCTTCAGCAGTCCGCCGACGACCCACACGGCGCCGGGGTAGGCGGCGAGAGAGGATGCCGCCGCGTGCGGATTCGTCGCCTTCGAGTCGTCGATCCAGGTGATCCCCCCCGAGACGGCGACGACCTCGATGCGGTGCGGGTCCAGCGTGAAGCCCTGCAGAGCGTCCCGGATGGCAGCCGGGGTCACCTCGAGCGATCGGGCGAGTGCGCTCGCGGCAAGGATGTTCGCGACGATGTGCGGCGCGGACAGGCCTCGGTCGGCGAGATCGGCGACGGTCGTGAGTTCCAGGGCGCTCGTGCGACGGTCCTCGAGGAATGCGCGGTCGACCAGGATGCCGTCCACCACGCCCAGATCGCTCGGGCCGGGCACGCCCAGGTCGAAGCCGATCGCGCGGGCGCCCTCGACCACCTCGGCATCCTCGACCATCTCCCGCGTCGCCACATCGGCCTTGTTGTACACGCACGCCACCCGGGTGTTGTCGTACACGTGCGCCTTGGCGTCGCGGTAGGCCTGGAAGGACCCGTGCCACTCGAGGTGGTCGTCGGCGAGGTTCAGGCAGACGGCCGAGTGGGGCGAAACGGGGTGGGGTCCGCTCTGCAGCCCGAGATACCAGAGCTGGTGGCTGGAGAGTTCGATGACAAGCACGTCGAACCCCTCCGGATCGCGGACGGCATCCAGCACAGGAGTGCCGATGTTGCCGACGGGCGCGGCGCGCAAGCCGCCCTCGACGAGCATCGTCGCGGTGAGCCGCGTCGTGGTCGTCTTGCCGTTCGTCCCGGTGATCACCACCCAGTCGGCGGGGGTGCCGTCGGCGCGCACGACCTTGTCGCGCACGCGCCACGCGAGCTCGATGTCGCCCCACACCGCGATGCCGGCATCCCTCGCCCAGACGATGACCGGGTGCGCGGGCGAGAACCCGGGCGAGGCGATCACGACGTCCGGGGCGAAGTCGACGAGCTCGACGGGGGGCGAGGACAGGGCGCCCACGTGCGCGCGGACACCGATCACCGGCAGCAGGGTCTCGTACTCGGGGTCAGCCGACTCGGAGAACACGACCACGTCGGCGCCGAGTTCGGCGAGCGTGTCGGCGACCGAGAATCCTGTGACCGACAGTCCCAGGACCGCGACCTTCACTCCTCGCCAGTCCGCGTGCCAGCTGTACAGGCCGTCCAGACGCGCGGCGCTCATGTCTGCGAGAGCCACTCGACGTAGAAGAAGCCGATGCCCGAGACGGCGAGGAGCCCCGCGATGATCCACATGCGGACGACGATCGTGATCTCGGACCAGCCACGCATCTCGAGATGGTGGTGGAAGGGGCTCATCAGGAAGAGGCGCTTGCCGCGCGTCAGCTTGAAGTAGGCCCGCTGCAGGATGACCGAGCCCGGGCCGATCACGAAGACACCGGCGATCAGGACGGACAGCAGCTCGGTGCGGGTGAGGATCGCCATGGCCGCGATGACGCCGCCGATCGCCATCGATCCGACGTCGCCCATGAACACCTGCGCCTTCGGCGCGTTCCACCACAGGAACCCGACGAGGGCTCCGATGAACGCCGCTGAGACGATCGCGAGATCGAATGGGTCCCTCGTGGCGTAGCAGGCGCCGGCCACCCCGTCGGAGAGGATCGCTCCCCCGCTGCAGGACTGGTTGAACTGCCAGAAGGCGATGAGCGAGAACGCCCCGACCACGAAGACGCCGGCGCCCGCGGCGAGGCCGTCCAGCCCGTCGGTGACGTTGACGCTGTTCGAGTACGCGACGCCGATGAATGTCGTCCACGCGAGGTACAGGAGCCACCCGATGATCGGGCCGAGGGCCATGAAGGACAGCATCGGGATATCCCGGAAGAACGACACGTACGCCGAGGCCGGCGTCTGGTTCCAGGCGTTCGGGAAGTTCAGCGCCACGATGCCGAACGGCACGGCCACCAGAATCTGACCGACGATCTTGCGCCACCCTGTCAGCCCGAGGCTGCGCTGGCGGCGTACTTTCATGAAGTCGTCGATGAAGCCGACCGCCCCGAAGCCGACCATCATCCAGACGACGAGCCAGCCCGAGATCGTGGGCGGATTGTTACCGCTGTACGCGCCGACCAGATAGCCCACGATCGTGCCGACGATGAAGATCGTGCCGCCCATGGTCGGCACACCGCGCTTCTCGCCGTGACTGGGATTGTGCACGTTCTCCGGGGTGCGGATCACCTGACCCCAGCCCCATTTGCGGAACAGACGTAGGAAGACGGGGGTGAGGAAAAGCGTGAATGCCAGCGAGATCGCCGCTGCCGTCAGGAGTGATCTCACGAGAAGGATTCTCCCAGACGATCGCCCAGGAACCGCAGACCCGCCGAGTTCGAGGACTTCACCAATACGCGATCGCCATCGCGCAGCTCGCCCATCAGATACTCGTAGGCTTCGTCGTCCGTCGCGAAGAAGACCGCCTCGGCGTCCCATGAGCCTTGCGCCACGGCTTCCAGATACATGCGGCGGGCGGCCTGCCCGATCACGACGATGCGCTGGATGCCGAGCCGCACGGCCAACAGGCCCACACGGTCGTGCTCTTCGTCCGCGTACTCGCCGAGCTCGCTCATGGATCCCAGAACCGCGACGGTGCGCTCGCCGGGACCCGTGATCTGAGCGAGTGTGCGCAGCGCTGCCGCCATCGAGTCGGGACTCGCGTTGTACGCATCGTTGATGATCCGCACCCGATCCGATCCGAGGGGCTGCATGCGCCAGCGCTCAGCGAGCTCGACGGTCTGGAGGCGCTCCACGCACGCGTCCAGCGCCACCCCGAGCTCGGTGGCTGCGGCGATCGCGGCGAGGGCGTTCATGACGTGGTGCTCGCCGAGCACCCGCAGGTGCACTCTCGCGGTCCGTCCTCGTGCGGTCACGGTGCAGCGCGTGCCGTCGGCGGTGACCTCGACGTCATCGGCTCGGACCTCGGCGTCTTCGCCGCGGCCGAACCAGCGGACGGAGACGCCGCGCTCGTGCGCGATGGGTGCCATCGCCGCCACGCGCGGATCGTCGACGTTCAGCACGGCCACGCCACCGGGGCGAAGGGCTCGAACGAGTTCGGACTTTGCTCGGAAGGTGCCCTCGATGCCGCCGAATCCCCCCGCATGGGCGAGACCGACCATCAGCACGACGCCGATGTCGGGTTCGACGAGCCCGGCGAGACGCGCGATCGCGCCCGGTCCGCTCGCGCCGAACTCGCTCACGAGATAGCGGGTGTCCTCGGTGACGCGCAGCATCGTGAGCGGCGCGCCGACCTCGTTGTTGAACGAGGCGCGCGGGGCGACCGTCTCGCCTTCGTCTTCGAGGATGCGGGCGAGCAGGTTCTTGGTCGTGGTCTTGCCGTTCGAACCCGTGATGCCGACGATGCGCAGCCGCCCGGCATCCCGAACGGTCCCCACGACCGCGCGCGCGAGGTCGGCGAGGGCGGTGACGGCGTCGGCGACGACGATCTGGGTGATCTCGGCCGGCACGAGGCGCTCGACGATCGCGACGGCGGCGCCACGCTCGACGGCGGCGTCGACGAACACGTGTCCGTCGGTGACTTCACCCGGCTTCGCGACGAAGATGCCGCCCGGCTCGATGAGCCGCGAGTCGGTGTCCACGAGGCCGTCGACGCGGTCGCCGGGAGCCGCGTCGGGGCCGAGATGGAGTTCTCCGTGGAGGACGTCGGACAGTCGGGTGAGCGTGAGCGAGATCATGGGTTCTCCGGCCGGATGGGGCGCTGTGCCGACATCGGCAGGGATCAGCCGAACTTCGGGAGCAGCGTCGGCGCCGTCGTCGCGGGCATGACCCGGTAGGTCTTGAGGACCTGGGTCATCGCCTTCTGGAACGCCGGCGCATTGGCCGAAGACGAGGTTACCGTAGTGGGCTCGTCGAGAGTCACGGCGACGAGGTACTTGGGATCGTCCGCGGGCGCGAATCCGATCATGGTGGTGAAGTAGACCCCGGCTTTGTAGCCGCCGCTGCCGTCGGATTTCTCACCCGTTCCGGTCTTCGTCGCGATCCGGTAGCCCGGGACCTCGACCTGCTTCGCGTAGCTCGCCTGCATCGCGACGTTCTCGAGGATCTCCCGCATCTCGGCAGAGGTCTGGGCGCTGATCACCTGGACGGGTTCGGGGAGGTCCGGCGTCACGACGGTGCCGTCGGCCTTCGTGCACGACTCGACGATCGACAGCGGCATGCGCGTCCCGTCGTTGGCGATCGCGTCGTACGCTCCGACCAGCTCGGGCACGGTCGTCGTGACGCCCTGCCCGAAGGACGTGTTGTACAGCTGCTGGTTGTCCCACTGCGCCACGGGGTAGAGCAGCCCCTGCTCCTCGCCCTGGAAGCCGACCGCGCTGCCCGAGCCGATTCCGAACTTCTGCAGGTAATCGAAGCGCGTCTGCGGGCTGACCCGCTCGCTGAACTTGGAGATGCCCGCGTTCGAGGAGTCGATGAGCACGCCCGCGAGCGTGTACAGGTACGGCTCGTGCTGGAAGGCGTCGCGGACCCGGGCTCCGTTCGGGAACGTCTCGGTGCTCGACGCGACCACGGTGGACGACAGATCCTGCCCGCCCGCATCGAGCACGGTCGCTCCGGTCAGCGCCTTGAACGTCGAGCCGGGCTCGAACGTGTCGGTGAAGATGTGGCTGCGACGATCTTCGGTCGGCGCGGCAGCCGGATCGTTCGGGTCGACCGACGGATACTCCGCCGCCGCACGCACCTTCCCCGTCTCCACCTCCACCACGGTGATCGTGCCGCGCTTGGCTCCCATGTCCTGCACCTGTTCGCCGATGAGCTGCTGCAGGTACCACTGCAGGTCGCGGTTGATCGTCAGCTGCAGCGTGCCGCCGTTGACGGCAGGGGTCTCCACCTCGGTACCGGGGATGACGACGCCGTCCTTGCCCTTCTGGAAGGTGAGCGAGCCGTTGCTGGCTTGAAGGCAGTCGTTCGCGCTCTGCTCGATTCCGGCGAGCGGCTCGCTGTCCACGCTCATGAATCCGACCAGGTTCCCGGCGACGGCGCCGTCGGGGTAGGTCCGCGCCGGGTGGGAGTCGAAGGTCAGGAACGGTGCACCGATGTCCACCAGGGCGCGATACTGCTCGGTCGTGAGACCGCGCTTGAGGTAGGCGAACTGGGAGTCCGGGTTCTCGGCGAGTGCGTCGGCGACGATCTTCTCGACCTCGGCGCCGGTCTGGCCGGTCACGGCCCCGATCTCGGCGGCGACGGCCGGCCACGACACGACCTTCCGCGTGCCGTCCTCGTCCGCCCGGGTGATCGGGCCGGCGTTCTTGGGGTCCAGGACGCCGTCGTAGAGGAGGATGCTGCCGGCCAGTGTCTGTCCGGTCTCGTCGACGATCTCGCCGCGAGTGCCGTAGAGCGTCCGCGAGGCGCCGAGGGCGACCTGCATCGAATCGGCGATGTGGTCGTCCGCGTTGACGATCTGGATGTCGACCAGTCGCACGATGAATCCGGAGAGAACGGCCAGGACGACGGCCAGAGCGACCACGGTGCGCCGACGAGGACTGCGCGTGCTTCTCGTGGTCATGTACTCAGTGTGTGCTCGGGGTGGGCAGTCCGTCGGTGAGCGGCGGCGGAGTGTTCGCGACTCCGCCGTCCGTGGCGACCACGTCCGTCTCGACCGGGGCGCCCTCGATCGTCGCGTCGGGCGCCGTCACGAGGGGCGTGTCGGTGATGAGTGCGTTCGGAACCGTGGAGCGTCCGATCGCGTCGACCGAAGACGCTCCGAGTGCCGCCTGCCCGGCACCGAGCAGGGCGCCGTCGCTCAACCGGAGGTAGCTCGGAGATTCCTCGATCACCATGCCGAGCGCCGACGCGTTGGCGGCGAGGTACTGGGGAGAGCTCAGACCCGCGACGTCGTCGGCGAGGATCTGCTTCTGCCACGTGAGCTGGCGTGCTTCCTGCGTCAGCGCGGAGAGCTCGTAGGAGCTCTGCGTCGTCATGATCGAGAGCGCCATCTGCGCGGTCCCGATCGCGAGAGCCCCGGCGAGGGCGACGATCCCGTAGACGAGCTTCGGGCGGCGGCGGCGAGACGGCTCCTCGACCACGCGCAGGCGCCGACCCGATGACGGCACCCTCTCGGTCGGGCGAAGCAGGTCGAAGTCGAGCAACGGGTCGACAGCGCTCATCGGTCAGCCCTCACTCGTTCGGCGGCGCGCAGACGCACCGGGGTCGCCCGCGGATTGCGGGCACGTTCGTCGTCCGTGGCCAGCTCGGCGCCTTTCACGAGAAGGCGGAAGCGCGGCGCGTGCTCGGGCAGTTCCACGGGAAGTCCCGCGGGAGACGTGGATGCCGAGGCCTCGGCGAACGCTCGCTTCACGAGGCGGTCCTCGAGAGACTGATAGGCCAGCACGACGATGCGGCCGCCGATGGGAAGGGTGCCCAGAGCGGCGGGAATCGCTCGTTCGAGAACGGCGAGCTCGCCGTTCACCTCGATGCGCAGAGCCTGGAACACGCGCTTCGCGGGGTGACCGGCGCGCTGTGCGGCATACGGCGTGGCCGCCACGAGGATCTCGACCAATTGCCCGGAGCGCTCGATCGGCGCGACCTGGCGCGCCGCGATGATCGCGCGCGCGTAGCGCCCCGCAAGCTTCTCCTCGCCGTACCGTTCGAAGATCCGCCGCAGTTCGCCTTCGCTGTACGTGGCGAGCACGTAGGCCGCCGTCGGCCCGCTGCTCTGGTCCATGCGCATGTCCAGCGGAGCGTCCTGGGAGTAGGCGAACCCGCGGTCGGCGACATCCAGCTGCAGCGAGGACACCCCGAGGTCGAACAGGATGCCGTCCGCGGAGTCGAAGCCGGCGGAGGCGAGAGCTGCGGCGATGCCGTCGTAGACCGTGTGGACGAGGGTGATCCGGTCCGCGAACCGCTCCAGCCGCTCACCGGCGATGCGCAGCGCGTCCTGGTCTCGGTCCAATCCCACCAGGTGCACGCCGGGGAAACGCTCGAGCAATGCCTCGGAGTGGCCCCCCATGCCGAGGGTCGCGTCCACGAGGACCGCGCCGTCGCGTTCGAGCGCGGGCGCGAGCAGCTCGATGCAGCGCTCGAGAAGGACGGGGGTGTGGATGTCGCGCAGGCTCATGGTGTCTCGGGATCGTCGACCCCAGATCCTGATCCCCATCCGCTCTGACCTGACACCGGGGAAGTGCGTCAGGGCGTGAGCGGCTGGGAGTCAGGGCCGGGGGGCTAGAAAAGTCCCGGAATCACCTCCTGCTCGAGTTCGGCGTAGCTCTCTTCGTTGCCTTCGGCGTAGGCGTTCCATGCCTCCGCGTTCCAGATCTCGGCGTGCGCCCCGACGCCCGTGACGACGAGCTCCTTCTCGAGCCCGGCGTAGGCCCGAAGCGACGGCGGGATCGTGATGCGGTTCTGCCCGTCGGGCTTCTCCGCGCTCGCTCCGGAAAGGAACATGCGCAGGAAGTCGCGCGCCTGCTTGTTCGACAGCGGCGTCTCACGGATCCGCTCGTGGATCCGCTCGAATTCGTCCGCGCTGAACACGTAGAGGCACCGTTCCTGGCCGCGCGTGATGACGATTCCCGCACCCAGGTCGTCGCGGAATTTCGCCGGGAGGATCACGCGACCTTTTTCGTCGAGCTTGGGAGTGTGCGTGCCGAGAAGCATCGCCACCACCCCCTTCGTCCGACCCCCGCGGGATGCTCGCCACTTTACTCCACTTCACTCCACTTTGTCACCCATTCGTGACCTCGAAGCCCCCCTCTCCTCCCCCGCCTCTTCTCCACCCGCGTGGTGGGGCAAAAAAAAGCACCGACCCGAAGGTCGGTGCTTTGGTGTGACGTCGCGCGCGGCTACTGGCCCTCGCGCCGCCGGTCCCAGCGATCGTTCATGCGATCCATGAACGAAGATGCGGGCCGGGGCTTCGCGGCAGACGGCGCGATGTCGACGGGCCCGCGCGGGATCCCGCGCGTCGGCGTGACCGCCAGGATCACGCCGCCGAGCATCACGACGAAGCCGATGACGCCCACGACGATGAGCTGAGTGGAGACGCCGACGATGAGGGCGCCGAGCCCCACGAGCACGAGGATCGTGCCGTACACGATGTTGCGATAACTCAGCGTGCGACCGTCCGTCGGCGCGCTGACCACATCGGCGTCATTGCGCATGAGATGGCGTTCCATCTCGTCGAGCAGACGCTGCTCCTGTTCGGAGAGTGGCATGCATCCCCCTCTGCTTGCTCGGACCCGACGATTCTACGCGCGCCCTCGATCACTAGGCTAGGCCCGTGTCACCCTCTCCGGATGCCGTCGAAGCTGTTTCTCAGCGTCTGAACATGTTCCTGACGGCGCAGCGCGCCGCCGCCGCCGATTTCGGGCCTGAGGCGGTACTCCTCGTCGAGGCCGGTGCGACCGCTCTGGAGGGCGGGAAGCGCCTGCGCGGCAGGTTCTGCGTCGCAGGGTGGAGGGCTGTGGAGGAGGCCGGAGGATCCTCCCCGGCGCTCCCGGATGACCTCATCACGGTCGCCGCCTCCCTGGAGATCTTCCATGCCGCCGCCCTCGTCCACGACGACGTGATCGACAACTCCGACACGCGTCGCGGGCGTCCTGCCGCCCACCGCGCGCTCGAGGCCGCGCACCGCTCGCGGCACTGGGTCGGCGACGCCGGAGCCTTCGGCAGGTCGGGAGCGATCCTGCTGGGCGACCTGCTCGTGGCCTGGAGCGATGATCTTCTCGAAGAGGGCCTGGCCGCAGCATCCCCCGCGCGCGCGTCGGCGGCGCGCAGGGAATACGCGATCATGCGGCGAGAGGTCACGATCGGCCAGTTCCTCGACATCGCCGAGGAATCCGCCTACGTCACGGAGCCCGACGACGAGCACGCGGCGCGCGCCTTGCGTGTGGCGTCGCTCAAGTCGGCCCGGTACAGCATCCAGCAGCCGCTTGCGATCGGCGCCGCGCTCGCGGGAGCGGATGCCGACCAGCAGGCGGCCCTGGCTGCTTTCGGCCATCCGGTCGGCATGGCCTTCCAGCTGCGCGACGACGTGCTGGGCGTGTTCGGCGACGAATCCGAGACGGGCAAGCCCTCCGGCGACGATCTGCGCGAGGGTAAGCGCACCGTGCTCATCGCCTACGCGCGCGAAGGCCTGGGCTCGACGGCCCGTCGGGTGATGGACGAGCTCATCGGCGATCCCACGCTGGACGCGCAGCAGATCGCGTCGCTGCAGCAGACGATCATCGAGACGGGAGCCCTGGAGCGCGTCGAGCACCTGATCGCCGACTACGCGCGCGAAGGTGAGCGATCGCTGTCCGGCGCCCGTCTGGGCAACGCGGCCGTCGGAGGCCTGCGCGACCTCGCCCGCGCCGCGACCGTCCGCACGACCTGACGGTCGCCGCCCGTTCAGCCGAGCCGGATCAGCCGAGCGCCTGGGCGACGCGGCGGACTTCGCTCTTGCGGCCGGCACGGAGCGCCTCGATCGGCGCCACGCCGATGGACTCCTCCGGCGCCAGCAGCCAGTCGATGGCCTCGTCGTCCGAGAAGCCCGCATCGTGGAGCACGAACAGTGTTCCGCGGAGGGATCCGATGGGCGCATCGTCCATCAGGAAGACGGACGGCACGCGAAGAGCCCCGTGACGTCGCGAACCGACCAGATGCTGCTCATCCAGGAGGCGGCGCACCCGGCCGAGCGGTTCGCCGAGGATCTCGGTCAGATCGGCAAGGGTCAGCCATTCGGTTTCGACAGGCGTGGCGTCAGTCACGGTCCCAGTATCGCGCACGGCGGAAGGTGTCCCACCAGTCCGCGACGCCCGGACGGAGCTCATACGCGCGGACCGGACACCGTTCTAATGTTCACTTCAGTCACACCAGCCACATTGGTTGACAGCAGTTAGCATCCGTGACACCGTTTCAGGCAGTCGACAGAGGGGGATCCCGTGAGAGCCGACTCCTTCCACATGGCCGCGCCACCGCGGCGGATCGCCGCGAACGCCCTGCCCGCGCTCGCCGGATCGCTCGCGGTCCTCATGACCGCCGCCCCGGCGCACGCCGTGCAGCAGCCGGAGCGCTCCGTCGCACCGATCGACCTCGGTGCGCTCACGGCGCTCGACCGTGCGACCCTGTCCTCCGCGGCGACCCTCCGCGTGACGACCACCGCGCCGGACACGTACGAGGTCCAACCGGGCGACACCGTGTCGGCGATCGCCGCGCGCAACGGCCTGCGCACCGCCGACGTCCTCGCGATCAACGGCTTGTCCGCGTCGTCGATCATCTACCCCGGACAGACCCTGCGCCTGATCGGCGCGGTACCCGAGAGTGCGCCCGCCGCTTCCGCGCCGACCGGCTCCGCGCACGTCGTGAGCGCCGGCGAGACGATCAGCGCGATCGCCGCGAGGTACGGACTGTCCGTGCAGAGCGTGCTCACCGCGAACGGTCTGGACTGGTCGTCCGTGATCTACCCCGGGCAGAGCATCGCCATCCCCGGCGCAACGTCACCGGCTGCTCCGCCGGCGCCCGCGGCGCCCGCGGCTCCCGCTGCGACGGAGACGGCCGGCACGTACGTCGTGGTGTCCGGCGACACGATCAGCGGGATCGCCCGCCAGCACGGGACGTCCACGCAGGCCGTCCTCAGCGCGAACGGGCTGGACGCCTCCTCGATCATCTACCCGGGGCAGACACTCTCCATCCCGGTCTCGGTCTCGCCGGTGCTCGCCGCGCAGACGGCGCCCGCGCCCGCATCGAGCGGACTCGACGCCGAGCAGGCCGGCAACGCGGCTCTCATCATCCAGATCGGCAGGGAACTCGGCATCCCGGATCGAGGAATCGCGATCGCGCTGGGAACCGCCATGCAGGAATCGTGGCTGCGCAACCTGGACTGGGGCGATCGCGACTCGCTCGGTCTCTTCCAGCAGCGACCGAGCTCCGGTTGGGGCACACCCGAGCAGGTGCGTGACCCCGCCCGCGCGGTGCGCGTCTTCTACGGCGGCCCCGCGGATCCGAACGGAACCGCCACCCGGGGGCTTCTGGACATCCCCGGCTGGCAGGACATGTCGTACGCGGATGCCGCGCAGGCGGTCCAGATCTCGGCCTACCCCGAGCGCTACGCGCAGTGGGAACAGCCCGCGTACGCGTGGCTCGCCGCCCACGGGTGAGTGCTCCCGACCCGGGAATCCGGGCGGTTGCAGGGGTGAGCCGCTCCGCGGGCTCGCAGGAACCCGTCCGTAGACTCGGATCGTGAGCACGAGTCAGCAGGCCGACCCGTTGATCGGTCGTCTTGTCGACGGCCGATACCGGGTGCGCGCGCGGATCGCGCGCGGGGGCATGGCGACCGTCTACGTGGCCACGGACCTCCGCCTCGAGCGGAGGATCGCTCTGAAGGTGATGCACGGTCACCTCAGCGACGACACCGTCTTCCAGAGCAGGTTCATCCAAGAGGCCCGCGCCGCGGCGCGCCTGGCCGACCCGCATGTCGTGAACGTCTTCGACCAGGGCCAGGACGGCGACATGGCCTACCTCGTCATGGAGTACCTGCCGGGCATCACGCTGCGCGAGCTGCTGCGCGAACAGCGGCGGCTCACCGTCCCGCAGACCGTCACGATCATGGATGCGATCCTCTCCGGGCTCGCGGCCGCCCACCGCGCGGGAATCGTGCATCGCGACGTGAAGCCCGAGAACGTGCTCCTCGCGGAGGACGGCCGGATCAAGATCGGAGATTTCGGTCTCGCCCGCGCCACGACGGCGAACACCGCGAGCGGAGCGCAGCTGCTCGGCACGATCGCCTATCTCGCCCCGGAGCTCGTGACGCGCGGCATGGCCGACGCGCGCAGCGACATCTACTCGCTCGGCATCATGCTGTACGAGATGCTCGTCGGCGAGCAGCCTTACAAGGGCGAGCAGCCCATGCAGATCGCCTTCCAGCACGCGACGGATTCCGTGCCGCGGCCGAGCGTGAAGAACCCCGGCGTCCCCGAGCAGCTCGACGAGCTCGTGCTGTGGGCGACCGAGAAGAACCCCGACGAACGACCCACCGATGCCTCGGTGATGCTCGACCGGCTCCGCGAGATCGAACGCGAACTCGGCATCGCGCCGCAGGTCGCGCGCACCTTGTCGGCCGGGATCATCCGCGAAGAGGTGGCCGGCGACTCGGGGGATCTCACGCAGGTGCTGCCCGCGGCCATGACAGGCCCGACGGGCGCGGTGGAGGAAGCCGACAACGCCACGCGCCTGCGCACCGCGTCGCGCAGACGCTCCCGGCGCGGCGCATGGCTCGTCGCCCTGGTTCTGCTGCTGGCCGGTCTGGCCGCGGGGGCCGGTTGGTGGTTCGGCTCCGGGCCCGGGTCTCTGGTCGGTGTACCGGATGTGAGCGGACGCAGCTTCGCCGAGGCGCAGACCATCCTCGCCGAGCGGGGACTGCAGGCGGTGCAGCAGGACGTCTACGACATCGACATCGAGGCCGGACTCGTCGTCGGCACTGACCCGCCGGCCGGTTCTCGGCTCGATAAGGACGCGTCGGTGTCGGTGCTCGTCTCGCAAGGGCCGCAGCCGCAGACGGTGCAGGCGCTCGCCGGTGTCGCCGCGAACGAGGCGCGCGGCATCCTGCAGGCGATAAACCTGACGGTGGCCGAACCGGACCAGGAATTCTTCACGGACGCCGCCGAGGGCAGCGTGATCGGCGTGTCGGTCGCGCCCCGGGCGGGCGGCGACGCCGTCGACTGCACGCAGGGATGCACGGTGCTCGAGGGCGACACGGCGACGCTGTCGGTCTCGGTCGGCCCGGTGCCGGACGTGAGCGGTATGGGTGTGGACTCGGCGACCGTCACGCTCGGCGACAAGGGCCTCACGGTCGCCGGCACCGTCGAGGAACCCAGCGACTCGTTCGATGCAGGCAGCGTCATCCGCCTCGCCGATCGCGACGGCGGCGGAAACTGGCGTCCCGGCGAAAGCGTCACCCTCGTGGTCTCGAGCGGTCCGCCCCTGTTCCCCGTGCCCAACATCGTCGGGATGACCCGCGATGAGGCGAAGAAGACCCTGACGGACGCCGGCTTCGACTTCGAATACGCGACGCTGTGGGATGCCGTCCTCAACGAGATCACGAAGGTCGAGTCGCAGGTCCCGGCCGCGGGCAGCGAGCGCGCGAAGGGCACCGTGGTGTCGTTCCGCATCCAGGGCGCGTTCTGACCCACCCGCTCCTCGCGAGAGGGCAGATATGCACCCCTTCTGCGGCGTGTTGCCCAACAGAAGTGCCCTCTCGCGTCAGCAGGTGAGTGCCCGACGAACCCGCGCGGCGAGTGCCCGGCAGTCCGGCACGAGGTCGGCGTCGCCGATCAGCATCACGCGGTAGCCGGCGTCCTGGAGCAGTTGCACCCTCGTCAGATCCGCGAGCCAGCGCGCACGCGACGTGCGGTGCTCATCACCCTGGAACTCCAGCAGCAATCGCTCCCTGCGGTAGCCGAGGTCGGCATGCCTGAGTCCCTGGGCGGTCTCGACGGGCAACTGGACCTCCGGCTCGGGCAGCCCGCAGCCGACGAGGCCGAGACGCAGGAAGGTCTCCTTCACCGAGTCGACCGGATGCCGCACCGCCGCCACCGCGACCCGCAGCGCCTTCGCTCCACGCTTCCCGTTACGTCGGTCGGCCGCCGCCTCGAGCTCGGCGAGAGTGCAGAGAGCCGGTGCCCGACCCGCATCCGTGCGCTCGCCGCTCACGAGGAAGTCGCCGATCGCGACGAGCCACTCGGTGGAGAGCGTGGCGCCGGGCCGGAGCGCCGAGCGGACGGACAGGCTCGCCCACACATCCGCCGGCGCGACGATCCGCACCCCGTTCTCCCACCGCCGGGACGGTGGCCGCTCGAGAACACGCCACCCGGTCACCCCGGCGCGCCGCACCCGGTCGTCGGTACCGACCGAAGTCACGTGCACAGAGTCCTCGTGCTGCGCGAACGCGGGGAGCGGCATCCGGTACAGCCGCGCCGCCGTCAGGTGACTGAACCACTCGTCGACCTCGAGGGTCGGCGCGAGAGCGCGGCAGCGGTCCTCCTCGTCGTCCGCGAGACCGGCGGTGTACACGCCGTGGAACGGATGCCCGATGTCGGCACTTCGCAGCCGGGCTCGACCCACGCCCGCGGCCGCGGCATCGGCGAGGCTGAAGGATCGAGCCGTCAACTCCGACGGGAGCGGCGTGTAGCGCATGCCCTGATCGTGCGCGATCGCACGCCGCGATCGTCTCGCAGTACTCACTCCGGTGGACAACCGATCCCCGCACGCCGTCTGGGGAGGAGGCGCCTGCCGTCCGCGAGAGGGCAGAAAAGCACCTGCCGCACGGCGTGTCGCCCTACAGAAGTGCCCTCTCGCGGAGCAGCTGTCAGCGCTTGTCGAGCTCCTCGGCCACGAGGAATGCGAGCTCGAGGGACTGCATGTGATTCAGTCGCGGATCGCACAGGCTCTCGTAACGGGTGGCGAGCGTGGCCTCGTCGATCATCTCCGAACCCCCGAGGCACTCCGTCACGTCATCGCCGGTCAGCTCGACGTGGATGCCGCCCGGGTGGGTGCCGACGGCGCGATGCGCGTCGAAGAAGCCGCGCACCTCGTCCACGACGTCGTCGAACCGGCGCGTCTTGTAGCCGGTCGGGGTCGTGATGCCGTTGCCGTGCATCGGATCGGTCACCCACAGCGGCACGGCTCCGGAGTCGCGCACGGCCTCCAGCAGCGGAGGCAGCGCGTCGCGGATCTTGCCGGCGCCCATCCGGGTGATGAACGTCAGGCGGCCGGGCTCGCGCTCGGGGTCGAGCTTGTCGATCAGGGCGAGAGCGGTTTCGGGCGTCGTCGTGGGGCCGAGCTTCACGCCGATCGGGTTGCGGATCTTCGAGAAGTAGTCCACGTGCGCGCCGTCGAGGTCGCGCGTGCGCTCCCCGATCCAGAGGAAGTGCGCGGACGTGTTGTACGGCGTCGACGTGCGCGAGTCGATGCGCGTCATCGGCCGCTCGTAGTCCATGAGCAGACCCTCGTGGCCGGTGTAGAAGTCGACGCGACGCAGCTCGTCGAAGTCGGCGCCGGCCGCCTCCATGAACTTGATGGCGCGGTCGATGTCGTGCGCGAGTCGCTCGTACGCCTGGTTCGCCGGGTTCTCGGCGAACCCCTTGTTCCAGCTGTGCACCTCGCGGAGGTCGGCGAAACCACCCTGTGTGAACGCCCGGATCAGATTGATCGTCGACGCGGCCATGTGGTAGCCCTTGAGCAGCCGCGCGGGGTCCGCGCGACGCGATCCCTCGGTGAAGTCGAAGCCGTTGACGATGTCGCCCCGGTAGGCCGGCAGCGTCACATCGCCGCGGGTCTCGGTGTCACTCGAGCGCGGCTTGGCGAACTGCCCCGCCATCCGACCCATCTTCACGACGGGCATCGCGGCGCCGTACGTCAGGACGACCGCCATCTGCAGGACGGTCTTGATGCGGTTGCGGATCTGCTCCGCGGTCGCGCCCGCGAACGTCTCGGCGCAGTCGCCGCCCTGCAGCACGAATGCGCGACCGGATGCCGCACGGGCGAGGTCGACGCGCAGCTTGTCGACCTCACCGGCGAACACGAGCGGAGGCAGCGACGCGATCTCGGCCGAGACGGCGGCCACGGCGTCGGTGTCGTACCACGTGGGCTGCTGCTTGATGGGAAGAGTCCGCCAGTGGTCGAGGGTGTCAAGCTGCTGGAGCATCCGCTCAGTCTATCGGCGCCCGGGCCCCGCCCTCCGCGCCATGACGCCGCCGCCGACCGTGCGCGCTCAGGGCGCCGGCGAAGCCGGCATGCGGTTCTTGACAGTGGAGGCGTACACGTCGTCGTACGTCTGCTCCCCCAACCGCTGCAGAGCGACCATGATCTCGTCGGTGACCGAACGGAGGATGTAGCGATCGCCCTCCATTCCCGCGAAGCGCGAGAAATCGAGCGGCTCGCCGATCACGACTCCCACACGACCGACACGCGGGATGCTGCGCCCGATCGGCATGATGACGTCCGTGTCCACCATCACGACGGGGATCACCGGCACGTGCGCTTCGAGCGCCATCCGGGCCAGGCCCGTGCGACCCCGGTACAGCTTGCCGTCGGGGCTGCGGGTGCCCTCAGGGTAGATGCCGAGCAGATCGCCGCGTCCCAGCACCTGCAGCCCGGTGTTCAGCGACGCCTCCGACGCCTTCCCGCCGGTCCGGTCGATCGGGATCTGCCCTGTCGCCTTCATGAACATCCGGGTGGCCCAGCCTCTCAGGCCCTTGCCGGTGAAGTAGTCGCTCTTGGCGAGGAAGGACATCGGCCGGTCGATCATGAGCGGGAGGAAGATCGAGTCCGACACCGAGAGGTGGTTGCTCGCGAGGATCGCGGCGCCCTCGCTCGGGACGTTGCGCCGCCCGACGATCCACGGTCGGAAGATCGCCTTGACCAGCGGCCCGATCACGATGTACTTCATCAGCCAGTAGAACATCGGCTACGCGCCTTCCCCTGACCGTGCCGTCTCGGCGAGATCGGCCGCGCCGATGAAACCGGCGTCGTTGCCGAGCTCCGCGATCGCGAACGCGGCGATCGGACGGTCGCCGTATCCGGGGAGCGAGGTCTCGTACGCGATGCGCACCGGGCCGAGAAGGTCTTCGCCGAGCTGCGCGACACCGCCGCCGATCACGAACAGTCCGGGATCCAGCACCGCCTGGAAGCCGCCGCACGCCTCACCGAGAGCGGTCGCCACCCTCCGGAGCGCCTCGACGGCGCCCGGGTCGCCAGCGAGCACCAGCCGGGACACGGCCGGTCCGCTGATCGAGCCCGTCTGCGCCCGGAGCTCTGCGAGCGCGGTGCCGATGCCACCGGCATCGGCGATCGCGTTCGCCTCGCGCTGGAGGGCCCGCCCGGACGCATACTGCTCGAGGCATCCGTTCTGGCCGCAGCCGCACGGCAGTCCGTCGCGCGTGAAGCGGATGTGTCCGAGCTCGCCGCCGATTCCGTGACCGCCGCGATAGAGCGCGCCGCTCGCGATCACCGCCCCGCCGACACCGGTGCCCATCGTGAGCATGACCATGTCCTCGACGTCGCGCCCCGCGCCGAACCGGAACTCCGCCCAACCGGCGGCGTTCGCGTCGTTCTCGATCGTGACGGGCACGTCGATGCGGGCTTCCAGGATCGCTTTGAGGGGCTCGTCGCGCCACGCGATGTTCGGCGCGTGGATCACGTTCGCCCGCTGCCGATCGATGAAGCCCGCGGCCGCGACCCCGACGGCGGCGATGTCATGGTGTGCGGCGAAGTGCCGGGACATGTCGACGACGGCATCCGCGAGTTCGCCCGTGTCCACGGGCGTGTCCACGCGCAGCTTCTCCACGATGCGTCCGTCCGCGTCGACCACGCCGCCCGCGATCTTCGTCCCGCCGATGTCGATGCCGACCTTGAGCACTGCCCGTCCCTCCCGGCCGACACGCGCGCGACGGCGTCTTGAAGTCTATCCCCGGGGGCGCCGGCGGCCAGTGCGGGAGGACCGGCGGCGCATTCGCACGACATGCGTGACACTGAGAATCAGCGCAGGTGAAACTCAGTGTCACCACCTTCGCTGGTAGGCCCGCGTCGCGCCACGGTAGACTCGAATCCGATCGTCACCCGACACCGAAGGAGCTGCCGTGGTCCAGTTCGAAGTACCCGCAATCGTGCCTGCCGATCCGCAGGCGAATGTCACCGATCTCCTGGTCGATCGCGTCAAGGCCACCCCGAATCTGGCCCTGTTCGCCGTTCCCGAGGGCGACGGATGGCGGGACATCACCGCCGCCGAATTCCACGCGCAGGTGATCGCCCTGGCCAAAGGCCTGGTCGCCGCCGGCATCGAGCCCGGCGACAAGGTCGGCTTCATCGCCCGCACGACGTACGACTGGACGCTGGTCGACTTCGCCCTCTTCTTCGCCGGCGCCGTGATGGTGCCGATCTACGAGACGAGCTCGCCCGCGCAGATCGCCTGGAACCTCACGGACTCCGGCGCGATCGCCTGCATCACCGAGTCCACCGACCACTCGGCCCGGCTTGACGAGATCCGCGCCGAGGTGCCCCTGGTCCGGTCGGTGTGGGAGATGCACCGCGGCGATCTCGACAAGCTCGTGAGCCAGGGCAAGGACGTGACGGATGCCGAGATCGAGCGTCGGCGCAACATCGCGAACGGCGCCGACATCGCCACGCTGATCTACACGTCCGGCTCGACCGGCCGCCCCAAGGGATGCGTTCTCACGCACAGCAACTTCGTCGAACTCATCCGCAACGCGACGCGCTCCAACAAAGAGGTCTTCGAGTCTCCCGGCGCGTCCACCCTGCTGTTCATCACCACCGCGCACATCTTCGCGCGCTTCATCTCGATCCTCGACATCCACGCAGGCGTGAAGACGGGTCACCAGCCCGACACGAAGCAGCTTCTTCCCGCGCTCGGCTCGTTCAAGCCGACGTTCCTCCTCGCCGTCCCCCGCGTATTCGAGAAGGTGTACAACTCCTCCGAGCAGAAGGCGGAGGCCGGCGGCAAGGGCAAGATCTTCCGCGCGGCTGCGGACGCAGCGATCGAGCACTCGAAGCTCCTGCAGGACGGCAAGAAGATCCCGTTCGGCCTGAAGATCAAGTTCGCCCTGTTCGACCGGCTCGTCTACAGCAAGCTGCGGGCAGCCATGGGCGGCCGCGTCGAGTACGCGGTGTCCGGCTCGGCTCCCCTCGGCCCGCGACTCGGACACTTCTTCCACAGCCTCGGCATCACGATTCTCGAAGGCTACGGACTGACGGAGACGACGGCTCCCGCCACGGTCAACCAGGCGAGCAAGTCGAAGATCGGCACGGTCGGTCCGGTGATCCCGGGCGTCGGCATCCGCATCGCCGACGACGGCGAGATCCAGGTGCGCGGTGTCAACGTGTTCAAGGAGTACTGGCGAAACCCCGAGGCCACGGCCGCCACGTTCGACGGCGACTGGTTCAAGACCGGCGACATCGGAGCCTTCGACGCCGAGGGCTTCCTCACGATCACCGGTCGCAAGAAGGAGATCATCGTCACGGCCGGCGGCAAGAACGTCGCCCCCGCCGCGCTGGAGGACCCGATCCGCGCCAACCCGATCGTGGGCCAGGTCGTCGTGGTCGGCGATCAGAAGCCGTTCATCGCCGCTCTGGTGACCCTCGACAGCGAGATGCTCCCCACGTGGCTCGGCAACAACGGGCTGCCCTCGGACATGTCGCTGACGGATGCCGCGAAGAACCCGGCGGTGCGCGCCGAGGTCCAGCGCGCCATCGACGGCGCCAATGCGCGCGTGTCCCGAGCGGAATCGATCCGCAAGTTCACGATCCTCGACACGGAGTGGTCCGAGGCGAGCGGTCATCTGACTCCGAAGATGAGCATCAAGCGCAACGTGATCATGGCCGACTTCGCCGGCGACGTCGACGAGCTGTACAGCGTCCCGGTCTCCACGACCAACGTGTCGCTGGGCTGACGCGAGGACGGATGCGGAAAGCCCCGAGGCTCGGCCTCGGGGCTTTCCGCATCGTGGGTCAGAACCAGTCGCTTTCGCGGATCTCCCGCATCGCCGTACGCCGGGTCTCGGCAGGCAGGCGACTGAGGTACAGCATGCCGTCGAGGTGGTCGGTCTCGTGCTGCAGCGCCTGAGCCAGCAGGCCGTCGCCCTCCAGCACGACCGGGTTGCCGTCCAAATCGATGCCCTCGACTCGCGCGTGCGGGTGGCGCAGCGCCTCATGCCACAGCCCCGGGACCGACAGGCAGCCCTCGCCGACGAGTTCGGCCTCCCCCTCGACGGCGACCAGCACCGGATTCAGGACATAGCCGATGTCGCCGTCGATGTTGTAGCTGAACGCGCGCAGGCCCACGCCGATCTGCGGGGCGGCGACGCCGGCGCGACCGGGCAGCTCGACGGTGTCGAGCAGATCGCGGACGAGGGACCGGATGCCGTCATCGATCTCCCCGATCGGCGCGCTGGGCGCTCGCAGGATGGGGTCGCCGAAGACGCGAATGGGTCGGACGGTCATGCGCTCAGGCCGCCGACGCGAGCGAGCGGAGCCCCTCGACCACCGCGGCGGCGAGTTCGCGTGCAGCCTGGCGCGTCCCCGGCTGCAGCTCGCGGTACGAGATCGCGCTGCCCGCGGCGATGTGCGGATCGTACGGGACCCGCACGACCGTACGGACCCGGCTGCGGAAGTGCCCTTCGAGCTCGTCCTGACGCACGAGCGGCGCACCGGGCCGGGCGTTGTTGATCACCACGACCGCACCGCGGACCTGCTCGGCGTAGCCGTTCGTCTCCAGCCAGGTGAGGGTCTCCGAGGCGAGGCGGGCCTCGTCGACGCTCAGCCCCGCGACGACGACGATCTGGTCGGCGAGGTCGAGGGTCGCGCCCATCACGGAGTGCACGATCCCCGTGCCCGTGTCGGTCAGCACGATCGAGTAGTAGTGCGCGGCGACGCCGGCGACGTCGTGGTAATCGCGGTCGCTGAGAGCCTCGGAAACCCGCGGATCGGCATCCGATGCGAGCACGTCCAGCCGGGTCTCGTCTCGGGCGACGATGTTCGAGATGTCGTTGTAGCCCGAGACCTCGGACCGCACCTTCACGAGGTCTCGCACCGTCTTGCCGCTCGAGCGCGAGATGCGCTCCGCGAGCGTGCCGCGATCCGGGTTCGCGTCCACGGCGATGACCCGGTCGTCGCGCGCGTCGGCCAGAGCCATGCCGAGGAGGGTGGTGACCGTGGTCTTGCCGACCCCACCCTTCCTCGAGAGCACCGGCACGAATCGCGCTCCCCCGCTCAGCGGAGCCGAGATCCGCCGATCGAGCTCCTTGCGATCCCGTGCACGCTTGCCGTCGCCGAGGTTGATGCGACGACGCGAGATCGAGTAGACGAAGTGCTGCCACGCGCCCTCGGGCTCGGGGCGGACGATGTGCTGCGGGTCCAGCAGCCGATCGGCGGTGAGCAGATCCGCGGTCTCCCGATCCGCCTCGAATTCACCCAGGCGCTTGGAGGTCATCGCGACCTCGGTGCGCGGCTGCATCGCGGGCTGCGGGCGGACGGCCTCGCCGGGGTGGTGCGCCTCCCGTCGCGTGGTCGGCAGCGATCCGGTGTCCGCGACGGCGGTGGAGGGGGCGTCGAGGACGGGTGCAGCCGGGCGAGGGGGGATGTCATCGACGATCACCGCGTCCTCGACGTCGCCGGTCGCCGGCGCGTGCATCGACTCCGGGACGACGGTGTCGTCCTCGATGACGGCTTCCGCGACGATCTCCGGATGCACCTCGGGCGCGGCCTCCACCTCGGATTCGTGGATCTCGATCACGAGAGGACCGTCTTCGGTGAAAGCACGCACATCGTCGACCACGTCGTCGTCGACGAGGTCGTCATCCTCGTGCGGGGGCAGGACGACGTCCACTTGCGCGGTGTGCCCGCCCAGGATGCCGATGCCCGAGGTCTCGACGCTGGCCGCGTCCGAGAGCACGGCGTGCTCGCCGGTGTCGTCGTGCGTCGGGTCGTTGCGATCGGGCGTCACGGGTATCTCCAAGACAGGAAGGGAAGATGCGCGAAGATCAGCGCATCCTCCAGGCTACTGTCCGGTGCGGATGACGACCAAAAGGTCGCCGGCCTCCACCTGCTGCGTCGCACCGATCGCGAGACGCTCCACGACGCCGTCCACCGGCGCGGTGATCGCCGCCTCCATCTTCATCGCCTCGATCGACGCGACCGGCTGACCGGCCTTGACCGTCTCCCCCACCGACGCCTTGAGCGTCACGACGCCGGAGAACGGCGCCGCGACCTGACCCGGCTTCGTGGTGTCGGCACGCTCGGCCTGTCGCTCCTGCACCGCGATGCTGCGGTCGCGCACATACACCGGGCGCAGCTGGCCGTTGAGCGTGGTCATCACGGTGCGGATGCCCTTCGCGTCGGCTTCGCCGATGGCCTCGAGTCCGACGTACAGCTGCACGCCGGGATCGATCTCGGCCACGTGCTCCTCGCCGGGCTTGAGCCCGTAGAGGTAGTCCGGGGTGCCGAGACTGGACAGGTCGCCGTACGTCTCGCGCGCCGCCTCGAACTCTTTCGCCGGGCCGGGGAAGAGCAGGCGGTTCAGGGTACGACGGCGGGATGCCGCGTCCCCAGCGAGACCTTCGCGCTCGGCATCCGTCAGCGGAGGGATCTCGATCGAGACCTGACGACCGGCGAGGACCTTCGTGCGGAACGGCTCCGGCCAGCCTCCGGGAAGGTCGCCGAGTTCGCCGGCCATGAAGCCGACGACCGAGTCGGGGATGTCGTAGTTCTGCGGGTTCTCGGCGAAGTCGGCCGGATCCGCCTTCGCTGCCACGAGCGCGAGGGCCAGATCGCCGACGACCTTCGACGAGGGGGTGACCTTCGGGATCCGGCCGAGGATCCGGTCGGCGGCGGCGTACATGTCCTCGATGAGTTCGAAATCATCCGCCATGCCCAGAGCGATCGCCTGCTGGCGGAGGTTGGAGAGCTGACCCCCGGGGATCTCGTGGTGGTACACCCGGCCGGTGGGCCCGGGCAGGCCCGACTCGAATGGCGCGTACAGGTGGCGGACGCCCTCCCAGTACGGCTCCAGGTCGCTGATCGCGGCGAGGTCGAGACCCGTGTCGCGGTCGGTGTCGGCGAGAGCCGCGACCAGCGCGGACAGGGAGGGCTGGCTCGTGGTGCCCGACAGCGGCGCGGCCGCGGCATCCACGGCGTCCACGCCGGCAGCGCTCGCCGCGAGCAGGGTCGCGAGCTGGCCGCCGGCCGTGTCGTGCGTGTGCAGGTGCACGGGCAGGTCGAATCGCTCGCGCAGTGCGGTGACGAGCCGGGCCGCCGCGGCGGGACGCAGGAGTCCCGCCATGTCCTTGATCGCGAGGATGTGCGCGCCGGAAGCCACGATCTGGTCAGCCAGACGCAGGTAGTAGTCCAGCGTGTAGAGGTCTTCCGCGGGGTCGAGCAGATTGCCGGTGTAGCAGACGGCGACTTCGGCGACGGCGGTGCCCGTGTCCAGGACGGATTCGATCGCCGGCCGCATCTGGTCGACGTCGTTGAGGGCGTCGAAGATCCGGAAGATGTCGACGCCGGTCGCGGCCGCCTCCTTCACGAAGGCATCCGTCACCTCGACCGGGCGCGGCGTGTAGCCGACGGTGTTGCGTCCGCGCAGCAGCATCTGGATCGGGATGTTGGGGATCGCCTCGCGGACCGCCGCCAGACGCTCCCAGGGATCCTCGGCGAGGAAGCGCAGCGCGACGTCGTACGTCGCACCACCCCACGCCTCCACGGACAGCAGCCCCGGGGTCATCCGCGCGACGTGGGGACCGACGCGGACGAGATCGCGCGTGCGCACGCGTGTCGCGAGGAGAGACTGGTGGGCGTCGCGGTAGGTGGTCTCGGTGACCGCGAGCGGCACCTGGGCGCGCAGCGCCTGCGCGAACCCGGCGGGGCCGAGCTCCCTCAGTCGGTCCAGAGTTCCCGCGGGAGCGGGAGCCGACAGGTCGATCGCCGGAAGCTTGCTGCCGGGCGAGGTCGCCAGCGGCTTCTCGCCGTAGGGGCGATTCACGGTGACGTCGGCGAGCCAGTTGATGAGCTTCGTCGCGCGGTCGCGGGACGGGTTCGTGGTCAGCAGCGCCGGACGCTCCTCGATGAACGCCGTGCTGAGATCGCCCACCACGAACGACGGATCATCGAGCACCGCGCGCAGGAACGGGATGTTGGTCGCGACACCGCGGATGCGGAACTCCGCGAGCGCGCGCTTGGCCCGGGCGACGGCGGCGGGGAAGTCCCTCCCGCGGCACGTGAGCTTGGCGAGCATCGAGTCGAAGTGAGGGCTGATCTGGGATCCTGCGGCGGTCGTTCCGCCGTCGAGACGGATGCCGGCACCGCCGGGCGACCGATACGTCGTGATGCGTCCGGTGTCGGGACGGAACCCCTGCGACGGGTCCTCCGTCGTGATGCGGCACTGCAGCGCCGCCCCGCGCAGGACGATGTCCTCCTGATTCAGACCGAGGTCGACCAGGGTCTCGCCGGCCGCGATGCGGATCTGCGACTGCACCAGGTCGACGTCGGTGACCTCTTCCGTGACGGTGTGCTCGACCTGGATGCGGGGGTTCATCTCGATGAAGACGTGCTCCCCCGCCCGCTCCCCCGCGGTATCGACCAGGAACTCCACCGTTCCCGCGTTCGCGTAGCCGATCGACTCCGCGAACGCGACGGCGTCGCGGTGGATGCGGCGACGCAGCTCCTCGTCCAGGTTCGGTGCGGGCGCGATCTCGATCACCTTCTGGTGCCGACGCTGCACGGAGCAGTCGCGCTCGAACAGGTGCACGGTGTGCCCGGTCGCGTCCGCGAGGATCTGCACCTCGATGTGGCGCGGGCGGACGACGGCCTGCTCCAGGAAGACGCGCGAGTCGCCGAACGCAGCACCCGCTTCGCGCATCGCCTCCGCGATGGCCGGCGGGAGCGCCCCGGGCGTCTCGACACGGCGCATGCCGCGACCGCCGCCACCGGCGACGGCCTTCACGAAGATCGGGAAGCCGATGTCCGCGGCCTGGGCGACGAGGACGTCGACGTCCTCCGAGGCCTCGGTCGAGCGCAGCACGGGGACGCCCGCGGCGATCGCGTACTGCTTCGCGGTCACCTTGTTGCCCGCCATCTCCAGGGCGGCCGAGGGCGGCCCGATGAACGTGATGCCGTTCTCGGCGGCCCGTGCGGCGAGCTCGGGATTCTCGGACAGGAAGCCGTAACCGGGGTAGATCGCGTCCGCGCCGGATTCGAGTGCGACGCGGATGATCTCGTCGACGTCGAGGTACGCGCGTACCGGATGCCCCGGCTCGCCGATCACGTAGGACTCATCGGCTTTCTGCCGGTGCAGCGAGCCCCTGTCCTCGTAAGGGAAGACGGCGACGGTGCGCGCCCCCAGCTCGTATGCGGCACGGAACGCGCGGATGGCGATTTCACCGCGGTTGGCGACCAGGATCTTGCGGAACATTCACACCTCGCTGGGTGGCCCGTCGATGAGGCCTGGGGTCGGGCTGAGTGTGCTCTCAGCCTAGGGGACGGTAACGTGGTGGATTGTGCACGTACTCTCCGTCAGCTCGCTCAAGGGCGGGGTCGGCAAGACAACCGTGACTCTGGGACTCGCCTCCGCGGCATTCGCGCGGGGAGTTCGGACTCTCGTGGTGGATCTCGACCCGCAGTCCGATGTCTCCACCGGCATGGACATCCAGGTCGCCGGTCGCCTCAACGTCGCCGACGTGCTGGCGAACCCGAAGGAGAAGGTCGTCCGTCAGGCGATCACCTCGAGCGGCTGGGCGAAGGTGCACCCCGGAACGATCGACGTGATGATCGGAAGCCCGTCGGCGATCAACTTCGACGGGCCGCACCCCTCCGTGCGCGACGTCTGGAAGATGGAGGAGGCGCTGGCCACGATCGAGGCCGACTACGACCTCGTGCTGATCGACTGTGCGCCGTCGCTCAACGCCCTGACCCGCACCGCGTGGGCGGCATCCGATCGGGTCATCGTCGTGACCGAGCCCGGTCTGTTCTCCGTCGCGGCCGCCGACCGCGCTCTGCGCGCGATCGAGGAGATCCGCCGTGGTCTCTCGCCGCGCCTGCAGCCCCTCGGCATCGTCGTCAACCGCGTGCGGCCCCAGTCGATCGAGCACCAGTTCCGCATCAAGGAGCTGCGCGACATGTTCGGCCCGCTCGTGCTCTCGCCGCAGCTGCCGGAACGCACGTCTCTTCAGCAGGCGCAGGGCGCCGCGAAGCCCCTGCACATCTGGCCCGGCGACTCCGCGCAGGAGCTCGCCGCGGACTTCGACGCCCTGCTGGACCGCGTCGTCCGCACCGGGCGCATCCCGGTCGCCGGCGAAGCCCGCGCCTGAACCCGTCCCCCGCGCACGGCTCCTCCGTCGCGCGGAGCCCGCGTCTGGCTGAGCGTCAGGCGGTGCGGGCGGCGCGGCGAGCCGAAAGCTCGTCCATCGCCTCGGGCGCCTGCGCGTCGAAGTCGACGAGCGTCGACTCGACCTCGTGCAGCACCTTCCCGACCGCGATGCCGAAGACGCCCTGCCCGCGGCTGACGAGGTCGATGACCTCATCGTTCGACGTGCACAGGTAGACGGACGCGCCGTCGCTCATGAGCGTGGTTCCGGCGAGGTCGCGGATGCCGGAGGCTCTCAGCTGCTCGACGGCGGTGCGGATCTGCTGAAGGGAGATCCCGGTGTCCAGCAGTCGCTTCACGAGCTTGAGCACGAGGATGTCGCGGAAGCCGTACAACCGCTGGGATCCCGAGCCGTTCGCTCCCCGGACGGTGGGTTCCACCAGTTCGGTGCGGGCCCAGTAGTCCAGCTGACGGTAGGTGATGCCGGCCGCGCGCGCTGCGACGGCGCCGCGGTAGCCGACCTCGTCATCCATCGCCGGCAGGCCGTCCGTGAAAAGGAGGTCGGTCACGAACCGGGGTTCGCCCTCGTCGTGCGCGTTCATACGCCTCCTCCTTGATGATCGGACATCTCAACGTTAGATGGGCCACGGCCCTCGGGCAACGACATCCGCTCCGGCCGGGCGGCGTGTCGCTGATCAGGAAAGGATTCGATCCAGCGCCGCACGGGCGAAGATCGCCCGCACATCGTCGAGACGCTGAGCGAGTTCGGGCGCCAGTTCGCTCGCGCGGGCGCGGGATCCGGCATCCGATCGCCGGAGGAGCGGGGCAAGCGCCGACTCGACGAGGGCGACATCGCGTTCGGCGCTCTGGCGGAGCGTGCGGACGTGGCGCGGCTCGATGCCGTGCCGGTCGAGGGCGACGAGGGCCCGAAGAATCGCCACGGCCTGGTCGTTGTACCCGTCTGCTGCCGTCAGGACGCCCGTGCTGATCGCGTCGTTGAGCAGCTGCGGAGCCGCTCCCGAGGCCGCGAGCAGCTCCTCGCGACGGTAGCGGCGCGGAGCCGCGACGATCGACGGCGGCACCGTCGTGGGCAGTGCCGGATCGCGCCCGGCGTCGAGATCTGCCAGGTACTCGCGGATCACGACGAGGGGCATGTAGTGGTCGCGCTGCAGCGTCAACGCGAGTCGCAGTCGTTCGAGATCGCCCTGCGAGAACTTGCGGTAGCCGGACTCGGTCCGGGTCGGCATCACGATGCCCTGCACCTCGAGGAAGCGGAGTTTGCTCGAGGTGAGATTCGGGAACTCGGGGCTCAGCCGTGCCAGCACCTGACCGATGCTGAGCAGACCCGCGGACGACGAGCGTTCGCGGGCGGACGACGCCGGCATCAGGCGTCCGCCGCCTGCGCGAGGTCGGCGGGCGAGACGAAGAAGTTGAGGCGGAACTTGCCGACGCGCACTTCCGAGCCGTTCGTGAGCACGGCACGGTCGACGCGCTCGCCGTTGACGTACGTCCCGTTCAGCGAGCGCTGGTCGACGAGCTCGAAAGACGTGCCGCTGCGCGTGATCTCGGCATGACGGCGGGACACGGTCACGTCGTCGAAGAAGATGTCGGCCTCGGGGTGGCGGCCCACGGTCGTCACGTCGGTGTCCAGAAGGTACCGGGCTCCGGCTGTCGGGCCGGAGCGGACGAGGAACAGCGCCGAGCGCGTCGGGAGAGCCTCGATCGCGTCGAGCTCGGCTTCGCTCAGGTCGCTGCCGAAGGGCACGAACGACAGGTCGGAGTCGTGCCCGAAGGTCTGCGTCGTGTCGGCACCGTGCGAGAAGCCCGCGTCGGCGCCCGTACCGGGAGCCTTGCGGATGTCATCCGGCTCGGGGCGGCGGTTGTCCTCCACGGTGTTCCTCTCGTCCATTCCAGCGTAACGGATCGGGCGCCCCTCGAAACGGCCGCATCGGGGGGATGAAGGCGCCGGACGCAATGTTGCGTCGTGTGTCGCGTGACGTGTCCGCCGGCGGCATCGCGCCTAGCCTGACGGATAACCGAACCTACCTGTCAGGAGATCACCGTGTCGAGTCCGCACCGCCACCTTCCGCCCGTTCCGGTGCGTGAGCGTGCGGCGTGCATGTGCATCCACGGCGCCTCCTGCTCGTCCTTCGCCCCCGGGCACGCTCTGCACCTGATCCAGGCACGCCTCTCGGCGGCGACGCCGTCGGATTGGGTCGACGGCATCGTCGAATCCGCGGATGCCGGCACCGGCGTGATCGCGGTGCGCACGCTCGCCGAGGGTGAACTGGTCGAGCTGTGGAGCGGCGCCGGCGCCGCGGCGGAAGCCCTCACGGGCACACCGATCGCGCTGCACGGGCGGTACGACGTGCTCGCCGTGGGAGCGCGTCGCTTCAACGTCCTGCGCGGCTGATCCGCCGGACGCTCACCGAGTGTGCGGCGTCACGCCGCCTTCATCATGCTGTCTTTGAGGGCCATGCAGGCATCCATGCAGGCCTGGCACGCCTGAGCGCACATCTTGCAGACGTCGCTGGAGTCCGCGTGCTCCATGCACTCGTCCATGCACATCTGGCACATCGCCATGCACGCGTCGAGCATCGACATCATCACGGCGGGGGTCATGCCCTGCATCCGCAGCATCGACCGCATCATCGTGTTGCACATGTCCGCGCAGTTCATGCACGCCGGCGCACACGACATCATCTGCGTCGAGCAGACGGTGCACGCCTGCTCGCATGCCGAGCAGGCGTCCATACACGCCTGCATGAGCTGCATGTCCATCATGGCCATGCCGTTCTCGGCCGACCCGCTCGACATCATCTCCTTGGACATCATGTCCATCATCATCGCGTCCACGGCGCTCTCCTTCTCTTGACCTGAAAGCGGCGTGCGCCGCCCGATCCGCACGCTACTCCTCGATCACGACGGCGTCACCGGGTTCTGAGCACGCCCAGCTCGAATTCACACGGACGTCACACGCCGAGCCTCGGGCGTAGCCTGAAACGGATGACTACTCTCTCTACCTCCTCCGCTTCCGACCGTCGGGGGCCCGTGCGCAGTCTGCGCTTCGCGGTCGCGATGCTCGTTTCCCTCCTGCTCGCCGCGGGCGGCGTCCTCGTCGCGGCTCCCGCGCACGCACACGACGAGCTCGTGTCCTCCGACCCGGCCGCTGACGCCGCCGTCGACACGCTGCCGGCGCAGCTGACGCTCACCTTCAGCGGCGAGCTCGCGACCGACCCGGGCGCGACAGAACTCGCCGTCACCGACGCGACCGGCGCCTCACTTGCCGATGGAGAGCCGGTCGTTGCGGGAACCGTGGTGACCCAGGCACTCGCGGGGGCGGCATCCGGCGTCGTGACCGTGCTCTGGAAAGTGGTCTCAAGCGACGGCCACCCGATCTCGGGCGAGTACGCCTTCACCGTCACGGCAGCGCCGTCGCCCACCTCGACGCCGACGGACGAGCCCACGACGGAGCCCACGGACGAACCGGACGAGATCGCGACGCCGGAGCCGCTCGTGACGGCGACGCCCGCGAGCGATGATTCGAGCTTCGGCGACGTGTGGCCGTGGATCGTCGGCGGCCTTCTCGTCGCCGGCCTCGGCGGCGCCGTCCTGTACCTCCTGGTGTCGCGGGCGCGTCGCGAGAAGGAACTCGAACGGACGCGCGCCGACGCCCTCTCCGGCGGCGGCTCCACCCCGTCGGCGCCCCCTGCCGACGGCCCCGCCGACCGATAGGCTGGAACCATGCCTCACTACGACGTCGCCATTCTCGGCGCGGGCCCCGGCGGGTATGTCGCCGCCGTCCGGGCCGCTCAGCTCGGCCTTTCCGTTGCGATCATCGAGGAGAAGTACTGGGGCGGTGTGTGCCTGAACGTCGGGTGCATTCCCTCCAAGGCGCTCCTGCGCAACGCCGACCTCGCCCACGTGTTCCACCACCAGGCCGAGCAGTTCGGCATCTCGGGTGATGTGAACTTCGACTTCGGAACGGCGTGGGACCGCAGCCGCAAGGTGTCCGAGACGCACGTCAAGGGCATCCACTTCCTGATGAAGAAGAACAAGGTCACCGAGTACGAGGGCCGCGGTTCGTTCGTCGACGCGAACACGATCGACGTGAAGAAGGCCGACGGCTCAACGGATCGTGTGACGTTCGACAACGTCATCATCTCGACCGGCTCCCGCGTGCGGCTCCTGCCCGGCGTGCAGCTCAGCGAGAACGTCGTCACGTACGAAGAGCAGATCATGACGCGTGGCCTGCCGTCCTCGATCGTCATCGTCGGCGCCGGCGCGATCGGCATGGAGTTCGGCTTCATCATGACGAACTACGGCGTGAAGGTCACGATCATCGAGTTCCTCGACCGTGCGCTGCCGAACGAGGATGCCGACGTCTCGAAGGAGATCGCCCGCCAGTACAAGAAGTACGGCGTGGACATCCTGACCTCGACCAAGGTCGAGACCGTCACCGACTACGGCGACCGCGTGACGGTCACCTATACGCCCAACGCGGGCGGCGAGACCCAGTCCATCGACGCCGACAAGGTGCTCATGTCGATCGGCTTCGCACCGAACGTCGAGGACTTCGGTCTCGAGAACACCGGGGTGAAGCTCACCGACCGCGGCGCGATCGAGATCGACGACTACATGCGCACGAACGTGCCGCACATCTTCGCGATCGGCGACGTCACCGCCAAGCTGCAGCTCGCGCACGTCGCCGAGGCGCAGGGCGTCGTCGCCGCCGAGACGATCGGCAAGGCCGAGACGATGACCCTCGGCGACTACCGCATGATGCCGCGCGCGACGTTCTGCTCGCCGCAGGTCGCCTCGTTCGGTCTGACCGAGCAGCAGGCGCGCGACGCCGGCTACGACGTGAAGGTCGCCAAGTTCCCGTTCTCGGCCAACGGCAAGGCGAACGGCCTGGGCGAGCCGATCGGCTTCGTGAAGCTCATCGCCGACGGCGAGCACCTCGAGCTCCTCGGCGGGCACCTGATCGGCCCGGATGTCTCCGAGCTGCTCCCCGAGCTCACGCTCGCGCAGAAGTGGGACCTCACGGCCCTCGAGGCGGCGCGAAACGTCCACACGCACCCGACGCTGTCGGAAGCGGTCCAGGAGGCCTTCCACGGTCTCGCGGGTCACATGATCAACATGTGAACCCGGGCCGCACCCGTGTGAAAGACCGGGGACGAATCGACACGCGGAGGCTCTCCGCGGGGCATCATGCCCGATTCGTCCCCGGTCTTTCACGTGGGGAGGGCACAGCCGACGCACGGGGCCCGGCGATGCGGACCGCGGCCGTGCGACGCCGCCGTTCGGCTGAGCCCTTCCTCAGTACCCGAGGGCGCGAGCGAGCTTCGACGCCGACGCCGCGGCCCTGCCGCCCGCCGCGATGACAGCCGCCTCCACGGCGGCGAAGAACTCCCGCGGGTCGGCGGGCGCTGCGGGACCCAGTTCGATCTCCCACTCCCGCCACTCCCGGACGGCGCCCGAGCGTACGTCGCTCGCGGTCACGCGGTCATCGACGAACTCGGCGACCAGTCCCCCGGTGCCGTCGTTCAGGGCGTACGCGGTGCGCGTGTTGAGGATGCGCGCGATCGGCGTGAGCGCGGAGTCCGTCACCGGCGCGATCGCCGCGCGGACGGCATCCGGAACGTCGTCGGTCTCGCCGAGCGGCCAGTGCAGCTCGGTGCGGCCGCCGCCGATGCGGGGGCCCTTGATGTGCCACCCCGCATCGGGTCCGCCGCTGCGCCGGCGCAGCGCGTAGCCCGCCGACGCGAGCCCGAACTCCGCGGTGTCGAGGTAGCGGGCGTCGAGCTCGCGCACCTCGGCGTCGCCGACCGAAGCCACGCCGGGAAGCGTCGTCCACTCCGGCAGCGGCGTGCCGTCCTCCACGTCGAACTTGAGCTCGATCTCGATCGATCGAGACGGCTCGGGATGAGCGCTGGGCTCAGCGGCGGTCACGCGCCGTGTCGCTGTAGGGGTCGATCTCGTCCTCGGACTCGACGAACCAGAATTCCGCCTCGGTCGGTCCGTCGCCCTCGCCGGTGTGCTCGGGTGCACCCTTGCGCTCGTAGACCACCTGGGTCTCGCTGTAGGGGACGATGAGCTTGTCGAGTTCGGGGTCGTCCAGAGGCAGAAGCTGCCCGTCGAGGGGTCCGCCGTGCAGTCGTGCGATAGCCATGCCTCCAGCCTAGACCCGCGCGTCGACCGCGACGGGGCCCTTGACGGCGACCGCCTAGGCTTGATGCGTGAAGCCGTTCGTCCTCCTCGCGACCCGGGCGGAGGACGTGCCCGCCGACGAGGAATACGCCCTGTTCCTGCGCTACTCGGGCCTGCGCGAGAGCGAGCTCGTCCGCGTGCGGCTGGAGGCAGGGGCGATGCCTCCGCTCGACCTCGATGAGCTGTCCGGCATCTTCGTCGGCGGCGGACCGTTCAACGCCTCCGACGCCCCCGAGAAGAAGTCCGCGGTCCAGCACCGCGTGGAGGCGGAATTCGCCGCACTGCTCGGCGATGTCGTCGCGCGCGACTTCCCGTTCCTGGGCGCCTGCTACGGCGTCGGCACGGTCGGCGCCTTCCTCGGCGCCACGATCGACCGCGTGCACTCCGAGCCGATCAGCGTCGTGCCGGTCACGATGACGGATGCCGGCCGCGACGACCCGCTCCTGCAGGAGCTGCCGCCCACGTTCGAGGCGTTCGTGGGGCACAAGGAGGCGATCAGCGCACTGCCGCCCTCCGCTGTCCTCCTCGCCTCCTCCCCCGCGTGCCCCGTGCAGATGTTCCGCGTCGGACAGAACGTGTATGCGACGCAGTTCCACCCCGAGCTCGACGTCGACGGCATCACGACCCGCATCCACGCCTACGCGGACCACGGCTATTTCGCCGGTCACGAGCTCGAGCTGACTCTGGATGCCGTGCGCCGGGCGCCCGTGTCGCACCCGAGCCGCATCCTCCGCACGTTCGTGGAGCGGTACGCCCGTTAGGACGCACCGCTCCACGACCGGTCAGAACGACGGCGGGGTGTGCCAGATGCGGTCGATGTAGTCGCGCATCGACCGGTCCGACGAGAAGAAACCGGTGCGGGCGACGTTGAGGATCGCGGAGCGGTTCCACGCATCCTGGTCGGCATAGGCCGCGTCCACCTTCGCCTGCTCGGCGATGTACGACGAGTAGTCGGCGAGGACCATGAACCGGTCGTCGTACAGCAGGTTCGACACGATCGGCTCGAACGTCGACCGGTCGCCGCGGGAGAACGCCCCCGAGGCGATGAGATCCAGCGCACGGCGCAGGTTGTCGTCGGCCTGATAGAACTCGGCGGGCTTGTAGCCGCGCGCCCAGAGCGCCTCGACCTCGGGCTCGCTCATTCCGAACAGGAAGAAGTTCTCGTCGCCGACGAGCTCGCGGATCTCGACGTTCGCCCCGTCATCCGTGCCGATCGTGAGGGCGCCGTTCAGGGCGAACTTCATGTTGCCCGTGCCCGACGCCTCCTTGCCGGCGAGCGAGATCTGCTCGGACAGGTCGGCGGCGGGGATCACGCGCTCGGCGAGGGTCACGTTGTAGTTCGGCGGGAACAGGACCTTGAGGCGCCCCTCGAGGCGCGTGTCGGCGTTCACGACGGAACCCACGGCGTTGATCAGGTGGATGATGTTCTTCGCCATCGCGTAGCCCGGGGCGGCCTTCGCACCGAAGATCGCCGTCCGTGGCTGCAGGTCGGCGGCCGCGACGCGCCCCGAGATGACGCTCTCGTACTGCGTCACCACGTGCAGGATCTTGAGCATCTGGCGCTTGTACTCGTGCAGACGCTTGACCATGACATCGAGCATGTGGCCGTCGCTCACCTCGAACCCGTCGCGCTCACGCAGCACGGCGCTGAGGCGGCGCTTGTTCGCGACCTTCACCTCGGCGAAGCGGGCGCGGAACTCCGGATCCTCGGCGTGCGTCTCGAGTTCGCGCAGGCGCTCCAGATCGGTGACCCAGCCCGATCCGAGGGCGTCGGTGATCAGCGCCGACAGCTCGGGGTTGGCGAGGCGAACGAAACGGCGCGGGGTGACGCCGTTCGTGACGTTCGTGAACTTGCCGGGGAAGAACTCGTCGAAGTCCGGCAGCACCTTCTCGCGCAGCAGCTGCGAGTGCAGCTCGGCGACGCCGTTGACCTTCGCGCCGGCGACCGTCGCGAGGTAGGCCATGCGGACGGATCGGACCGGGTGCTCGCCGATGATCGACATGTCGCGGATGCGCATCTCGTCGTCGCCGAAGCGCTCGCGGACGGCATCCAGGAAGTCGTCGTTGATGCGGTAGATGATCTCGAGGTGCCGCGGCAGCAGGTGGCCGAGCAGATCAACCGACCAGACCTCGAGGGCTTCGGGCAGCAGCGTGTGGCACGTGTACGCGAAGCACTTCTGGGTGATCGCCCACGCGTCCTCCCACTCCATCTTCTTCTCGTCCACGAGCACACGCATGAGCTCGGGCACGGCGATGACCGGGTGGGTGTCGTTCAGCTGGAAGATGATGCGGTCGGGCAGCTTCGTGAGGTCGAAGTCCTTCGGCAGCGTGACATCGAGGAAGTCCTTGATGGATGCCGCGACGAAGAAGTACTGCTGCTGCAGCCGCAGCTCCTTGCCCTGGGGCGTGGAGTCCTCGGGGTACAGCACTTTGGAGATGTTCTCGGCGAACGTCTGCGCGCGGACGGCCTCTTCGTAGTCGCCGGAGTTGAACACGCGCAGATCGAAGGAGTTCGTCGCCTTCGCGCTCCACAGGCGGAGCGTGTTGACCCGGCCGTTCTGGTAGCCCGGCACCATGTAGTTGTACGGAACGGCCTGGACGTTCCAGCCCGGCAGCCAGCGGGAGCGCTGCACACCACCGTCGTCGTACGTCTCGGTGTGGCCGCCGAATGAGATCGTCTGGGCAGCCTCGGGGTGCGGGAACTCCCACGGCGATCCGTAGGCGAGCCAGGAATCGGGCTGCTCGACCTGCTGGCCGTCGTCGAAGGTCTGGCGGAAGATGCCGTACTCGTAGCGGATGCCGTAACCGGTGTTCGGCACACCCAGCGTGGCGAGCGAGTCGATGAAGCAGGCCGCGAGACGACCCAGGCCGCCGTTGCCGAGGCCGGGCTCGACCTCCTGCTGGCGCAAATCGTCGAGGTCGATACCGCACGATGCGAGTGCCTCGCTCGCGATGTCGGTGAGACCGCTCGCGAGGAGATTGTTGTCGAGCTGCCGGCCGAGCAGGTACTCGGCCGACAGGTACGCCACACCCTTGGCCTGCACTTCGCGCTGGCGGCGCAGGTCTTCGAGCCACCGCGCCATCAGGTAGTCCCGCACGGTGTACGCCAGCGCGAAGTACCGGTCGGTCGCGCTGGAGGTGGACAGCGCGACGCCGCGGTTGAAGTTGAGGTTCTGCAGGAACTCCCGGACGAACCCGTCGACCGTGCTGGCGGGCGCGGTGACGGGAGCCAGAGCGAGAGCATGCGTCGCGCGCGTCGCGGACTCTGAGGCGAGGGTGGGCTTTTCGGGCATGGTACGAAATTACCGATCAGGTTCGGTCGCGCGCCCATCGGACGAGCGCGTGATGCAAGCGTTTACAAGATCTTCACACGTCCCGTGCTCCGCGCACCACGCTCAGACTCCCGTGCGCTCCTTCTCCTCCACCCGACGAGCCGCGGTGAGCTCGGCGGTGGCGATCCGCACCGACTCCTCGGCGCGTCGCACCCGCCGCTGCGCGAACGTCGATGCGCCGAAGCGGGCGCGCACGCGATCCTGCTCCTCCTCGACACCGGTGATGATGTAGGCGCCCGCGATCAGGATGACCTGCGCCGAAAGGTTGAACCACAGCAGCAGCGCGATGAGCGATGCGAACGAGGCGAGGAGCGGGTTCGAGGACGCGCCGGCGACGAAGAGGCTGGACAGCTGCTGGAGCGCGGTCAGTCCGACGGCGCCGAGCAGCGCGCCCGGTAGCAGTGCGCGCCACGAGGCCTTCACTCCGGACAGCGTCCGGAACAGGACCGCGATCGCGGCAGCGTCCAGGAGGAAGACGACGACGACGGAGACCACGCGCGTGCCGATGAGCGTGAGCGGGTCGGTGTCGGATACCCCGATCAGCCCGCTGAGCAAGCCGATGCCGGCGTTGGCGAAGAAGGTGACGACGGCGGATGCCGCGAATGCGGCGCCGATCCCGACCGCGATCAGGAGGTTGCGCAGGAGCGCGAGGACCCAGAAGAGATCGTCGGTCAGCTGCCCCGAGAGGGCGTGGAACGCGGCGCGCAGTGCGCCGATCGCGCCGATCGCGGCGCCGATCAGACCCACGATCGACAGCACGGTCGCGACGGTGAGCCCGCCGGAGAAGGCGATCGAGCTCGGATCGATGAGACCCTCTTCTCCGACGAGCCCGGGGATGGCGGCATCCACCGAGTCGACGAGCGACTGCAGGGCCGCCGGGTTCCCCGCGAGGAAGAGCCCCGCGACGGAGAACCCGAGGAGGACGCCGGCGAACACGCTGAACAGCGCGCGATATGTGACGCTGTCCGCGAGCATCGGTCCGCGGTGCTCGCCGTACAGGAGGAAGGCGCGGACGGGCTTGAGGGTGAGCGCCCACGCGGTGATCCGTGCGATGAGTTCAGGCATGCGATCGAGGCTAACCGGCCCGGAAACCGGTCGTCGGGACTTGACGCTGCGCGGCGTCCGTGCTCGTGGGATGAATCTCCGGTCGGGACTACTGGCCGCCGGTGTACATGCGAAGATAGGCGGCGGCAATCCCCTCGCCGACGAAGATGCCGCTCCATGCCCCGAGGATCATCCAGGGACCGAACGGGATCGCAGTCTTGCGGCCTGCCCGGCGCGCGATCATGAGGCCGATCCCGAACACTCCCCCGTAGAAGAAGGCGAAGAACGCGCCGACCGCGAGCGCCCCCCAACCGATCCAGCCGAGGTACAGCCCGATGATCCCGGCGAGCTTGACGTCGCCGCCGCCCATCCCGCCGGGGCGGATGAGCCGCAACAGGAAGTAGAACGCGTACAGGATCGCCATGCCGATGCCGGCGCGCAGCAGCGCGGGCCAGTCCGCGCTGAACAGCGCCGCAAGGGTCAGCAGTCCGATCGCAACCGGGTAGCTCGGCAGCACGATCGCGTTCGGGAGGCGGTGGGTGTCCAGATCGATGAGCGTCAGCACGATGCTGATGGCGGCGAAGTACAGGTACGCGATCAGGACCAGGGGCACGGCGACCGGCATCCGCGCCCACGACGTGTCGGTGAAGACCGCGAGGAAGAACCAGACGACGGCGGCGAACGCGACACCGGTGAACGCCTCGACAAGCGGATACCTGAGCGGCACCGGCTCTCCGCAGTGAGTACACCGGCCGCGGACCATCAGTCGACCGAGAACAGGCGCTCTGTATCGCGCGGCGATCGCCGAACCGCACCGCGGGCAGCGGCCGCCCTGTATGACGGGGATGCCCGCAGGCACGCGCACGGCGACGAGGTTGAGGAAGGATCCGACGGCGAGACCGAGCAGGCCGGCGACGATGGCGAGGACCGGCGTCAGCGATGTCACCCTCCCGCGCTCCTTCCCGACCCCGACGGCGCGGCCATGCCCGGTCGACACGTGATCTCTTGTTCTGCAGGGCTCGACCGGACTCGCGAGCGGCGCGGAATAGTCCTCATGTCGTCGCCGGCGACGTCGCGTGTGACACCAACGCAGTCTGACACCCCGCGCGACGCCGGTGCGTCGTGCGTCAGATGTTGTGGATGACCACGTTGATTGTTCCCGCCCGGCCGGTTGTCCCATTCCGAGATGGTCGTTCTTGTGCCGAGATGGTCGTTCTTGTGCCGAACATGGCCGCATCGTCCCGGCAGAGAACTGGCCACCTCGGCGGAGGACCCGCCACCTCGGTCGGAGACCGACCACCTCGGCGGAGGACTCATCGGCTCGGCGCGCGAGCAGCGGGAGTTCCGGGACTAGGCGGCCAGAAGCCCGCCCAGCGGGATCGCGCGAGCCGCGACCAGCACTGCGACTGCGGCGAGGGCGAGGACCGACACCATGATCGCGACCACCGGAATCAGCTTGCGAGTCGGACGCCGCACCGCCAGGACGAGGCCGACGGCCGCGAGCAGGAACGCGGCGATCAGCAGCGTCACGACCGCGAGGTTGACCACACCCGCCAGGACGGGATCCGCCCTCAGCGCCGGATGAGCGATCAGCCCACTCACCGCGGCGAGGCCGGCGATGACGAGCGAGGTTCTGGCCGGCCCGTTAGCCGCAGCCGGGAGGTAGGTCACGCGCGGCACATGAACGAACGGCGTCGGCGCAGGAACAGGGACGACCGGGGGTAGCGTGCGATCGTCGAAGCGGATGCCGCTGCCCGCGAACTGGTCCGGGAACAGCCCCGGCGACGCACTCTCACCGCGCAGCCGTGAGGCGGGCAGCGGAACCGGTCCCCGTAGCAACACGGGCTCCGCCTTCTGCTCCGGCTCCCACCGCGGGATCGGGTGTGGGAGGGCCGCCACTTCCTGTTCCCCCTGCGGCACCGGCTGTAGCACCTCCACCATGGCCGGTTCGCGCTCTTCGGCCGGTTCCACCACGGGTTCCGACTCCCCCACCGGCACCCGCTCGCGCTTCGCTGCCGCGGTCGATGCGGTCGGCGCCTCGACCGTCACCGCCCGCGCACGCTGTCGCAGTTGTGCCCGTGTCAGCGGTGCGTCGGGCTGCGCGGTCGCCGCGCCTTCCGCGCGACGCTCTGCGCGAGTGCGGTGCGACGGCGCTGATGACGGCGTACGGTCGGTCATCATCTCCCCCAAGAGACGTCCTGTGGACGGCACGTCATCCCGAAGCTGTGCCGTCTCTGGCAAACCTACCGGTTGCAACGTCGGTCGGCGTCACAGCGTCCGCCCGTGACGCATGACGAGTCGTCGCAGACCGTCGTTCCACCCCGAACGCGCGCGTCGCGCTCACGATCGAGCGGGAACCCCGTGCGTCACCGAGACCTCCGTCACGCGCTCGACGACCGACGAAAGGCGAAGTCCAACCTGGGTCGCAGACTCTTCGCCAGCCCAGCTTCCGTCGATCTCGAGTGCCCGACGCGTCTCGATCGCCTCGATCACGCCGACGATCGCCATGTTGGCGACATCCGAATGCACCTCCCGGCGCAGCCGATCGCAGGCCTTCCAGCCTCACCAGAGCGGGTGAATGGCCTCCCGAAGGCGACGGTCGTAGACCTCACGGACCACCGCGTCGAACGCGTCGACATCGAACCCGGCGGAGACGGCGTCGGCGGCATCCGCATTCGACTGCGCCTGCCCCACGTTGCGGGCGCCCGGGATGACGCTTGTGACGCCGGACTGCGCCGCGATCCACGCGAGCGTCGCCGCCGGCAGGGACACGCCTTCGGGCAGCGCGGCCGCCAGTTCCGCAGCTGCGGCGAGACCCACCTCGAAATCGACACCCGAGAAGGTCTCCCCGCGGTCGAACGCTTCGCCGTGCCGGTTGTACGACCGGTGGTCGTTGTCGGCGAACGACGTCTCAGTCGTGTACTTCCCCGACAGCAGCCCCGACGCCAGCGGCACCCGCGCGAAGACCGCGACGCCGTTCGCCGCGGCCGCGGGCAGCACATCGTCCAACGGCTTCAGACGGAAGGGGTTGAAGATGATCTGCACGTTCGTGACGTTCGGCCGCGCGATCGCGGCGAGCGCCTGCTCGCAGGTCTCGACCGAGACGCCGTACGCGGCGATCGTGCCCGCGTCGACGAGCGCGTCGAGAGCCTCGTACGTCGCGTCGTCCTCGATCACCGCCGTCGGCGGGCAGTGCAACTGCACGAGGTCGAGGGTGTCGACGCCGAGGTTCGCGCGCGAGCGGTCGGTCCATGCGCGGAAGTTCTCGGGCGTGTAGTTCTCCGGCTCCTGCGGCAGGCGGCGGCCCATCTTCGTGGCGACCGTGATGCCGTGATCCGCGCGCCCCGCGAGGAACCGCCCGATGAGCGACTCACTGCGCCCGTCGCCGTAGACGTCGGCGGTGTCGAAGAGGGTCACGCCGCGTTCAGCGGATGCCGCCAGCACGGCGAGCGCGTCCTCCTCGCTGACCGCACCCCAGTCAGCCCCGAGCTGCCAGGTACCCAGGCCGATCTCGGAGATCGATCGGCCGGTGCGTCCCAGGGGGCGCTGCTGCATGGGGATCCTCCTTCGCGTGCCCGCGGCGGGCACCGCGTTCCAGCATGTCACGCGGTGGTCGCGCGGGGGCGTGCGAGTGGACGACGGAGCCGGCAACCGCGATGATGTCCCATCATCGGCATCCGAGGAGCGGATCATGAGCGGCAGCACAGACGATCGCTCCGTCGGCGTCGACGGGCCGCTTCTGATCACGTCCGTCGACGCCGCCGGGCGCGAACGCTCGCGGCTGATCCCCCGGGCACGGGTGGATTCCGTGCTGCGGACGGGGGTGCACGCGTCGATCAGCAGCGTCGCCCTCTTCACGCCGACCGATGATCCGGTCGATGCGCTCGGCCGGGATGCGGTGATCGGCGACCTCCTGCTCGCCCCGGATGCCGAGCGCATCGCACGACTCGGCGAGCGCGGTCCGGCCTGGACGCCCGCGGACGTCCGCGAGATCGACGGCACGCCGTTCGCGGGATGCGGTCGGCGCGCCGTGCGCCGCCAGCAGACGCGCCTCGCCGAGCGGGGACTGAGCGCGCGGATCGGCTTCGAGATCGAGTTCACCCTCGACGGCGGCGAGGCGGTCGATCCGTCACCGGCACACACCGGACCCGCCTACGGCCAGCATCCGATCCTGCAGAACGAGGCGTTCGCGACCGAGCTGCTGACCGAGTTCGACGCGGCCGGCGTCCCGGCGCTGCAGCTCCACGCGGAGCACGGACACGGCCAGTTCGAGGTCGCCCTGGATGCCCGCGACCCTCTGGACGCGTGCGACGACGACGTGCTGGCGCGGCTGGTGATCGACCGCGTCGCGCTTCGGCACGGACTGCGGGCGGACTTCTCGCCGATCCCCCGCGTGGGCGCGGCGTCGAACGGGATGCACATCCACCTCTCGCTCGCCCGCGACGGCGCGCCGCTCTTCAGCCCGGATTCCGATGACGCCCCCGGATCCGCCGGCAAGGCGGCGATCGCCGGGATCCTGGCGGAGCTTCCCGCGCTGACGGCGCTCCTCGCGGGGAGCGTGCCGAGCTACGAGCGGCTCCGGCCCGGCCGTTGGTCGGGCGCCACGGTCTGCTGGGGGCCGGGCAACCGCGAAGCGGCCGTCCGCTACGTCGCATCGACCGCCGGCGGTTCGGCTCGCGGCGCCAACATCGAGATCAAGCCGGGGGACGCGTCCGCCAACCCCTACTACGCCGTGGCTGCCCTCCTGGCGGCGGCCGAGAACGGCATCGCACGCGGAGCCGTCCCGCCCGCACCGGTTCTCGTGAGTCCGACACGCCTTTCCGAGGGCGAACGCGCCGCGGTCGGCATCCGTCCCCTGCCGTCGAGCCTCACCGAGGCGCTGGCGGAGCTCGACCGGTCCGTCGTCCTGCGGGCGGCGCTCGGAGACGCGCTGATCGACCTGTACCTGGCGGTGCGGACACCACACGGGTGACCCGTGGGTCTTTCGGCCTACGCACGGCCGACGCGAGCCGGAGACACTGAAGGCGACGGCGCACCTGAGGCCGTCAGGAAGAGGTTCCCATGTCCCGCACATACGTCATCACCGGCGCCGCCAGCGGCATCGGAAAGGCGACGGCCGACCTGCTCGTCGAGCGGGGTCACAAGGTGATCGGCGTGGACCTGCACGGTACGGACATCGATGCGGACCTGTCGACCGCCGCCGGACGGGAGTCCATGGTCGCCGCCGTGTCCGACATGAGCCGGGGGACGATCGACGCGGTGATCGCGAACGCCGGGCTCGCGACACCCACCGCTGCGACGGTCGCCGTCAACTACTTCGGCGCCGTGGCCACGCTCGAAGGTCTTCGGCCGCTTCTGGGCGGTTCGCCCGCGCCACGCGCCGTCGCGACGGCATCCATGGCGTCCCTCTACCCGCCGGATGAGGCTCTGCTCGAGCTGCTGCTCGCCGGCGACGAACCGGGCGCTCTGGCGCGGGGCGCGGAACTCGAAGCCGCCGGCGGTGACACGGCGAACCTGATCTACGGCACGACCAAGCGCGCGCTCGCCCGATGGATCCGCCGCCACGCGGCCTCCCCCGAATGGGCCGGCGCAGGGATCCCGCTCAACGCCGTCGCTCCGGGAGTCGTCGTGACCCCGATGACCAAAGCGTTCACCGACACCGCGGAAGCCCGCGCGGCGATCCTGCAGATGGTCCCGATGCCGCTGAACGGCATCTTCGAACCTCGCGACGTGGCCTACCTCCTCGGGTGGCTCGCCAGCAAGGAGAACGCCCACCTGTGCGGGCAGGTGATCTTCATCGACGGTGGGTCGGATGCGGTCATCCGGGGCGATTCGACCTGGTGACAGGTCCGCGAGGCCGCGGTCTGGGGGGACCGCGGCCTCGCGTCTTCGGCCGGATCCGCGGTCAGGGGCGGATGACGACGGGCGTCCCGAACGGCAGCGCGGCGAGCTTCTCGATCGCGGCCGGGTCCACGCGGAGGCAGCCGTTGGAGAGGATGCCGGACCGCTCGTCGTGGTAATGGAATGCCGTGACCGCGACGGTCGCCCCACCGAATCCGTCGAGGGTCGGCGACTGCACCGCGAGGTACACGAGCGGAAAGCCGCGTGTGTACCCGAACGAGGGCTCGACCCGCGTGGTCATGATGTACGTGCGGCCCACGGGAGTGGGCGTCTCGGCGACCCCTGAGCCGAAGTCGGTGGCGATGCGCTCGGCCGTACCCGCTCGAACGATGTCGATCGTCCGGGCGGTGAGGTTCACGTCGACGATCGCCTCGGACGGCATGACCTCGACATCCGCGGCACGCAGCCAGCCCGTGACCTGGGCGGAGCTGCCCTGCGAAGGATAGGCCTGGCGGCCCACGAGCAGGACGCGCACCCAGTTCTCCTCGCGCTGGATCACCGGCGCAGTGGTGCCGTCGAACGTCAGGTCGCGCGGGAGGAACGCGATCGGCTGGCCGCTCGGCTCGGCGAACACCGGCGCGCCGGCGGCGAGCGGCCGGGCGGTCTCGCCGGTCAGTGCACCGAAGGGATCATCATCGAGGACGAGGGACGGATTCACGGCGAAGACGTCCAACGGCGCGAGCGTGGCCGGGTCGTACACCGTCGTGTTCGCCGGGATCGGCGGCGGGGCCGGCGTCGCTGCCGGTTCGTCGGACGCGGCGGGCGTCGCGCTGGGTGTCGGAGCGGGCGCGGAGGCGACCGGATCGGCGGGGCGCAGCATCCCCCCGACGATCAGTCCGACGGTGACGACGAGGGCGATCCCGACGATGACCGCCCCCACCACGAAACGCCGCGAGCGGACGAAGGGAGTGGAGTCCTGTGCGTGCTCCATGACTTCATGCTCGGCGCTCCACGCCGGTGCCGCAACTCGGACGTCCGCCCGTTCGCGGGGGCTCCGCCGACCGGCTAGGATAGGGGAGTTGTCCGCTCGCGGACATCGGGATGTGGCGCAGCTTGGTAGCGCACTTGACTGGGGGTCAAGGGGTCGCAGGTTCAAATCCTGTCATCCCGACCACATCGAAAAGGGTCGGCCGTGAGGCCGGCCCTTTTTCGCGGGTTCAGACCCTCTCCAGCGGGTTGGCGGCGAGCTTGCCGATGATCCCGGCGTCGACCAGCCGCCGCGCCGCCGTGTCGGGCTTGCGGGCCGCCTGGTCGATCACGCACGCGCCGAACTCGGCCGCGAGGGTGCCGCGCGGATGCGCGCGCAGAACCTCGCGCCGGAACTCCTCGGGCAGTATCTCGGGCCGCGAACCCGAGATGTCCAGACCCGTGGCGATCTCGAGCAGGTGGCCCTCGGCATCCATCGTCGGATCGACGCTCGGCCAGTTGTGCCGGACGATCACCTCGAGCGCGCGGCGGCGGCGCGGCGCCGGCCAGCCCGCACCCGCCGTGAGCGCGACCGCGACATGTCCGCCCGCGTGCTCGTACGAGATCATGTGGTTGTCGAACTCCGGGACCGTGCCGATGTCGTGCAGCACGGCCGAGACGTACAGCAGTTCGTGGTCGATGTCGGAGATGCCGTCGATCCGCGCGAATCCCTCCGCCCAGAGCCAGGACCGGAGCGCATGCGCGGTGAAGGCCGGCGACTGGTAGCTGCGGGCGATCTCGAGCGCGCCGCGCGCGGCCAGGGTATCGGGAACGGGGAAGTCGGCGATCTGCACACCCCATCGTCCCCTGCACACGGATCGCACGACGTGCGCGCAGCGGACACACCGCGCCGGTTTCCGGCCAACGTGTTCATAACTCCCGCAAAACGAAACCGCGTGACGCGCCCACCGCGTGATTCCGCGCACCATCGACGGCAGCGCGGCGAAGATGCAGGAGTTCTGAGCAGCGGACTGTCCGGTGCCGGGGCTACGGTCGACCCATGGCTGAGATCGTCATCTCCCCCGCGACCGCCGGCCGCTTCGAGGACGCCGAGCACGCGCTCACCGGCGGTGGAGACGGCAGGTCCTGCCAGTGCCAATGGTGGATGATGCCCAACGCGCAGTTCCAGCGGCTGGACACCGCCGAGCGCACCGACCTGCTGCGGAACGAACTGGCCGTGGCGTCGGTCCCGCCCGCGCTCATCGCCTCGGTCAGCGGCGAAGCGGCCGGCTGGGTGCGGGTGGGACCCCGCGTGCACCAGGTGCGCATCGCGCGCACGCGCGCTCTCGCCGCGAACACCGAGCTGCCGCTGGATGACCCTGACGTCTGGGCGATCTCCTGCTTCGTCGTCCGGCGTGAGCACCGCGGCATCGGGCTGAACGCCCGGCTGATCGACGCCGCGGTCGCGTTCGCGCGTGAGCACGGCGCCCGCGTCGTCGAGGCCTATCCCGTCGACACCGCCGTCGCGCACGCCTCGGCGAACGAGCTCTACCACGGGGTGCTGTCCACGTTCCTCGCCGCCGGATTCCGCGAGGTCGCGCGCCCGCGAGCCGACCGCGCGATCGTGGTGCGCGACCTCACCGCCTGACGAGCGGCGCCCCGGGCGGAACTCCCCGGTGACGCGCCGATCTTGTGGCGCAGGCCGATGCGTGCGGAGGCATCCGCCGTGCGACGATGATGGTGCCGTCGGTCAGGGTGAGGAGAGAGCCATGAATCGGATGCCGAGCGCCCGCGCCCGGGTGGTGCCGGCATGAGCTCCTCGGCGCGGGTGGACGCGTGGCTCTGGGCCGTGCGCGTCTACAAGACCCGCTCGGCGGCGACCGCGGCATGCCGGGCCGGTCACGTGCGGATCGGCGGCGAGCGGGCGAAGGCCGCGCAACCGGTCAGGCCGGGCGACGAGCTGCGGGTGCGGATCGCGGGGTTCGACCGGATCCTCGTGGTGAAGGAGCCCATCTCCAAGCGAGTCGGGGCTCCGCTCGCCGCGGCGGCCGTCGAAGACCGGACTCCCCCGCCGCCGCCGCGCGAGGAGCGCGCGTTCGTGCCGATCCGCGACCGGGGCGCCGGGCGGCCGACGAAGCGCGAGCGGCGCGACATCGACCGGCTCCGCGGCCGCGACGGCCTCGAGCCCGACCGATAGACGACGAGCTCAGTCGAACTGGTCGAGCAGCCACCCCGCCCCGCGTGTCGTGGCCCCGGCCGCCTCGACACGGCCGGCCAGCTCGCGGTCGCTCGTCACGACGGTCACGGTGCGCCCGGCGGATACGAGCCGCTCGGCCTCGGCGACGATCGCGTCGTCGCCGGATGCCGCTGCGCGCACGATCCGGACGTCGTCCGGTGCCGTCGCGGCGGCGCGCGCCTCACCCTCGACGACGACTGTCCACTCGGGGTACCAGCGGGACTCGGAGAGACTCAGGAGAGCCGCGTCCACCCCGTCGTCCGCGAGGCGCCCGATCCGGTCGAGAAGCCGGTCGGTCGCTGCGGCACGGTCGCGCCACCAGCCGTCGGGCACGGCACCCACGACGTTCGCGGCGTCCACCACGATCGCCGGACGGACCGCGAGCAGGCTCTGCAGGCGCACCCACGACTCCGCGAACGCCGGATGCAGGGGACGATCGATGACTTCGGACGCGGGAACCCATGCGAGCTCATGACTCTCGGGGTCGCTGATGGTCGGCTCGAACGGCCGGATCACATCGCCGACGACCGTCGTGTACGACCAGTAGCCGAGATCGAGCACGCTCAGCAGCCGAGGCCGCACGGCCGCGTCGGGGACACCTGCCTCCTCGGCCGCCTCCCGTAGCGCGCCGTCGCACGCCGACTCCCCCTCGTGCCGCGCCCCGCCGGGCAGTGCCCACGTGTCGCCGAAGTGCGACCAGGTCACGCGGTGCTGCAGCAGCACGCCGCGTTCGGCATCCACCGCCATGAGCCCCGCCGCGCCGAAGACCCCCCAGTATCGCTCGCCCGTGGGCGCGACGACCCAGGCGTCCCCCGGATCCCGCGGTCCGCTCCGCCGACGCGGCTCACCGGGCGCGGGGGGAAGGATGCTCACGCGTCCACCCTCGCACACCCGCATGCCACGAGATGCCGATCGGCCCGCTCCGCGGCCACACGAGGAAACACGGCCTGCATGAGAATGCTGGGATGCACGACGGATACGAGATCGACGACGACCCGCGCCGGATCCCGCGCGACACGGTCTGGGAGTGGCTGTCGACCGAGGCCTACTGGGCGCGCTGGCGTGCGCGCGCCGATGTCGACGCACAGCTCGACGCCGCGTGGCGCGTCGTGGGCGCCTACCGGGCGGGGACGGACGAGCTGGTCGGATTCGCGCGGGCGGCATCCGACGGCGTCGCCTTCGCCTATCTCGCCGACGTGTTCGTCGTCGAGGGTCATCGGGGCCAGGGCATCGGCAAGCGGCTGATGCGCGCGATGATCGATGACGGGCCGGGGGCCGGGTTCCGCTGGGTCCTGTTCACCGCCGACGCGCACGGACTGTACGAGCAGTTCGGCTTCGCCGTGCCGGACGCCACCGCGATGGTCCGCCCGCCGGCCCTCCCGGCGATCGCCTGACCGCAGGGGCGCCACCGCTCGCACCCGGAGGACTCAGCGCTGGCGCTTCTCGCGCACCCGCATGTTCACCACGATCGGCGTGCCTTCGAAGCCCCAGATCTCGCGGAGGCGCCGCTGGATGAACCGGCGGTAGCCCGGGTCGAGGAATCCGGTCGTGAACAGCACGAACGTCGGCGGACGCGTCGAGGCCTGCGTGCCGAACAGGATGCGCGGCTGCTTGCCGCCGCGGAGCGGATGCGGGTGCTCCGCGACGAGCTCGGCGAGGAATGCGTTGAACTTGCCGGTCGGGATGCGGGTGTCCCACGAGTCCAGCGCGGTCTCGAGCGCCGGCACGAGCTTGTCCAGGTGCCGGCCGGTGCGCGCGGAGATGTTCACGCGCGGCGCCCAAGACACGTGCGCGAGGTCCTGCTCGATCTCGCGTTCGAGGTAGCGGCGGCGGTCGGCGTTCTCGAGATCGTCGTCGTTCAAGCGGTCCCACTTGTTGAACGCGAGAACGAGGGCGCGGCCGGACTCGAGCACGAGATCGATGATGCGCACGTCCTGCTCGCTGATCGACTCGCTGACATCGAGCACGACGACGGCCACTTCGGCTTTCTCCAGGGCGGCGGAGGTCCGCAGCGACGCGTAGAAGTCGGCGCCCTGCTGCAGGTGGACTCGCCGACGGATGCCGGCGGTGTCGACGAACCGCCAGAGGCGCCCGCCGAGGTCGACGATCTCGTCGACCGGGTCGCGCGTGGTGCCGGCGAGATCGTTCACGACGACCCGCTCCTCCCCCGCGGCCTTGTTCAGCAGCGAGGACTTGCCCACGTTCGGGCGGCCGAGGATCGCGACGCGGCGCGGTCCGCCGATCTCCTGCTTCGCCACCGCGGAGACCGTAGGCAGAACCTTCATGACCTCGTCGAGGAGATCCGCCACACCGCGACCGTGGATCGCGGAGACGGGGTACGGCTCACCGAGACCCAGCCCCCAGAGCACGGCGGCCTCGGGCTCCTGCCGGGCGTCGTCGATCTTGTTCGCGACGAGGAAGACGGGCTTGCCGCTCTTGCGCAGCAGCCTGACGACGTGCTCGTCGGTCGAAGTCGCGCCGACCATCGCGTCGACCACGAACAGCACGACATCGCACAGGTCGATCGCGATCTCGGCCTGAGCCGCGACGGAAGCATCGATGCCTCGTGCGTCCGGCTCCCAGCCGCCGGTGTCGACGACCGTGAAGCGGCGGTCCATCCACTCGGCCTTGTACGTCACCCGGTCGCGCGTGACACCGGGGGTGTCCTCGACGACAGCTTCGCGGCGCCCCAGGATGCGGTTGACCAGCGCCGACTTCCCGACGTTCGGGCGACCGACGATCGCCACGACCGGCAGCGCCGGGGAGTACTCCACACCATGCTCGCCGAGCGTGACACCCGACAGCAGCTCGGCGTCGTCGTCGTCGAGCTCGTAGTCGGACAGGCTCGCGCGCAGCGCTTCGGCGCGCGCGTCGGCAAGGTCCTCGTCGAGGTCGGCGAGGGCCTCGGCGATGTTGTCGTCGCCGCCTTCGTATTCGTCGTCAGCGCCCATCATGGCTTCCTGTCTGTGGAGGGAGGGCCGCGGCGATGACGTCGAGGACGGCATCCACGGTCTGTGTGAAATCGAGATCCGACGAGTCGACGACCTGGACGCCCGGTGCGGCGGTGAGGAAGTCCACGACGGAGGAATCGGCCGCGTCCCGGCGGTGCAGAGCATCGGCGACGGCGCCGGCGTCATGCCCGGAGAGCTCGGCGCTGCGGCGGGCGGCGCGGATGTCGGGAGCCGCTGTCAGGAGGATGCGCACCGGCGCGTCCGGCGCGACCACCGTGGTGATGTCGCGTCCTTCCACGACGACGCCGGGCCGGTCGGCTCCCGCGACGAGCGAGCGGAACAGTGTCGTGGCGGCGTGGCGGACCGCCGGCACGCGCGCGACGCCGCTCACGGCATCCGTGACCCGCGGTTCGCGGATCGCGTCGGTGACGTCCGTGTCCCCGACGCGCACCCAGTACTGATCGGGGTCCAGCGAGATCGAGAAGTCGAAGTCGCCGAGGACGTCGAGGACGGATGCCGCGTCCGACGTGTCCGCGTCGTGCGCGAGCACGTGCCAGGCGAGGGCACGATAGGCCGCTCCGGTGTCGAGGTAGCCGAACCCGAGTCGGCGGGCCACCTGCTTGGAGACGCTCGACTTCCCGCTGCCTGCGGGGCCGTCGACGGCCACCAGGACGGGCGTGGTCGGTTCAGTCATTCGTGGTGCTCGCAATCTTCCAGCCGCGGGACTGGAGGCCGTCGACCGCGCGGCGCACGGCGCTCGGGACGACGCTGATCTCGGCCAGACCGAACTGAGCGCCCGGCGAGTGCTCGAGGCGGAGGTCCTCGACGTTCACCTCGAGGTCGCCGAGCTCGCCGAACAGGCGTCCGAGCTGACCGGGGGTGTCGTCGACCATCACCACGACCTGCTCGAAGCGGCGGTTCTGCCCGTGCTTGCCGGGGAGCCGCTCCACGCCGTCGTTGCCCCGACGGATCGTGTCCGCGACGGCCCGACGGGACCCGGGGGCTTCCGGTTCGCGCAACGCGGCGGCGACCGCGCTCAGATCGGCGGCGAGGGCGTCGAGCACGTCGACGACCGGAGCGGCGTTCGCGCCCAGGATCTGCACCCACAGCTCGGGGGCGGACGCCGCGATGCGCGTCGTGTCGCGCACGCCCTGGCCGGCGAGGCTCAACGACCCGTCCGGGGCCTCGACGAAGCGCCCGGCGAGGAGGCTCGCGACGAGCTGCGGAACGTGCGAGACGAGGGCGACGGCGCGGTCGTGGTCTTCGGGTGTCATCTCCAGCGGCATGGCGCCGACGTCGAGCGCGAGGCCCTCGACCAGCGCGAGATCGGCGGCGGCGGTCTCCCCGTCCCGGCAGACCACCCATGGCCGGCCGACGAAGATGTCGGCGCGGGCCGAGATGGCTCCCCCGCGCTCGCGACCGGCGAGCGGGTGCGAGCCGATGTACTTCGCGAGGTCGACGCCGCGCGCGCGCAGCGTCCGCAGCGGCTCGAGCTTCACACTCGCGACATCCGTGACGACGGCCGAGGGGAAGCGGGCGAGCTCCCGCTGGATCACGTCCGCGGTCACGTCCGGCGGCACGGCCACGACGATGAGCGACGGATCGTCCTCCTCGCGCGGTGCGCGCCCGGCGCCGTAGTCGATCGCGAGCCGCAGCTGCGACGGGGATGTGTCGTCGAGAGCGACATCGACGCCACGCGCCCTGAGCGCGTGTCCGATGCTCGACCCCAGGAGGCCTGCCCCGACGATGCGCACCGTCCCGCGGGTGCGCGCAGCGAGCGCGGCATGCGCGGGCATGGCCGATTCTTCGCTCACTGGCTCTCCTGGTGGTGTGCGCCGGCGCGGCGCTACGGGCTCGCGGGAGGCGGGGTGGCGGTGTCCGCGGTCGCGCTGCGCGCGAGTGTCAGCAGAGCACCCCGCTCCACTTTAGTCAACTCGCGGACGCGACCCACTGGGAGGGTTCCCAGGTGCAGCGGCCCGAACTGGCGGCGCACGAGTTCGACGACCGGGTGGCCGACCGCCGCCATCATCCGCCGGACAATCCGGTTGCGCCCGGAATGCAGGGTGAGCTCGATGAGCGACCCGCCGCCCTCGGCGGAGCTGGAGAGCAGCCGCGCCTTGTCCGCCGCGATCGCGCCGTCCTCCAGATCGATCCCTTTGGTGAGGCGCGCGATCGTCTGCGCGGTGACCTTGCCTTCGACCTTCGCGACGTACACCTTCGTGACACCGAACGAGGGGTGGGCGAGCATATGGGCGAGCTCCCCGTCGTTGGTGAGCACGAGCAGACCGCTCGTGTCGGCATCCAATCGCCCGACGTTGTACAGCCGCTCCTGGAAGTCGCGCGTGAACTCACGCAGGTCGCGGCGCCCGCGTTCGTCCTTCATCGAGCTGACCACACCACGGGGCTTGTTCAGCACGACGTAGCGCTTCGTGGCATCGAGTTGGATCGCTGTGCCGTCCACATCGACCTCGTCGACTTCCGGGTCGATACGCGAGCCGAGCTCGGTCACGACGTGGCCGTTGACGCGCACCCGGCCTTCGACGATGAGGTTCTCCGCCACCCGCCGCGAGGCGACGCCCGCGTTCGCGAGCACTTTCTGCAGACGGATGCCGTCCGTCGGGCGTTCGTCGTCGTTCATGCGCGCAGCACGTCCTCGAATCCGTCAGCGCCGTCGTCCAGGAGCGGCGAGATGTGCGGGAGCTCGTCGAGCGAGTTGATCCCGAGGTTGATGAGCAGAGCGTCCGTCGTGGCGTAGTGGATCGCGCCGGTCTCGGCATCCGTGAACGCCTCGGCGATCAGGCCGCGGGCGAGGAGGGTGCGGACGACCGAGTCGACGTTGACCGCGCGGATCGAGGCGACCTGCCCGCGCGTGACCGGCTGCTTGTAGGCGATGACCGCGAGGGTCTCCAGAGCCGCCTGCGACAGCCGGGACGGTGCCTGCGTGTTCACGAATTCGCTCACCAGCTCGTCGTGCTCGGCGCGCACGTACAGTCGCCATCCGCCGCCGACCTCGCGCAGCTCGAATCCGCGGCGCGGACTGCCGGCGAGGCCGTCGTAATCGGCCACGAGCGCCTCGACGGCCTGACGGACGGCGGGCACCGGTGCTCCGACCGCCGCCGCGAGCGCCACCAGGCTCTGCGGCTCCTCGACGATCAGCAGGATCGCCTCGAGCCTGCGCGCGACGTCCGCGGGAGGAGGGACGGGCGGGTTCTCATCGGTCATAATCGGCTCCCAGGCTGGCGAGGTTCTCATCGGACCACCGCTCGGCGGTCCAGCGGAGGGTGAGTTCGCCGAGCGGCTCCAGCTGCTCGAACGACAGTGCGGCGTGCCGGTACAGCTCGAGCACGGACAGGAAGCGCGCGACGACAACGCCGGGCGCCGTGGCCCCGGCGACGAGCTCACGGAAGCTCAGGGATCCGGCATCCCGCAGCAGCGTCACCACGATCGCGGCCTGCTCGCGGATGCTGACGAGCGGCGCGTGCAGGTGGTCCAGGCCGACGTGCGGGATCTCCTTCGGGGTCATCGCGAGGATCGCGAGCGCCGCGAAGTCCTCGAGGCTGAGGGTCCACACGAGTTCCGGCACCGCGGCGCGGTACTTCTCGTCGAGTCGGACCGCGCGCGTGTGCCGCCCGTCCTCGGCGCGGAGCCGCGCGGCGAACCATGTCGAGACCTCCTTGAAGGCCCGGTACTGCAGGAGCCGCGCGAACAGGAGGTCGCGGGCCTCGAGGAGCGCGACGGACTCCGCGTCGACCAGTTCGCCCTGCGGCAGCAGGCCCGCGACCTTCATGTCCAGAAGCGTCGCCGCGACCACCAGGAACTCGGATGCCTGCTCGAGCTCCTCATCGGCATCCAGTTCGCGCAGGTAGGAGATGAACTCCGCCGTCACGCGGCTCAGGGCGACCTCGGTGATGTCGAGCTCGTGCTTGGACAGCAGCGTCAGCAGGAGGTCGAAGGGTCCGTCGAAGACCCCGAGCGAGACGCGGAATCCCTCGCCGTCGGTGGGGGCGTCCTCGGGCGCGGCGGCGTCCTCAGGCGACGGCACCACGCGCGACCAGCTCCCGCGCCAGCCGCAGATACGCCTGTGCCGCCGCGTGCTCCGGCGCGAACTCGGTGATCGGCATACCCGACACCGACGCGTCGGGGAACTTCACGGTGCGCCCGATCACGGTCTCCAGCACGTCATCGCCGAAGGCCTCGACGACGCGTTCCAGGACTTCGCGCGAGTGCAGCGTCCGCGGGTCGTACATCGTCGCGAGCACGCCGTCCAGCTCGATCGAGGGGTTCAGCCGGTCGCGCACCTTGTCGATGGTCTCGATGAGCAGCGCGACGCCGCGCAGCGCGAAGAACTCGCACTCGAGCGGGATCAGCACACCGTGACTCGCCGTGAGGGCGTTCACGGTCAGCAGCCCGAGCGAGGGCTGGCAGTCGATCAGGATGACGTCGTACTCGGCCGAGACCTTGCGGAGCACCCGGGCGAGGATCGTCTCGCGGGCGACCTCGTTCACGAGGTGCACTTCGGCCGCGGACAGGTCGATGTTCGCGGGGAGGATGTCCAGGCCCTCGACGGAGGTGTGGACGATCACTTCCTTCGGGTCGCGCTTCGTGTCCAGCAGCAGGTCGTAGATCGTCGGCACGTCGTGGGTCTGGATGCCGAGCCCGGCGGACAGCGCGCCCTGCGGGTCGAAATCCACCGCGAGGACTTTGCGACCGTACTGCGCGAGCGAGGCCGCCAGGTTGATCGTCGTGGTGGTCTTGCCCACACCGCCCTTCTGGTTGCAGAGCGAGATGATGCGTGCCGGCCCGTGCCCGTCGAGCTTGGGCGGCGTGGGGAACCCCTGGTAGGGACGACCGGTCGGGCCCATGGGCACATCGCCCTCGCCCGCCTTCGGCTTCTTCGCCGAACCCTTCGTCACACTGCCAGCCACCCGGTCTCCCAACCTTCTCATCGTGCTCGGTCGATTCTAGCGATGAGGCGAACGGATGCCGCGGCTCAGCGCGCCCGCGGGTGCGATGTCGCGTACACATCGCGCAGCGCGTCCACCGAGACGTGCGTGTAGATCTGCGTCGTCGCCACGGACGCATGACCGAGGAGCTCCTGCACGACGCGCACGTCGGCGCCGCCCTGCAGCAGGTGGGTCGCGAAGGAGTGTCGCAGGGTGTGCGGCGACACGTGCGCGGTCAGCTCGGCGCGCTCGGCGGCGTGCTGGATCACCAGCCACGCGCTCTGCCGCGACAGCGGCGCACCGCGTGCGCCGAGGAACAGCCGCGGGGTCGCGCGCCCGCGGCGCGAGAGCTCGGGGCGGGAGCGGGTCAGATAGGCCTCGAGAGCCGCCCGCGCATACGAGCCGACCGGGACGATACGCTCCTTCGCGCCCTTCCCCCGCAGCCGGACCACATCACCCTGAGCCATGTCGTCCACGTCCAGCTGCACGATCTCGGACACGCGGGCCCCGGTCGCATACAGCAGCTCCAGCAGCGCGCGGTCGCGCAGCCCGATGAGGTCGGCGGCGTCGACCCCGCCGGTCGCGGGTCCCGCGGCATCCAGGAGTCTCTCCACCTGATCCACCGTGAGCGCCTTCGGCAGCCGCCGTCCGGCCTTGGGCGGGCGCAGCCTCCCGGTCGGATCCTCGCTCTCGATCCCTTCGCGTGCGAGGAAGCGGTGCAGGCCCCGGACGGAGGACTGCAGGCGCGCGAGGCTCGACGCCGCCGGGGGCGGCTCGGCGGACGCGCGCTCGGCGGCGAACTCGGCCACGACGCTCGCCGTCACGTCGCCCGAATCACGGATGCCGCGGCCGGCGAGCCAGTCCAGGTACCCCGAGAGGTCCCTGCGGTATGCCGCGGCGGTGTGCGCGGACAGTCCGCGCTCGATCGAGACGTGGCGCAAGTACGCGTCGACGGCTCGATCGAGCTGCACGTCAGTGTCCCGAGCGGCGCAGTCGTTCCGCGGCGGCCAGCACACCCACCGCGAGGATGCCGTTGCGCAGCCGCCCGTGCAGCACGCCCGTCACGACGTCATCGAGCGGGACCCACTCCGTGCGGATGTCGGCCTCCTCCTCTTCGCGCGCGTGCGCGGTGCCGACCGGAGCGAGCCGGCGGGCCAGGAAGAGATGGACGACCTCGTCGTTGCCGCCGGGAGTGGTGAAGACGCTCACGAGCGGGTCCCAGTCCTGCGCCGCGAGGTCGGCCTCTTCGGCGAGCTCGCGCTGCGCCGCCTGCAGCGGGTCCTCCCCCGCCACGTCCAACAGCCCTGCCGGGATCTCCCAGTCACGGTGACGGATCGGGTGGCGGTACTGCTGGATCAGCAGAACGCGGTCCTGCGCGTCGACCGCCACCACCGCCGCCGCACCGGGGTGATCGACGTATTGACGCACGATCTCGCCGTCGCCGTAGCGGACGGTGTCGCTGCGCACGTCCCACACGCGCCCGGAGTACACCAGCTCGCTCGATACGACTTCGGGCTCGACCGGCTCGTCCCGGAGCGTCGTCGGGTCCGGGTCAGTCATTCTCGACGTCGAACAGTTCGCTCGCGCGGTGCCGCTCGAGCGCCGCACCCACGAGCCCACGGAAGAGCGGGTGCGGGTCGGTCGGGCGGGAGCGCAGCTCCGGGTGGGCCTGGGTGGCGATGTAGTAGGGGTGCACCTCACGCGGCAGCTCGACGTACTCGACGAGGTTGCGGTCCGGAGACAGGCCGGAGAAGAACAGCCCCGCGCTGGAGAGCGCGTCGCGGTAGGCGTTGTTGACCTCGTAGCGGTGTCGGTGGCGCTCGTCCACGCGCGAGGCGCCGTACACCTCACGGGCGAGCGATCCCTCGGCGAGCTCTGCCGGGTACATGCCGAGACGCATGGTTCCGCCGAGGTCTCCCCCGGCGATGATCTCGACCTGCTCGGCCATCGTGGCGATCACCGGGTTCGTCGTGTCCGGATCGAACTCGGTCGAAGACGCGTCATCGATCCCCGCGACATGGCGCGCGTACTCGATCACCATGCACTGCAATCCGAGGCACAGTCCGAGCGTCGGGATGCCCTGTTCGCGCGCGAAGCGAAGCGCGCCGAGCTTGCCCTCGATGCCGCGGATGCCGAACCCGCCGGGGACGACGATCCCGTCCACGCCGCTGAGTGCCTTCGCGGCGCCTTCGGGGGTCTCGCACTGGTCCGACGGGATCCAGGTGATCGTGACGTGCGTCTCGTGCGCGAAGCCGCCAGCCTTGAGCGCCTCGGTCACGGAGAGGTAGGCATCCGGGAGGTCGATGTACTTGCCGACGAGACCGATCGTCACTTCGTGCTTCGGGTTGTGCACGGCCTGCAGCACGCGCTCCCAGCGCGACCAGTCCACCGCGGCGGCCTTGCCCAGCCCGAGCGAGCGGACGATGTACTCGTCCAGTCCCTGCTCGTGCAGCATCGTCGGGATGTCGTAGATGCTCGGGACGTCCACGGCGTTGACCACGGCGTCCTCGTCGACGTCGCACATCAGCGCGATCTTGCGCTTGTTGGACTCCGTGACGGGGCGGTCGCTGCGCAGCACGAGGGCGTCCGGCTGGATGCCGATCGAACGCAGCGCGGCGACGGAGTGCTGAGTCGGCTTCGTCTTCTGCTCACCGGACGCGCCCATGAAGGGGACGAGCGACACGTGCACGAAGAAGACGTTCTGGCGGCCGAGCTCGTGGCGGATCTGCCGCGCGGACTCGATGAACGGCTGCGACTCGATGTCGCCGACCGTGCCGCCGATCTCGGTGATGATGACGTCGGGCTGAGGCGTCTCGTCGGCCTGCAGACGCATGCGCCGCTTGATCTCGTCGGTGATGTGCGGAATGACCTGCACGGTGTCGCCGAGGTATTCGCCGCGGCGCTCGCGGGCGATCACCTGCGAGTAGATCTGCCCGGTGGTGACGTTCGCCGCCTGGCTGAGGTTGATGTCGAGGAAGCGCTCGTAGTGACCGATGTCCAGATCGGTCTCGGCACCGTCGTCGGTCACGAAGACCTCGCCGTGCTGGAACGGGTTCATCGTGCCCGGATCGACGTTCAGATACGGGTCCAGCTTCTGCATGACCACCCGCAGCCCACGGGCGGTGAGAAGGTTGCCGAGGCTCGCCGCCGTGAGACCCTTGCCCAACGAAGAAACGACACCGCCGGTCACGAAGATGTGCCGAGTGGTGCCGTTCGCGCTGCCGTCCGAAATGCCTGCCGTATGAGTTTCCGCCACGGGCTTTTATCCTATCAGTCAGTCTGGGCGCGAAGGCCCAGCAGCTCGCGCGCGTGAGTCAGCGCGGCATCCGAATCGGGCATCCCCGACAGCAGCCGGGCCATCTCCGCCTCGCGTTCGGCGCCCTCCAGCGTCCGCACGTCCGACGCGGTGACCGCGCCGTCGTGGGCCTTCACGACCGAGAGGTGGTTGTTCGCGAACGCCGCGACCTGGGCGAGGTGCGTGACAGCGATCACCTGGGAGGAGCGGGCAAGGCGCTGCAGACGCCGCCCGACCTCGATCGCCGCCGCGCCGCCGATGCCGGCATCCACTTCGTCGAAGACGAACGTCGGGACGGGGTCGACGCCGGCGATCACGACCTCGATCGCGAGCATGACGCGGCTGAGCTCGCCGCCGGAAGCGCTCTTCGCGATCGGGCGAGGATCGGCTCCCGGATGCGGGGCGAGCAGGATCGAGATGTCGTCGCGCCCGCTCGCGGATTCCGCTCCTGGGGAGACGGCGACCACGACGCGCGCATCGGGCATCGCGAGGGCGTGCAGCTCTTCGGTGACGGCGGCCCCGAGCGTCTCCGCGGCCGTGATGCGTGCCGTCGTCAGCGCGGCGGCACGTTCGTCGAGGAGGGCTGCCGCGGCATCGCGCTCCTGCGTGAGCCGGTCGATGCGCGCACCGTCGTCGTCGAGCTCGACGAGGCGCGCCGAACCGCTTTCGAGGAGTTCGATCGCGGCATCCACCGAACCGTGAACGCGCACGAGCGTGCCGAGATCGGCGCGGCGTTCCTGGACCGCGGCCAACTCGTGCGGCCCGGCGTCATCGAGGTCGGCGAGGAAGCCGGAGAGCGACTGCGCGAGATCCGCCGCACGGTAGCCGAGGTCCGCCGCCTGGGTGGCGAGCTCCTCCAGCGTCGGGTCGTGCGCCCGTTCGAGCGCACGCCGGCACTCCGCCAGCAGGATGCCGACATCCGGCACGTCGCCGTCGCCCGAGAGCATCTCGTGCGCCGCGGAGGCCGCACTGCGAAGCTCTTCCGCGTTGGCCAGCCGTTCCGCGCGGACGGCGAGCTCGGCGTCCTCCCCCGGCTGCGGTGAGATCTGCTCGATCTCGGCGATCGCCGCGCGGAGCTCCTCCGCCTCCCGTGCACGCGCGTCCCGCTCGTCGACGAGCTCCTGCAGTTCGCGACCGACGGAGCGGGTGTGTTCGAACGTCTCGCGGTATGCGGCGAGGGCGGCCCCGATCGGCTCCCCTCCGAAGCGGTCCAGCGCGTCGCGCTGCGCGGCGGCGGTGCGCAGCCGCAACTGGTCGGACTGGCCGTGCACGACGACGAGCTCGTCGGCGAGATCCGACAGCACCCCGGCGGGCGCGGCGCGGCCGCCCACGCTCGCGCGGCTGCGGCCCTCGGCGGTGATGGTCCGGACCACGAACAGTTCGGCGATGCCGTCACGCAACGGCTCCAGCTCACCGCCGGCCTCGCGCACACGGTCGGCGACGGGTCCGTGATCCGGCACGATCCACACCCCGTCGACCGATGCCTGACCCGCGCCGCCGCGAACGGCACCCGAATCCGCGCGCTGCCCGAGCAGCAGCCCGAGCCCGGTGACGACCATCGTCTTGCCCGCACCGGTCTCTCCGGTGATCGCGGTGAATCCCGGCCCGATCGGGAGCGTCGCCTCGGCGATCACTCCCAGATCGCGCAGTCGCATCTCCTCGATCACGGAATCTGACCGATCAGGCCGGTCGACGCCGTCGCCGGGCCCCGCCACCCTTCGACGGGCAGCCGGAACTTGCGCACCAGCCGGTCGGTGAACGCCGCCGGATGCAGACGCGCAAGCCTGACCGGACGCTCCGAGCGGCGCACGACGACGCGGGCTCCGGGAGGAAGATCGTGCGAACGCCGCCCGTCGCACCAGAGGACGCCGGTTCCGTTCGTGCGCTCGAGCACCTCGATGGCCACGGCGTGCTCGGGCCCCACCACGAGGGGCTTGGCGAAAAGGGCGTGAGCGGAGAGCGGGACGACGGCGATCGCCTGCACCGTCGGCCAGATCACGGGGCCGCCCGCAGAGAAGTTGTAGGCAGTGGAACCGGTCGGTGTGGACACCACGACGCCGTCGCAGCCGAACGACGACAGCGGCCTGCCGTCGACCTCGATCACGACTTCCAGCATCCGCTCGCGGCTGGCCTTCTCCACGGTGGCCTCGTTGAGCGCCCATGTGTCGTACAGGACGGCATCTGCGGAGTCCTTGACGCGGACCTGGAGGGCGAGCCGCTCTTCGACGGCGTAGTCGCGTGCGATGACGCGCGCGACTGCCAGGTCCATGTCGTCGCGCTCGATTTCGGCGAGGAAGCCGACATGACCCATGTTGATGCCGAGCACCGGGGCCGTGCCCTCCCGGACGAGCTCGGCGGCGCGCAGGATCGTCCCGTCGCCGCCCAGCACGATGGCCAGTTCGATGTCCGCGACGGACACGTCGACATCCAGCGTCGCCACGTCGCCCAGCAGGGGAAGCGCATCGCCGAGTTCGGCGCGGTCATCCGCCGACAGCACCGGTCGGGCACCCGCACCGCGCAGTGCCGAGACGACGCGCTCGGCGGCGACGACGGTGTCGTCGCGGCGTGCGTGCACGACGACCAGGATGTTGCGTTCGACGTCGGTCATTGACTCCTCGTCAATCGATTCACGGTGCTCAACCATTCTGTCGGATTGGTCGCGCGTCCGAGGTCGTCCGGCATCGCCCGCAGGTGCGCCAGATACTCCGCGTTGCCGTGCGTGCCGACGATCGGCGATGCGATCACGCCGCACGTGCCGAGCCCGGCATCCCACGCCGACCACAACACCCCGGCAACCGCGTCGGCCCGCGTGGCGGCGTCGGTGACGAGCCCGCCTTTCACCGCCGTGCGGCCGGCTTCGAATTGAGGCTTGATCAGCAGAATCAGGTCCGCGCCGGCAGCGGCGACATCGCGCGCGGCGGGGAGGACGTGGGCGAGCGAGATGAACGAGAGATCGCCCGTGATCACCGCGGGCGCCGCAGCGACACCGCTGGCGTCCGCGAGCGAAGCGGGCGTCATGTAGCGGACGTTGAATCCCTCGACGACGACGACGCCGGGATCGTCTCGGACCACGGCAGCCAGCTGATCGTGACCGACGTCGACCGCGATGACCGGATCCGCGCCCCGCTCACGAAGAACCTGGGTGAAGCCGCCGGTGGAGGCGCCCATGTCCAGCGCGACGCGGCCGACGACGGCGACGCCGAAGGTGTCGAGCGCGGCGATGAGCTTGTGAGCGGCCCTACTCACGTAGTGATCCGTCGCCGCGACTTCGAGCACGGCGTCCGCCGAGACGGCCGTCGACGGCTTCACGACGGGTCGCCCGTCGACGGTGACGAGACCGTCCGCGATCAGGGTCGCCGCGTGCGTGCGCGATCTCGCGAGACCACGCTCAGCCAGGGCGGTGTCGAGGCGACTCGTCATGAAGAAGAGATGCCGGACGGACCTGATTCCAGTCGCCGCGCGAGGGCGTCGTGCACACCCAGATACCCTTCGGCCCGGCTGGAGAGCGGCTGCGCTTCGATCACCTCGAGGGTCGAGAGGAGATCGAGGTGTTCCTGCTCGCCCCGCGCGGTGTGGTCCATCACCTCAGGATACGTGGCGATGCGCAGATACCGTCGACCTCACCGGCGATGGAACGGATCGGCGTACAGGCGTTCGGGCACGCGGAAGCCGTAGATCGCCCGGCCGGTGTCCCAGATCGCCTTCGCGCCGGCGCGGAGGAGATCGATGGGGCGCTCTCCTTCGTCGAGGATGACGACATCAGGTCCGTCTATGCGCACGCGCGCCCCGCGGACCGCGACGACGCCGCCCGCCACTTCAGCCTCGGGATACGGCTCATGAAGGTCGCGCAGATCCTCGAGGATGAAGGTCGGCTGGGAGCCCGACGGCGCCGCGAGCACGTGCTTCGGGCGGTCGATGCCGGTCAACACGAGCGCAGAGCGGATGCCGGCACGATTGGCGCCGAGGATGTCGGTGTCCAGCCGATCGCCGAGGAACAGCGGGTTCCGAGCCGCGAAACGCGCGACGGCCTCTTCGAAGATCGGAGTCTCCGGCTTTCCGGCGACCGTCGCCAGACGCCCGACCGCCGTGTGCACCGCGGAGACGAATGTGCCGTTGCCCGGAGCGATGCCTCGGGCCTGCGGAATCGTCCAGTCGGTGTTCGTGGCGATCCAGGGGATCCCACCCTCGTCCTCCGGCAGCGCGAGCGCGTACGCGGCCTCGGCGAGCTGCGACCACCCGACCTCCGGCGCGAAACCTTGCACGACCGCCGCGGGCGCGTCATCGGCGCTTCGTGTCACGACGAAGCCCGCCTTCTCGAGCTCATGGACGAGCCCGTCTCCGCCGACGACCAGAACCGTGGCGCCCGGTGCGATCTTCGTCGCGAGGAGACGCATGGCCGCCTGCGGACTCGTGACGACCTCCTCCGGACTCGTCGGCAGGCCGAGGTCGCTCAGGTGTCCGGCCACCGACGCGTCCGTGCGGGAAGCGTTGTTCGTGATGTATCCGAGCCGGCGACCGTCACGGCTCGCGTTCAGACTCTCCACCGCGTGCGGAATCGCTCCCGGCCCGGCGTAGACCACACCGTCGAGGTCGGCGAGGATGACATCGACCCCGTCCAGCGGCGCGTGGGACGACGACCTGCGGGAGAACAGACCCATCAGCGCTCGCCCTCGGGCTCCTCTGCGGCCCCGGAGTCCTCGAAGATCTCCTCGATCTCGATGACTTCGAGATCGTCTTCGCCGCTGGCGGCGCGCAGAGCCTGCTCGGCGATCTCCGCGCGCGTGCGCCACTGCTCCGCCTCTTCGGCGCGACCGAGTTCCTCCAGCACGGTGGCGCGCGCGGCGAAAAGACCCGGACTCCATTCGAACGCGCGGTTCGGATCCAGTTCGGGGATGTCGAGTTCCTGGAGCGCGCGCTCGGTCTCACCCAGATCCAGGCGCGCCCCGGACATGGCGATCGCGAGTTCGACACGGACACCGGCGGGCAGGGAGCCGCGATCCACGGCACGACCCACCTCGAGGGCGCGGTCGGGTCGACCGACACCGCGTTCGCTGTCGACCATCAGCGCGATCTGGTCGTCGCTGCCGGAAATGCGCCGATAGGTGCGCAGCTCACGCAAAGCGAGCGCGTAGTCGCCGATCGCGTATGCCGTGATCGCGGCGGTCTCGCGGACGATGCCGATGCGACCGGCACGCCGCGTCGCGGCGATCGCATGGCGATGGGCGAGCTCGGGATCACTGTCGATGAGTTCCGCCGCCATCGCCAGGTGACGGGCGACGTCCTCCGCGTTCTCCTTGCTCAGCGTCTTCAGCTGATTGCGCGCCGCGGCGTTCAGCGACGAAGCAGTGATCTCGGCCGGCAGCGCCGGCTCGTCGAAGGCGGACCGCACAGAACGCAACTCGTCCGGACGCGACTGGCGCTCATCCCTGCGCGCATCGCGCTGACCGTCTCGTCCGCTGCCGCCGCGCGGGGGTCGCGCACTCCCGTCGCGCTTCGCGTACGGCTTCTTCTCACCGTCCCGCTTCGCGTACGGCTTCTTCTCACCGTCCCGCTTCGCGTACGGCTTCTTCTCACCGTCCCGCTTCGCGTACGGCTTCTTCTCACCGTCCCGCTTCGCGTACG
>NZ_JBFBMZ010000005.1:0-79753 GCF_040687315.1 Microbacterium sp. NPDC064584 | reverse complement strand
TTCGCGTACGGCTTCTTCTCGCCGTCCCGCTTCGCGTACGGCTTCTTCTCGCCGGCGTGGGCACGGCGCGGTGTCGGATCGTCGTCTGCCATGGTGTGATCCTCACGAAATCGGCGTGTTAACGAGAAAGGGCCACCCAACGATGGGTGGCCCTTTCACGAAAGAAGTCCGGCGGTGTCCTACTCTCCCACAGGGTCCCCCCTGCAGTACCATCGGCGCTGTGAGGCTTAGCTTCCGGGTTCGGAATGTAACCGGGCGTTTCCCTCACGCTATGGCCGCCGAAACACTATTGATGTTTCAAGTCTGCATAACAAAGTCATTGTCATGCGGTTCTCGACCGTACATCGAGAACCACTCAGTGGACGCAAGCACCAAAAACGGTGTGTTATCAAGTCATCGGCTTATTAGTACCAGTCAGCTACACGTGTTGCCACGCTTACACATCTGGCCTATCAACCCAGTAATCTGGCTGGGAGCCTCTCGCCCGAAGGCATGGAAATCTCATCTTGAGGCCGGCTTCCCGCTTAGATGCTTTCAGCGGTTATCCATCCCGAACGTAGCTAATCAGCGGTGCTCCTGGCGGAACAACTGACACACCAGAGGTTCGTCCAACCCGGTCCTCTCGTACTAGGGTCAGATCCTCTCAAATTTCCTGCGCGCGCAGCGGATAGGGACCGAACTGTCTCACGACGTTCTAAACCCAGCTCGCGTACCGCTTTAATGGGCGAACAGCCCAACCCTTGGGACCTACTCCAGCCCCAGGATGCGACGAGCCGACATCGAGGTGCCAAACCATGCCGTCGATATGGACTCTTGGGCAAGATCAGCCTGTTATCCCCGAGGTACCTTTTATCCGTTGAGCGACAGCGCTTCCACAAGCCACTGCCGGATCACTAGTCCCGACTTTCGTCCCTGCTCGACCTGTCAGTCTCACAGTCAAGCTCCCTTGTGCACTTACACTCGCCACCTGATTGCCAACCAGGTTGAGGGAACCTTTGGGCGCCTCCGTTACTTTTTGGGAGGCAACCGCCCCAGTTAAACTACCCATCAGGCACTGTCCCTGAACCGGATTACGGTTCTAAGTTAGATATCCAGAGTGACCAGAGTGGTATTTCAACAATGACTCCACATGAACTGGCGTCCATGCTTCAAAGTCTCCCACCTATCCTACACAAGCCACACCGAACACCAATACCAAACTATAGTAAAGGTCACGGGGTCTTTCCGTCCTGCTGCGCGTAACGAGCATCTTTACTCGTAATGCAATTTCGCCGAGTTCGCGGTTGAGACAGTTGGGAAGTCGTTACGCCATTCGTGCAGGTCGGAACTTACCCGACAAGGAATTTCGCTACCTTAGGATGGTTATAGTTACCACCGCCGTTTACTGGGGCTTAAATTCTCAGCTTCGCCTTGCGGCTAACCGGTCCTCTTAACCTTCCAGCACCGGGCAGGCGTCAGTCCGTATACATCGTCTTGCGACTTGGCACGGACCTGTGTTTTTAGTAAACAGTCGCTACCCACTAGTCTCTGCGGCCTCCAAACGCTTTCGGAGCAAGTCCTAATACGTCGAAGGCCCCCCTTCTCCCGAAGTTACGGGGGCATTTTGCCGAGTTCCTTAACCACGATTCTCTCGATCTCCTTGGTATTCTCTACCTGACCACCTGAGTCGGTTTGGGGTACGGGCAGCTAGAACCTCGCGTCGATGCTTTTCTTGGCAGCATAGGATCACCCACTTTTTATCCGCATCGTGTCTCAGCCTGTATGAGTGACGGATTTGCCTATCACTCGGCCTACGCACTTGCACCAGGACAACCATCGCCTGGCTTGGGCTACCTTCCTGCGTCACACCTGTTAATACGCTAACCGCCTCAGCATAGGGTCGTGTGCTAGGCCCGAAGCGTCACCCCGAAGGGATCGGTCATTGGGATTCAGACACTTAGCATTACTGGATTGGTTTGGGCGGTTCTTCGCCGGTACGGGAATATCAACCCGTTGTCCATCGACTACGCCTGTCGGCCTCGCCTTAGGTCCCGACTTACCCAGGGAAGATTAGCTTGACCCTGGAACCCTTGGTCTTTCGGAGGACGTGTTTCTCACACGTCTTTCGCTACTCATGCCTGCATTCTCACTCGTGTAGCCTCCACGGCTGGTTCACACCGCCGCTTCGCTGGCCACACGACGCTCTCCTACCCATCAACACGGCTGGACCACGAAGGCCTACCAATAATGTCAATGCCACAACTTCGGTGGCGTGCTTGAGCCCCGTTACATTGTCGGCGCGGAATCACTTGACCAGTGAGCTATTACGCACTCTTTCAAGGGTGGCTGCTTCTAAGCCAACCTCCTGGTTGTCAAGGCAACTCCACATCCTTTCCCACTTAGCACGCGCTTTGGGACCTTAGTTGGTGGTCTGGGTTGTTTCCCTCTCGACTATGAAGCTTATCCCCCACAGTCTCACTGCTGCGCTCTCACTTACCGGCATTCGGAGTTTGGCTGACGTCAGTAACCTTGTAGGGCCCATCGGCCATCCAGTAGCTCTACCTCCGGCAAGAAACACGCAACGCTGCACCTAAATGCATTTCGGAGAGAACCAGCTATCACGAAGTTTGATTGGCCTTTCACCCCTATCCACAGCTCATCCCCTCAGTTTTCAACCTAAGTGGGTTCGGTCCTCCACGACGTCTTACCGTCGCTTCAACCTGGCCATGGATAGATCACTTCGCTTCGGGTCTAGGACATGCGACTGAATCGCCCTATTCAGACTCGCTTTCGCTACGGCTACCCCACTCGGGTTAACCTCGCCACATATCGCTAACTCGCAGGCTCATTCTTCAAAAGGCACGCTGTCACCCCTACTAAGGAGGCTCCAACGGTTTGTAAGCAAACGGTTTCAGGTACTATTTCACTCCCCTCCCGGGGTACTTTTCACCTTTCCCTCACGGTACTTGTCCGCTATCGGTCATCTGGGAGTATTTAGGCTTATCAGGTGGTCCTGACAGATTCACACGGGATTTCTCGGGCCCCGTGCTACTTGGGATACTCTTCGCGCCAAGGGAGGCATTTCGACTACGGGGTTCGCACCCTCTATGACCTGGCTTTCAATCCAGTTCGTCTATACCTTCTTGTAACGCCGGCTGCTCGGCAGAGCAGCCTGAAAAGTCCCACAACCCCGAATACGCAACTCCTGCCGGATATCACACGTACTCGGTTTAGCCTGTTCCGGTTTCGCTCGCCACTACTAACGGAATCGCGGTTGCTTTCTCTTCCTGTGGGTACTGAGATGTTTCACTTCCCCACGTTCCCTCTACCCGCCCTATATATTCAGGCGGGAGTCACTGGGTCGGCACGCCGCCCAGCGGGGTTTCCCCATTCGGACACCCTCGGATCAAAGTGTGCTTATCCACTCCCCGAGGCTTATCGCAGATTGCTACGTCCTTCTTCGGCTCCAGATGCCAAGGCATCCACCGTTTGCTCTTAAAGACTTGAAATCACATGAGTTTTATCAGAATCGACATCGGACTCGAAAGTCCGACATGAAATTGACTAATGATCTTTAAGATCATCTATTACGAGACGACCGAAGTCGTCTCGAAGATGCTCGCGTCCACTGTGTAGTTCTCAAAGTACGGGCGGTACCTTCCCCGCTGCCGGCACTGCCGGCATCAGAAAAGGTCCTGAGGATGGGTTGCGCCGAAGCGCATCCGGTCCCTCAGGACCCAACAGCGTGCATGTGCGGTCTCTGATGAATCTCACCTTTCCAGCTGCAAGCAGCGTACTGAGTGAGGAACTTCGTCCTCCGCACCGTGTCAAATGTTCCACCCATGAGCTACCGGCTGAGACATTCGCTCAGATCCGGCGCCTGGACACTCCGAGGAGTGCCAGATGCTCCTTAGAAAGGAGGTGATCCAGCCGCACCTTCCGGTACGGCTACCTTGTTACGACTTAGTCCTAATTACCGATCCCACCTTCGACGGCTCCCTCCACAAGGGTTGGGCCACCGGCTTCAGGTGTTACCGACTTTCATGACTTGACGGGCGGTGTGTACAAGACCCGGGAACGTATTCACCGCAGCGTTGCTGATCTGCGATTACTAGCGACTCCGACTTCATGAGGTCGAGTTGCAGACCTCAATCCGAACTGGGACCGGCTTTTTGGGATTCGCTCCACCTTACGGTATTGCAGCCCTTTGTACCGGCCATTGTAGCATGCGTGAAGCCCAAGACATAAGGGGCATGATGATTTGACGTCATCCCCACCTTCCTCCGAGTTGACCCCGGCAGTATCCCATGAGTTCCCACCATTACGTGCTGGCAACATAGAACGAGGGTTGCGCTCGTTGCGGGACTTAACCCAACATCTCACGACACGAGCTGACGACAACCATGCACCACCTGTTTACGAGTGTCCAAAGAGTTGACCATTTCTGGCCCGTTCTCGTATATGTCAAGCCTTGGTAAGGTTCTTCGCGTTGCATCGAATTAATCCGCATGCTCCGCCGCTTGTGCGGGTCCCCGTCAATTCCTTTGAGTTTTAGCCTTGCGGCCGTACTCCCCAGGCGGGGAACTTAATGCGTTAGCTGCGTCACGGAATCCGTGGAATGGACCCCACAACTAGTTCCCAACGTTTACGGGGTGGACTACCAGGGTATCTAAGCCTGTTTGCTCCCCACCCTTTCGCTCCTCAGCGTCAGTTACGGCCCAGAGATCTGCCTTCGCCATCGGTGTTCCTCCTGATATCTGCGCATTCCACCGCTACACCAGGAATTCCAATCTCCCCTACCGCACTCTAGTCTGCCCGTACCCACTGCAGGCTGGGGGTTGAGCCCCCAGTTTTCACAGCAGACGCGACAAACCGCCTACGAGCTCTTTACGCCCAATAATTCCGGATAACGCTTGCACCCTACGTATTACCGCGGCTGCTGGCACGTAGTTAGCCGGTGCTTTTTCTGCAGGTACCGTCACTTCCGCTTCTTCCCTGCTAAAAGAGGTTTACAACCCGAAGGCCGTCGTCCCTCACGCGGCGTTGCTGCATCAGGCTTGCGCCCATTGTGCAATATTCCCCACTGCTGCCTCCCGTAGGAGTCTGGGCCGTGTCTCAGTCCCAGTGTGGCCGGTCACCCTCTCAGGCCGGCTACCCGTCGACGCCTTGGTGAGCCATTACCTCACCAACTAGCTGATAGGCCGCGAGCTCATCCCTGACCGAAGTTCTTTCCAGCTGCTGAAGATGCCTTCGCAGCTCGTATCCGGTATTAGACGCCGTTTCCAGCGCTTATCCCAGAGTCAGGGGCAGATTGCTCACGTGTTACTCACCCGTTCGCCACTGATCCAGAGAGCAAGCTCTCTTTCACCGTTCGACTTGCATGTGTTAAGCACGCCGCCAGCGTTCATCCTGAGCCAGGATCAAACTCTCCGTAAAAGAATTTTGCTGCGATGAGACCGGAATGGGTCGCACCGAGCGAGTTTGATCTGACGATCGGATGTCATTGCTGACATCTCGTTTAATCTCAAAAGAATCTCATCGGCCAGACGAGCTGACCGCGAGGTTTTTTGGCATTTGACAAGTGCACGCTGTTGAGTTCTCAAGGATCGGATGCTCCTGCTTCCAACCTCTCGGCTGGCCCGGCAGGGCAACTTCTCTATCTTACACTTCGCAGTTCGTCTGTCAAATCGGCATGTTCCGAAGTCGGAAGCAGCTGTCAGTGACGACATCTCACGAAGCTAGATCGGCGGCCCTGCGTCTCGGCGTGTGAGCCGGCCCGCTGGGCAACTTCTCTATCTTATCCCTCTCCGTCAGCGTGTCAAATCGGCTTCGTTCCGGACCTTTCGGCGTCGGCACGCAGCACTCTTCGCAGCTTCGAGGAGTGGGATCCCTCATCATAGACCCGGAGGTGAAGAGACTCAATGAGTCTCTCTGTGATGGGGGGTGGTTCTCCGCTTGAGGGGGGTAAGGCTTCTCGGCCTCTCCGCTTCCCTGTGGGGCGAACAAGTAACAAGTTACGTGGCCCCCGCACGTGTGGCAAATCCAGCCCGTATCCCGGGCGTGTCGCGCGGAATCCCGCGGGCGTAGCCTGCCGTCATGACTCCCGCTCCGCCCCAGCCGACTCCGTCCCACTCGGCGCAGGACATGTTCGCTCGAGTGCGTCGCGAACTCGGCGCGGACGCCGGCCCGTCCGATCCGCCACCCGCGCATGTCGTTCCCCTCCCGGCCCGCACGCGCGTCGACGCCCTCGCCTGGGCGAGTGTGACGGCGGCAGCCCGTGCGGCAGGCGATCTCGTCGGCGCGACGGTCGCTTCTCCGGACCCAGCGCGGATCGCGCTCGCTTTCACGAGCGAGCGCCACGTGCGTATCGACGACAGGGCCGTCTCGGTGTGGGCGGAGATGTCCGGCTTCTTCCGCACGCGCGACGGGTGGGTGCGCACGCACGCGAATTACGCGCATCACGCCGAGGCGCTCCGCCGAGCATTCGGTCTGCCCGCGACCGCGGGGCGCGCCGAACTCGCGGACGCACTCGGGGAACTCGCCACCGATGTCGCGGAGAGCGCAGCCGATGTCGCCGGCGGGCTGTGCGTCGCCGTCCGCGCGGAGGATCCGCATTCGGACGAGATCCGTCGCCGGGCCCCACTCGTGTCCTTGCGGCGCGTGACCGACTCGCCGCGTCTGCCGGCGCCGCCCGCCCCGGTAGGGGCGCCCCTGCGCGGCATCCGCGTGCTCGACCTCACGCGCGTGATCGCGGGGCCGATCGCCACGCGTACCCTCGCCCTCCTCGGGGCCGACGTGCTGCGGATCGACCCGCCCTTCCTTCCTGAAACGGAGTGGGTCCACCTCGACACCGGCCACGGCAAGCGATCCGCGCTGCTGGACATGCGATCGACATCGGGCCGCGGGACGCTCGAGCGTCTTCTCGCCTCTGCGGACGTCGTCGTCACGGGGTACCGTGCGCGCTCGCTCGAGCGTCTCGGGTGGGATCCGCCGGCTCTCGTCGCACGTCATCCCGGTCTTGTCGTGGCGCGCCTGACCGCGTGGGGCACCGATGAATCGGGCGTGGACGATCGAGCGGCGGATCGCCGTGGATTCGACAGCCTCGTCCAGGCGGCGAGCGGGATCGCCTGGATCGAGTCGGCGGACGGCGACACTCCCGGTGCGCTGCCCGCGCAGGCACTGGACCACAGCGCGGCGTACCTGCTCGCCGCCGGCATCCTGACGGCGTTGCGTCGGCGTCGCACCGAGGGCGGCGGGTGGATCGTCGAGGTCTCTCTTCGGCGGGTCGCCGCCGAGCTGCTCGGGATGCCGCGCGAGCCCGTCCCGCCCGAGGTTTCGGCGCCCGATCCTGCGCCGCACCTGCAGCGGTTCGACCTCGACGGGATGTCGGTGACCACGGTCGGCCCCGCTGTGTCGTATCCGGGTGGACCCGAGCGCTTCGCGTCGCCGCGCCGCTGGGGGCGGGACGCGCCCGAGTGGTCTAGCTGACTCGCGTGCGACGATCCTGCCGCGACCGCAGGACCTGCACGGCGACCGCGAGCACGACCGTCGCCGCGCCCCACACCGCGCACGCCGGCGGAAGCACCCGGTAGGCCAGGTGCGCGAGCGTCCATTCGGCGGTGATCGGTCCGTAGACGGCGAGCCCGATCAACCATGCCGCGCCGAGGATCACCGGAAGGCCGGCGAGCCAGCCGATGCGCACGGCTGCCGGGAGGACGGCCTCAGGTTCGACGGTCGCCGGGCGACGGCGCAGCCAGAACACGGCCCACACCCCGAGGATGAGCAGACCGCCCGCGGAAGACCCGTGCTGGAGCCACTTGTATCCGGTGAGCGGACCCCATTGCTCGTCGAGAGCGGGCACCAGAAGCACGCCCCACCGGCCCTCGTGGGTGAACACGTCCCACGCGATGTGGCTGAGCACGCCGATCGCGAGAGAGGCCACGAGGAGCAGGATGCCGCGCCACCGCGACCCGGCCGCGTCGAAGGTCTCACGCAGCGCCGGGCCGGCTCCCGCGTCCCACTCCCCCGGCAGTCGACGCGCGAGCGGACCCGGCGCGAGTTCGCGCACCGCCGGTCTCAGGACGCACCGCCAGATCAGCAGGAGGACGAGCGCGAGGAGCAGCGTCGCGGGAAGCCACGCCGGGTCGTGCGTGATGCCGTAGGACAGCGGGAGCGCGCGCACGAACAGCGGGGCGTCCGGCGTCATCGCGCCGATCGCGACCGCCGCCGGAACGAGCGGTGTCCGCACGAACGGCAGCGCGACGACGGCATGGCTGGGCGTGAAGGGCATCCGCAGGTGGTCAGTCGCCGGCGAAGACGCCCGCGAGCGTCTTCTTCCCGCGCCGGAGCACCGACACGCCCCCCGGGAGCGATCCGTCCACGGTCGCGGTGTCATCGTCGACCTTGACGCCGTCGATCGAGACTCCCCCCTGCGCGATCGCGCGCCTGGCTTCGCTCAGGCTGGCCACCAGACCGGTCTCCACCAGGGCGGTCGCGATCGGTGTGCCCGCGGGCAGCTTCGCGTGCGGGAGCTCGCGCAGTGCGCTGGCCAAGGCCGCGGCATCCAACGAACGGAGATCTCCCTGGCCGAAGAGGGCCTCAGAGGCGGCGATCGCGGCGGCGGCAGCGGCTTCGCCGTGCACGAGAGCGGTCACCTCGAGCGCCACGCGCTTCTGACCGATGCGCCGGAACGGCTCGGCGGCGTGTGCGGCCGCGACCTCCTCGATCTCGGCGCGTGTGAGGAACGTGAAGACCTTCAGGCGATCGGCGACGTCCGCATCGTCGGTGTTGAGCCAGAACTGGTACATCGCGTACGGGCTGGTCAGCACGGGATCCAGCCAGATCGCGTTGCCCTCGCTCTTGCCGAACTTGCGGCCGTCGCTGTTGGTGATCAGCGGAGTGCCGATCGCGTGGACGCTCGTGCCTTCGGCGCGATGGATCAGGTCGACACCGCTGGTGAGATTGCCCCACTGGTCGCTGCCCCCGGTCTGCAGGACGCAGCCGTACTGCAGGTAGAGCTCCCGGTAGTCCAGGCCCTGCAGGATCTGATAGCTGAACTCGGTGTAGCTGATGCCCTCATCCGAGTTCAGGCGCGCGCTGACGGCATCCTTCTTGAGCATCGTGCCCACGCGGTAGTGCTTGCCGATATCACGCAGGAAGTCGATCGCACTGAGCGGAGCGGTCCAGTCGAGATTGTTGACGATGCGGGCGCCGTTGTCGCCGTCGAAGCTCAGGAAGCGCTCGATCTGAGTGCGGAGGTAGCCGACCCACTCCGCGACGGTCTCCTTGGTGTTCAGCGTCCGCTCCGCGGACGGCCGCGGGTCCCCCACGAGTCCGGTCGATCCGCCCACGAGGCCGAGGGGTCGGTGGCCGGCGAGCTGGATGCGGCGCATCGTGAGCAGCTGGACGAGGTTCCCGAGGTGCAGGCTCGGTGCGGTGGGGTCGAATCCGCAGTAGTAGACGATCGGCGGTCCGGCGAGGAGTTCGCGCAGTGCTGCCTGGTCGGTCGAGACGTGGACGAGACCGCGCCAGACCAGCTCGTCCCAGACGTTCTCGAACGACGGATCGATGGCGGGCGCGCTCGGGTTCAGAGCGGAAGACACGCGTTCGAGGCTATCAGCGCCGTCTGTCCGCCCGATCCGAGCCTGACGGCTTACCCGGCATGTGATGATGCCTGGAGACTTCAGTCCTCGGGTGTCGACGATCCATATGCTTTCACGCTTAATCGTGCGATGATTAAGCCTGAAGGCAAACCCAGGTGAGGAGGCTCAGATGATCGTCATCACCGCCGATCAGCGCGGCAGCCGCTCGAGTGAAGACCTCGTGCCCGCGGCCCTGCAGCAGATCTCGATCATCGGAGGCGATCGCCTTCCGTTCGCCCCCGACCGCAACGCCGGGGACGAGATCCAGGTGGCCACGGAAGACGGGCGCACGGCGCTGGAGATCATCCTGCACCTCGTGCGCACCGAGGAGTGGGCCGTCGGTGTCGGCGTCGGCGGCATGGAGGAGGAGCGGGGCACGGAGATCAGGGCGGCCCGCGGAGAGGCGTTCATCCACGCCCGTGCCGCGGTCGAACGGGCGAAGGCCGCGCCGAGCCGCTTCGCGCTGGTCGGCGCGGAGCCCTCCGCGGCGGAAGACGCGGAGGCGCTGATCCGGCTCCTGCTCGAGCTGCGCTCCAGGCGCACCGGCCCGGGCTGGGAGGTCTTCGATCATCTGGCGGCAGGCGAGAGCCAGAAGGACATCGCGGCGCGGCTCGGTATCAGCGAGACCGCCGTCAGTCTGCGTGCGCGGGCCGCCGGCCTCCGGGCCGACGAGGCTGCGGTGCCGGCGCTCGCCCGGGTGCTGGATCGCCTCAACGGCGTCGGACGCCCGTGAAAGACTGACCGCATGCCCGCCATCGTCGCCGCCGTGCTGTCGATCTTCCTGTTCTTCGCCCTGTGCGGTGCACTCGTCCTGATCATCATCAGTCTGCGAAAGCCCACCACCGTGCCCCTCGCCGTCGCGGGCGGACTCGTCGTGCTCTCGCTGATCGTCGTCGTGGTCGCACCGGTCGACGTGCCGCTCATCATGGGGCTCATCATCGCGATCCTCGGCACGGCCGTGGCCGTCCTCGGCGGAAACCCCGTCACCCGACGCGTCCTCGAGATCGCGACCCACGGGCGGGTGAAGGACGGAGCGAACGGCGGCATCCTCCTGGATGCCGAGGCCGCAGGAGTCCGCGACGACGACGAGCGCCCGACCGAAGTGCTGCGCGGCGGCACGACCATCGGATACCTGGAGCGGCTCGCCGTCGTCGTCGCCATCATCGCGGGCTACCCCGAGGCCATCGCGATCGTCGTCGCGATCAAGGGCGTCGGCCGGTTCTCCGAACTCGCCGCCGCCGAAGCCCGGGAGCGGTTCATCATCGGCACGCTCTCGAGCCTGTTGTGGGCCTGCATCGTGGGCGCCCTCGTGCGATCGGCGATCTGGTGAACGCGGTCCCCTGGTCGGCGGGCCGCTGGACGCACGACCCCGAACTCGTCGACCTGTCCGACGAGACGCTCACGGCGATCGCAGCCGAGGGTAGCGACGCCTGGCGCGAGACCGCCTACGGCTTCGTGCATGCGAACGAGCACGCGCTCCTCGCACCGCTGACCGTCGGCGAGTCCATGCAGGTCGAGTTCGAGGCGAAGTGGACCGGCGAGTTCGATCAGGCCGGCATCTTCGTGCGGATCGACGACATGCGTTGGGTGAAAGCCGGCCTCGAATTCGCCGATGGGCACCTCGGGCTCGGAGCCGTGGTGACCGACGGCCGGTCCGACTGGTCGGTGGGTCGTGTCGATGAGTGGAGCACGGCATCCGTCTCGGTTCGCGTGAGCCGCTGGCCGGACTCCCTCATCGTGCGCGCTCGCGCGGGGGGCGAGCCGTGGCGACTCGTCCGCGTCGCGCCGTTCGACGGCGCGGCGGACGCGAGCGCCGGGCCGTACCTGTGCGCGCCGACGCGCGCGGGATTCGCCGTCACCTTCCGTTCATGGACGCGCGGCGACGCGGATGACTCCATCCACTGACACGGAGGGCACGCTGGGCGCGCTCGTGCAGGACTACGTCGCCGTGCAGTGCCGCGTGATCCTCGAGTCGCGTCTTCGCCTCGAGCAGCGGGACGAGGATGCCGTGCATCCCGCGCGGGTGGCGATCCGGCGCCTGCGCGCGACGCTGCACACCTTCGCTGCCGTGTACCGTCGCGTCGACCGCGAGGCCTTCGCCCAGGAGCTCGCCTGGCTCGGGCAGCTGCTCGGAGAGGTCCGTGACCTCCAGGTGCTCGCGGAGCGCTTCGCGGCGGACGAGCGCGTCCCCGCCGTCGTGGACGATGTGCTCGCAACGGTGTTCGCCCGGCGTCGGCGCGACGCCTGGGCGGCCGCGGTGACCGGGACGACGAGCGCCCGCGGAGTCGCCGTGTTCGCCGTGGTGCAGCGCTGGCTGTCCGATCCCCCGGCTCGACGGGCGGCGGGACGCGACGCGGACGCCGCCCACGCCTTGGTTGACGAGGCGCGGGCCGAGGCGTCGCGGCGACTGCGGCGCGCTCGCAAGGCCCGGACCGACACGCGCGTGCACGCTGCACGCAAAGCCGTCAAGCGGCACCGCTACGCCGTCGAGCTCGCGCGCCCCGTCCTGGGTGCGGGTGTCCAGACGACGATCGCCGAACGGGAGGCACTGCAGGATGCGCTCGGCGCCCATCAGGACGCGGTCGTGGCAGCCGCGTTCCTCCGCTCGATCGACACCGCCGCGATGGACCCGCACACCGTCGAAGCGGTGCGGGCGCTCGTCCGCCGGATGGAACACACCGCCGCCGACCTGGACGGCATCTGGGCGCAGCTCGACTGAGCGCGCGGGCGCGTGGTCAGAGACCGAGCGCGTGCGCGGCAGCCTGCGCGCGCGCAACGAGCTCGCTGCGCTGCTCGGCGACCCGCACGGGAGCTGTCCCGCCCGCGCCGTCACGGCTGGCGACGGAGCCCGCGACGCTCAGAACCTCTCGGACGGCGGGATCCAGATGCGGCGAGATCTGCGTGAGCGTCGCATCGTCGATCTCGTGCAGCTCGATGCCGCGCTGCTCGCACACTTTCACAAGCGCACCCGAGATCTCATGGGCGTCCCGGAAAGGCACGCCGCGCTTGACGAGCCACTCCGCGACATCCGTGGCCAGCGAGAAGCCCTGCGGGGCGAGCTGGGCCATCCGCTCGGTGTGGAACCGCAGCGTCGCGATCATCCCGGCGAACGCGGGGAGAACGAGCTCGAGCGTGCGCACCGAGTCGAACACCGGCTCCTTGTCCTCCTGGAGGTCGCGGTTGTAGGCCAACGGCAGCCCCTTGAGCGTCGCCATCAGCCCGCTGAGGTTTCCGATCAGCCGCCCGGACTTGCCGCGCGCGAGCTCGGCGATGTCGGGATTCTTCTTCTGCGGCATGATGCTGGACCCGGTCGAATAGGCGTCGTCGAGCGTCACGAAGCCGAACTCGCGCGTGTTCCAGATGATGATCTCCTCCGCGAGCCGGGAGAGGTCCACGCCGATCATCGCCGCCACGAACGCGAATTCCGCGACGACGTCGCGGGCGGCCGTGCCGTCCAGCGAGTTCTCGGCCGGGCGCGCCAGACCGAGTTCGCCCGCGACCAGCTGCGGATCCAGACCCAGCGTCGAGCCGGCGAGCGCCCCTCCGCCGTACGGCGAGACCGACGCACGCACCGACCAGTCCCGGAAGCGCTCGAGATCGCGGACGAGGGGCCACGCGTGCGCCTGCAGATGGTGCGCGAGCAGAACGGGCTGCGCATGCTGCAGGTGCGTGCGCCCCGGCATGATCGCATCAGGGTGCGCCTCGGCCTGCGCGACGAGGGCGTCCACGACGCGGAGGATCTCACGGGCGATCGTCCGGGCGTGGTCGAGCAGGTACATGCGCACGAGCGTGGCGATCTGGTCGTTGCGGCTGCGGCCCGCGCGCAGCTTTCCGCCGAGCTCGGGACCGACCTCGGCGATGAGCGCCTGCTCGAGGGCTCCGTGCACGTCTTCGTCCGCCGGCCGTGCCCGCAGGCTCCCGTCCTGCACACGGCGCGCGAGCGCGTCCAGCCCCGCGTGCATCGCTGCTTCCTCGTCCGCCGTGAGGTAGCCGGCCGCGGCGAGCGCCTTGGCGTGCGCATGCGACCCGGCCAGGTCGTACAGGGCGAGATCCCAGTCGAAGTGTGTGGATCTGCTCAGCTCCGCGAGCTCCGGCGACGGGCCGGAGGCGAAGCGCGCACCCCAGAGGGCGCCCTCGTTCGTGCCGTCGCGCTTGATTCCGCTCATCCGCTCAGCCTATCCGCGTCGCGCGGCGCGCCTCGTCCGACCGCACGGGCGGCGCGGTCGAGGGCCCATTCGAGCGGCCCGCGCCCGACGAGGAGGGCCCACATCGTGCAGCCGAGCACCAGGCCGAGCGTCATCGGCCAGAACGGCTCGAGATCTCGGAAGCCTCGCAGATCACCCGCACTGCCGAGCACGGTCGTGGCGACGACCGCCCAGACGACGAGCTGGACCACGTAGGCGGTGAGGGGCATCGCGCCCACGGCGCGCAGCGGGAGCACGATCCACGTGACGACGGTGCGGCATGCGAGCAGGCACGCACCCAGCACCGCGAGCGCGAACCCACCCGATCCGATGACTTCCCACAGACCCGTCGAGTGGGGTTCCGCGGTCCACAGCGCCGCCCAGAAGGAGGACGCTCCGGATGCCGGACCCACGCCGTTCAGCGCATCCGCGCCGTACCCGAGCACCGCGAGCGCGGCACCGTACCCGAGCAGGCGCACCTGCACCGCCGGCCGGCCGGCCCCCGCCCGTGCGACGCCGAGGCCGGCCGCGACGAAGGCGATCCACACCGGGAACGGGTAGTGCCAGCCGATCAACGGGGACACGATCTGCCCGGCGGCCGTGCTCCACACCGGCGCGGCGTCCAGGCCGACCTGCACCACCGGCATCACGAGCGCGAGCCCGCCCGCGATCATGAGGAGCGGCTTCGCCCCGAGACCGGTGAGCGGGAGGGCGAGGAGGAACAGGATCGCGTAGGCGGGGAGGATGACGTAGACCGGGACTCCGGTGGCGATCAGCGCGAGCCCGATGAGCCAGAGGAGCCCGGCGCGGACCGCCAGGCGCATGCGGGCGGTGTGCATGGCACCCGCCTCCAGCGGCGTGCGACCGCCCGTCACGAGACCGATCGACACTCCGGCGAGGGTCGCGAACAGGATGGACGACCTGCCCTCGACCACGGCGACCCAGGTCGCGGCATCCGCAATGTCGAGATCGTCGATCCACAGGACATGCGCGGCGATCATCCCGATGACCGCGAGGCCGCGCGCGAGGTCGACCCCCGCGACGCGTCGCGGTCCGTTCAGCCGCGTCCATCGGGACGCGAGCCAGCCGGCAGGTGCGTTCAGCTCTGGCGCAGAAGCCACACCAAGAGCGCCTTCTGCGCATGCAGCCGGTTCTCGGCCTCGTCCCACACGACGCTCTGCGGACCGTCGATCACCTCCGCGTCCACCTCGTATCCGCGGTCGGCGGGCAGGCAGTGGATGAAGATCGCGTCGGGGCGCGCGAGCGACATGAGCTCGTTCGTGACCTTGTACTGGCTGAGGTCGCGCAGGCGCGCGAGCTTCTCCTCCTCCTTGCCCATGGACACCCACGTGTCGGTGACGATGACATCCGCTCCCGCGGCCGCCTCGTTGGGGTCGGTGAACAGGGTGAGCGAGCCGCCCGTCTCGGCCGCACGGCGGTCGGCGTCCGCGACGACGTCCTCGCGGGGCGCGTAGGACTCCGGCGAGGAGACCCGGACGTGCATTCCCGCCGTGACGCCGGCGAGCATGTACGAGTGGGCCATGTTCGAGCGGCCATCTCCGAAGAAGGCGAGCGTGAGTCCTCGCAGCTCGCCCTTGTGCTCGCGGATCGTGAGCAGGTCGGCGAGCAGCTGGCACGGGTGGAAATCGTCGCTGAGCGCGTTGACGACCGGCACTGTCGTGCCGCGCGCCATCTCCTCGAGACCCGCTTGCGCATACGTGCGCCAGACGATCGCCGCGACCTGACGCTCGAGCACGCGAGCGGTGTCCGAGGGGGTCTCCTTGCCGCCGAGCTGCGAATTGGCGGTCGAGATGATCAGCGGTGAGCCGCCGAGATCGGCGATGCCGACCGCGAAGGACACGCGCGTGCGTGTGGACGACTTGTCGAAGATCACCGCGACCGTCTGCGGCCCCTCCAGAGGCTTCAGCTTCCAGCGGTCCTTCTTCAGCGCGACGGCGAGATCGAGGATCTCCCCCTGCTCGGCGGCGGTCAGATCGTCGTCGCGCAACAGGTGACGGGTCATGCGGAGGCCTCCTCGAGCACGAGCGCGTCCTCGACGGTGCGCAGTGCGGCGGTGAACAGCTGGACGAACTCGTCGATCTCCACGTCGCCGATGTTCAGCGCCGGCACCAAGCGGATCGTGGAGTCGTTCGGGGCGTTGATGATGAGCCCGTGCTCCTGCGCCGCGGCGACGACGGCTTTGGCGACGGGATGCCGCAGCCCGACGCCGATGAGGAGACCCCGGCCGCGGCATCCCTCGACGAGTGCACTCTCGAGCCCGGTGATCGCCGTCCGCAGCTGGCGTCCACGCTCTGCCGCGTTGCCGACGAGCCCCTCGGCCTCGATCTCGGCGAGCACCGCCGAGGACACGGCGGTGCCGAGCGCATTGCCGCCGAACGTGGACCCGTGGGTCCCGGGGTAGAACAGCTCGCTCGCCGCGCCGAACGTGATGAGCGCGCCGATCGGAAATCCCCCGCCGATGCCCTTGGCGACGGTGATCGCGTCCGGGGTGATCCCGGCGTGCTGGAAGGCGAACCACTCGCCCGTGCGGCCGGCGCCGGTCTGGATCTCGTCCACGATCAGCAGCGCACCGTGGCGCGCAGTGATCTCGCGCGCGGCCCGCAGGTATCCCTCGGGCAGGTCGATCACACCCGCTTCGCCCTTGATGGGTTCCACGAACAGCGCCGCGACACGGTCATCCATCGTCGCCTCGAGGGCGTCGATCGTCGTGTCGATGAATTCGACGCCCGGCACCATCGGAAGGAACGGCTGCTGCATGTAGGGCTTGCCGGTCAGCGCGAGCGTGCCCATCGTGCGCCCGTGGAACGCGTCCGTGAGTGCGAGGATGCGCGGACGCTCCTTCTCGCCGGTCGAGCCGTGCAGGCGCGCGAGCTTGAAGGCCGCCTCGTTGGCCTCGGCCCCGGAGTTGCCGAAGTAGACCCGACCCGACTCCCCCGTTCCGGCCAGGCGCTTCAGGCGTGCGGCCAGCTCGAGCTGCGGCGGCGTCGCGAAGTAGTTCGACACGTGCGCGAGGGTGGCCGCCTGCGTGGCCACTGCGTCGACGAACACCGGGTGCGCGTGGCCGAGCGAGTTCACCGCGATGCCGGCGAGGAAGTCGAGGTAGCGTCGGCCGTCGGCGTCCCACAGGTAGGCACCCTCGCCCCGGACGAACATCGCCATCCGGTCGCCGAAGGTGCGCAGCAGATCGCGTCCCGCGTCGTCTTGCCAGCTCATCCGAGCACCACTTCCGTTCCGATTCCCTTGCTCGTGAAGATCTCGACGAGCACCGAGTGCGGCACCCGCCCGTCGATGATCGCGGCGGTCTCCACGCCGCCTTCGACCGCATCCAGACACGCCTGCATCTTCGGGATCATCCCCGATTCCAGGCGGGGCAGCATCTCCCGCAGCTCCGGCGCGCTCAAGTGGGAGACGAGCGACTCGCGGTTCGGCCAGTCGGCGTAGAGACCCGCGACGTCGGTGAGCACGACGAGCTTCGCCGCGCCCAGAGCAACGGCGAGCGCCGCGGCCGCGGCATCCGCGTTCACATTGAGCGAATGCCCGGGGTGATCCAGGTCCGGCGCGATGCTGGACACCACAGGGATGCGCCCGGCGGCCAATTGGTCGAGAACCGGTTGCGGATCCACCGCGACGACGTCGCCGACGCGCCCGAGGTCGTGCTCGACGCCGTTCACGATGACGCCGCGCCGACGTCCGCCGAACAGGCCCGCGTCCTCCCCGGACAGGCCTGTGGCATGCGGCCCGTGCGCGTTGATCTTCGCCACGAGCTGTGGGTTGATCTGACCGGTCAGCACCATGCGGACGACGCTGATCGCCTCGGTGCTGGTGACCCGGTACCCACCCTTGAACTCGCTCGGGATCGCGAGGCGGTCCAGCATCGAGGAGATCTGCGGGCCGCCGCCGTGCACCACGACGGGCTTGACGCCGACGTAGCGCAGGTAGGCGATGTCCGCGGCGAACGCGTCTTGCAGTTCGTCGCTCACCATGGCGTTGCCGCCGTACTTGATGACGACGATCTGATCGCTGAAGCGCTGCAGCCACGGCAGCGATTCGATCAGCGTGGCGGCCTTGCGGCTCGCCTCGGCGGGGTCGGTGTCCTGCAGGTCGATCTCGGTCATGTCGCGTACGCGCTGTTCTCGTGGACGTAGTCGTGGGTGAGGTCGTTCGTGAGGATCGTCGCGTGCGACCGCCCCACCCGCAGGTCGATGCGCAGGTGCGTGGCGCGCGGTGTCAGGTCGACCTCGTCGCGGGAGGCGTCGGGACCGCCCTGACTGCAGACCCGCACACCGTTCATGAAGACGTCGACGTCGTACGGGTCGAATTCGGCGTCGGTCGTGCCGATCGCGGCGAGGACCCTGCCCCAGTTGGGGTCGTTGCCGAAGATCGCGGCCTTGAAGAGGTTGTTGCGCGCGACCGAGCGGCCGACCTCGACCGCGTCCTCTTCGGACGCTGCACCCACGACCTCGATCGTGATGTCGTGGCTGGCGCCCTCGGCGTCACCCTGGAGCTGACGGGCGAGATCCGTGCAGAGTTCGGTGAGCGCGCCCCGGAACCCGTCGGGATCCGGCGTGACGCCCGAGGCGCCGCTCACCATGAGGGTCACCTGGTCGTTCGTGGACATGCAGCCGTCGGAGTCGAGGCGATCGAAACTGACACGCGTCGCCGCCCGCAGGTGCGCATCCGCCTCCTCGGAGGTGAGCACCGCGTCGGTCGTGATGACCACGAGCATCGTCGCGAGCCCGGGGGCCAGCATCCCTGCACCCTTCGCCATGCCCCCGATGCTCCAGCCGTCCCGGCGGACGACAGCGCGCTTCGGCTTCGAGTCGGTCGTCATGATCGCCAGCGACGCCGCCTCCCCACCGTCCGAGCTCAGTTCGGCGATGCCCTGCTCGGTGCCGGCGAGCACCTTTCCCCGAAACACCTCGTCCCCCGTGCCGATCAGTCCTGTCGAGCACACCAGCACGTCACTCGCTCCTACGCCGAGCAGAGCGGCCGCCTTCTCGGCGGTCTGGTGCGTCGTCTGGAAGCCGAAGGACCCGGTGAAGCAGTTCGCGCCCCCGGAGTTCAGCACGATCGCCTCGACGATGCCGTCCCGGATCACCTGCTCGGACCACAGGATCGGATTGGCCTTCGCGCGGTTCGTCGTGAACACCGCGGCGCCGACCTTCAACGGTCCGCGGTTCACCACGACGGCCACGTCCGGATTGCCGGAGGACTTGAGGCCGACCGCGACGCCCGCCGCCTCGAAACCCTGTGCTGCGGTCACGCTCACGGGGCGACTCCGTTCACGCTCAGCGCGGTGCCCTCGGCGAGCCCCAGCGCGATGTTCATGGATTGGATCGCGGCGCCCGCGGTGCCCTTCACGAGGTTGTCCACCGCGGCGACGACCACGACCCGGTTCGCATCGCGGTCGATCGCGAGTCCGATCAGTGCGGTGTTCGCCCCGACCACATCGGCGGTGCGGGGGAACTCGCCCGCCGGCAGGAGCTGCACGAACGTCTCGTCCGCGTACGCGGACTCCCAGGCACCCCGGATCTCGGCATCCGTGGCCCCCTCGGCGATCGGGGCAGAACTGGTCGCGAGGATGCCGCGGGCCATCGGCACGAGCACCGGAGTGAACGAGATGCGGATCTGCCCGGTCGCGCCGGCGCCGATGAGTGCCTGCCGGATCTCGGGGATGTGCCGGTGGGTGCCCCCGACGGCGTAGGGATTGGCGCTGCCCAGGATCTCGCTTGCGAGGAGGTTCGTCTTCAGACTCTTCCCGGCACCGCTCGGACCCACCGCGAGGACCGAGACGATGTCGGAGGTGTCGATCACGCCGGCGGCGACGCCGGGCGCGAGGCTGAGACTCACCGTGCTCGCGTTGCAGCCGGGCGCTGCGATGCGGTTCGCGCCGACGAGCCGCGAGCGCTGCTTGGTCCCGCCGACGAGGAGTTCGGGAACGCCGTACGTCCACGGATCGTGGAACTCACCGCCGTAGAACCGCGCCCACTGCTCGGCGGAGTCCAGCCGGTGATCGGCGCCCGCGTCGATCACGAGCGGAGTGTCCGCGAGCGCCTCGGTGTACTGACCGGACTGTCCATGCGGCAGCGCCAGGAAGACGATGTCGTGCCCGGCGAGCACGTCGGGGGTCGACGGTTCAAGCGTCAGGTGCGCGAGCGAGCGCAGGTGCGGCTGATGGGCGATGAGGGGCTGTCCCGCGTTCGAATGCGCGGTCACGGTGCGGATCTCGACGTCGGGATGTGCGGCGAGGATCCTCAGGATCTCGCCGCCCGCATAGCCGGATGCGCCGGAGACGGCGACCGAATATGTCATGGATTCCACCTTAGAGTCTGGGGTCATGGGCTGCGGACGGCGACGCCTGCAGCTCCCCGGATCCGAGGTGCGCGACGTCGCCTAGAGTCGGCGGCTGCCCAGACGTCGGCGCGCGGGAGCGACGCTCGGAGCGAGCGTGGCGAGGAGGGGCGCGGCCGAAGGCATGCGCCGACGATAGCGGGCGCGTCGCCGGGCCCGCAAATCGCGTGCGGCGTTCACAACTCCCGCATTCTCGCGAGCGCGGCGGCGGCGGAGCGCGCGGTGGCGCGGGCCGCGTCGCCGGCGCCGAGCGAAACGCGGGAGTTACGCGCGCGAGAGCTCGGCCAGCAGGGTGCGTTCGTCCGCACGGGACAGGCCTGCGCGGCGGTCCCGGTCCAGTCCCCGCTCCCGCTCGTCCGCCAGGGTGCGGCTCATCGTGTCGGCCAGGTCGCGCAGCTTGCCGCCCGCCGCCGAGTACGCGGCGTGGGAGCGGGTCGTGAATCCGGGCATGTCCGGCGGGAGCCAGAGAGGCAGCGACCGCGGCCCCATCCAGTACGCGACGTCATGCGCCTCGAGCCAGTCGTCGTCCGCCTCGACGAGCTCGCCGGTGTGCCCGGCCGTCGCGCGGGCGAGCGCGATCAGGGCGGACAGAGCCGTGGCGTCGCCGACCGCGTTCGCGGTGACACCGGACTCGTCCGCCCCGCACCGCACGACGAAGTCGGCGACGTCGTCGACGTCGATCACCTGGGCGCCGCGTCCCTCCAGACGCGGCGCGAGCACGGGCTCGGCATCCGCGAGCGCGAACCGGCCGACCCAGTAGCCGAACCGGTCGGTGGGGTCGCCGGGACCGACGACGAGGCCGGGGCGCACGATCGCCGCGCGATCCGGCAGCGCGGCACGGACGGCGGCCTCTGCGGCGGCCTTGGCGCGGGAGTAGTCGTACTCCTCGCCCGGCCGGAGCGGTTCGCTGAGCGGAGCGCCCTCGTCGGCATCCGCGAGGTCGTTGTCGGCGTACGCCGAGACCGACGAGACGTACGTCCAGTGACGCGTCCGAGGACCGAGCTGGGTCACCGCGGCATCGATGTGCGCGGGGATCGAGGAGATGTCGATCACCTCGTCCCACTCGCGGCCGGACACGCCGTCGTACGCGGACCCGTCCTCGCGGTCACCGATCACGAGCTGGACGCCCTCCGGCGCCGCGCGGGATCCTCGCGCGAGGCACGTCACCTGCGCACCGGCATCCCGCCACCGCTCCGCCACACGTCCGCTCAGCCAGCCCGTCCCACCCAGGATCAGCACATCGGTCATGCGCCCATCCCACCAGACGCGCGTCCCCGGCGAAACCGATCCGAGCGTCGGGCGCACGACGTCGTGTCGAGCGCACGACCTGTCCGCGAGGGGATGCCGCGCAGTGGGCAACAGGTCGTGCACTCGACCTGAAGTAGGAGCGCGCTACTCGCGCAGGGTCGCGCCGAAGCGCTCGGCCGCGACGGCGACACCCGCGAGCTTCGCCTCGGTCGCCTCGGCGGCCGTCAGCGTGCGGTCGGGAGCGCGGAAGCGCAAGGCGAACGTCAGGCTCTTCGCCCCGTCCGGAAGACCGGTCCCCCGGTAGTCGTCGACGAGACGCGCGGATTCGAGCAGGTCTCCGGCGCCCTCGACGAGCGCCGCGCGCACGTCGCCGGCCGGAAGATCCGCCCCGACGACGAGCGAGACGTCCTGGGTCGCCGCCGGGTAGCCCGACAGCGACGCTGCGACGACGCGGTCGCCGGCCAGCGAGAGCACGAGGTCGAGGTCGAGCTCCGCGACGATGACACGTCCCGGCAGGTCGGCCGCTTCGGCCACCGCCGGCAGCAGCTCCCCCAGGTACCCGACCTGGGTTCCGCGGACCGTGAGGACTCCCGTGCGGCCGGGGTGCAGCGCCGCGCGCTCACCCTGCTCGATGTCGATCTGCACACCGGCGGCGACCCCGATCGTCCGGACGGCGTCCAGGGCATCGGCGACGTCGGCGGGCTGCGCGGCGGTCCCGGGCTGCTTCGCGACGACCGCGCCGGTGAGGAGCACAGCGACGTGACGCGGCTGCGGCGGGATGCCGGCATCCAGCGCCGCGAGCGTGCCGGCGTCCGGACGCACGGCCGACGGCGGCACGAACGGCGTGCCGTAGAGCACACCCTCGGCGGGCAGGAATACCGTGCCGGACTCGAACAGCGCCAGATCGGTGAAACCGCGCGAGAGATTGCGGTGCGCGACGCGGAGGAGGCCGGGCACGAGGCTGCGGCGCAGGAACGGCGTCTGTCCGTCGAGCGGGTTCGCGAGCTTGATGCTCGGCAGGTGTCCGCCGCTCGCGGAGCCGTGCAGGTCGTTCTGCTCCTCGGTGGTGAACGGGAACGACGGCGTCTCCACGTAGCCCGCCGCGGCGAGCGCGTTCGAGACGCGTCGGCGCCCCTGCTGCGCGGGTGTCAGCCCGCGGCCCGACGGCGGCGTGGGCAGGATCGACGGGATGCGGTCGTAGCCCTGGATCCGGGCGACTTCCTCCGCGAGCGTCCACTTGTCGGTGAGGTCGGGTCGCCAGGACGGCGCGAAGGCCACGAGGTCCCCCTCGCGCTCGTGCACGGCGCACCCGATCAGCTCGAGCGATCCGATGATCTCCTCGCGCGTGTACGCGACGCCGATGAGGCCCTCGACGAAGCCGTGCGGCAGCTCGATCCCGGGGAACTCGTAGCCCGCGAGCAGCGCACCGCCCTCGCGACGATCGGTGCCGCCGGCGTACGCGACCATGAGGTCGACCGCGCGCTGGGCCGCCACGAACGGGATGTTCGGATCGACACCGCGCTCGAAGCGCCGCGAGGCCTCCGAGGGCAGCTTGTGCCGCCGGGCCGTGCGGGCGATCGAGACCGGGTCGAAGGTCGCCGCCTCGATCAGGACGTTGCGGGTCGCATCGGTCATCTCGGTCGCGCCGCCGCCCATGACTCCGGCCAGGCCGATCGGGCCGGACTCGTCGGTGATCAGCAGGTCCTCGGCGTCGAGCGTGCGCACCTTGCCGTCGAGCGTCTCTAGAGTCTCCCCCGCGCTCGCCCGCCGGACGGTGATGCCGCCCTGGAGCCGATCGAGGTCGTATCCGTGCAGGGGCTGGCCGAGCTCGAGCATCACGTAGTTGGTGATGTCGATCAGGATGCCGAGCGGCCGGATCCCCGCGAGGGTCAGGCGCGAGATCATCCATGCCGGGGTCGGCCGGGTGGGGTCGACGTCGCGCACGATGCGGGTGACGAACTCGGTCGCCCCCACGCGCCCGCGGATCGGCGTGAGGTCGGCGACCGTCGAACGGAAGGCGTCGGTCGTGTGCTGCACCTCGCCCCACGCACGGAGCCCCGGGTCGGTGAATGCCGCCCCGGTGGCGTGCGAGTACTCGCGTGCGACGCCGCGGATCGACAGGGCGTAGCCGCGGTCGGGAGTCACGTTGATCTCCACCGCCACGTCGTCCAGGCCGAGGAGCGCGATCGCGTCGGTCCCTACCGGTGCGTCGATGCCGAGCTCGACGAGGCGGAGGATGCCGGAGTGCTCGTCGCCGAGTCCGAGCTCCTTCGCGGAGGCGATCATGCCGTCCGAGACGTGTCCGTACGTCTTGCGCGCCGCGATCGGGAAGGGGCCAGGCAGTACCGAGCCCGGCAGCGTGACGGCGACCTTGTCGCCGACGAAGAAGTTGCGGGCGCCGCAGACGATGCCGTGCACGGCAGGGCCGCCGTCGGCGGCGAGTTCACCGTCGGGCGCGACCTGCACCTGACACCAGCGGATGGTCTTGCCGTTGGACTGCGGCTCCTCGACGAACTCGAGCACTTCGCCGACGACGATGGGGCCCTGCAGCTCGAAGCGGTGCACGTCCTCCTCTTCGAAGCCGACGCGCACCAGAGCCGCGAGCACGTCCTCGGGAGCGGCATCCGCCGGCACATCGACGTACTCACGCAACCACGACAGCGGGACGCGCATCAGACCACCATTCCGAACTGCTCGCTGAAGCGGACATCACCCTCGGCCATGTCGCGCATGTCCTGCACGTCGCTGCGGAACATGAGGGTCCGCTCGATCCCCATCCCGAACGCGAAGCCCGAGTACTCCTCCGGGTCGATTCCCGCCGCCCGGAGGACGTTCGGGTTGACCATCCCGCAACCGCCCCACTCGATCCAGCGCGCGCCGCCCTTGAAGGTCGGGTGCCAGAGGTCGAGCTCTGCGGAGGGCTCGGTAAAGGGGAAGTAGTTCGCGCGCAGGCGGGTCTTGGCCTCGGCGCCGAACAGCGCGCGGGCGACGTGGTCGAGCGTGCCGCGCAGGTGCGCCATCGTGATGCCCTTGTCGATCACGAGTCCCTCGAACTGCGAGAACACCGGCAGGTGCGTCGCGTCGAACTCGTCGGTGCGGTACACGCGCCCGGGCGAGATGACGTAGATCGGCAGGTCGCGGGTCAGCATCGACCGCATCTGGACGGGGCTCGTCTGCGTCCGCAGGACCAGGTGGCGGGCGACCGGGTCCACATAGAACGTGTCCTGCATCTGGCGGGCCGGGTGGTCCTCGTCGAGGTTGAGCGCGTCGAAGTTGTACCACTCGTGCTCGAGCTCGGGGCCTTCGGCGATCTCCCATCCCATTCCGATGAAGATGTCGCCGATCTGCTCCTGCAGAAGGGTGAGCGGATGCCGCGCACCGGTGCGCGCGCGCTGCGGGAGCGCGGTCATGTCGATCCGCTCGCTCTCGAGCTTCGCGGCGGTCTCGGCCTCGGCGATCACGCTCTCGCGCGCGGCGAGAGCCTGATTCACGCGGGCACGGGCCTGGCCGACGAGCTTGCCGAACTCCGCCTTGCGCTCCGGGGCCACCTGCCGTAGGCGCGCGTTCAACGCGGCCAGCGGCGAGCCCTCGCCGGCGTGCGCAGCACGGGCGGCCTTCAGCGCCGGCGTATCGGACGCTGCGCCGATCGCCTCCAGGGCCGCCTGGACAGCGGCATCCACCGCGTCGGGGGTGATTTCGGGTTCGTCAGACACGAAAGACGAGTCTACCGACGACGGATGCCGCTCCCCCGCCGCCGGATCCCGCTCACCCCTCGTCGCGCTGGGCGACGATCAGCTCGGTGTCGGTCGTCGGAGCCTCACCGGCGCCGACGACGACCGAGGACCGGGGAGAGGAGCGCAGTCGCTTCTCGGCGATGCTCGCCACCCAGGACAGCAGGAGGCACAGCGAGATGTAGATGGCGCCCGCGACGATCGCGGCCTGGATGAGCGGCGAGTCCAGCGTCGCCGAGGAACCGAGGTCCTTCGCGTATTTGAGCAGCTCCGGGTACGTGATGATGAAGCCGAGCGCGGTGTCCTTGAGCGTGACGACCAGCTGCGCGATGATCACCGGCAGCATCGCGCGGATCGCCTGGGGAAGCAGGATGAGACGCATCACGCCGTTCTTGCGCAGGCCGATCGCGTAGCCGGCCTCGCCCTGGCCGCGCGGGAGCGACTCGACGCCGGCGCGGATGACCTCGGCGAGCACCGACCCGTTGTAGACGATGAGGGCGATGACGACCGCGAGGTACGTGTCCATCTTGATGCCGATGACCGGCAGCCCGTAGTACAGCAGCAGCATGAGGATCAGGACGGGGATCGCGCGGAAGACCTCGATCACGGCGGTCACCGGGATGCGCACCCACGCGTGGTCCGACAGGCGGCCGAGCGCGAGGACGAAGCCGAGGACGAGCGCACCGATCGCCGCGGAGACGAACGCCGCCAGCGTGCGCAGCGTCGCAAGACCGAACTGCTCCCACACACGCGTGTAGGTGAAGGCCGACCACTTCGAGGCCGAGAACTGGCCGGTGACGGCGAAGCGCCAGACGATGAAGCCGAGGATAGCCAGGACCACCACGACGGTGACCGCGCCGAGGACGCGGTTGCGGGCGATCGCGCGCGGGCCGGGGACGTCGTACAGGACCGAAGTCATCGCGCGACCCTCCACTTCTTCTCGAGGGCTCTCTGCAGGGCCGCCAGCAGGAGCACCATCACGACGAAGACGACCATGACCCACAGCAGCACGACGAGCTGGTTCTCGCCGTTCTCACTCATCTCGGCACGGATGTTGCCGAGGTTCACGACCGAGAAGCCCGCGGCGACCGTGGTGTTCTTCAGCAGGGCGATGAAGACGCTCATCATGGGCGGGATGACCGAGCGGGCGGCCTGCGGCAGCACGACGCTGCCCATCACCTGGCCGAACGTGAGGCCGAGGGCGCGGGCGGCCTCGGCCTGACCGACCGGCACGGTGTTGATGCCGGAGCGGATCGTCTCGGCGACGTAGGTCGCGGTGTAGATGCCGAGCGCCCAGATCGCCAGCACGAGGAAGTTCACCCGGAAGTCGACCAGGAGCGGGATCCCGAAGGCGAAGAAGAAGAAGATCAGGGTCAGCGGGGTGTTGCGGATCGTGTTGACGTACACCGTGCCGACCGTCCGTGCGATCGGAATGGGCGAGACGCGCATCGCGCCGATCAGGAGACCCAGGACGATGGCGATGAGCCCACCGCCGAAGAACAGCACGACCGTGCCGATGAGGGCCTGGACCCACAGATCGGGGTAGTCGGTGATCACATTCACGACCGGGTGCTCCTTGATCGTCGCGGGGGAAGAGAGTGAGGTGGCGGCATCCGCTGCGGGATGCCGCCACCACAGGGTCAGTCGACGGCGGGCTGCTCGACCTCGATGCCGGAGGCACCCAGGTTCTTCTCGAAGATGGCCGTCCAGATGTCGCCGCCGTCGGTGAACAGGGTGTTCACGTAGTCGACGAACACGGTGTCACCCTTCTGGATGCCGACGCCGTAGCGCTCCTCGCTGAAGACGTCACCGACGACCTTGAGGTTGTCGGGATCCTGCGCGGCGTAGCCGATCAGGATGGCCTGGTCGGTCGTGATCGCGTCCACCTGGCCGGACTTCAGCTGCTCGACGCACTGGGAGTACGTGTCGAACTCGACGGTCGACGCCTCGGGGTGCTCGTCCTTGATTCGCTGGATCGAGGTCGATCCGGTCGCAGAGCAGACCGTGGCACCGTCGAGGGTGTCGACCCCGGTGATGTCCTCGTTGTCGGCGGCGACGAGCAGACCCTGGCCCGTGATGAAGTACGGGCCGGCGAAATCGATCTGCTCCTTGCGCTTGTCGGTGATCGAATACGTGCCGACGTAGTAGTCGATGTCACCGTTGACGAGCGCCTGCTCGCGGTTCGCCGAGGGGATCGCGGTGAATTCGATCTTGTCCTCGTCGTATCCGAGCGATGCCGCGATCCAGCGGGCGATGTCGACGTCGAAGCCGGTGCGCTCACCGGTCGCCTGGTCGAGGTAGCCGAGACCGGGCTGGTCCTCCTTCACGCCGACACGGACCTTGCCGTTCTCGGTGATCGTGTCGAACGTCGGGCTGCCCTCGAGCGAGACGTCGGTGGCCACTTCGAACCACGTGCCCTCCTCTTCGCCGGCCGCTTCGCTCGGGTCGGCTCCGGGGGTGCCGCTGTTGCAGCCCGTGAGGGCGAGCAGTGCGGCTGCGGCGATGCCGATTCCTGCGAGCATTCGTGAGTTACGCATGTGATTCTCCTTGTGTCGCGTATCCATTGGTGCGTTTCGTATCCGACGTTCGGGTCGTGCGGGTGCGGGTCGTGCGGGTGCTGGTCGGGGGCGTCAGTGCGTGATGAGCTTGGAGAGGAAGTCCTTCGCACGGTCGGTGCGCGGACGCTCGAAGAAGTCGTCGGGCTTCTGGTCCTCGAGGATCTGACCGTCGGCCATGAAGACCACGCGGTCGGCGGCCTTCCGCGCAAAGCCCATCTCGTGGGTGACGACGATCATCGTCATGCCCTCCTGGGCGAGACCGACCATGACATCGAGGACCTCGTTGATCATCTCGGGGTCCAAGGCCGAGGTGGGCTCGTCGAACAGCATGACCTTCGGGTTCATCGCGAGCGCGCGGGCGATCGCGACGCGCTGCTGCTGCCCGCCGCTGAGCTGCGCGGGGAGCTTGCTCGCCTGATGACCGACCCCGACGCGGTCCAGGAGCACCTTGGCCTCGCGCTCGGCGTCGGCCTTCTTCATCTTGCGGACCTTGATGGGCCCGAGCGTCACGTTCTCGAGGATCGTGAGGTGGGCGAACAGGTTGAACGACTGGAACACCATGCCGACGTCCGCGCGCAGGGCGGCGAGCCCCTTGCCCTCTTTCGGGAGTTCCTTCCCGTCGATCGTGATGGTTCCGGAGGTGATCGTCTCGAGGCGGTTGATCGTGCGGCAGAGCGTGGACTTGCCCGAGCCGGAGGGCCCGATCACGACGACGACTTCGCCGCGGTGCACGGTCAGATCGATGTCGCGCAGCGCCTGGAAGTCGCCGTAGTGCTTCTGCACGTCGGTGATCACCACGAGCGGTTCGCCGCGGCGCACGTCGATGATGGACGTCTTCGGTGCCGAGGGGTCGGGGGTCGTCATCCCGTCACCCTATGCGCGGGCTGTGGACCGATCGAGTGATTGACAGCGGCCTTTACCGGACTGTAATCAGATCGGAACCGCCGTGCGTCAGCTCCCCGAACGCTGCGCGAAAGCCGTTTCGTACAGGCACACGCTCGCGGCGGTGGCGAGATTGAGCGACTCCGCGCTGCCGTAGATCGGCAGGCGAAGAGCCAGATCGGCGAGCGCGAGAGCATCGTCCTCGAGGCCGCGCGCCTCATTGCCGAACAGCCATGCGGTGGGCTCCGCGAGGATCTGCCGCGACGCCAGGAAATCCTCGCCGCCCACGTCGGCGGCGATCACCCGAACCCCGGCCGCGTGTGCGCGGTCGATCGCGGAGGCGAGGTCGACACCCACCGCGATCGGCAGGTGGAACAGCGACCCGGTGGTCGCCCGCACGACTTTGGGGTTGTACGGATCCACCGTCCGGCCGGTCAGGATGACGGCATCCGCGCCCGCGGCGTCGGCGGCGCGGATGATCGTCCCGAGGTTGCCGGGGTCGCGCACCTCGTCGCAGATCGCGACCAGGCGCGGAGATGCGGCGAACACCTCGCGCACCGAGCTCGGGGTCTGGCGGGCGACGGCGACGATGCCCTGCGGCGTGACCGTGTCGGCCATCGCGTCGAGCACGTCCTCGGTCGTGAAGACCACCTCGAGGCCGGCCGCGAGCGCGGCATCCCGCACATCTGTGTGCCGCTCGAGCGCTGAAGGCGTCGCGAACAGCTCCAGGACGGTGTCCGGCCGATACGCGAGCGCCTCGCGGGCTGCTTGCGGACCTTCGAGCAGGAACAGACCGGTCTCCTGCCGTGCACTGCGCTTGGTCAGCTTCGCGACGGCGCGGACGCGGGGCGAGCGCGGGTTCTCGAGCACAGTTCAGTGTAGAGCGGCGGCGGCGCGCGCACGCGAAGGGGCGCCCTCCGAAACGGGAGGACGCCCCTTCGACAGGCGGATGCCGGCGTTACGCGCTCTTGGGCGCGTTCACGTTCTCGGGCAGCGCGGCCTTGGCCGTGGCGACCAGCGACGCGAACGTCGCGGGCTCGTTGACCGCGAGTTCGGCGAGCATGCGGCGGTCGACCTGGACGCCGGCCAGGCCGAGACCCTGGATCAGACGGTTGTACGTCAGGCCGTTCTGGCGGCTCGCGGCGTTGATGCGCTGGATCCACAGACGGCGGAAGTCGCCCTTGCGCTTGCGACGGTCGCGGTACGCGTAGACGAGCGAGTGGGTGACCTGCTCCTTCGCCTTGCGGTACAGGCGCGAACGCTGACCCCGGTAACCGGAGGCGCGCTCGAGGATGACGCGACGCTTCTTGTGGGCGTTGACGGCCCGCTTGACTCTAGCCATTTCTGAATTTTCCTATCGTGATTCGGCGCGCTCAGCGGCCGAGAAGCTTCTTGGCCTGCTTGGCGTCGGCCGGGGAAAGCACCTGGTCCTGGTTGAGGCGCCGGGTCCGCTTGCTGGCCTTGCCCTCGAGGTTGTGGCGCATACCGGCCTGCTGCTTCATCAGCTTTCCGCTGCCGGTGATCTTGAACCGCTTCTTGGCACCCGAGTGGGTCTTCTGCTTCGGCATCTCATGTTCCTTCGTGTGTCGCCCTCGCGGGCTTCGTGGGTGTTCCCGCGAGGCGGGGGTCTGTGGGGCTTACTCGGCCGCGGCCGGAGCCTGGTCCGCGGCGGGACCGCCGTGGGCGGCCGAGCGGGCCGCCTCCTTGTTCGCAGCGCGCTGGGCGTTCTGCTCGGTCTTCACTTCGGACTTGTTCTTGTGGGGAGCCACGACCATGACCATGTTGCGACCGTCGATCGTGGGGCTCGACTCGACGGTTCCGAACTCCGCGACGTCCTCTGCGAACTTGCGCAGGAGACGCACGCCCTGCTCGGGACGGGACTGCTCACGCCCGCGAAACAGGATCATCGCCTTGACCTTGTCGCCCGCCTTGAGGAAGCCCTCGGCGCGCTTGAGCTTGGTCGTGTAGTCGTGGGCCTCGATCTTCAGACGGAAACGCACCTCCTTGAGGATGGTGTTCGCCTGGTTGCGTCGGGCCTCTTTGGCCTTCTGCGCTGCTTCGTACTTGAACTTCCCGTAATCCATGATCTTGACCACGGGCGGCTTCGAGTTGGGTGCCACCTCGACGAGGTCGAGGTCGGCATCCTGCGCCAGACGCAGGGCCACCTCGATGCGTACGACGCCGACCTGCTCTCCGTTCGGGCCGACGAGGCGGACCTCGGGCACGCGGATGCGGTCATTGGTGCGGGGATCGCTGATGCGGAGCTCCTCTTTCATGCGGGTGTCGGCCACCGCGAAGCGGGATGCATCGCGGGCGGAAGAGCGACTCGATTCCACCCGCACAGCGCTGGAGCGCCGGCTTGCGCACCCGACCCCCACCGCGATTCCGGTGGAGCGACCCCGTCCGCGAGCGGACGGGGCGGAGTGCATGACCCGGTAGCCTGGAGCGGCAAGCGCGGGTGGGATCTGATCCTCTTTCGTTCCGGAGCACAACGCTCCGAAGCCCGCGCAAGTCTAGCAGAGAGTGACACGTGGACACGATTCGGGACGGCGACGACGATCTTCAGGCCGGGCGGCTCGCTCAGGATGCCGAGCGGCGGGCGCGGTGGGAGGCTCAGGAGCGCGCGGCATCGGCCGCGACCCGCGACATCGCGGACGTCCCTGCGGTCGAGGTCATCACGACCGCCGCGGTGCACCTCATGAGTGCCGCCGCGGTGAAGGTCGGTCTCGCCGACGACCCCGGTGCGCAGAAGGACCTGGACGAAGCGCGGAAGCTCATCAACGCGCTGGCCGGACTCATCACGGCGGGGGCTCCCGAGATCAGTGACATGCACGCGCGGTCGCTGCGCGACGGACTGCGTTCGCTGCAGTTGGCCTTCCGTGAGGCATCCGTCATCCCCGACCCCATCGGCAAAGGCCCCGGCGAGAAGTGGACCGGCCCGGTCACCTGACCGGGCGCGCGCTCACTGCTTTCCGATCCGCTCTGCGGCGCGGCGCAGCGCCGCGAGGGACTCGGCGACCGCTTCGTCGTCCGTGCCGGCGTTGCTGACAGAGAACCGCAGCACGGCGCGGCCGTGCCATTCCGACGAGGATGCGAACGCGACCCCGTCGGCGCGGAGCACCTCGCCGAGCGCTCTGGTCGCCTCGTCCGTGCTCGCGGCGACGCAGACCTGGGTGAAGACGACGTCGTTGAGCACCTGCAGCCCCGGAACAGCGGTGACCCCGTCGGCGAGGAGCTGAGCGGACCGCGTGAGCCGGTCGATCAGGGCCGCGACCCCCGACGTGCCGAGCGATCGCAGCGCCGCCCACACCGGGACGCCCCGCGCCCGGCGGGACATCTCCGGCACACGCTCGTGCGGATCCGCATCGGCGGTCGTGGTTGCGGTCAGGTAGCTCGCGTGGGTGCCCATCGCCTGGCGCAGACTCACCCGGTCGCGGACGATCGCGACGCCGCAGTCGTACGGGACGTTCAGCGTCTTGTGGGCGTCGGTCGCCCACGAATCGGCATCCTCCGCGCCGCGCATCAGGTGACGCGATCGTGGACTCGCGCCCGCCCAGAGTCCGAATGCGCCGTCGACGTGCACCCAGGCACCGGCGTCGTGCGCGACAGCCACGCACTCCGCGAACGGATCGAACGCGCCGGAGTGGACGTTTCCCGCCTGCAGCGCGAGGATCGTGGGGCCCGACCTGCCCGCCAGCGCCTCTGCCAGCAGATCGGGCCGGATGCGACCCTGATCGTCGGCGTCGATGAGCTCCGCGGCGCCGAGGCCGAGAAGCCGCGCGGCGAGGTCGACCGAGCCGTGCCTCTCCGCACCCGCGAGGAACCTGATCGGCGGACCCCCGGCGAGCCCGCGCTCATCGGCATCCCACCCCGCGTCGCGGAGCACGCGCGTGCGGGCGGCCGCGAGACCGGTGAGGTTCGCCATCGTGGCCCCCGTCGTGAAGCCGACGTCGCACGCCGGGTCGAGGCCGAGCAGCTCGCACAGCCAGCGACCGGCGAGGTCCTCTGCGGCGACGACGCCCGTCGTGACCTCGCGCATCCCCGCGTTCTGATCCCACGCCGAGACGAGCCAGTCCGCCGCGAGCGACGCCGGCAGGGTGCCGCCCATCACCCAGCCGAAGAATCTCGGCGACTGCGACGCCATGAGCCCGGGCTCGACCGCCCGGATGAGGGCGTCGATCACGTCGCCGGGCGGCTCGGCATCGGTCGGCAGCTCCAGCCCGAGACGGGACTGCGTCTCGGCGACGCCGGTCGTCGCCGGGATGCCGCGCTCCGGCATCCGCGTCAACCAGTCCACGGCAGCCGCGTGCGCCCGATCGAGGGCCTCTGCCGCCGCGGGGGCGGATCGAGTGTCGTCGAAGGATGTCTGTGTCATCGCTGACCTCCTCGTGAGCCTGATCCTCCTCCTGAGGAGGAGGAGCGACAAGCCGCCTCTCAGATACCCGCTCTCCGATCCGTGTCCCCGAGAGGGTGGTCCCTGCCCCCGAGATGGTGGTTCTCCCCCCGAGATGGTGGTTCTCCCCTCGAGATGGTGGGTTTACCCCCGAGACGGTGCGTTTCCCGCCGAGATGGTGGGTTTACCCCCGAGATAGTGGGGACCATCTCGACAGAAAAGGGACCATCTCGAGGGAAAGGGGACCATCTCGGCAGAAATGGGACCATGTCGGCGGCGGGAGACGGACGGGGGCGAGGGCGAGGGCGAGGGAGGGATCAGGAGCGGATGAGCTTCACCGTCAGCGAATCGACCAGCACCGCCACGCGGTCATCGGCCGCCCACCGCTTCGCGAGCCGGCCGAGGACGGCATCCAGCTCCGCCTGCTCCAAACCGTGGATCAGCTCCAGCCGGACGATGAGCTCCGGCCCGCGCAGGCGCCCCGAAGGGTCACCGGCCTCGACGGAGAGGTCGAGCACGGCGAGCTCGCCCCCGATGCTGGCCTGCAGCCCCGCGAAGACCTCGGGCGAGGTGTAGCTCGGCTCCCACGGCAGCCCCTGCGCGATCGCCCAGACGGCCGGCCGGCGCAGCACGAACTCCGTGTCGGACCCGGGGTCGATCACGATCAGATCCGTTTCGTCCGCGGATGCCGCGAGGGCGGTGCGCGGACCGTCGGCAGGCACCGGGCGGGCGGTGGCATCCCAGCGGGACATCGCAGCGACGGAGGTGAAGACGGGGAGGACCCGACGTCCGTCGGGAGCGGCGACCGTGACGATCGAGAGCTCCTGGGTCTTGTCGACCGCAAGACCGTGCGGTCCGACGCCGTGATCGCCCTTCTCGGCGAGGAGCGGAATCAGGAGCCGGGCCGGCCGATACGCGTCCACGACGGCGACGGCATCGCCCAGACTCCCGGCCGCGACCTCCGCGCGGAACGCGATCAGCGCCGCCAGAAGTGCGGGATCGGCCGAACCGTCGTCGCCGGAGTGAGGATTGGGCTCGAAGCTGCGCCCCTCCCACGGGACCCCGGCCGAATCACCCGCGTGGGGATGATGCCCGTCAGTGCCCTGCGACATCCAGCGCCTCGGCGAGCGTGAACGCGCCCGCATACAGGGCCTTGCCCACGATCGCGCCCTCGACGCCGAGGGGAACGAGGTCGCGGAGCGCCGCGATGTCGTCCAGGCTCGACACACCGCCGGAGGCGATCACGGGCTTCGGCGTGCGTGCGGTGAGCTCACGGAGCAGCTCGATGTTGGGCCCCTGCAGAGTGCCGTCCTTCGTCACGTCGGTCACGACGTAGCGGCTGCACCCGGCGGCCTCGAGCCGGTCCAGCACGGTCCACAGGTCGCCGCCCTCCTGGGTCCAGCCGCGCGCGGCGAGCGTCGTGCCGCGGACATCCAGGCCCACCGCGATCAGATCGCCGTACCGGCCGATGACATCCGCCGCCCACTCGGGGTTCTCCAGCGCCGCGGTGCCGAGGTTGATGCGCGATGCGCCGCTCTCCAAGGCGGCCTCCAGGCTGCGATCGTCGCGGATCCCGCCGGAGACCTCGACCTGCACGCCGCGCACCTGCTTGATGACCTTGCGGATCACCGCGGTGTTGCTGCCGCGTCCGAACGCCGCGTCGAGGTCGACGAGGTGGATCCACTCGGCGCCCTGCTTCGCCCATTCGAGGGCGGCATCCACCGGGTCGCCGTAGTTCGTCTCCGTGCCGGCCTCCCCCTGCGTGAGGCGGACGGCCTTGCCGTCGGCGACGTCGACAGCGGGCAGCAGGATCAACTCAGGCGTTGACGCGAAATCGTTCATGGCTCCTCGTGCGGAATGACGCGGGAGCGCAGTGCTCGCGCAGGTGGCACGATCTCAGAGGGTAGCCCCGCCGAGCCCGTCGATCCAATTCGCGAGAAGACGGATGCCGGCATCCCCCGACTTCTCCGGGTGGAACTGCGTAGCAGCGAGCGGTCCGTTCTCGACGGCCGCGAGGAACGGGCGCCCATACGTGCACCACGTGAGCGCCGGTGCGGGGAACGGGCGCTGCACCTCGAGTGTCCAGTGCTGCGCGGCGAATGAGTGCACGAAGTAGAACCGCTCGCTCTCGATGCCGCGGAACAGCCGCGAGCCCTCACCGGCCTCGACGGTGTTCCAGCCCATGTGCGGAAGGACGGGAGCGTCGAGCTCCGTAACCGCGCCGGGCCACTCCCCCAGGCCCTCGGTGTCGACGCCGCGTTCGACGCCGTGCTCGAACAGCACCTGCATGCCGACGCAGATGCCGAGCACGGGTCGACCGCCCGCGAGGCGCCGGTCGATGATCTCGTCGCCTCGGCGGGCACGAAGCGCCTCCATGACCGCGCGGAACGCACCGACACCGGGCACGACGAGGCCGGCGGCGTCGTCGATGAGCCCGCGATCGGCGGTCAGGCGCGCATCGGCACCGGCGGCGATGAGCGCCTTGACGGCGGAATGGACATTGCCTGAGCCATAGTCCAGCACCGCGACGAGCGGCCGTTCGGCGCGCTCGTCCGGCGTGGCGGATTCCGTCACAGAGCACCCTTCGTGCTCGGGACACCCTCGATCAGCGGGTCGAGTGCCTTCGCCTGACGGAACGCCCGGGCGAAGGCCTTGTACTCGGCCTCCGCGATGTGATGGGGGTCGCGGCCGGCGAGCACGCGGACGTGCACCGTGAGTCCGGCGTTGAATGCGATCGCCTCGAAGGTGTGCCGCACGAGCGAACCGGTGAAGCGCCCGCCGATCAGGTGCAACTCGTAGCCCGCGGGCTCACCGTCGTGGACGAGGTACGGGCGTCCGCTGATGTCCACGACCGCCTGCGCGAGTGCTTCATCCAGCGGCACGAGGGCGTCGCCGTAGCGAGAGATGCCGGACTTGTCACCCAGCGCTTCGCGGATCGCCTGCCCGAGGACGATCGCGACGTCCTCCACGGTGTGGTGCGCGTCGATGTCGGTGTCGCCGGACGCCCGCACGGTCAGATCGGTCAGCGAGTGCTTCGCGAACGCCGTGAGGAGGTGGTCGAAGAACGGCACCGTCGTGTCGATGTGGCTGCGGCCCGTCCCGTCCAGGTCGATTTCGAGTTCGACGGTGGATTCGCTCGTCGAGCGACGGATCGAAGCCGTGCGGGGGCTTCCGGGGCGGCTCATGAGGACGAGTCTAGTGAGGCGAGCGCGTCCAGGAACGCGGTCGTCTCCTGCTCGGTGCCGGCCGTCACACGAAGGTGGTGAGGGATGCCGACGTCCCGGATCAGTACGCCGTGGTCGTACAGACCCTGCCAGGTGGCGGCGGGGTCGTCGACGCCGCCGAACAGCACGAAGTTGGTCCAGGACTCGTAGGGGTCGTAACCGATCGCGTCGAGGGTGGCTGACATCCGGTCGCGCTGTGCAACGATCTCATCGACCATCGCGAGCATCGTGTGCGAGTGACGCAGAGCTGCGGATGCCGCCGCCTGCGTGAGCGCGCTCAAGTGGTACGGCAGGCGCACGAGGCGGAGGGCGTCGATGAGAGCGGGATCGGCGGCGAGATATCCCACTCGGGCTCCGGCGAACGCGAAGGCTTTGCTCATGGTCCGCGAGACGACCATCCGCTCGCGGCCCGGCAGCAGCGCGAGTGCGGATCCCGCGTCGTGCGGTGCGAACTCCTGGTAGGCCTCGTCGACCACCACGATGCCGTCCGTAGCGTCGTAGATCGCAGCGATCGCCTCGAGGCTCATCGGTGTGCCGGTCGGGTTGTTCGGCGAGCAGAGGAAGACGACATCCGGTGCCGCCTCCTCGACCTGCCTCGTCGCGTCGTCGACCTCGACGGAGAAGTCCGGGCCGCGCGTGCCGGCGATCCATTCCGCACCGGTCGCGCGGGTCAGAAGCGGATACATCGAATACGTCGGCGCGAAGCCGAACGCGGTGCGGCCCGGCCCGCCGAACGCCTGCAGCACGTGCTGCAGGACTTCGTTCGAGCCGTTCGCCGCCCAGATCTGCTCGCGCGTGACCCCGTAGCCGAGATACTCCGCGAAGCCCTCGCGCAGCGCCGTGAACTCCCGATCGGGATAGCGGTTCACGTCCCGGAGAGCGAGCGCGACGGCATCCAGGATGTCGTCGGCCACATCCTGCGGCACGGGGTGGGTGTTCTCGTTCACGTTGAGGGCGACGGGCAGCGCGGCCTGGGGGGCGCCGTATGGCGTCATCCCTCGGAGGTGGTCGCGCAGGGGAAGGTCATCGAGGCGGATGCTCACCTCTCCCATGGTAGAGCCGCCGCGACGCCCGGTCCGCGTGAAGAGGCGACCGCCGGCACTCAGGGTGCGGTGTCGTACTCGCTCGGGATCGCGAGCTGCTGCCCGGCTGACACCGTCACGCCGTCGAGCGCGTTCAGGCGCACGATCGCGTCGACCACATCGCGCGGGTCCGCACCCGGCGCGACCTGCTCGGCGATGGACCACAGCGACTGCCCTGCCGTCACCGTGACGGTCGTGAACGACTCCGCCGGCGCGCCGGCGTCGCGCGAGGCCAGAGCGCTGCCGCCGCTGACGACCGCAAGACTCAGGGCGATCACGGCCGGCAGCGCTGCGATCGACGCCAGCACCCGTCGCCCGCGGGCCGTCAGACGCAGCCGCGTGGCACGGTGCCCCGCGATGTCGCCGTAGGACCGGGTCGGAATGCTGATGGCGGTCATGTCGTCCTCCTGGATGAAGAGAAGAGATTCGCACCCCCGCCTCGGCCGGGAGGCCGGGATGCGAAGCTCTCTTCCGAAGCTATCTTCGATGTTCTACGATGTCAACCGGTATTCGACGTCTCTGATGTTCGAACGCGACACGCGGACGTGATGCCCGGACACCGGAGCCGAACCGGATACGGTTTCGATGGGAACACCCCACCACGGACCTCCGACATTCGAAGACGATGCCCGGATCGGGAGAGACAGGAGCGGGACAGATGAGCGACGCGAGCGGACGCGACAAGCCCCAGACGCGACGGCGCAAGAGCCTCAGCGACAAGCAGCTCGCGATCCTGGAAGTCATCCAGCGGTCGATCGCGCGGCACGGCTACCCGCCGAGCATGCGCGAGATCGGTGACGCCGTCGGGTTGAAGTCGCTCTCCAGCGTGACGCACCAGCTCAACCAGCTCGAACTCAGCGGATACCTCCGCCGCGACGCCGGCAAGACGCGTGCGATGGAGGTGCTGATCGATCTCCCCGGCATGTCCACCGAGAACCCGGCGGACACGGCTCCGAGCGTGGGCGACGCCGCGATGGTGCCGCTGGTCGGACGCATCGCCGCGGGTACGCCCATCACGGCCGAGCAGCAGGTCGAGGAGATCTTCCCTCTCCCCCGTCAGCTCGTCGGCAAGGGCGACCTGTTCATGCTGAAGGTGCAGGGCGAGTCGATGATCGACGCGGCGATCTGCGACGGCGACTGGGTCGTCGTGCGTCAGCAGCAGACGGCGCAGAACGGCGACATCGTGGCGGCGATGCTCGACGAAGAAGCGACGGTCAAGACGTTCCGTCAGCGCGACGGGCACACGTGGCTCCTGCCCCGCAACTCGGCGTTCGAGCCGATTCTCGGCGACGACGCGGTCGTGCTCGGCAAGGTCGTGGCGGTCCTGCGCGCCGTCTGAGCCGCCGGCGCGATTATCACCCGTTCCGGGTGGGATGCCGCGCGGCCGTTTGCGCCAGGATGAGGTCATCCGCACCGAGGAGGCCCCATGTCCGCCATGACCGACGACGATCTGCGCGCCGAACTGGACGCGCTGCGCGCCGAGAACGCGGCGCTCCGCGCGCGGGACACGGACGCCGTCGCGCCGGAGCCCCGCACCGCACGCTGGCGCGCCTTCGTCTCCGCGCTGTGCATCGTGATCGCGACGATCCTCGTCCCCACCTCCATCGTCGCCGCCTGGGCGCGGGTGCAGCTCGTGGAGGAGGACGCGTTCGTCAGCACACTCGCGCCGCTCGTCGACGATCCCGCCGTGCAGGGACTCATCATCGACGAGACGATGACCGCGATCACCGATCAGGTCGACTTCGACCAGCTCACCGCGAACGTTTTCGACGGCATCGCCGACCTCGGCCTCCCGCCGCGCGCCGTGCAGGCCCTCGGGCTCCTCCAGGCTCCCGCGGCGGACGGCCTTGAGAGCCTGGTCGATCAGACCGTGACGAGGGTGGTGCAGTCCGACGCGTTCTCGGACGTCTGGGCCACCGCCACGCGCGCGGCGCACCGCGCCCTCACGACGGCGGCGACATCGGACGGCGGCGGACTGGTCGTGAGGACCCCGGACGGCGTCGGCATCCAACTCGGGGCCATCGTCGATCGCGTGAAGGCGAACCTCGTCGACCGCGGCGTCGGCATCGCGCAGCTGATCCCGTCGGTGGACAAGGTCGTCATCGTCGGCGAAGGGGACAATCTGGCCGCGATCCGGACCGGCTACGCCCTCACCGCGGCCCTGGGATGGTGGCTGCCCGTCCTCACCCTCGGCCTCTTCGGTCTCGGCATCCTCTTCGCCCGGCGACGGAGCGTCGCGATCCTCGGGTCGGGCATCGGCTTCGCGATCGGCGCGGCAACGCTCGTCGCCGGCCTGTCGGTCGGGACGGTGGTGGTGAGCACCGTCGCGGGCGATCTGGATCTGTCGCCGGCGGCGCTGGACGCGATCTACCAGCGCATGGTCGGGGCGATGCAGCAGACGGCCCTCGTGGGCGTGCTGCTGGGCGTGCTGATCGCACTGGTGGGCTGGCTCATGGGCCGTTCGAAGCCCGCGCGCAGCGTCCGCTCGACCGCGGAGGCGCTCAACGGGTCCGCCCGCCGGCAGTTGGCGGCGCGGGGCCTGGACACCGGGGCCTTCGGAGCGTGGCTCGGCCGCTACCGGGTTCTCGTGCGCACGATCATCGCCGTCCTCGCCGTGCTGTGGCTGTTCGCGCTGCGTCCGCTCACGGTCGGCGACATCCTCCTCGTCGTGGTCGTCGCACTCGTGGTCGGCTGGACGCTCGAACTTCTGCAGCGGCGGGACGACGCGGTCGTTCCCGCTGCCGCGGACGACTTGTCCCCCGCATCTGACACCGTCGGCCCTGCGGACGTGACCGACACGACGGTCGTGACCGACGGCCCGACCACGGCACGGTGATCGAACCGGTCGTCGTCAGCTCACACGCGATCGTGCCGGCTTGAGACCGAGCCGCGATGTCATCCGTGCGGCGTCATCGTGCGGCGGCCCACAGGGCTCGTGGCCAGCAGGTCGGCTTCGCGCAGCACGGCCAGCACGGTCTCGTGGTTGTTGAACGCGTACAGGTGGACGCCGGGCGCGCCGTGGTCTGACACCTCGCGGGCGAGCTCGGCGGCGTGGGAGATGCCGATCCGTGCCTGATGCTGCGGGGTGCTCTCCCGTGCGAGCGCTTCCGCGAGCGCGCGCGGCCGCGCTTCGCCGGTCAGCTCGAGAACGCGGTTCAGACGCGCCGGAGAGGTGATCGGCATGATGCCGGGGAGGATCGGCATCGTGACCCCAGCGTCGCGCGCCTCATCGACGAAGCGGAGGTAGTCCTCGGCGTCGAAGAAGAGCTGCGTGATCGCGAGCGTCGCACCGGCCGCCTCTTTCGCGACCAGCGCGTCGATGTGCTCACGCGGATGCCGGGAGCGCGGGTGGCCGTTCGGGAACGCGGCGACCGCGACCTGCGCGGGCCGGCGGCGGTTGACGCCGACCGCACCCGGCAGCCCCGGGATGCCGTACTCGGTGTACGGCGAACGCTCCGCCTGGACGCGCCCGATGAGCTGCGTCAGCTGGGCGGCGCTCTCGAGATCGCCGACGAACTCGTCGCCCTCGGCCGCGCCGGCGGGCGGATCGCCGCGCAGGGCGAGGAAGCTCAGGATGCCGGCATCCAGGAATTCGCGGATGAGCGCGGTCGCCCCTTCGTAGGTGTTGCCGACGCACGTCAGGTGGGCGAGCGGCTCGACGTCCGTCTCTCGGCGGATGTGCTTCAGGACCTCGAGCGAGCGCCCGCCGGTGGACCCGCCCGCGCCGTACGTGACGGAGATGAATCGCGGGCCGACCGCGGCGAGCTGCCGGATCGTTTCGTGCAGGGCCGCCTCGCGGGCATCGGTCCGGGGCGGGTAGAGCTCGAAGGAGAAGGGCACCACGGGCGCGCTGCCGGTGGGCGCGGGTGCAGTGAGGTCGAAAGTCATGAGCGTTTCAGATCGAGTCGGTGGGCCGGACGGCCGCGATACGCGCACGGGCGCGTCTGCGTCGCGGGCGGGTGCCGGGCTCGGCTGTCGCTCCAGCCCGGTCGGTGCCGGGCGATGATGCTCGACGGTATCGGATCGGGACACGCGCCGCGAGGCCGTGTTGCGCTCTGTGTCGGCACCGGACTCGCCCGCCGCGCATCGGGACCTGCAGCCGGCTCGGATACCGGCCTACGGTGGAGGCATGACCCAGACCCTCCCCTACGGATCCTGGCCCTCTCCGCTGACCGCCGCCGAGGTGTCGGCCGCGACGCCCCGCATCGACGGTGCACGCTTCGTCGGCGCGGACGTGTGGTGGGGCGAAGGCATCGCGGACCAGGGCGGGCGCACGGGTGTCCGCCGCCGCGACGCGTCCGGTGCGGTCGTGGACGTCCTGCCCGCACCGTGGAGCGCGAGGTCCCGCGTGCACGAGTACGGTGGCGGCGCGTGGACGGCGACGCCGGACGGTGTCCTGCTGTTCGTGGAGCGATCCGATCAGCGCGTCTACGCGCTGTCGGCGGGCCAGGAGCCGCGACCGCTCACTCCCGCGGGCACCGGCGACCGCTACGGCGGATTGTCGTGGCAGGACGGCACGCTCCTCGCCGTCCGCGAGACCCACGACGGCCGCCCGGTGCCGACTCGCGCGATCGTCGCGATCCCGACGGACGGTTCCGGACCGACCGAGATCGTCGCCGACAGCGACTTCGTCGCGCACCCGGCGCTGTCCCCCAGCGGGCGCCACATCGCGTGGATCGCGTGGAACCATCCGAATATGCCGTGGGACGCGTCCGAAGTCCGCGTGGGCCGCCTGGAGGACGGCGTCGTCGCCGAGTGGGCGACGATCGCGGGAGGTTCGAGCTCGCCCGTGCAGCCCGTGTGGGTCGGCGATGACGACCTGCTGTACGCCGACGACACCTCGGGCCGCTGGAACCTGTGGCGCGAGCACCTGTCGGCGGACCTGCCTCGGCGGCCCGTGGCGCCCGCAGACGCGGACACCGGCGGACCGATCTGGGTACTGGGCACGCGCTGGTTCACCACCGTCGAGGGTGGCCGCGTCGTGGCGGTGCGCACGCACGGCGACGATTCCCTCGTGCTCATCGACGCCGACGGGACGGTGCGCGAGCTCGCGGCATCCCTCACCTCAGAGGTGTGCATCGAGGACGTCCGCGGATCGCGCGTGCTCGTCTCCGGCTCCTCGGCCACCGCGCCGAGCGAGCTGCGGATCATCGACGTCGACGATCCGTCGGGCGGCCTCCTCGTCCACGGCGGCGCACCGGAGTGGGCCGACGAATGGATGCCGCGCCCCCGCCCCGTGACGTTCGACGGGCCGACCGGCCCCGTCCACGCGTTCGACTACCCGCCGAGGAACCCCGGCGTCCAGGCATCCGAGGACGAACGCCCGCCGTACGTCGTGCTCGTGCACGGCGGACCGACCGCGCACCGTGGGGGTGCGGCATCCGGGCGGATCGCGTACTTCACCAGCCGGGGAATCGGCGTGCTGGACGTGAACTACGGGGGCTCCAGCGGCTACGGCCGGGCATATCGGGAACGGCTGCGAGGGCAGTGGGGCGTCGTGGACGTCCAGGACGTCGCCGCCGCTGCCGACGGCCTCGCAGCGACCGGAGCCGCCGACGCGCGCCGGATGGCGGTGGCCGGCGGGTCCGCCGGCGGCTGGACGGTGCTCGCCGCCCTCGTGAGCACCGACACGTTCGCGGCCGGGATCTCGCGCTACGGCGTCGGCGATGCCCGGACGCTCGCGACCGACACGCACGACTTCGAGGCGCGCTACCTGGACGGACTCATCGGCCCGCTTCCCGAGGCGGAACAGCTGTACATCCAGCGCTCACCGCTGAGCAGACCCGAGCGGTTCCGTGTCCCCCTGTTGCTCCTGCAGGGGGACGAGGACCCGGTGGTTCCGCCCGCGCAAGCCGAGGCGATCCGCGACGCTCTGCGCGCGCACGAGGTTCCACACGCGTACATCCTGTTCGAGGGCGAGGGTCACGGGTTCCGGCGGGCGGAGAACGTCATCCGGGCTCTCGAGAGCGAGCTGGCGTTCCTCGGCGCCGTCTTCGGGTTCGACACGCCCGGGGTCGCGCGGCTCGAGCTGGACTGACGGGTCAGAGCGCGAACGCCGCGAGCTCCGCCGCCAGACGCTCGGACACGTGCGCGTGCAGGGCCGTACCGCCCTCCTCGTGCGTCTCGGAGACGATGATGCCGCTCTCGTGCGCCGCCGACACCAGGTCGCCGCGGTCGTAGGGCACGAGCGCACGGATCTCCACCGCCGGCAGCGGCAGCGCCGCCTCGATCGCCGCGCGCAGCTCATCGATGCCCTCACCGGTGCGCGACGAGGCGAACAGAGCACGCGGCTCGAGTCCACGCAGCACGAGGCGGGTGTCCTCGTCGACGAGGTCGGCCTTGTTGAAGACGACGATCTCGGTGATGTCGCGCGCACCGACGTCGCCGATCACATCGCGGACCGTCTGCAGCTGCGCGGCGGGATCGGGGTGCGCGGCATCCACGACGTGGACGATCACGTCCGCCTCGCCGACTTCCTCGAGGGTCGACCGGAAGGCCTCGACGAGCTGGTGCGGCAGATTGCGGACGAAGCCGACCGTGTCGGTGAGCGTGTAGACGCGTCCGTCGGATGCCGCGGCACGGCGCACCGTCGCATCGAGCGTCGCGAACAAGGCGTTCTCGACGAGGACTCCCGCGCTGGTGAGACGGTTCAGCAGGCTGGACTTGCCGGCGTTGGTGTACCCGGCGATCGCGACCGAGGGGATCGTGTGGCGTTTGCGCTCGGCGCGTTTGGCATCGCGTGCGGGAGCGAAATCACGGATCTGTCGGCGCAGCAGGGCCATCTTGGTGCGGATCCGCCGGCGGTCGAGCTCGATCTTCGTCTCACCGGGACCGCGTGAACCCATTCCCGCGCCGCCCGCGCCCACCTGGCCACCGGCCTGGCGGCTCATCGAGTCACCCCAGCCGCGCAGGCGCGGCAGCAGGTATTCGAGCTGGGCGAGCTCGACCTGGGCCTTGCCCTCGCGGCTCTTCGCGTGCTGGCTGAAGATGTCGAGGATCACCGTCGTGCGGTCGATCACCTTGACCTTCACAACGTCCTCGAGCGCGCGACGCTGGCTCGGCGCGAGTTCGGTGTCGGCGATCACGGTGTCCGCACCCACCGCGGCGACGATGTCCCGCAGTTCCGCCGCCTTGCCTCGCCCGACGTACGTGGCCGGGTCCGGGTGCGGTCGGCGCTGCATGACACCGTCGAGCACGACGGCGCCGGCGGTCTCGGCGAGAGCCGCGAGTTCGCGCAGGGAGTTCTCCGCGTCCTCCTGCTCGCCCTGCGGATGGACGCCCACGAGCACGACGTTCTCGAGGCGGAGCTGCCGGTATTCGACCTCGGTGACGTCCTCGAGCTCGGTGGACAGCCCCGGCACCCGACGCAGGGCCGCGCGCTCCTCGCGGTCCCACTGCTCTCCGTCCGTGTCGGACGAGGTCGCGGTCGCGGTGTCCTGCAGCGCCTGAGCGGCACCGAACACGCGGACGCCCGCGTGGGACTGCGCTCGGTCGAGGACGCGCTGCACCGGGTCGACCGCCTCGTCGACCTGCACAGCGTCCGATTTCGTGGTATCCGTCATGGGTTCCTTCCGTGATGCCCGTAAACTCTAGCTCTTGCTCCCCCGGGTGCTCTCTCCGCTACGCTCGCAAGCATGTCGGGGGACCACTACTTCAGCGCGTCGCCGGCGAGTGCAGAGAACCTCCGCCGCATCCGTGCGACCCTCGCGGGTGCCGAGGTGGAGCTCACCACCGCGGGCGGGGTGTTCAGCCCCGATCACGTGGACTCCGGCACCGCCGTCCTTCTGGCCAACACCCCTCCGCCCCCGCCCGGCGGTCACCTGCTCGACCTGGGCAGCGGATGGGGTCCGATCGCGCTGTCGCTGGCGATGCAAGCGCCGCACGCCACGGTGTGGGCGGTCGATGTCAACGACCGGGCGCTCGACCTCGTCAGACGGAACGCCCACGACCTCGGTCTCGTCAGTGTCAACGCTGTGCGCCCCGACGATGTTCCCGAGGACGTCACGTTCCGGACGATCCGCTCCAATCCCCCGATCCGGGTGGGCAAGAACGAACTGCACGGCCTTCTCGAGCGGTGGATCCCGCGCCTGGACGAGCGCTCCGACGCGTGGCTCGTCGTGCAGCGCAACCTCGGATCCGATTCGCTGCAGCGCTGGCTGGCAGCGTCCTTCACGCCGGGCTTCAGCGTGCACAGAACGGCGACGGCGCGCGGATTCCGCGTGATCAAGGTACGCCGACACGGCTCTCCGCCGACGAGCGAGATCGACGTGATCTGATCGGCGGTCAGGCCAGCGCGACCTGGCCGGAGTAGACGAGGGTCGCAGGCCCGGACAGCAGCACGTGCAGCTCGCCCGCCACCGGGACCATCCGCACGCCCAGCACACCGCCCGGCACTTCGACCGACCAGCGGTCGGGGGCGGCGACGCCGGCCCAGTCGCGGACGGCCAGCGCAGACGCGGCCACGCCCGTGCCGCAGCTCAGCGTCTCCCCCACACCGCGCTCGAAGACCCGCATCCGGATCGAGCCCACGCCTTCGCGCACCAGGGGATCGCTCGGCACCACGAATTCGATGTTCGCGCCTTGCGCCGGCTCGGGGTGCAGCTGGGGACGGACGGTCAAATCCAGTGCGTCGAGCTCGCCGTCGTGCGGCAGCGCGACGACGACATGCGGGTTGCCCACATCGATCCCGAGGCCGGGCCGCGGCACGTCGAGTCCTTTCGCGCGCACGAGCACCTCCGCGTCCTCGACGCGCCATGCGCCCAGGTCCACCTCGAACCCCAGCTCGCTCCGGGTGACGGACTTGATGCCCGCGCGCGTCCCGATCCGCACCGGGGCGTGATCGATCGGGGCGAGCCCGGCTTCGGCGAGGTAGCGGGCGAACACGCGGATGCCGTTCCCGCACATCTCGGCCGCAGACCCGTCCGCGTTGCGGTAGTCCATGAACCATTCGGCGCCCGCCGCGACCGCTGCTTCCGCGTGGTCGCGCGTGCCCCCAGAGGACGTCTCGGCCAGCGCAGCCGAGCGGACGACCCGCAGGATACCGTCCGCGCCGATGCCGAACCGGCGATCGCAGAGCACGGCGACCTGGTCATCGCTCAGGTCGAGGGTGCTGTCCGCGTCGGGGATCACGACGAAATCGTTCCCGGTGCCGTGACCCTTGGTGAACGAGACGGTCTGCGGCATACGGCCAGTGTAGGGCGAGCGCGGTGCCGGCTCAGTCCGCGATGAGCCGCTTGCCGGTCGTCGTGGTCGAGAACCGCTCGTAGCCGAGGCTGTCGTAGAAGCCGAGCGCCTCGTCGTTGCCCGGGCGCACCATGAGCTGCACCTTGGGGCAGCCCATCTCCAGCAGAGCCTCCTCCGCCGCCTCCACGAGCGCGCGCCCGATGCCTTGCCCGCGGCGCTGCGGGTCGGACGCGAGGTAGTACAGCCACCCGCGATGACCGTCGTATCCGGCCATGACCGAGCCGATGATGTCGTGGCCGTCGACGGCCACCAAGAACAGCTCCGGCTGAACGGTCATCTTCCGCTGGATGTCCAGGTGGGGATTGTTCCACGAGCGGGTGAGCCCGGTCGCCTGCCACAGTGCGATGACGGATTCGGTGTCTCGGAGGGTGAACGCTCGGATCGTTGTCATGACCCCAGTATGCGGGCCGCTTCCGTCCGCGCCAGGGGGGCGGCAGGTGTGGGGAGCCAGGTGACGTCCTCGTACCGGCGGAACCAGGAGACCTGCCGCCGGGCGTACCGCCGTGTCAAGGCCTGCGTCTGCGCGATCGCCTCGGTCTGCGTCAACGCGCCGCTCAGCTGTCCGAGTGCCTGGGCGTAGCCGATCGCCCGACGGGCGGTGACCCCCTCTTCCAGACCGTCCGCGCGCAGCGCACGCACCTCATCGAGGAGTCCCGCCCGCCACATGCCCTCGACGCGCTCGTCGAGTCGGACGACGAGCTCGTCGCGGGGGACGGCGAGCCCGATGATCTCGGGAGACCGCCAGCGCTCGGGCGCGTCGGGCAGCGCCGCGCCGTGCGTGCGCTCCCCCTGCGCGAGGATCTCGAGGGCGCGAACGACTCGTCGGCCGTTGCGGGGGTCGACCCGCGCCGCGGTGTCGGGGTCGAGCAGACGCAGACGTTCGAACAGCACTCCCGGTCCGACGCGGTCGAGCTCCGCCTCGAGCTCGGAGCGCAGCGATTCATCGCGAGGCGGGAAACGGAAGTCGAACAGCACGCTCGAGACGTACAGTCCCGATCCGCCCACGAGGATCGCGTGCGAGCCGCGGTCCAGAATCCCCTCGACGGCGGCGCGCGCCGCTTCCTGGTACCACGCGACCGCCGCATCCTGCGTCACGGCGAGCACATCGAGCAGGTGATGCGGGATGCCGCGCCGTTCGTGCGGTGCGAGTTTGGCCGTGCCGATGTCCATGCCTCGGTACAGCTGCATCGCGTCCGCGTTCACGATCTCGGCAGAGTGGCCACGCTCCGCGAGCGCGGCGGCGAGCTCGAGCGCGAAGTCGGACTTGCCGGTACCGGTGGCGCCGACCACCGCGATGAGTCGCGCGGTCTGATCGGCCGGCGCCGGCGGGTCGATCACAGACCGCTCGCCTCGATGATCAGACGCCGACGCGCAGCGACGGCAGACCGAGCGGTACGGCGCCCGAGCGGGCACTCTGCGCGGGTGCCGGCACGGCGCAGGACTCGGCCTGCGTGCGGTCCCACGCGTCGCCCGCACGCGTGCGCCGGATCTGCAGCGGGGACCCGTCCGAATCCGCCAGCAGGTGGAAGGGCGCGGCATGGGTGACGGTCACCGAGACGACATCGCCTGGGCGCGGCACCGCACTTCCTGCGGGCACCTCGAAATGGACGAGGCGGTTGTCTTCGGCGCGGCCGGTCAGTCGATGCGTCTCGGCATCCTTCTTGCCCTCGCCCATCGACACCAGCAGCTGGACCTGCCGTCCGACCTGGGCCTGGTTCTCCTCCAGGCTGATGCGCTCCTGCAGGGCGATCAGCCGCTCGTATCGCTCCTGAACGACCGCCTTCGGCACCTGATCGGGCATGGTCGCAGCCGGGGTGCCCTCACGGATCGAGTACTGGAACGTGAAGGCGCTGGAGAAGCGCGCGCGCTCGACGACCCTCATCGTGTCCTCGAAGTCCTCGTCGGTCTCGCCCGGGAAGCCGACGATGATGTCGGTCGTGATCGCGGCGTGCGGGATGCGATCGCGGACCCGGTCGAGGATCCCGAGGAACCGCTCGCTGCGGTAGGAACGACGCATGGCCTTGAGCACCCGGTCGCTGCCGGACTGCAGCGGCATGTGCAGCTGCGGCATGACCGCGGGCGTCTCCGCCATCGCGTCGATCACGTCGTCGGTGAAGGCGGCGGGATGGGGGCTCGTGAACCGGATCCGCTCGAGTCCCGGAATCTCTCCCGTCGCGCGCAGGAGCTTGCCGAACGCGTGGCGATCGCCGAACTCGACGCCGTACGAATTGACGTTCTGGCCGAGCAGGGTCACCTCGATCGCGCCGTCCTCTACGAGGAGGCGCACTTCGTTGAGGATGTCGCCCGGACGCCGATCCTTCTCCTTGCCCCGCAGGCTCGGGACGATGCAGAACGTGCAGGTGTTGTTGCAGCCGACCGAGATCGACACCCAGCCGCTGTACACGCTGTCGCGCTTGGTCGGCAGCGTGGAGGGGAACGTTTCGAGCGCCTCGAGGATCTCGAGCTCTGCCTCTCCGTTGTGGCGGGAGCGCTCGAGCAGACTCGGCAGCGAGCCCATGTTGTGCGTGCCGAACACGACATCGACCCACGGGGCCTTCTCGAGCACGGCCTGCTTGTCCATCTGCGCCATGCACCCGCCGACCGCGATCTGCATGCCGTCCTTGCGCCGCTTCACGGACGCGAGATGTCCGAGCGTGCCGTAGAGCTTCCCGGCGGCGTTGTCGCGGACCGCGCAGGTATTGATGATCACCACGTCGGCTTCGTCGCCCGGCTCTGCCGCGACGTATCCGGCGCTCTCGAGCGAGCCGGACAGCCGCTCGGAGTCGTGCACGTTCATCTGGCAGCCGAACGTGCGCACTTCGTAGGTGCGCGCGGACCCGTCGCGGGTGAGCGCGGCGGGTGAAGGCGCGATCGTCGTCGGCGCCGAAGACGGAATGGTCATGATGCCTGCCATTCTACGTGCGGGTCCGCGGGGAGTCCGGTCGGGACCGGACCGTCAGCGGATGCGCCCGCGGATGCGCACGGCGGACAGGACGGTGCAGATCAGGGTGATCGCGACGAGGATGCCGATCACGAACCACGCCGGCACCGCCCAGTCTCCGACGCTGAGATCCATGCCGTAGAAGGCACGGAGCGTATCCTCGGCACCGGGCGCGTCCGCGGTGATCGTCTGAAGCGTGTCTCCGGCGAAATCGCGCCGGAGGAGCATCCCGGCCTGCGCGAACGGCAGGGCGGCGACGACCGCGGCGACTTCGTCGGGGAAGGCGCCGATCGGGATGTAGGCCGCGGCGATGAAGCCGAGGACGGTCCCCACGATCGTGGCGAGGCCGGAGAACGCACCGCTGGTGCGGACGAAGGAGACGATGAGCGCGGACAGGGATGTGAACGCGATGCAGCAGAGCACCACGACGCCGCTGATCCGCGCGATCTCGGGAACGCCGAGCCACACGCCGCGGAGGACACCGAGATACACGACACTGACCGCCAGCACGATGAGGGACAGGATCACAGCCACGATCACGGCCGCCAGCAGGTACCCGAGCACGAGCTGTCCACGCCGGATGGGGGCGACCAGGAAGTCGCGGAATCGGCCCGACTGATCGTCTTCGACGAGCACGGACAGCGCGCCGAGGCCGGTCGTGACAGTCGTGATGAGCACGATCCCCGCGAACATCCAGCTGTCCACGAACGCCTGCACCTCGGCGCTCGTCGCTCCGGGGAGGGAATCCGTCAGATCGGTCGTCTGGAGATTGCCGAGGAAGAGCGTGTACAGCCCGAAGAGGATCACCGCGCCCAGCAACGAGAAGAACACGTTCAGGCGGTCACGGAAGAAGATGCGGAGATTCCGCCGGATCACGGCGAGGACGACGTTCACGCGGCCCCCACCTCTGCGGCGGTGCGACCGGTGAGAGCGAGGAACACATCGTCCATGCGTCCGTGGCGGAACTCGAAGTCCTGCACGTGGTCGCCGTGGGCGGAGAGGATGCGTCGTGCGATGTTCGCGTCGGGCACGCCGATCACGACGGCCCCCGCGTCCAGCGCGGGATCGGCACCGGCCGCGTGAGCGAGCGCGAGGAGTCCGTCCTGATCATCGGTCGTGACCGTCAGGACGCTCCGGCTGTGGCGGGCGCGGAGGGCGGACGGAGTGTCGTCGGCGACGATGCGGCCGTCGTCGATCACGCAGACCCGTGCCGCCTCCTCGGTCTCTTCCAGGTAGTGGGTCGTGAGGAACACCGTGAGGTCGCCGTGGGTGCTCAAGGCGTGCAGGGTGCTCCACACCAGCGCGCGGCTCGAGGGATCCAGACCCGCCGTCGGTTCGTCAAGGAAGAGCACGGCGGGCTCGTGCAGGAGCGCGCGGGCGATGTCCACCCGTCGTCGCTGCCCACCGGAGAGCCTGCCGTACCGCCCGTCCAGGATCTCCTCGAGACCGATGAGCTCGGACAGCTGCGCGATCCGCGCCTCGAGAGGACCACGGGGAACGCGACTCAGTCGTCCGCGGAGCCGCAGATTCTCGCGCACGCTCAGCAACGGATCCAGGAGCGACTCCTGGAAGACCACCCCGATCGAGTCACGGACCTTCTCGCCGTCCCGGCGCACGTCGTGGCCGCAGACCCGCACGTCGCCCGCGTCGAAGGGCAGCAGGGTCGTCAGGCAGCCGATCGTCGTGGACTTTCCCGCACCGTTCGTCCCGACGAAGGCGAACACACCGCCGTCGTCGACCGAGAACGAGATGTCGTCGACGGCGACCTTGTCGCGATAGCGCTTGGTCAGGCCACGGACCTCGATCGCCATCCTGTCTCCCCTCGGTCGCCCCGGACTGAGACTAACGCGCGGCGATGCCCCTAGCGGAACCGTACGCCGCCGGTTCCACCCCTGCTCTCGGTGAGCGCCGTGCGCGCCGCGATCGACGCGACGGAGCCGCCGTATCCCCGACGGGACAGCTGACCGATGAGTCGGCGCAGCGCGGTGTCCATGTCGTAGCTGCGCAGACCGTGCGCCTTGGAGCGCGCGTATTCGAGTGCGCGCTCGGCGTCGTCGTCGGGCAGATCCGCGAGCGCCGCGTCCGCGATGTCGCGAGGAATCCCGCGGGCCGCGAGAGCCTGTGCGATGGCTCGACGCCCCTGACCCTTGCGGGTCGTGCCGGCATGGAGCAGCTGCTCCGCCAGGACCGCGTCATCGATCCAGCCCCGCCCGACGAAGCGCTCGATGGTGGCTTCGATGATCGACGTATCGACATCGCGCTGCGCGAGGAAGGCGCGCGCCTCACGCTCCGAGAGAGCGCTGCGCCGCAGTCGCTTGGTCAGGGCGTCCTCCGCCTCGATCGTCGCGGACTCGCCGCTCTCCGCTTCGCTTCCACCGGAGAGGCGGAGTGGCTCGGGTGCTCCTGTGCCGGTGTCACGCGCGAACGGCGCCGCGGACGACTCCAGCGGCACCGCCCACCGCACCGGTTCGTCAGTCGGGTACGCCGGCTCGTTCGACACCGCGGGACGATCGGCACCCGGGAGGTAGGTGATGGGGGCGAGGCGCTCGCCCCCATCACCGCCGGAAGAGGTCATCACGCGGGGCGACGCTTGGCCAGCTCATCGGCCTTGGCGACGGGCGCCTCCACCGCCTTGGGCTGACCGATTCCGAGCTTCACTTTGATCCGCGATTCGATGTCCGCGGCGATGTCCGGGTTCTTCAGAAGGAAGTTGCGGGCATTCTCCTTGCCCTGCCCGAGCTGCTCGCCCTCGTACGTGTACCAGGCGCCGGACTTCTTGACGATCTCGTGCTCGACGCCGAAGTCGATCAGGCTGCCCTCGCGCGAAATGCCGGTGCCGTACAGGATGTCGAACTCGGCCTGCTTGAACGGCGGCGCCATCTTGTTCTTCACGACCTTGACGCGGGTCCGGTTTCCCACCGCATCGGTGCCGTCCTTGAGCGTCTCGATGCGTCGGATGTCCAGTCGCACGGACGCGTAGAACTTCAGCGCCTTTCCACCGGCGGTCGTCTCAGGGCTTCCGAAGAACACGCCGATCTTCTCGCGGAGCTGGTTGATGAAGATCATCGTCGTGTTCGTCGTGTTCAGACCACCGGTGAGCTTGCGCAGCGCCTGCGACATGAGGCGGGCCTGCAGACCGACGTGGGAGTCGCCCATCTCGCCTTCGATCTCGGCCTTGGGGACGAGCGCGGCGACCGAGTCGATCACGATCAGGTCGATCGAGCCGGAGCGGATCAGCATGTCGGCGATCTCGAGCGCCTGCTCACCCGTATCGGGCTGCGAGACCAGGAGCTCATCGATGTCGACGCCGAGCTTCTGCGCGTATTCCGGGTCGAGCGCGTGCTCGGCGTCGATGAACGCGGCGATGCCGCCCTGCTTCTGCACGTTCGCGATCGCGTGCAGGGTCAGCGTCGTCTTACCCGACGACTCGGGGCCGTAGATCTCGACGATGCGACCGCGCGGCAGCCCGCCGACACCCAGCGCGACATCGAGCGCGATGGAGCCCGTGGGGATCACCTCGACCGGAGCGCGCTCGTCACTGCCCAGACGCATGACCGAGCCCTTTCCGAACTGGCGGTCGATCTGTGCAAGAGCGGACTCGAGGGCCTTCTCGCGGTTTTCGGGTGAGGGCATGGCGTGCTCCTTATGCTCGCGTTCCGTCGCCTGTAGGCTGTCGCGCTCCTCGCCGAGGCTCGGCGGGGATGCTGCGACAAGGCAAGTGGTGTCGTTCGACGCTGCTCACACTACGAAGGGCCTCCGACATCGGTCGGCGCTGACATTCGAATTGTGGACAGCGGCCGTACGGCATCCGCTGTGCAGAAGCCTACGGAGACATAGAACGGATCTTCGACGACACGCCGTCGAAGATCCGTGCGCACTCGGACGCGAATCCGTGTCAGGAAGAGCGCAGCTCGCGCCGTCCGACACCATGGCGGCGCTCGAGTGGAACATCGGCCTCCACGCACAGCGCCAGCCAGACCTCGCGGGGCGGGATGCCGGCCTCCAGCGCTTCCGCCGCCGTCCGCTCGCCGAACCGGGGAAGCACGAGATCCGATATCAGCGCCGCCCCGCTTCCGCCGAACTCATCGGCGACGGCGCGGTCGAATTCACTGCGACGCATCAAGAGCGCGCGTGATCAGCGCAGCGAGAGCTCGGCGTCGACCGACGCGACGAGGTCGTCGGGCACGACGTCGGGGAAGGTCTGGATTCCCTCGAGCACGGAGATGCGGTCTCCGACCTCGCGCATGATCGTGGAGATCGGCACGTCGAGCGCTTCGGCAACCGAGGCGAGGATCTCGCTCGATGCCTCCTTCTGGCCCCGCTCCACCTCGCTGAGGTAGCCGAGTGCCACGCTCGCGCGGCTCGCGACCTGGCGGAGGGTCCGACCCTTCTGCTGGCGGAAGTCACGAAGGACTTCGCCGATTTCTTGGCGTACCAGGATCATGATGGGCCCCCTCCTCACTGCTGATTCCGCGCTATCCGGGTGGATAACAGTACAACACCCGATGTGGCCAATCTAATCCTGCGCGCTGGGCAAAGGGTGGGAATCGCCGAATGTAACCGACACGAAACACCGGATGTTCCCGACCGCGCGGATCCGGTCAGGACAGCAGCTCCAGAGCGACGCGCACCGCTGCCGCTGTCGCCTCGGCGCGGATCCGCTCGCGCGACCCGGACAGCGCAAGCTCCACCACGCGCGACGCGGACGGAGTCTCCACGGCCACGAACACGGTACCGACGGCGTGCCCGTCCTGCTCGGCCGGTCCCGCGACCCCCGTCGTGGCGATGCCCACATCCGTCGGCTGATCGCCGATCCGGGTCGCGAACCGGACTCCCGCCGCCATCTGCGCGGCGACCAGGGGGTCCACCGCGCCCTGCCGCGTCAGCAGAGCGGCATCCACGCCCAGGAGCGTGCTCTTCAACGGTGTGGCGTAAGCCACGATCCCGCCCCGGACCACCGCCGACGCCCCGGGGATGTCCACGAGCGAGGACACCACCATCCCGCCGGTCAGCGACTCGGCGACGGCGACGGTCCACCCGCGATCGACGAGCCGCGCGATCAGGTGACCCGCGGTGGGCTGATCCGCGGCATCCGTCATCGGGCGGCGCGTCCGCGACGCGCGCCGCGGATCTCGGTGAGCACGTAATCGATCCCGCTCGCGATCGTGAGCGCGACGGCGATCGCCATCGCGATGCCGTTGACCCAGAAGATCCACTCCCCCACGAGGGTCCACAGCGGGAGCAGTGCGAGCGACAGTGCGACGGCCTGTGCGACCGTCTTCAGCTTGCCCATCCAGGCGGCTGCGACGACGTGATCGCTCGCGACGACGAGGCGGTGGACCGTGATGCCGATCTCACGGACGAGGACCACGATCGTGATCCACCAGGGCAGCTCGCCGAGGATCGACAGACCGATGAACGCGAAGCCCGTGAGCACCTTGTCGGCGATCGGATCCAGGAGCTTGCCGAGATCGGTGACGATCTCATAGCGCCGGGCGATCCAGCCGTCGATGCCGTCGGTCGCGATCGCGACGATGAAGATCACCGCCGCCCACCAGCGCAGCGGGCCGTCTGCACCGCCGTCTGCCAGCAGCATCCAGAGGAAGACCGGCGCCATGAGGATGCGCACGATCGTGATCGTGTTGGGCAATTGACGGGGAACGGCCATGTCAGTCACGCCCCGTCAATCCCCAGGCGTCCTCGTCACCGTCGGACTCGACCACCGGGTACCCCTCGAACTGCGCCTCGACCGGATCCGACGGGCCCGACGCCGGCGGGTCGTCGCCGCGCAGACGTGCGAGCACGTCCGGCAGCTGCTCGACCGTCACGAGCACGTCACGGGCTTTGGACCCCTCGGAGGGTCCCACGATCTCGCGCGACTCGAGCAGGTCCATGAGCCGCCCGGCCTTGGCGAAGCCGACGCGCAGCTTGCGCTGCAGCATCGAGGTCGAGCCGAACTGGGTCGAGACGATGAGCTCGGTCGCCGCAAGCAGCAGTTCGAGGTCGTCGCCGATGTCGGCGTCGATCTCCTTCTTCTCCGCTGCGATCGCGACCTCGCGGTACTCGGGTCGCGCCTGCGCCGTGACGTGCTTGACGACTTTCTCGATCTCGTCCTCGCTGACCCACGCCCCCTGGACGCGCAGCGCCTTGGAGGCGCCCATCGGCAGGAACAGCGCGTCGCCCTGACCGATCAGCCGATCCGCGCCGGGCTGGTCGAGGATCACTCGGGAATCGGTCACGCTCGTCACGGCGAACGCGAGCCTGGAGGGGACGTTGGCCTTGATTAGTCCGGTGACGACGTCGACCGACGGTCGCTGCGTCGCCAGCACGAGGTGGATGCCGGACGCGCGCGCGAGCTGCGTGATGCGCACGATCGAATCCTCGACATCGCGCGGGGCGACCATCATGAGGTCTGCGAGCTCATCGACGACGACGAGGAGATACGGATAGGGCTTGAGCACGCGCTCGCTGCCGGGAGGCACCTGCACCTCGCCCGCGACGACGGCTTTGTTGAAGTCGTCGATGTGGCGGAAGCCGAACGACGCGAGGTCGTCGTAGCGCATGTCCATCTCCTTCACGACCCACTGCAGCGCTTCGGCCGCCTTCTTCGGGTTCGTGATGATGGGCGTGATGAGGTGCGGGACGCCGGCGTAGGAGGTCAGCTCGACGCGCTTGGGGTCGATGAGCACCATGCGCACGTCGGAGGGCTTCGCCTGCATGAGCAGGCTCGTGATCATGGAGTTCACGAAGCTCGACTTGCCCGAGCCGGTGGAGCCGGCAACGAGGAGGTGCGGCATCTTGGCCAGGTTCGCCACGACATAGCCGCCGCCGACGTCCTTGCCGACGCCGATCGTCATCGGATGCGTGGCCTGCTGCGCGGCTGCGGAACGGAGGACATCGCCGAGCGTGACGATCTCGCGGTCGGTGTTGGGGATCTCGACGCCGATCGCGCTCTTGCCGGGGATCGGCGCGAGGATGCGCACCTCGTTCGAAGCCACCGCGTACGCGATGTTGTTCTGCAGCGCCGTGATGCGCTCGACCTTCACGCCGTGGCCGACCTCGATCTCGTACTGCGTGACCGTCGGTCCTCGCGAGAATCCGGTCACCCGCGCGTCGACCTGGAACTGCTGCAAGACGCTCGTGATCGCCGCGACGACCGCGTCGTTGGCCGCGGAGCGCGCCTTCGGGGGCGTCCCGGCGGCGAGCGCGTTGACCGACGGCAGCCGATAGGGCGAGGACGGCGCCTGACGGGGGCCGGCCCCGCCGAGCCCGGAGAGCCCCGGCAGGGTGCCGTCGTCTTCCGTCGTGCCGTCACCGAGGATGCCGGTCTCGGACTTCTGCGCCGCCCTCGCACCGCCCTCGAGCACGACGGGGTCGATGACCTCGGTGAGCGCCTCCGCCGGCGGAGGCGGCGGGATCGTGATGGCGGCCTGATCGAATCCGCCCTGGACGGCACCGGGAGTGAGCAGCTCGGTCAGATCCTGCGACCCGAGTCCGCCGTCGACGTCCTTCTCGCGACCGGTCTTGTTGCGGCGCCACCACGGCAGAGAGGCTTCGGCGTCGGCATCCGCTTCGTCGTCCGACGGGTGATCGGACCGCTCCGCGCGTTCGGGACGCTCGGCGTCGAACATCCAGGCGTACAGGTCGCCGAGCCGCCGCCCGATGCGGTTGGGGGGCGTCTTGGTGAGGATCAGGATGCTGAGCGCGGTGATCACGGCGAGAACGATGAACGCGCCGACGTCGGTCAGCAGGAGCGCGAGCGGCTCCCCCAGCATCCACCCGAACACGCCGCCCGCCTCGCTGAGCGCCGGCAGGCCCTCGCGCGGCTGCGGCCGGCCGCCGCCGATATGGCAGAAACCCGCGATCGAGAGCACGAACAGCGTGAAGCCGATGCCGATGCGGCCATTGTCGTGCACGGATGCCGGGTGCCGGAAGAGCCATCCCGCGAGGAGGAGCAGGAGGACGGGAAGCACGAACGCGACGCGACCGACCAGAGCGCCGGCGGTGAACGCACTGATGTTCGCGGCGACGTCGTTGCCGATGAAAAACCACTCGTTGACCGCGCCGGCGATCGCGAGCAGGACGATGAGGAAGGGCAGGCCGTCGCGGCGCTGGTCCTTCTCGAGCGTCTCCGGGCCGAACGCGCGGAACAGTCCGCCCGTGGCGTGCGCGAGGCCCATCCACGCCCGCACGATCACCGGGGGCTTCTCCGCCTCGCCGACGTAGTGCTTGGGGGCGGGCGCGGGCTTGCGGGCGCCCGAGGACCCGCGCGAAGACGCGCTCGCGGGCGCACGACCGTTCTTGGTCGGGCTTGTGCTCCTGGCCATCCCCCCACGGTACGGCGACGCACCGACAATTCAGGGCAGCGACGCGGCCCCCGGGGTCAGCGCAGACGCTTGACCATCGTGTCGCGTCCGATCCCGCTCTGCGTGACGGCGAACCCCTCGCTGCGGTACAGCGAGACGGCGAAATTGCCGCGTTCCACGCTGAGACTCAACCGCGCGCAGCCGTCCGCGCGCGCCTGCTGGGCGAGCGCCTGCAGGAGGGTGCGGCCCACACCGTGCGCCCGCCAGATGGGGCGGACACCGATGATGAGCTCGGGCACACCGGTGCCGACGTATCCGAAGCCCGGATCGCTGCGCGGCAGCAGCCGGTACCACGCCGCCCCGATCGGCTCCCCGGAGGCGTCCACGGCGACGAAGCCGGCGTCGCTCGGACGCTTCCAGCCCGAGACGTACCGGCTGTGCTCCGGCGCGCTCAGCACCTCGTGGCGCGGGCGTGCGGCTCCGGGCCGCCAGTTCGCCGCCTCGACGACCATGTCGGCGAGGAACGCACCGTCGGCCTGTACGGCCGGTCGCACGCGGAAGCTCGCCATCGCCCGATGCTACCGACCGTGTGTTACGCCTCGATGACGAGGGGCACGATCATCGGCCGGCGGCGCAGCTGCTGGTTGACCCAGCGCCCGATCACCCGGCGTACGACCTGAGACAGCGCGTGCGTGTCGCGCACCCCCGACTGGGCGGCCTCCGCGAGCGCCGCGGCGATCTTCGGCTTCACGCTGTCGAAGACCGTGTCGTCCTCGGCGAACCCTCGGGCGTGGATCTCAGGGCCCGTGATGATGCGTCCGGTGGCGGCATCCACCACGACGATCACCGAGATGAAGCCCTCCTCCCCCAGGATCCGCCGGTCCTTCAGGTCGGCCTCGGTGATCTCGCCCACGGTCGAGCCGTCGACGTACACGAAACCGAGGTCGAGCTGCCCGACGACGTCGGCGCGACCGTCCTTCAGGTCGATCACCGTGCCGTTCTCGCCGAGGATCGTGCGGTCCGCGGGGACGCCCGTGTCCTGCGCGAGGCGGGAGTTGGCCATCAGGTGACGGTATTCGCCGTGGATCGGCAGGACGTTGCGCGGCTTGAGGATGTTGTAGCAGTACAGGAGTTCGCCGGCGGCGGCGTGGCCGGAGACGTGGACCTTCGCGTTGCCCTTGTGGACGACGTTCGCCCCGAGCTTGGTCAGGCCGTCGATCACGCGGTACACGGCGTTCTCGTTGCCGGGGATGAGGCTCGAGGCGAGGATCACGGTGTCCCCCGGGCCCGGGTCGATCTCGTGGTCGTTGTTGGCCATCCGGCTGAGGACCGCCATCGGTTCGCCCTGACTGCCGGTGGACATGTAGACGATCTTGTCGTCCGGCAGGTCACGCGCCTTCTTGTAGTCGATCAGCACGCCGTCGGGCACGTTGAGGTAGCCGAGCTCCTCCGCGATGCCCATGTTGCGCACCATGCTGCGACCGAGGAGGGCGACGCGACGGCCGTGGGCGGCGGCGGCGTCGAGCACCTGCTGGACGCGGTGGACGTGGCTGGAGAAGCTCGCGACGATGACCCGCCGCGGGGCCTTGCCGATCACCTGGTCCAGGACCGGGCCGATGCTGCGCTCGAGCGGGGTGAAGCCGGGAACATCCGCGTTCGTGGAGTCGACCAGGAACAGGTCGACACCCTCTTCGCCCAGACGCGCGAACGCCCTGAGGTCGGTGAGCCGGTCGTCGAGCGGGAGCTGATCCATCTTGAAGTCACCGGTGGCCAGCACGAGGCCGGCGGGTGTGCGGATCGCGACGGCGAGCGCATCGGGGATCGAGTGGTTCACCGCGATGAACTCGAGGTCGAACGGGCCGATCGACTCGTGCTGACCCTCGGTGACGGTGAGGGTGTACGGCCGGATCCGGTGCTCCTTGAGCTTCGCCTCGATCAAGGCGAGCGTGAGTCCTGAGCCGATCAGCGGGATGTCCTGCTTGAGCTTGAGGAGGTACGGCACCGCACCGATGTGGTCTTCGTGACCGTGCGTGAGCACGACCCCGACCACATCGTCGAGGCGATTCTTGATCGGCTCGAAATCGGGCAGGATCAGGTCGACGCCGGGCTGGTGCTCCTCCGGGAACAGCACCCCGCAGTCCACGATCAGGAGCTTGCCGGCGTACTCGAACACCGTCATGTTGCGGCCGACCTCGCCGAGACCGCCGAGCGGGGTCACGCGCAGGGTCCCCGCCTCCAGGGCGGGCGGGTCGTACACGGTACTGGGCATCAGGGGCCTTCCTCGGGATGCCGCGGCATCCGCTTTCGCGCGCGCGAGCGCTCAGCGCTTCGCGCGTCGCATCATCTGGTCGTTCCGGAGACCTTCGGCAGCGCGCCGCCGGCGGCGGCGTTGCGGTCCGGGCGGAAGTTGGAGAAATCCGCGCCCGGGACATCGCGCACGAGCGCGAGCTCGTCTTCGATCTTCGCGGCTTCCCACTCCTCCGGGCCCACGAGGGGCAGACGCACGCGCGGGCTGCCGATGCGGCCGAGGCCGTGCAGGATGTACTTCGCCGAGACGGTGCCGGGGACGTGGGTCATGACGGCACGCACGAGCGGTTCGAGCTGCTTGTGAGCGGCCGTCGCCGCCGCCAGATCGCCGCGGTTGACGGCATCCACGATCGCCCGATAGGGCTGGGCGGCGATGTTCGCCGTCACGCCGATGAGGCCCGTCGCGCCGATCGACAGGTGCGGGAGGACGTTCGCGTCGTCGCCCGAGAAGTACATGAGGTCGGTCTGGTTGAGGACCCGGCTGACTTCGCTGAAATCGCCTTTCGCGTCCTTGATCGCGAGCACGTTCGGGTGCTTCGCGATGCGGAGGATCGTCTCGTACCGGATCGGGACCCCCGTGCGACCGGGGATGTCGTACAGGATCACGGGCAAATCGGTCGCATCCGCGACGAGCCGGAAGTGCGTCAGGACGCCGGCCTGGGTGGGCTTGTTGTAGTACGGCGTGACGATCATGATGCCGTCGGCGCCGACCTTCTCACTCGCCTTGTACAGCTCGATCGCGTGAGCGGTCTCGTTCGAGCCGCCGCCGGTGATGATCTTCGCCCTGCCCGCGGCCACGTCCTTGCCCACTTCGACGAGGCGGATCTTCTCGGCATCCGTCAGCGTGCTCGTCTCACCCGTGGTGCCCGTCACGACGATGCCGTCGGCGCCCGCGGTGATGACGTCGTCCATGTGCTTCTCGACGGCGGGCCAGTCGACCTCGCCGTCGGCCGTCATCGGGGTGACGAGCGCGACGAGCACCTGACCGAACGGATTGGCGGTGTGCGTCATGGTCTCAGGGTATCGGCTCGCGCGTACCCGCACCGGCGCGCGCTGTCGCCTCCCGGCGCGTTCGCGCCCTCACGGCACGTGGTGCCGCACGGGCCGCGAGTCGGCGCACATGCCGCGAGCGCCCCCACGACCGGCGCGGTGCCCCGGCTCAGCGCCCGCGCTCGCCCACCGAGGCCAGGAGGCCAGCCGGCAGCACACGGGTCAGCGCGACGATCGCCTTGTACCGCAGCGACGGCACCGACACCGCCTTGCCGCGGGCGATGTCGCGCAGTGACTGCGCGACCACGTCGTCGGCGTCGAGCCACATCCAGTCCGCCAGCCCCTCCTGCCCCGGCGGCAGCCCCATCCGCTCGTGGAAGTTCGTGTGCGTGAAGCCCGGGCACACCGCGGTCGTGGTCACTCCGCGGGCCGCGTACCGCGTGTTCGCCCAGCGGCTGAAGCTGATGAGCCAGCCTTTGCACGCCCCGTACGTCGAACGCGGGATGAAACCCGCGACCGACGCGATGTTCACGATCCGCCCGCCGCCGCGCGCGAGCATCGGGCCGAGGGCGGCGTGCGTGAGCCGCATGGGCACCTCGACGTGCAGCCGCAAGTGGTGCACCTCGTCCTCGATGTCGTTGCGCGCGAAGCTCAGCGGCAGGCCGAACCCGGCGTTGTTCACGAGCATGTCGATCGGACGGGCGGCATCGCCCAGTCGTCGCTCGACCTTCTGGCGCTGGCGGTGATCCAGCAGATCTGCGGGAAGCACCTCGACCTCCACCCGGTGTCGCGAGACGAGCCGGTCGGCGAGCGCCGTGAGCGCGGATCGATCGCGGGCGACGAGGACGAGGTCCGTGCCGCGCGCGGCGAGCTGACGGGCGTACTCGGCGCCCAGGCCGGAGCTCGCGCCCGTGATCAGTGCGGTTCGTGCCATGCGCCCGAGCCTAGGTCGGTGCGCGCCGCTCGTAGCGGATGAACCGGTAGCCGATCCCGCTCGTGGACGTCTCGGCGGCGGCCGATTCGACGACGGCGAACCGCTCGGGGTCGATCCACGGCGCGATGACGTCGCCGGGCTGCGGTGCGAAGCCGTCCGGATGCCGCAGCTCGGTCTTCTCGATCCGGTCGGCGCTTCCGATCGCGAGGTCGAAGATCGCTCCCCCGCCGATCACCCAGATCCACTCCGGCGACGAGTCCGCGGCCAGCTCGAGCGCGTCGTCGAGGGATGCCGCGCGCTCGGCACCGGGCGCCGACCAGGCATCCTGACGGGTGACCACGATGTTGCGGCGCCCCGGGAGCGGTCGCCACCGCGGGTCGAGCGAGTCCCATGTGCCGCGGCCCATCACGACCGGCGACCCGGAGGTCAACGCCTTGAAGTGGGCGAGGTCCTCGGGAACGTGCCACGGCATCCCGCCGTCCCGACCGATGACCGAGCCCTCTGCCTCCGCCCAGATGAGCCCGATGCGGGTCGTCATACCGCGACGGCTCCGCGGATCGCCGGGTGATGCCGATAGTCCTCGACGACGAAGTCCTCGTACCGGTAATCGAAGATCGACTCCGGCGTCCGGGTGATCGAAAGCGTCGGGGCCGGGTAGGGCTCGCGGCTCAGCTGCAGGCGGACCTGCTCGATGTGGTTGTCGTAGATGTGGCAGTCGCCGCCTGTCCAGACGAAGTCGCCGACCTCGAGGCCCGTCTGCTGCGCGATCATGTGCGTGAGAAGCGCATAGGAGGCGATGTTGAACGGGACGCCGAGGAACATGTCCGCGCTGCGCTGGTACAGCTGGCACGAGAGCCTGCCGTCCGCGACGTAGAACTGGAAGAGCGCATGGCAGGGGGCGAGTGCCATGTCGGGGATGTCGGCCGGATTCCAGGCCGAGACGATGAGCCGACGCGAATCGGGATTACGCCGGATCTCCTCGATCACCCCGGCGATCTGGTCGATCGGCTCTCCGGAGGGGGTGGGCCACGAGCGCCACTGCACGCCGTAGACGGGACCGAGTTCGCCCGCGGCGTCCGCCCACTCGTCCCAGATCGAGACACCGTTCTCCTGCAGCCACTCCACATTGGACTCGCCACGCAGGAACCACAGCAGTTCGTACACGATCGACTTGAGGTGCACCCGCTTCGTCGTGATCAGCGGGAAGCCCTGGGACAGGTCGAACCGGATCTGGCGTCCGAAGACGCTCCGGGTCCCGGTGCCGGTCCGATCCGTCTTCACGGTGCCGTGCTCCAGCACGTCGCGCAGCAGGTCTTCGTAGGGGGTGGGGATCGTCTCGGACATCGTCTCGATGCTAGCCCCGCCCCCGACCCGCCGCTCGGCGACGCTCGTCGTGTCCCCGCGCTTTGTTACGACGGGTCCGTCACAGTGGCGGCATCCGGCACCTATTCAGGCGCAAGCAGTTACCCTGGGATGCTGTGACTCTCGTCGACGCACTCATCGGTCTCGCCCTCCTGCTGGCGGCCACAGTCGCGTTCGGCGTCTTCCTCCGCTGGCGCCAGAGCCGGCCGCGCCGGCACATCCCGCACGAGGTCGTCGAGCCCGCCCGCCTCGGTGCGGACCGGCTGGGCGAAGCGGCCACTCTCCTGCAGTTCAGCACCGAGATGTGCTCGCGGTGCCCGGGCGTGCATCGCACCCTCGCGGCCGTCGCGGACGGGCGCGACGGCGTCGTGCACCTCGACATCGACCTCACCCACCGGCCGGACATCGCGAAGCACTTCCACGTCCTGCAGACGCCGACGACGCTGGTCCTGGACGGTGCCGGCGTCGTGCGCACCCGTTTCGGCGGCGTGCCCAACCGCGACGTGCTCGAGCTCGAGCTCAACCGCCTGACCGGAGAGGACGCCCATGTCTGATCGAACGGATGCCGCCCGCCGGGCGCGTGGAATCGACCCGCGGGGTCCGCGCTTCGCCGCCGGCATCACCGCACTCCTGCTGCTCGTGGACGTGTTCCTCGGCCTCACGACGCCGATCGGCGCCACGGTGGCCGCCCGCGCCGCCGAACCGGCGTTCGTGCTGCTCGTGATCATCTGGGCGCTGTTCCTGTGGGGGGTCCTGTCTCCGCGGACCGCACCCTGGGGCGCGCTCTACCGCGCGGTCATCCAGCCGCGGCTGTCGCCGCCGACCGAGCTCGAGGACCCGCGGCCGCCGCGGTTCGCGCAGGGTGTCGGCCTGTTCGTCGTCTCGATCGGCCTCGTCCTCCACCTCGCCGGCGTCGCGTGGGCGCTGCCCATCGCCGCCGCGGCGGCGTTCGTGGCGGCGTTCCTCAACGCCGCATTCGGGCTGTGTCTCGGATGCCAGCTGTACCTGGTCCTGCAGCGCGCCGGACTCATCGGACGCGCGCGCGATCTTCCCGCCTGATCCGGTCGCGCACCCCCTGCGCCGCGGTTAGGCTCGACCGCGAGGCGCCGCGTGCGCATGTCGATCAGGAGGACCGGATGAGCGTCACGAGCGAAGCAACCACCGTCTGGAAGGGCGGTCTGGCCGACGGATCGGGCGAGGTCGCCTTCCGATCCTCCGGAATCGGGCCGTTCGAAGTGAACTGGAAGGCCCGCAGCGAAGGCTCGACGTCGGTGACGACCCCCGAGGAGCTCATCGCGGCCGCTCACGCGTCGTGCTTCAGCATGGCGTTCTCGCACGCCCTGGCCGAGAACGGCACCCCGCCGGAGTCCATCGACACGACGGCATCGGTCACTTTCGCCCCGGGAACCGGCATCACCGGCAGCCACCTGAATGTCAACGCCGTCGTCCCCGGCCTGTCGCGCGACGACTTCGACCGCATCGCCGCGGACGCGAAGGCCAACTGCCCGGTCTCGAAGGCGCTCGCCGGCATCGAGATCACGCTCGAGGCCACGCTTGCCTGACCACCCCCGCCGCGTCGTCGTCGCCGGCGCCTCCGGCCTGATCGGCTCGGCGCTCGTGGACAGCCTCCGCGCGGACGGGATCACCGTCACCACCCTCGTGCGACGTCCGGCCACGTCCCCGGATGAGATCACGTGGCTGACCGACGGCGACGCGCTGGACCCGGACGTGCTGGCGGGAGCGGATGCCGTCGTCGGGCTGAACGGTGCGTCGATCGGGCGCTTCCCGTGGACGCGCTCGTACAAGGACACCCTGCTGTGGTCGCGGATCACCCCCACGCGTGCGATCGCCCGGGCGGTCCGCGAGCTGGGCGCGGACGCTCCGGCGTTCGTCTCGGCGTCCGCCGTCGGGTACTACGGATCCGCGCCGGGGGCGATCCTGGACGAGAACTCCCCCCGCGGCAGCACGTTCCTCGCGGAGCTGTGCGGCGAGTGGGAGAGCGCGGCCCGCGGTGCGGGCGACAGGGCGCGGGTGGCGCTGCTGCGGACCGCCCCCCTCGTGCACGCGCGAGGCGTGTTGAAGCCGCTCATCCTGCTGACGCGCTTCGGCCTCAGCGGCCCGATCGCCGGCGGGCGGCAGAAGTGGCCGTGGATCTCCCTCGAGGACGAAGTGCGCGGCATCCGTCACGTGATCGACGCCGGACTCACCGGTCCCGTGAACCTCACCGGACCGACGACCGCGACGGCGAACGACCTCGGTTTCGCCCTCGCGCGACGGATGAACCGTCCGTTCGTCGTCCCCGCACCGGGCTTCGCCCTGAAGCTCGTGCTCGGCGCGGACGCGACGGAGGGGCTTCTGACCACTGACGCCGCCGTGCTGCCGAACGTCCTCACCGAATCCGGCTTCCGCTTCGCTCACGCGACCGTCGAGGAGGCGGTGGATGCCGCGGTGCTGCCCGCGGGAAGCTAGCCTTTCCGCTCCCCCGCTTCGAGCCTGATCGCGCGGCGCACGGCCTCCCGCGCCCGCCGGCGGTCCCGAGCGGCGTCGTACGCGAGCGCGAGCCGGTACCACGCCCGCCAGTCCTCGGGACTCTGCTCGACGTCGGCGCGGTAGCGCGGGAAGGCGGCATCGGCGTCCTCGCGCACGATGCGGCCGCTGGGGGTGACCGTGACCTGCTCGTCCGGCATCCCCCCCTCGGACTCGAGGCGGCGGGCCAGCTGCTCGGCGCGGAACCCGAACCACAGTTCCCGCCCCAGCGCCCAGACGGCGATCGCCGGGAGCACCACGAGCGCCACGCCCATCGCGATCCCCACCGCGTCACCGCTCTGCAGCAGCAGCCACGCGCGCTGAGCGACGAGGGCGATGTAGAGCGCGAGCAGCACCGCCATGACGGCGACGCCGATGCGTGCGCTCATACGCCGGTCGCGCGGGCCACCTGACCCGGGACGCCGCCTTCACCGAAAGGGCGCTCTCGGCTGGGGCGCGGCACGCGGATGCCGATGTCGAGGAAGCTGTCCAGCCCGACGGTCACACCTCGGGCGTCGCGAGCGGCGGCGAGGGCGATACGGATGCCGGGAGCGTAGGCGAGCGCCGGGTCGACGGTGTCGTGGGTCAGCGTCAGGGACTCCCCTGCGCCCGAGAGGACGACGTCCTGCCGGGCGATCACCCCGGGGCGACGGAGCGAGTGGATCGGAACGCTCGCGACCTGCTGCCCCCGCGCGCGCTGGTCCACGTGCGGGGATTCCACCGGCCCGACCTCCGCGCGCGAGGCGGCGATGAGCTCGGCCGTGCGCACAGCGGTGCCGCTCGGGGAATCGACCTTGGTCTCGCGATGCGCCTCGACGATCTCGATCGACGGGAAGAACGGTGCGGCCGCCGCGGCGAGGGCGGAGCCGAGGACGGAGCCGAGCGAGAAGTTCGGGATGAACACCGCTCCGGTCCCGGCCGCCTCGACCAGAGGGCGGACCAGGGCGATGCGTTCCGCCGACCAGCCGGAAGTGCCGACGAGGACATTGACACCCCGCTCGACCGCGGCGCGGACCACGTCGATCGAGACCGCGGGAGTGGACGCGTCGACGACGAGATCGGCGCCGGCGAGCTCGGCGAGGTCCGATCGGGAGGACAGCACCGCGACGACCTCGAAGTCCTCGTCCGCCTCGATCACGTCGCGGATGATGCCACCGAGCTTGCCGGTGCCGCCGACCAGGGCCACGCGCGTCGTCATCCATCCATCGTAGGGGCGACGAAGCGGCCGGCCCGCGCGCGGGGCCGCGACTACGCTCGGGGGATGCCCACGTTCACCGCGACCCCCGTCGACGACCCCGCCGCCCGCGACCTGCTGGCGGAGTACTTCGCGATGCGGGTGTCGACGTTCCCCGGACACACCTACACGACCGTCTTCCCGGATCGTCCGGTGTTCGAGCCGCCCGCCGGGGTGTTCGTCGTCGTCACGGACGACGCGACCGAGGACACCGAGGCCCACCCCGTCGGCTGCGGCGGCATCCGACGCGTGGACGAGGGCCCGCTCGGCGTGCGGTACGAGGTGAAGCACCTCTACCTGCGCCCGGAGACGCGTGGTCGCGGGTGGGGGCGACTCCTCATCGAGGACCTCGAGCAGCGGGCGATCTCCCTCGGCGCGCGCGAGCTGGTCCTGGACACCCACCACACGCTCGAGGCCGCCGGGCGCCTGTACGAGGCGGCGGGCTTCACCGCGATCGATCCCTACAACGACAACCCGAACGCCACGCGGTGGTACGGCAAGTCCCTCGCCGGCGGCTAGACCGGGTACACCTCGGGTAGACCGGTGCGCAGCTCGACCGGAAGGTGCGCGAGGTCGTTGTGCGAGAGCAGCGTCCACGGGCGCCCCTGCTTCTGGGCGATGACGCTCAGCCCGCAGTGCGCCTGGTTCAACGTCATCCAGCGCCAGTCCGGAGCCTGCAGCACCTCACGCACGAACCAGCCGATCACGAAGTTGTGGGTGATCAGCAGCTCGTGGACCTCGCCGCTGCGGCGGGCGAGGTACTCGCTGGACGCATCGGCCATCTGTGCGCGCCCGGCTTCGATCTCGGCTTCGGTGACGGCGCCGAAGAACGGCTCGAACACGCTCGGCGTCTCCTCGGTCATCCCGGTGGGCACGCAGTCGAACAGCAGCGCGGACGGCTTCGGCGACAGCGACGGCATCCGCTCGGCGACCGCCCGCGCGGTCTGGCTGGCCCGCTCGAGCGGCGAGTGCCACACGGCGTCGAAGGGGACGCCGGACAGGCGATCCGCGAGCAGGGCGGCCTGGCGACGACCGCGCGGCGACAGGGGTCCGTCGACGAGTCCGTGCTCGGCGTCCTGGTGTTCGCCGTGCCGCACGAGATAGATGTAGTGCGTCACACTGCTCACTTCGTCGGGGGATTCGCGTGCCCGTGGGCACTCTTCCAGCCTATGCCACGCCTCGGACGCGGACCCGGTCACACGGAGGCGCGGGCGATCTCGGCAAGGTGGCTGCGGCTCAGCCGCACGCCGACGCCCTGCACGAGTTCCTCCACCTGCGCGGCGGCATACGCGTTGACGATCGGCGCCGTCACGAGACGCTGCGCGAGCAGCCACGCCACCGCGACCGCCGCATCGGGCACTCCGAGATCGGTGCCGACGGAGTCGAGCGCGCGCAGGGTCCGGCTGCCGCGACGGTTGATGTTCGCGGCGATCTGCGCGCCGCGAACGGACAGTCCGCCGCGCAGGCGGGTGCGGTGACGACCCGCGAGGAAGCCGTGCTCGAGCGCATGCGACGGCGTGACCGCCATCCCCTGCGCACCCGCGACCAGACGCAGGTCCGCGTCGAACTCGTGGCGGCGCAGGACGTTGAACGGCACGTCGAGGACCGTGATGCGCGGGTAACCGGCTGAGACGTAGATGCGCGCCTCGACGAGCTGGGCGGCCGTGAACCCGGCGGCGCCCAGAGCGCGGGCTTTGCCGGAGTCGACCAGCCACTCGGCGGTCGCGAGCGTCTCCTCGAGCTCGGTCGCCGTGCCGGTCGCGGCATCGAGATACAGCACGTCGATGCGATCGGTCCGCAGCCGGGTGAGGGACGCCTCCACGGCACGGACGAGGTTCACGGGTCCGAGACCCGGATTGTCGGGGTGACCGCCGACCTTGACCGCGAGGGTGATGTCCTCGCGGAGTCCCCGTGAGTGCAGCCACTGCCCGATGATGTGCTCGCTGCGCCCTGCCGAGAAGCTGTCCGCCGTGTGGAGCATGTTGCCACCGCGCTCGAGGAAGGCGTCGATGATCTCGTGACTGGTCTCCAGGTCGACGTTCCACCCGAACTCCGCACCGCCGAGGATCAGCGGGAAGACGTCGGCGTCGGTCTCGCCGAGCTTCACACGGACGGACTGCCCGACGGGCGGGCCCTGGACCGGGATCGGCGCAGACGGATGCACGCCGCCCGGCGCGGGCAGCAGGGGCGGGCTCTCCGAGGAGACCGCGGAGCCGATTCCGGTTCCTGTCATGGTCCCACCCCCTCACGAACACCCGGACGGAGCCTTCGTGACTGCGAAGTTCTGCACGCCCCCCGACGCTTAATTCCGAGGGTAGGCCGTTCATCCGCGGCACCCGGACATTCCGGCATCCGGTCGGTAAATATTGGATAACGCTTGCGTCACGAGCCGCTATGATGCAGCCCGCTGTCCACCATTCGGGGGACAGGAACGGCGATGCCCGCCCCTGCGGACAGGGACGGGCATCGCACGGACAGGATCAGCCTTCGGCGGGAGCCTCCGGGCCGGCGCTCGCCGCGGCGCGCCCCTCCTGGTCGGCGGCCTCTTCGAGGACCGGCTCGAGCGAGAGCTTGCCGCGGTCGTCGATCTTCGTGATCTTCACGAGGATCTTCTGACCCACGCCCAGCACGTCCTCGACGTTCTCGACACGCTTGCCACCGGCGAGCTTGCGGACCTCGCTGATGTGCAGCAGTCCGTCCTTGCCGGGCAGCAGCGAGACGAACGCGCCGAACGCGGCGATCTTGACGACGGTTCCGAGGAACTGCTCGCCGACCTCCGGGTTCGTCGGGTTCGCGATCGCGTTGACCTGGGCACGGGCGGCCTCGGCCGAGGGGCCGTCGGTCGCGCCGATGTAGACGGTGCCGTCCTCCTCGATGGAGATCTGCGCGCCGGTCTCGTCCTGGATCGCGTTGATCGTCTTGCCCTTGGGGCCGATGAGCTCACCGATCTTGTCGACGGGGATCTGCACGCTGATCACGCGCGGAGCCGTCGGCGCCATCTCGTCCGGGGCGTCGATCGCGGCGTTCAGCACACCGAGGATCGTCAGGCGAGCCTCGTGCGCCTGCTGCAGCGCGGCGGTCAGCACCGACGACGGGATGCCGTCGAGCTTCGTGTCGAGCTGGATCGCGGTGACGAACTCGCTCGTCCCGGCGACCTTGAAGTCCATGTCGCCGAGCGCGTCCTCGGCGCCGAGGATGTCGGTCAGCGCCGCGTAGCGGGTCTGACCGTCGACCTGGTCGGAGACGAGCCCCATCGCGATACCGGCGACGGGCGCGCGCAGCGGCACACCCGCGTTCAGCAGCGACAGGGTCGAGGCGCACACCGAGCCCATGGACGTCGAGCCGTTGGAACCGAGGGCCTCGGAGACCTGACGGATCGCGTACGGGAACTCCTCGCGGCTGGGCAGCACCGGCACGAGCGCGCGCTCGGCCAGGAAGCCGTGCCCGATCTCGCGACGCTTCGGGCTGCCCACGCGGCCGGTCTCACCGGTCGAATACGGCGGGAAGTTGTAGTGGTGCATGTAGCGCTTGTGCGTGACGGGCGACAGCGAGTCGATCTGCTGCTCCATCTTGAGCATGTTCAGCGTCGTGACACCCAGGATCTGGGTCTCACCGCGCTGGAAGATCGCCGAACCGTGCACGCGCGGGATGACCTGGACCTCGGCATCCAGCGGACGGATGTCGGCGAGGCCGCGTCCATCGATGCGCACGCCCTCGGTGAGGATGCGACCGCGAACAATCAGCTTCGTCACCGACTTGTAGGCGGCCGAGAACTCCAGCGTCGCGACGGCGGGAAGCTCCCCCGCCTCGACGGCGGCGAGCAGCTGCGCCTTGACGTCGTCCTTGATCGCGTCATCCGCGTTCTGACGCTCCTGCTTGTCGGCGATCTGGTACACCGGCACCAGACGGTCGTAGGCGCGGCCGGCGACGAAGTCGTAGACCTCCTGGCTGTACGCCGGGAACACCGGGTACGGCTGGATCTCCTTCGCCGCGGTGTTCGCCACGACGTTCTGCGCCGCGACGAGCTCCTTGATGAAGGGCTTGGCGGCCTCGAGGCCCTCGGCGACGACCTGCTCGTTCGGCTTGACGGCGCCGCCCTTGATCAGGTTCCACGAACCCTCGGTGGCCTCGGCCTCGACCATCATGATCGCGACGTCGTCGTTCCCGTCCGCGTCCGTGATGACGCGACCGGCGACGATGAGGTCGAACACGGCCTCCTCGAGCTGGGTGACGGTCGGGAACGCGATCCACTGGTCCGCGTGCTCGCCGTGACCGGGGATGAGCGCGAGGCGGACACCGGCGATCGGGCCCGAGAACGGCAGACCCGAGATCTGGGTCGACAGCGAGGCCGCGTTGATCGCGAGGGCGTCGTAGAACTCCCCGGGAGCGATCGAGAGCACGGTGACGACGATCTGCACCTCGTTGCGGAGGCCGTCGACGAACGACGGACGCAGCGGGCGGTCGATCAGGCGGCAGACCAGGATCGCCTCGGTGGAGGGGCGACCCTCGCGACGGAAGAACGAACCGGGGATCTTGCCGGCCGCGTACGAACGCTCTTCGACGTCCACCGTGAGGGGGAAGAAGTCGAAGCCCTCGCGGGGGTGCTTGCCGGCGCTCGTGGCCGACAGGAGCATCGTCTCCTCGTCGAGGTACGCGGCGACAGCGCCCTGCGCCTGCTGGGCGAGGCGTCCGGTTTCGAACCGGACGGTGCGGGTGCCGAAGCGGCCGTTGTCGAGAACGGCTTCAGCGGCGGTGATTTCAGGACCTTCCAAAAGGTCACTCCTTCTTTGTTTTAGCTCGCGCGCGCGATTCGCGCGCGAGCGTGTGCGAAGGAGCAGGAACAGGCAGATCTCGGCGCGCGGCATCTACCGCGGATCGCGCCAGCACTGGTCACCAGTAGAAACCCACCCGGCTTGCACACGACGGGGAGACCACCACAGGGGACCAGCTAGCTGCCGGCCTGCTCCGTGAGCTCATGTTGAATTGAGCGGATGCCGCAAGGGCAACCTCACCGATCCTACCAGGGCGTCCCCCACCGGCTTCCATCGGTGGCGCCCGCCACACCGCCCGCTTAGGGTGAAGGCATGAGCACCGAGGACAAGCCCGCCGGCGCGGCATCCGATGAGATGAAGCGCAAGTTCAAGGAAGCACTCGAGAAGAAGAACGCCCAGCACCGCGAGGGCGAGTCCCACCTCGACGGCGACTCGGCCGTCCACGGCACCCACGGCGCCGTGACCAAGCGCGAGTTCCGTCGCAAGAGCGGCTGATCTTCTCCGGCTTCCCCGATCGCACGGACGAAGGGCCCTCCCGTTCGGGAGGGCCCTTCGTCCGTGTCAGCTCAGCGACTCAGCGCCGACTCGCGCTCGCGGGCCCGCTGCTCCTTGGCCTCCGCTTCAGCGACCGCCGCCTCTTCGAGTCCCTGGACTCCGACCGCGTCCGGCGCCTGCGACATGCCGTCGTGGTCGTCACCCGAGAGCGTCGTCTCGTCGAACGGCCGCTCGCCGCGCAGAACGCTCCGCACCCGGTGCTTGTCGATCTCCTTCGTCCAGGTTCCGATCAGAACCGTGGCGACCGCGTTGCCGGTGAAGTTCGTCAGCGCACGCCCCTCGGACATGAAGCGGTCGATGCCGACGATCACACCGACGCCGTCCACGAGGTCGGGGCGGTAGGCCTGCAGGCCGCCGGCGAGCGTGGCCAGGCCCGCACCGGTGACTCCCGCGGCGCCCTTCGAGGCGATCACCATGAACAGCAGCAGACCGATCTGCTCGGGGATCGACATCGGCATCCCCATCCCCGTCGCGATGAACATCGTCGCCATCGTGAGGTAGATCGCGGTGCCGTCGAGGTTGAACGAGTAGCCCGTGGGGACGGTGATGCCCACGACGGGCTTGGCGACACCGAGGTGCTCCATCTTCGCGATCAGTCGCGGAAGGGCCGACTCGGAGGAGGAGGTGCCGACGATCAGGAGGTACTCGCGGGCCAGGTACTTCATGAGGCTGAAGATGTTCACGCGCGCCACCGAGTACAGCAGTGTCCCGAGGATGCCGAAGACGAACACCGCGCACGTGATGTAGAACGCGATCATGAGCACACCGAGGCTGACGATGGCGGCGAAGCCGGTCTTGCCCACGACCGCGGCGATCGCACCGAACGCGCCGAGGGGAGCGAGCCACAGGATCATCCCGAGGATCCGGAAGACGAGCGCCTGCAGGTTCTTCACGGCCGTCATGATCGGCTCGCCCTTGGGTCCCATCTTCTGCAGCGCGAAGCCGACGAGGAGGGCGATGAACAGCACCTGGAGCACACTCTCGCCCGTGAAGGCGGAGAAGAAGGTCGTGGGGATGATCCCGAGCAGGAACTCCTGCGTCGTCTTGGGCTCGAGCGTGGACGTGTCATACGTCGAGCTCGACATGTCCAGACCCTCACCCGGGTGGATGAGGTTGCCGACGAACAGGCCGATCGCGAGCGCGAACGTCGTCATGATCATGAAGTACAGCAGCGCGAGCCCGCCGATCTTGCCGACGGTCGCGGCCTTCGCGATCGAGCCGATCCCGACGACGATCGTGCAGAAGATGATCGGGGCGATCATCATCTTGATGAGCGCGACGAAGCCCTTGCCGATCGGCTCGAGTGCGATGCCGACCTCCGGCCAGATGAGACCGATCGTGGCGCCGAGGACCACGGCGATGATCACCGAGATGTACAGCCAGGTATGCCGGTCCCACGACGTCTTCCCTCGGCGCCAGTTGTAGCCGGGCAGCTTGAACGATTGCGTTCTGGGGATCTGAAGAGCCATCTTCGCCTCCGAGGGAGTAGAAACTTCGTTGTCTATCGGCTGCCGGTCCGGCATCCGTCCTGCGAGTACTCTGAGCGACGGATGCCGCCACCCGGCAGTTGTGGTCGTATTGGTCGCGGCACGATCACCCGAGGAGGGGCATGGCCGGCAAAGCGGGAGCGAGCGCGGCGTCGCGGGTGTTCCTGGCCTTCCTGGGCGCGGTCGTGGTGATCACAGGTCTTCTGGTCGCGCTGCTGGCCCTCCAGGCACAGACGACGCAGCGCGCGCAGGCCGAAGCGGTGACCCTCGCCGTCGCCCGCACGATCGCCGAGATGCCCGAGGTCGCCGCGGCGGTGACCGGCGGCACGGATGCGGCGGCGACGGCGGAGCTGCAGCCGGTCGCCGAGGAGATCATGGCGCAGACGCCGATCGATTTCGTCACGATCATGACCACCGACGGGATCCGCCTCACCCATCGCGATCCCGACGAGATCGGCAAGCCCTATCTCGGCACGATCGAGCCGGCGCTGCAGGGACGGGAGCTCACCGAGGAGGCAACCGGGACGCTCGGCCCCTCCGTGCGCTCGGTCGTGCCGGTGATGCAGGACGGCGGGGTCGTCGCGCTCGTCTCGGCCGGCATCACGCTGGGCAGCCTCGGCAGCGGAGTGCTGCGCCAGGTTCCGTTCGTGGTCGCCGTGGCCGCCGCGCTCGCCGCCATCGGGCTGGCGGCGGCGTGGTTCGCGGGGCGCCTCACGCGCCGCATCGCCGGCGACCTGCCGGCCAGCGCCGTGCGCGACGCGGTGTCCTCGTACGAATCGGTGCGCACCCTCGGCGAGGCGCTGCGGGCGCAGACGCACGAGCACGGGAATCGCATGCACACCGCCGTGGCGCTGCTCGAACTCGGGCGCACGGAGGAGGCGATCGGCATCCTCACCGAGACCTCACGGCAGTCGCAGGAGCTCGTGGACCAAGTAGCCGCCCGCCGGGACGGCGACCCGACCGTGGGCGCTCTGCTGCTGGGCAAGGCGCCGCAGGCGCGGGAGCGGGGCGTGGAGTGGTCGGCCGACATCGACCCGGCGGCTCCGCGCAGCACGCTCAGCCCGGTCGACGCCGTCTCGGTCGTCGGCAACCTGATCGACAACGCCCTGGACGCCGCGGCGACGGGACCCGAGCCGCGCTGGGTCCGGGTGGCCTTCTCCCCCGCGCCGGGCGGCGCACTGTCGATCGCGGTGTCGGACTCGGGTGGAGGCGTGCCGCCCGAACTCGGCGAGCGCATCTTCGAGCACGGGTTCAGCACGAAGCCCGCGGGACCCCAGGGCAGGGGTGTGGGGCTCGCGCTCGTGCGCTCGATCGTCGAGGAGGCGGGCGGCGCGGTCGACGTCTCCGCCGACCCGACGACCTTCACCGTGATCCTTCCGGGGAGGAACGCATGATCACCGTGCTCCTGGTGGACGACGACGCGCTGACCCTCGAACTGCACCGGACCTACCTGAGCCGTCTGGAGGGCTTCACGGTGGTCGCGGAGTGCACGGGAGCCCGCGCCGCGGTCACCGCGATCCTGGAGCGTCCGCCCGCGGAGGGGATCGATCTGGTCCTGCTGGACATGACGATGCCCGATGGCACGGGTCTGGACGTGCTCCGGCATGTCCGAGCCCGCGCTGCCGATGTGGACGTCATCGCCGTCACCGGCGTCCGCGACGCCGACGTGGTCCGCCAGATGGTCGGGCTCGGCGTGGCGCAGTACCTCGTCAAGCCGTTTCCGTTCGCCGTGTTCCGCGAACGCCTCGAGCAATACCGGGCGTACCGCGAGCGCTCACGCGAGGCATCCGGGCCCGCAACCCAGTCCGAGATCGATGCGATGCTCGGTGCGCTGCGCCCCGCGCCCGTCTCCTCCGTGCCGAAGGGGCTGTCGACCGAGTCTCTCGAGCGCGTCAGCGCTCACGTGCGCAGCCACGGTCCGGTCTCGGCGTCCGAGGCGGCGGCGGCGCTCGGCATGTCCCGCGTGTCGGCGCGGCGCTATCTCGAGCACCTCGCCGACAGCGGCCGTGTGACGCGCGCGCCGCGCTACGGCGCGCCGGGCCGGCCCGAGACCGAATATCGCTGGCAGGCCTGAGGGCTCAGTCTGCGCGCACCGACTGCGGGCGCAGATGTCCGGGCCCGTCGATCCGAACGTAGGTCTGGTGCTTGGACGAGCGTCCGTCGCCTGCACGGCGACCGCAGACGCGGCGCCACACCCATGGCAGCGCGTCGTGCAGCAGCCACGCGGCACCGGTCGCGTCCGGGTCGTCATCGGCATGCAGGGAGGTCTCCAGAACCTCGAGTTCACGCGCATCCGGAACGCCCAGCAGACCCGCGGCGCAGTAGGCCATGTGCCGATGCCCTGCCGAACGCAGATGGACGCGGTCCGACGCCCACATCGCCGGCTCGGTCAGGAGCGGGTGCGCGTCCAGGTCCAGGAGCAGCGCACCGGTCTGCTCCGCCACGAGGCGCAGGTGCGACGCGTACGCGGCGAAGCGAGCGGCGAACAGCTTCGCCGCACGTCGGCGGGGCAGCACCGGGGTGACCAGCAGCACATCAGCCCCGGCCGAGCGCAGTGCTCGCACAGCGCTGCCGACGGCTTCGGCGAGCGCCTTCGCGTCCGGTCGCCTGCCGACGAGGTCGTTCGCCCCGATGAAGATCGACACCAGATCCGGGCGAAGCGCCAGCGCCCTGGGCACTTGGTCCGTCACGAGGTCCGACACGCGCGTGCTCCGCACGGCCAGATTCGCGTAGCGGAACGGATGCCGCCCGGCGCTGCCGGCGTGCGCCAGCAGCTGCGCGAGCCGATCCGCCCACCCGCGACACTGACCGGCGGGCATGCGCGATGTGTCGCCCAGTCCCTCGGTGAGCGAATCGCCCAGCGCGACGTAGCGGCTCCACCGCGGAAGCTCCTGTCTCGGGTGGGGCGGAGCGGGCATCCGCCTCTCGCCTCGAACGAACAGCGCGTCGTCGAGCGGACGCAGCGCCCGCGCATCGTCGTAGTGCGCGATCAGCTGATCACCCAGCGATGACCAGGTGCGTTCCCGCACGCTCTCCCGGGCGGCAGCCGCGAACGCCGCGCGTTTGGCGGCGTCGCCGGTCAGATCCGCGACCCGTTCCCGGAGATCGCCGAGATCGCCCGGCCGATAGAGCCAGCCGTCGACACTGCTGCGCACGAGGTCGACCGGGCCCCCCGCGCCGGTGGCGACCACCGGGACACCGCTCGCGCGTGCCTCCTGGAGCGTCTGTCCGAACGTCTCGCTCTGGCCGGGATGGACGAACACGTCGAAACTCGCGAGCGCTTCGGCCAGCGCGATGCCCTCGAGGTGGCCCGTGAACACGGCATCCGGGAGAACCTGCTCCAGGTGCGGGCGCGACGGCCCGTCCCCGACGATCACGAGTCGCACCCCTGCCAGGCCTGCGAGCGCTCGGAGATCCTCGACCTGCTTCTCGGGGGCCAGTCGCCCCACATAGCCGACGATCGTCCGGCCCGGCGCGACACGCTCGCGCCATGCCGCGCTGCGCCGTCCGGGATGGAAGAGCTCGGCATCCACGCCGCGTCCCCAGCGGCGGATGCGGTCCACGCCCAGCCCTTCCAGTCGAGCGACGGCGGCGGTGCCCGGTGCAAGGGTGAGCGTCGCCCGACGGTGCAGCCGCGCGGTGTGCGCGGAGGCGAACGCGGCTCCGCCGGCGACACCGTACCGCTGCGCATAGGCGATCACGTCGGTCTGGTAGACCGCGACGGACGGCAGTCGCAGCGCGTCGGCGGCCCGGACGCCGTGCCAACCGAGGACGAACGGCGACGCCAGGTGCACGACGTCCGGCGCGAAGTCGCGGAGGATGTCGATCAGGCGAGCGGCGCCGGCCACGACGACCCGCACCTGCGGGTAGGACGGGAGCGGGACCGAGCGCAGCAGCGTCGCCCCGACTGAGCGCGAATCCGTCGGTCCGCCCGCATCCGGCGCGATCACGAGAGTCTCATGGCCCCGGCGCCGGAGATGGGCGAGGACGTGCAGAACGGATCCGGTCACACCGTTCATGTGGGGGAGGAACGACTCGGCGATCAGCGCGACTCTCACTCCTCCAGCGTGACGGCCGGGAGGCGCCCGCACCTGCGCGATCGCGGCTGATCCCGCAGAGTTCACGTGATCGTCCCGCGCGCGTCGTCGTCGCGTCACCACTGGTCGGCGTGCGTTCAGGGCACCGCCACATGCTGGCCCCACCCCATGGACGATGCACTGACCGCCCTCGCCGGGAGCGCTGCCGCGCTTCCGGGGCTCTTCGTCGTCGTGCTCGCCGATGCGTTCCTGGTGATCATCCCCGGAGAGGTCGCCGTGACGGCGATCGCGGCCCTTTCGGCCTCCACCGGGCAACCGTGGCTGATCGCGGTGATCGGCGTCGCCGCCGCGGCCGCGCTGAGCGGCGACCTCGCCTGCTACGCGATCGGCCGCCGCGCCGGGCTCGAGCGCTGGCGATGGATGCGGCATCCGCGAGCGGTCCGCGCCTTCTCCTGGGCAGGGAGGCGACTCGCGCAGCGATCGGGAGCAGTGCTGTTCACGGCTCGGTTCATCCCGTTCGCCCGCCTGGCGGTGAATCTGACGGCCGGCGCCGTGCGGATGCCGATGAGCCGCTATCTGCCGCTCGCGGCGGGCGCCGCCGCCTTGTGGGCGCTCTACCAGGCGGTCATCGGCACGGCGATCGCGCGTGTGCTGCCCGGTCCCCCAGCGGTGGCGGTCATCGTCGCTGTCGCCTCCGCACTCGTGCTGGGCGCCGGAGTCGACCTGCTCGTCTCGCGCACCGAGCGACTGGGGCGGTGGCAGGCTGGACGAATGGATGCCGCCACGCTCGCCTCCGTCGGATACGACTCCGCGTTCCTCGGCGTGCCGGTGGGCCTCCCGCGGGCAGCGGCCGGTCGTCCTTTGACGCGGCTGGACTACCCGCGTTTCACCGTGCTCCTGGACCCGGACCGCAGGCTCGCCGCGGCGACCGCCGTCAACATCGACGGCGCGACGCTGCAGGATCTCCCTCGCACGGGCGAGTGGGAACTGGACCCGCGCGTGCCGGCGGCAGAGCAGACGGGGCCGGCGGTGTACGCCGACAACGACTTCGACCGCGGTCATCTGGTGCGCCGCCGGGATCCCGGGTGGGGAACCGTCGCCGAGGCCCGTGCGGCGACCGAGGCGACGTTCGTCTACACGAACGCCGCCCCTCAGGCATCCGCGTTCAACCAGTCGAAGGATCTGTGGGTCGGGCTGGAGGACCACGTGCTGGAGTTCGCCGATGCGGCCGATCAGCGGGTGTCGGTCCTGACCGGGCCGGTGCTCGAGGAGGACGATCCGCCGTATCGCGGCATCCGGATCCCGCGTCGGTTCTGGAAGATCGCCGCGTGGACCGAGACCGATCGCGGGGGCAGCCCCACGCTCGCGGCGGCCGGATTCGTCCTGGATCAGACCGCGTTGATCGATCTCACCGCGGACGCCCTCACCCGGCTGGGGGCGTTCCGAACGTTCCAGGTGCCGGTCCTCGACATCGCGACCCTCACCGCGCTCGACGTCGGACCGCTGGCCGCCGCGGACGTGATGCGCATCGGCCCTGCCAGACAGAGCGCGTGGATCGAGCTGAGCCGGCCCTCCGACATCCGCCTCTAGGTGTACTCGGCAGTCACGTTGGTAACACTCGGCTGAGGGGTGTGCCGTTGATGGCGGTGTGGTGGCGATGAGCGTTGTAATGCTCGATGAAGGGTGCGAGGGCGTCGGCGCGGGCGGTGTTTGAGGTGAAGATCTGCCGGTAGGCCCATTCGGTTTGCAGGGTACGGTTCAGGCG
>NZ_JBFBMZ010000004.1:0-270984 GCF_040687315.1 Microbacterium sp. NPDC064584 | reverse complement strand
ATGGACCAGCTCACCCGGCCGGGCGCGTTCGTATCGGACGGCGGTCTGTTTCGAGGCGCGGATGACCCGGCCGGTCAACGGATCGCATTCCGATAACCGGGGAACACCGTGTCGACGCAGGATCGCCCCGACCGTCCGAGCGGGGACCCCGGCGACGGACCCGATCCGGTCCTGACCCTGTCGCAGCTGGACCCGTAGCTGAAGGACCCGTTGCTCGACCTCGAACGGCGTGCGTCGCGGCATGGTCCGCGGTCGGGACGACCGATCCACCAACCCGGCCGCTCCCTCCAGACGGAACCTGGACACCCAACGATGCGCGCACTGACGTGAGATCCCCAGCTCTCGAGCAACGTGCGCGACCGGGCGCCCATCGCGCACGACCCGAGTTATCAACAGGGTCCGTCCGTACACATTCAACCGAGCACTACCGTGGGCCATGGGAACCTCCGGGGAGATTAGGGAACGTAAGCACTTCCACTAAGCCCCGGAGGTTCTCCTCAGCGCAACCCCCGAAACGTCACCAACGTCTCAGCCGGGTACATCTAGGCGCTCCGGATGGGGTAGGGCTTGTCGGCGCTGCGATTCTGGAACTCGAGGATCGCGGGGTTGCGCACCTCGCCGTCGCTGACTTCGATCGCCCGCGTGATCGTCTCATCGGCCGACCAGGCCGCCGGTCCTCCCATGACGATCGGCAGGAAGCTCAGGAGCGCTTCGCTGATCTCCCAGCTCGCGGAGTTCCACAGGTATGAGGGGCTGTGGTCGACCGCGTAGTAGTTGATGGTCCGGCCCACCGTGAACATCGGGTCGGCGAAGCTCGTGGGCCGCGCCCACTCGAAGCCCATCCCCTCGTCGCACGAGACGTCCACGATCAGGCTGCCCGGGCGGAACGCCGCGAGGTCCGCGGTCTTCAGGTAGAGCAGCGGGCGGTTCGGATCCTGCAGCGTGCAGTTCACGACGATGTCGCTCTCGGCGAGGAACGGGGCCAGCGGCACGCGCCCGTCGTCGGTGATGACCTCGCTCAGGTACGGGCCGTCGTCGTGGTCGAACTGGATCATCTGCGCCGCGTGGATCGGAGCGGCGACGGACGCCGTGCGGCGGTTGGTGAGGACGCGCACGTCGTGCACGCCGTGTGCGCGCAGCGCCGTCACGGCTCCCCGCGCGGTCGCACCGAACCCGATGACGACCGCGGTCAGCCGGCGCCCGTAGTCTCCGGTCGAGCCGCACAGCTGGAGCGCGTGCAGCACGGAGCAGTATCCGGCGATCTCGTTGTTGAGGTGGAACACGTGCAGGCCGAACGTGCCGTCGCTGCCCCAGTGGTTCATCGCCTCGAACGCGATCGCGGTCAGCCGCTTGTCGAGGGCGAGCTGGGTCATGACCTCGTCCTGCACGAGATGGGGCCACCCCCACAGCACCTGGCCGTCCCGCATGTCGCGCAGATCCTCGTGCTGCGGCTTGGGGAGCAGCAGGACGTCGGACGCCGCGATCAGGGCGGTGCGATCCAGGATGCCGCCGACCAGAGGACGCAGCTCGTCATCGGTCACGCCGAAACGGTGGCCGTACCCGGTCTCCAGCAGCACGCTCGGTCGCAGATCGTCGGGAATGCGGTCGAGGTGGCCGGGGTGGAGCGGGACCCGTCGCTCGTCGGGTTTGCGCGAGACGCCGACGACCCCCAGGACCAGCGGTGCAGAAGCGGTCATGATCGTCTTCTTCCCTCAGCGGGGGCCGAACCGACTCCGTGCTCCCGACGGTATCAGCAGGGTGCCTGTCCCGCCGTGGTTCCGCACGCGGACGAGCCGAGGGCGGGGACGACGTGCGTCGTCCCCGCCCCGAGCGCGGTCACTCCCCCGCGAGGCCGCCCAGCAGGTGACCGAACGAGCGGCCCTCACCGAGATAGTTCGCCGGGTCGAACGGATCGGCCTCGGTCGTTGGCGTCCGGCGCGCGATGGCCTCGGCGAGCTCGCGCGCGCCGCGGTCGACGCGCTCACCGAGCGGGGCGACCTGGTCGCCGGAGGCGCCCCAATCGCTGGAGGCCGCGAACACTCCGGTGGACACGGGCTCGGCGTGCAGGTACGTGAACAGAGGGCGGATCGCGTAGTCGATCGCGAGCGAGTGCCGCGCCGTCCCCGCGTTGGCGCCGATCAGCACCGGCTTGCCGGTCAGGGCGTTCGGGTCGAGCACGTCGATGAAGGACTTGAACAGCCCCGAGTAGCTCGTCGAGAAGATCGGGGTCACCGCGATCACGGCATCCGCCGACACGACGGTGTTGATCATGCTCTCCAGCGCCGCCGGGGCGAAGCCGGTGAGCAGGTTGTTCGTGATGTCGTGCGCGTAATCACGCAGCTCGAACACGTCGACCTCCGCCTCGATGCCGTCGCCGATCTCACTCAGCGCCCGCAGGGTCGCGTTCGCCAGGCGATCGGCGAGCAATCGCGTCGACGAAGGATTGGACAGCCCCGCCGAGATGACGGCGATGCGTCGCGTGGTCATCTCAGGCACCCTTCCGCATCGCGGCGGCACCGAAGGACGAGCCCGCGGCAGAGACGGTCTCACGGTACGGCGAGCCACCGGTGAGGTTGTCGCCGCGGTTCGCGTTCGGGACCTTCTCCACCGGCCCCCGCTCGCCGTACTTCGCCGCGACGAGGGCGGCGTGAGTGGGCGCGTCGGGAACCTCGGCCGGACGGTTCTTCGCGAGCTCCTTGCGCAGGACCGGCACGACCTCCCCGCCCAGGATGTCGAGCTGCTCGAGGACGGTCTTGACCGGAAGCCCGGCGTGGTCCATCAGGAAGAGCTGGCGCTGGTAGTCGCCGAAGATGTCGCGCATGCCGGCGTACCGGTCGATCACCTGCTGCGGCGAGCCCACCGTGAGCGGCGTCATCTCGGTGAAGTCCTCCATCGAGGGACCGTGGCCGTAGACGGGCGCGTTGTCGAAGTAGGGACGGAACTCGCGGACGGCGTCCTGGCTGTTGGACCGCATGAACACCTGTCCACCCAGGCCCACGATCGCCTGCTCGGGCGTGCCGTGGCCGTAGTGCGCGAAGCGCTGGCGGTACAGCGTGATGAGCCGCTGGTAGTGCTCCGACGGCCAGAAGATGTTGTTCGCGAAGAAGCCGTCGCCGTAATAGGCGGCCTGCTCCGCGATCTCGGGCGTGCGGATCGAGCCGTGCCACACGAAAGGCGGGACGTCATCGAGCGGCCGCGGGGTGGAGGTGAATCCCTGCAGCGGCGTGCGGAACTTGCCCTCCCAGTCCACGACGTCCTCGCGCCACAGCTTGTGCAGCAGCGCGTAGTTCTCGACCGCGAGCGGGAGCCCCTGACGAATGTCCTGTCCGAACCACGGGTACACCGGACCGGTGTTGCCGCGCCCCAGGATCAGATCGTTGCGACCGCCGGACACGTGCTGGAGCATCGCGTAGTCCTCGGCGATCTTCACCGGGTCGTTCGTGGTGATCAGCGTCGTCGAGGTCGAGAGGATCAGGCGCTCGGTCTGGGCCGCGATGTAGGCGAGGGTCGTCGTGGGCGAGGACGACCAGAACGGGGGGTTGTGGTGCTCACCCAGGGCGAAGACGTCGAGTCCGACCTCCTCCGCGTGCTTGGCGACCGTGATCGTGTTGCGGATCTTCTCCGCCTCACTCGGCGTCCGGCCGGTCGTCGGGTCTTCCGTGATGTCGCTCACGGTGAAGATGCCGAACTGCATCTGGGGTGTGGTGTCGTTCACGATCGCTCTCCGGTTCAGGATGCCGGTGGCATCCGTTTCTATTCAGATGAATGTATTCGGTAGAACACCGTCACGTCGAATCTATTCCCGGGATAGTGTGGCGAGCGCCGTCATGACTGATTCCACGAACGCCCCCGCCCCGCAGAGCGCGGCATCCGCCCCGCCGGCCGCGACCGGCAAGATCGGCGTACCCCGCCCCAAGCGCCGCGTGCCGTTCTGGGACAACGCGCGCTTCGCGTGCATCGTGCTCGTCGTCCTGGGCCACGCCTCGCAGCGCCTGATCTACGACTCCGACACGGCCCTCGGTCTGTATCTGCTGATCTACGCCTTCCACATGCCGGCGTTCGCGATCATCTCGGGCTACTTCTCGAAGTCGGACGCGCCGGGATCGCGTCAAATGGCCCGGGTGATCACCGACATCCTCGTGCCCTACGTGATCTTCGAGGCCCTCTGGACGCTCACGAAGTGGCTCGTCGAAGGCCAGGCGAACCCGAACCTGACGCAGCCGTCATGGACGCTGTGGTTCCTGCTCGCGCTCGGGATCTTCCGGCTGATCCTGCCGTACCTGGCTCTGCTGCGCTGGCCGCTGCTGTGGACCGTGCTGATCTCGATCGGCGCCGGCTACCTGCCGAACATCGACTCCACGCTGTCGCTGTCGCGCACGCTCGGACTGTTGCCGTTCTTCGCGCTGGGGTGGTGGCTGCGCGACCGCGAGATCGTCGAGCGCCTGCGCCTGCTGCGCGATCGGCCGTGGTGGGTGTTCGCCGCCGCAGCGGCGGTGCTCGGCGGCGCCGGCGTGATCGCGTGGCTGTTCGCAGACGTGTGGCGCGAGATCGATCTGCGGCAGTGGCTGTTCTACGACCAGAACTACTCCTCGATCGGCGGGACCGAGTGGTGGGCCGGCGGCGTCCGACTGGCGCTCATGGCGATCGCCCTCGTGCTGTCGGCGGCGTTCTTCGCCCTGCTGCCGCGCCGCACGCACTGGTGGACGCACTTCGGCCAGTACACGATGTACGTCTACCTGCTGCACTCGTTCGTGCTGTATCCGTTCCGGGAGTCCGGCGTGCTACGCGATCTCGACCCCACCTGGTTCTGGCTCCCCGTCGTGATCATCGCCTCGGTGCTCATCGCCCTGGGGCTCGCCACCAAGCCTGTGCGGACGGTCTTCCGCCCGCTCGTCGAGCCGCGGCCGGGCTGGCTGTTCGCCGACGCGACGCTCGCGCGGCGCGAGGGCCGTCGCTCGGACCCGACCGGATCACGGCGCCCGCGCGAAGTGCCGCGCGCGCCGCGGCGCCCGGCCGATCCGCGGCAGAACGGCTGAGTCAGCCGAACAGACCCGCGCCGACGTACGAACCGGGCGCGGCCCCGGGAGGGACCGCCCACAGCCCCGAGCCGACGTGGCGCACGTACTCGTTCATCGCGTCGGTCGACAGGGCGCGCTGGATCGTGACGAACTGCTCGGGCGAGCGCTGGTACGACAGGAAGAACAACCCGGCATCCAGTCGGCCGAGATCGTTGTTGCCGTCCACGAAGTTGTAGCCACGACGCAGCAGGCGCACGCCGCCGTTCATGTCGGGATGCGCGAGGCGGACGTGACTGCGCGCCGGGATCACCGGCGCGCCGGCGGCGTCGACGGCCTGCAGATCGGGCTCGGTGAACTCGTCGCCGCCGGAGAGCGGAGCACCCGCACCCTTGTCACGCCCGACGATCGCGTCCTGCTCGGACAGGCGCACGCGATCCCACGTCTCGATCAGCATCGCGATCTTGCGGGCGACGAGGTACGAGCCGCCCGCCATCCACGCGGGCGAATCGGATGCCGCCACCCACACGTGCTCGGCGAGCGCCTCGCGATCGTCGGCCAGGATGTTCGCCGTGCCGTCCTTGTATCCGAAGAGGTTGCGCGGCGTCTGCTGTGCTGAGGTCGTGCGGGACGTCCGCCCGAAGCCCATCTGCGACCAGCGGATCTTCGCCCGGCCGAAAGCGATGCGGCTCAGATTGCGGATCGCGTGCACCGCGACCTGCGGATCGTCGGCGCACGCCTGGATGCACAGTTCGCCGCCGGAGGACTCGGGGTCCAGGTCGTCGCCGAGGAAGGCCGGCAGCTTCGTGAGGGACGCCGGTCGCTGCGCCCCGATGCCGTACCGGTCGACACCGTCGCTGTCGAAAAGGGTGGGCCCGAAGCCGAACGTGATCGTGAGGCCGCTCGCGCCGAGGCCCAGGGCTTCGCCCGTGTCGTCCGGCGGCGCCTCGGGCGATCCGCCCACGGCGCCGGTGGCACTCACCTCGAGGCCGCGGGTCATGCGCGACGCGGCATACGACCAGTCCTGCAGAAGGGAGATGAGGTCGGCGCGATCGGTGCGCGCCATCATGTCGAACGCCGCGAAATGCATGTGGTCCTGCACCGGCGTGGTGATCCCCGCCTGATGTGCGCCGAAGAAGTCGTCGTCGGACCCGGCGTCCTCGGCGTCCTCCGCGCGCGCGATCGCCATCCCTCCGGCGATCCCGGCACTCGCGCCGACCGCGAGCCCGGCGGCGCCGGCGCCCACCAGCCCCAGGAGACCCCGCCGGCTCAGACCCTCGTCCTCCTCCGACACGTCAGTCCAGGACGGTGACGGTGAGCTGGGACAGCGGCTCGGCGAGCGCGTTGATCAGATCGGTGAACTCGCGCTTGTCGGCATCCGTCAGCGCGGAATAGCCGACGAATCCGCTCGCGAGCGAACCGTGGGCGGCGAGCGACGCCTCCAGTGCCGCATACCCCGCGTCGATCTCGGCGACCAGTGCGGCACCGTCCTCGCCCTTGCCCGCCGCGAACTCCTCCACGAGCGAGAAGGCCATCTTCGACCCCTCCACGTTCGCCGCGAAATCCCAGAGGTCGGTCCCCGACCACCAGTCCTCCTCGCCGGAGATCTTGCCGGTCGCGACCTCGTCCAGCAGCGCGATCGCGCCGTTGCTGAGGCCCGCGACGCCCTGCGCGTCCAGCACCTCCTCGAACTGACCGGAGTGCACGTAGTCGTAGAGCTCGGCCACGTCCGCGATGAGCTGGTCACCGTATGCGGCGCGCTCCTGCGTCGTCGACGGCGCCCAGTCCTGCCACGCCGGGGTCTCGCCGTCGGCGTTGAGGGCATCCTGCGCCGGCACCCAGAGGTCCTTCTCGATGCGGTGGAACCCGGTCCACTCGAGGCCCTCGGCGACGGCATCCACTTCTCGGTAGTCGATGCGCGGGTCGAGGTCGCCCAGCGCCTCGGCGATGGGTTCGATGCGCTCGTAATACGCCCGCACCTGCGGGTAGGCGGCACGGGCGGTCTCGTCGTCGCCGCTCTCGTACGCGGTGACGAACGCGTCGACCTGCGGCACGAGCTGGGAGACCTGGTCCTTCACGAAGGCGGCGTAGAGGTCGACGGCCTGCTGCTTCTGCTCGGCATCCGGCCCGTCGATCTGCACTTTCTCGCCCGACACCGTGAACGCCGCCCGACCGACGCCGTCGCCCACCATGCCGGGCTTGCACACCGTGACGTATTCCCCGGGCTGCGCGACGACGGTCAGGGTGCGCGAAGCGCCGGGGGCGATGTTCTCCGCCTCGCCGACGATGCGCAGCCCGTCGGAGGCGAGCAGGTAGAACTCGGTGACATCGGAGCCCGAGTTCGTCACCTCGAACGCGACGGTTCCGCTCGTCGCGGTCGCGGCCGAGACGTCGCACGCGGTGTCCGAGGCGGACACGGCGAACGTGTCGGATGCCGCGGCCGGGGTCTTGGCGACGCATCCGGCGAGCACGCCGATCGTCAGCCCCGCGACGCCGACGACGCCGAGGATGCGGGAGGGGGTCATGCGGCTCCAAGCGGTAGGGAGGAGGTCGGAACGGATGCCGGCGTCGCGGCTTCGGGAGTCTGGCCGGCCTGCACCGGGGTGCGGCGGGGTCGAGCGCCGCGGACGAAGAACGTCCCGACGATCGCGACGTACAGGACCCAGGCGATCACCTGCAGCCAGGTCATCTGCGGCATGAAGCCGACGGCGGCCTGCAGGACCGCGGCGAGGGGCGATCCCGGGGCGATCTGCGCGGTGACGTCGAAAGCCCAGCCGAACGGGAAGCCGGCGGGGCCGACCGCGACGATGCCCGTCGTGGGGTCGGTCGGTGCGAGCGCGCCGAATGGCCCGGGAAGCACGCCGCCCTCCTGGAGGTCATGCACCGCGTAGGCCAGGACGCCTGCGGCGACGATGATCAGGAAGGCGCCGGTCCACAGGAAGAAACGCCGCAGGTCGAGCCGGAGCATGCCGCGGGCGAGCAGCCAGCCGAGGACGACAGCGGTGAGGAGGCCGAGCAGGGCACCCAGGAGCGCGGCGGGGGCGTCTCCGAAAGACTGCACCATCGACCACAGCAGGAGCGTCGTCTCGATGCCTTCCCGGGCGACCGACACGAAACCGATCGCGACGAGGGCCCAGACGCTCCCGATCATGAGCGCGCGGTCGATGCCGCCTTCCAGAGTCGCCTTGAGCGTGCGGGCGGTCTTCTGCATCCAGAAGATCATCCACGTCACCATCGCCACGGCGACCAGGGACAGGGTGCCGCCGATGATCTCCTGCGCCTCGAACGTCAGGGAGTAGGCGCCGAACGTGAGCACCGCCCCGATCGCGAGCGCGAGGGCCACCGCCAGACCGACGCCGCCCCACATGCGGGGCAGGATGTCACGGCGGCCGATCCGGGTGACGTAGGCCACGAGGATGCCGATCACGAGGGCGGCCTCCAGGCCTTCGCGGAGGCCGATCAGGAATGTCGCGAGCACGTCGTTCTCGAATCGGTGGGAGGGTTCGTGTGAGGTTAGGCAACCCTCACTTGCACAACGGTACTCGCCACCGCGGCGCCGGTCAAAGCGGCGGCGAAGGTAATGCGGAGCAACATTCCGCCCTCCGCGCGGGGAGCGTGCTTATCGTCGGTCCATGGCTGATGCGACGCTCCCGGTCCTGGATCTCTCCCGATTGGATGCCGGCCCCGAGGCCGCGGCCGGGTTCCGCGCGGACCTGCGCGCGGCGACGCACGACGTCGGCTTCTTCTACCTCACCGGCACCGGCGTTCCGCCTGAGCTCGAGGCGCGGCTGCACCGCGCCGCCCGCGACTTCTTCGCGCTCCCCGAGGCGGACAAGCTCGCGATCGAGAACGTCAACAGCCCGCACTTCCGCGGGTACACACGCATCGGCGGGGAACGCACGCAGGGCCGCGTGGACTGGCGCGAGCAGATCGACATCGGTCCCGAGCGCGCGGCCCTGGACCCCGAGACCTCGCCGGACTACGCGCGCCTGATCGGGCCGAACCTGTGGCCGCAAGCTCAGCCGGAGCTGCGCGAGGTCGTCTCCGAGTGGCACGATCACCTCTCGGGCGTCGCCCGCAAGCTGCTGCGCGCCTGGGCCCTCGCGCTCGGGGCCGAAGAGTCGTACTTCGACGAGCACTTCGGCGAACCGTCGACGCTGATCAAGATCGTCCGCTACCCCGGGAAGGACGACCCCACTCCGCAGCAGGGCGTCGGCGCCCACAAGGACTCCGGGGTCCTCACGCTGCTGTGGGTCGAGCCCGGCAAGGGCGGCCTGCAGGTCCAGCGCGACGGCGAGTGGGTGGACGCGCCCGCCGTACCGGGCGCGTTCGTGGTGAACATCGGAGAACTGCTGGAGTACGCGACCCAGGGATACCTGATCGCGACGAATCACCGGGTGATCTCCCCCACCTACCCCGAGGACCGCATCTCGGTGCCGTTCTTCTTCAACCCGGCACTGGATGCGCGCTTGCCGATCATCGAGCTGCCGGCCGAGCTCGCCGCCGAAGCGCGCGGCGTCACCCAGGATCCCACGAACCCCATCCATGCCCTGTACGGCGAGAACGCGCTCAAGTCGCGCCTGCGCGCGCACCCCGACGTGGCGGCGATCCACCACGCGGACCTCGTGGCTCGAGCCGGCGCCTGAGGCGCATCCCGCTCGGCGCGAACTCGCGGCACGCGGAACGGCTCCCGGCCCGCGTCGCGACACGGGCCGGGAGCTCGAGCACCGGCCGCGACGAGGCGCGACCGGCCGGCGTCAGCCGATCAGCTTGGCCTTCGCCGCCGCGAACTCCTCGTCGCTGAGGATGCCGGCATCCTTCAGCGATGCGAGCTTCTGCAGCTCGGCAACCAGGTCGGTGCCGCCGGCCGGCGCCGCGGCGGGCGCGGGCGCGGCCTGGGCTGCGTACTGCGCCGCCGCCGCCTGAGCGGCCGCGTCGATCTGCGCCTGCTGCTGCGCGGCCTCGTACTGCTGCTGCTCGTACTGGCCCTGGGCCTTCTGCTGCTGGTGGCGTGCGACGCTGCCGCTCACGGCGGTCGCGGTGCCGGCGACCACGGCGGTGCGCGCGGCCATCCCGATCAGACCGGGGCGTCCCATTCGACGTAGGGGCATTTCCTTCTCCTTCTCTCTGGCCGCTCACGGCGGCGGTCGGTGGTTTTGGGGTGGTCAGCGCGGCGTGACGGGCGGCGGCGCCCATCCGCCCTCGAGGACGACGGATCGCGGTGAGTACAGCCGCATGAAGATGCGCACCGGGCCGTCCGGCGTGGGGAGCCAGTTCGTCTGCGCCGCTCCCCCGGGGTCGGTCGGTCCGTAGAAGATGTCCAGCGAACCGTCCTCGTTGTACGTCAGGGGGTCACGGTCGCCGAGCGCGAAACGGTCCAGCGGATTCGGGAACGGGAATCCGCTGGCGTCGTAGACGGTCGTGGACCAGAACGCCCGGACGGGCGGCAGCTGATCCTTCGCGAAGTGCTGCACGTAGTCCTTGCCGCCGACGATCGCCTGTCCCTCGGCATCCGCCACGACGATCGGGTAGACGGCATCCTCTGCGGGATTCGCGCCCAGTCCCACCATCGTCACGATCGCGCGCTTGAGGTAGTAGTTGCCGTAGACGCCCATCGTGTCGGTGTTGATGCTCCATCCGTTCTCGATGCGGGCCAGCTCGTTCAGACGCCGCACCTGCAGCGCGAGGGCGTCCTTCGCGCCGGCCTCCAGCGCCTCGCGCGCCCGATCGTCCCAAACCGATGGGTCGAAGGGCTCTCCGGGCACGATCCCGAGCCGCGCGAGTCGCGCGATGATCGAGAAGTCCGTCGGATGCGGCGGGTACTGCGCGAGAAGTCGTGCGGCGTAGGCGAAGTACTCCACCGCCGGCATCCTGTTGACGGTGTCCAACGGAGCGATCGACAGGTCGACGGATGCCGGTGCCACGGGCGGTCGGACGGCCGTCGACAGCGCGGAGCCGTCCAACGCCGTCAGCTGCAGCGCGTCCTGGAAGGCGTGGACGGCCTCGTAATCCGCCGGCCCGTTCGTCTGCGTGCGCCCGATCAGCCAGAGCACCGATGTCGGGGCCTGGATCACCGTGGCATCGCCAGGCACCTCGCCCTCCCACCCCGGTGGCACGATCACGAACACACCGGCGCCGTTGCCGGTGGTCCGCGTGCCCGGCACCGCGAACGCATCCGTCCACATGTCCAGGAAGGGCAGCAGGTAGTAGCGGTCACCGGCATCGGGGACCGTCAGCCGCGCCGGGCCGCCCGACAGGTCGAGCCAGAGCGACGAGTACAGCGTGTCGAAGTTCGGCGCCACCACGCTGTGGAAGTCCGCGGGCGGGAACGCGCGGACGTGGGCGAACGTGTTCGGCAGGCTCCGCCCGAGCGCACCCTCCTCGATGTGAGTGAGCTGCATCCGACTCACGTCCATGGTCACGAGCGGGTAGAAGTACGAGTACGCGTCCTCGGCGAGCGCGTGGATCTCCGTCGGCGTCAGTTCTGTCATTCATCTCTCCCGGCATCCAGAGGGTTCACGGAGACGACTTCGATGTGCAGATCGTCGAAGGCGCCCAACAACCCGAGCAGCTGCGGCTGATCGCGGATGTCGCCGACGACCCTGGTCAGACCGTCGCCGGTCGACTCGACGACGAAGCCCTCCAGCGCCGAGCTCAGTTCGGGACCCATGACACCTCGGACGACCACCTCGAACATCTGCGGCGTCATGCGGCGTCTCCTCTGCTGGGGCCGAGCGGCGCCCCCTGTCATACTGGTGGCCGGGGGCAGCCCTTCCGTCATCCCCCCGGGGTGATTCCCCCCCGACCGGATGAGCCGAGCAGAGGATGATCAGCCCACCTCCCCCGCCGCCGCACGCCGTCGACCGCCCCGCCCTTCGCGCGCGGCTGGACGATGCGCTGGGTACCCCGTTGACGCTCCTGGTCGCGCCTGCCGGCGCCGGCAAGACGGTGCTGCTGTCGCAGTGGGCGCTCTCGAGGCCGGACCTGCGCTTCCTGTGGCTGGAAGCAGGTCGCGCCGACGATGACCCGGCCAGATTCCTGCGCCGGCTGCTGCGGGGACTCGGCACGATCGACCCGGCCGCGGCCGAGCTCGCTCCGCTGCTGACGATCGGCGGCGGCGGACTCGGCGCGCCGCTGCTGGCGGCCCTGGTCGAGCTGCTCGCCGAGCGTCCCGGCAACGTGCTCATCTTCGACGATCTGCAGCTGCTGACCAATCGGGCACTCCTCGCGGATCTCTGGTGGCTCGCCGATCATGTTCCGACGGGGACGCACCTGGTGTTCTCATCCCGCGTCGACCTGCGCCTGGCCTGGAGCCGGCACCGCCTGCGCTACGCGCTGCTGGAACTCCGCCAGGCCGAGCTCGCTTTCGACGCGGACGTCGCCGCCGAAGTCCTCCGTCGCATCACGGGCGACGCCGTGTCGGCAGCGACCGTCGAATCCATCATGGAGCGCACCGAGGGTTGGCCCGCGGGGGTCCAGCTGTCGGCGATCGGCTTGCGCGACCACGTCGACGGAGAGCAGTTCGCGCAGCGCCTGGCCGGGACCGATCGCCTGATCGCCGAGTACCTCAGCGAAGAGGTGCTGGAGGCGCAGTCCGACGAGCGGAGGATGACGCTCCTGCGCATGTCGGCCCTGGAGACGATCTCGGCGCCGCTGGTGGAGTCCGCGCTCGGTGTCACCGGAGCGGCCGAGCTGTTCGCCGAACTGCAGGACGACTCGATGTTCCTCGTTCCGCTCGACGACGACGATGACCTGTTCCGCTTCCACCATCTCTTCCGGGATCTGCTGCGCTATCGACTTCGCGCGGCGCTCCCCGGCGAGGAGCAGCGGATCCTCGCCTCCGCCGCCGAGTGGTACGTCGCGAACGGCGACATCCCGAACGCGATCGAGACCTACCTTCGGGCCCACTCGTGGGATGCTGCGCTGGACCTCCTGCTGAAGACCGGGCGCGAGGCCTACGAGCGGGTGCGCACCGCCCCGGTCGCACGATGGCTGGCCGCGATTCCCGAGTCCGTCCGTCACCGGAGGGCCGAAGCGGAAGTGCTGTACGGGATCGTGCTGGGAATGAGCGGAGACTCCGCTCACGCCGAGGACGTCCTGCGGACGCTGTCGATCGCCCCGGACCTCGACCCCGGCCTGGCCGTCATCGTCCACGCGTACCTGGCTGCCCGCGTGCAGTTCAGACCCCAGGTCTCCGTCTCGCTCGAAGACGCCCGCGTCGCGCTGCGACTCCTGGACGAGCACCGGGACACGACGATCCCCGACCTCCTCGGACTGACCAGCCGCGGTCTGCTGCACACGATGGTCCTGGTCGCCCGCGGACGTGCCCATCTGCTGGCGGGTCAGTGGCCGGACAGCCGAAACTGGCTGACCCGCGGGCTCGAGTCGCCGGGTGGGCAGTACTCCGTGTACCGCGTGCACACGCTCGGCTCCCTCGCGTTGCTGGAGGCGCTGAGTGGACGGCTGGATCGCGCCCAGGAGCTCGCCGACGAAGCGCTCGAACTGGCGCGCGACCGCGAACTTCTCGTGCATCCCGCGCCGGCCGACGCCTACCTGGCGCTCGCTCTCATCGCGGTGCTCCGCGGCACTCCCGACCGCGGGTCCCTCGCTCTGCACGAGGGGGCGATGCGCGCGGCATCCAATCAACGCACGCAGCTCATGTGGGTCGCACACCTGGGCGCGGTGCTCATCGGCGCTGCCGACCTGCAGGAGTCCGTTCCACCCCCTGCCGTCGCGGCGCCCCCGATCGTGCGCGCCGGCCTGGAGGCGGCCGCGCTGCGCGACAAGCGCTTGAGCGAGGGCGTCGCCGACGCGACGCCGCGGGCGACCCCGGATCTCCCGCTTCCCGGGCCGTTGCTGTTCGAAGTCATCGCCTGCGCCCTGTCCAAGAAGGACGCCCCGGCTGCGCGGGCGCTCCTGACGGCGGATTCCTTCGCACAGGACGAGCCGATCGATCGGATCCAGCGTGATGTGCTCGCGGCCTGGTTGGCGCACGTCGAAGGCCGCGGCGCCGAATCGCGGCAACGGATCACTCGCGCCCTGGAACGCGCCGCGGAGCTGCGCATCGTCTCCGTGTTCGTGTGGGCGGGGCCCGAAGTGATGCGCCTCGTGGAGTCGCTGCCGGGGACTCCGACGCCGTTTCGAACCGAAGTCATCCGCGCCATGCGGGCGAAGCTGCGCTCGAGCACGGCTCAAGAGCTCCCCGAACCGCTCACGGATCGCGAGCGCGAGCTGCTGACGTACCTGCCCACGCGTCTGACGAACGCCGAACTGGCGGCGCATTTCTTCGTCTCGGTCAACACGATCAAGACGCACATGGCGCACATCTACCGCAAGCTCGACGCCCCCAACCGCAGCGCAGCGGTCACGCGGGCGACCGACCTCGGGCTGCTGTGAGATCCGGGCGAAGCGAAAGGCCGCCCCGACACCGGGACGGCCTTTCGAAGAAGTGCGATATACGCGGGGCGCGCGATCAGCGGCGAAGCCCCAGGCGCTCGATCAGCGAGCGGTAACGCGCGATGTCGATGTCCTGGAGGTAGCCGAGCAGACGGCGGCGCTGGCCGACGAGCAGGAACAGCCCACGACGCGAGTGGTGGTCGTGCTTGTGCTCCTTGAGGTGCTCGGTGAGGTCCTTGATGCGCTGCGTCAGCATCGCGACCTGCACCTCGGGGGATCCGGTGTCACCGGGGTGCGTCGCGTACTCTTCGATGATCGCCTTCTTGACGTCTGCTTCGAGTGCCATAGATGGGATCCCCTTCCTTCTCATTGCGCGGTGCCCGTCGCCTGTTGCGCGAGCTCTCTTCATCCGCGGCCGATCGAACGGCAACCTGAAGAGTCTACCAGCAGCCCGTCCGCGCAGCGGACCGGGTGCGTTCGACCGGGATAACCTCGAAGGATGCCCGGACTGAAGCGTCATCACTTCATCGACCTCAGTCCCTTTCGGGCGAGCCCCGCGTTCGCCCGTCTCTGGATCGGGTCGACCCTGTCCGGTCTGGGCGGTCAGCTGACGATCGTCGCCGTCATGCTGCACGTGTACGCCCTGACCGGGGACACGTTCGCCGTCTCGATGATCGCGGTCGCGGGCCTGCTCCCGATGATCGCGGCGGGCTTGTACGGCGGGATGCTGGCAGACGCGTTCGACCGGAGGATCGTCGCCCTGATCGCCGCGACCGTGACGTTCGTCTCCACCCTGCTGCTCGCCGTGCTCGCGTGGGGCGGCCTGGAATCCGTCGCCTGGCTCTACGTGCTCAGCGTGGTCAACGCGGCGGCGAACTCCGTCGTGCTGGCGACGAAGTCGGCGATCACCCCGCGCCTGCTCCCCCGCGACCTGCTGCCCGCGGCGGCCGCGCTCCAGGGCATCACCGTCGGGATCATGGTCATGGCAGGTCCCGCCCTGGCCGGCATCCTCGTGGCGTTCACCGGTTACGCGTGGACCTACACGATCGACGTCGTCCTCATGCTTTCGCTCTTCCTGGGGCTGTGGACTCTGCCTGCGCTCCGACCGGAAGGTGTCACGGTGCGACCGGGACTGGAGTCCCTGCGCGACGGGATGCGCTTCCTGAAGAGTGCCTCCAACATCCGCCTGCAGTACGTGCTCGACATCATCGCGATGACCTTCGGCCAGCCGATCGCCCTGTTCCCGGCGATCGGGGTGCTGGTCCTCGGCGGTGGCCCGGTCACGACGGGCGTGCTCACTGCGGCGATCGCGCTCGGCGCGTTCCTGTCGAGCCTGTTCTCCGGACCCGTGGGCCGTGTCCGCCGGCACGGCGTCGGCATCGAGCGGGCCATCCTCGTCTACGGTGCCGCGATCGGTCTCTTCGGCGCGGTGCTGCTCGCCGCCGCCGCCGGATGGTTCGCGCCGCCGGGCGGTGCCGACGCGGATGCGGTGAACGTCCCCCTGCTCGTCGCCGCGATCCTCGCCCTCGCCGTCGCCGGCGCGGCGGACAACGTGAGTGCGATCTTCCGGTCGACGATGATGCAGTCCGCCGTGCCCGATGCCGTGCGCGGGCGCCTCCAGGGCATCTTCATCGTCGTGGTGGCCGGCGGCCCGCGCGTGGGCGCGCTGTACGCGGGGGTGCTCGCGACCGCCACCGCACTGTGGGTGCCGCCGCTGCTCGGCGGCTTCGTGATCATCGGGCTCGTCGCGCTCCTGGTGCGACTGAGTCCCCGCTTCCGCGCGTACGACGCCCTCCACCCGGTGCCCTGACCGCGTGGGACGGCCGTCCATCGGAGGATTTCGGACGTCGCATCCGTGGCCCATGTCGTGCGTCCGGGGGCGGGGTTAGAGTCGCCGCGTGTCCACTCCCCGCGCGATCGCCCCGCCCGCATTCATCGAGCGCCCTGTGCGCGGGCAGGGCTGGATCGTTGTGCAGTTCATCCTCACCGGTGTCATCTGGGGTTCGAGCTTCCTGTTCATGAAGGTCGCGCTGGGCGGCCTGTCGCCCGCGCAGGTCGCGTGGTCCCGCCTGATCCTGGGCGGGCTGACCCTCGGGCTGTTCGTCGCCCTGAGTCGAGAGCGTCTTCCGCGTCGTCTTCGCGTGTGGGGTCACATGACCGTGCTCGCGGTGTCGTTCTGCGTCGTGCCGTTCCTGCTGTTCTCCTGGGCGCAGCAGCACGTCACCTCGGGACTCGCGAGCATCTACAACGCGACCACGCCGATCATGACCGCTGTGATGGCCGGGCTCCTTTTCCGGGTCGAGAAGCTCAAGCCGGTGCAGATCCTCGGCATCGTGGTCGGCATCCTCGGGGTCATGGTGATCATCGCGCCGTGGCAGGGCCTCGATCTGGACCAGAGCCTCGTCGCGCAGCTGGCGATCCTCGGCGCCACGGCGTGCTACGGCTTCAGCCTGGCCTACATGCGGCGGTTCGTCTCGAACACCGGGATGAGCGCCCTGATGTTCTCGTTCCTGAACATCGGCATCGCCGCAGCGATCATGGCGGTCCTGACCCCGGCGATCGCGCTGACGCCGGTCGCGCTGGATCCGTGGATCATCGGGAGCGTCCTTCTGCTCGGATGCCTCGGCACCGGGGTGGCCTACATCTGGAATCAGAACACGCTGCGGGCGTGGGGACCGACCCGCGCGTCGACCGTCACCTACATCACCCCGATCGTGGGTGTGGCGTTGGGCATCGTCGTCCTCGGCGAGGCGATCACATGGAACGAACCCGTCGGTGCGGTCGTCGTGTTCCTCGGGATCCTGCTCGCCCAGGACCGGCTGCGTCGACGCCGCGCGGCCGCGCACTGAGACGACGATGGGGGGATGCCGCAGCATCCCCCCATCGTGTGCGAACGGCTCAGGCCTGATAGGCGCCCTGCAGGTCGAGCGTGATCGTGACGTCCTTGCCGACGAGCACCCCACCGGTCTCCAGAGCGGCGTTCCAGGTCAGCCCGAAGTCCTCGCGGTTGATGACGGTCTTGGCCGTCGCACCGGCCTTGTAGTTGCCCCAGGGGTCGCTACCGAAGCCGCCGAAGTCGAACTCGAACGTGACGGGCTTGGTCACGCCCTTGATCGTGAGGTCGCCGTCCACGAGCATCTCGCCGTCCTCGATGCGCACGCCGGTGGAGACGAAGTCGATTGACGGGTAGGTCTCGACGTCGAAGAAGTCGGCCGAGCGCAGGTGCTGGTCGCGGCCCTCGTCCTTCGTGTCGAGCGACGCGGCGTCCACGTGCGCCTCCACCTTGGCCTCGAGCGGGTTCTCCGGGGCGATGAGCGTGGCACTCTTCACCGCGAAGTGGCCGCGCACCTTCGAGATCATCATGTGCCGGACGGTGAACCCGACCTCGCTGTGGCTGGGGTCCAGGATCCAGGTGCCGGCGCGGTAACCGGGGATTTCGAGGGCGGTGGTGGTGGTGTCGGTCATGACTCTCCTGTGTTGTGCGGGCCGGGATGTCCCGAGCTCGAGTGGTGCCGGCTGCGCGGCGCGTCTCCTCCTCCAACCGAGGGCTCGCCAAATCCATTCCCATGAATGGAAAAAGACCCGGATGCCGATGCATCCGGGTCTTCTGGGGTGTCGGACTCAGCCGACGGCGATGAGGTCGATCACGAAGATGAGCGTCTTCCCACCCAGGAAGTGTCCGCCGGCCGGACCGTAGGCGAGGTGCGGCGGGATCACGAGTTCACGGCGTCCGCCGACCTTCATTCCGGGGATGCCGTCCTGCCAGCCCTGGATGAGGCCGCGGAGCGGGAACTGGATGCTCTCCCCGCGGTTCCAGGAGGAGTCGAACTCCTCGCCGGACTCGTACTCGACACCGGCGTAGTGGACGGTGACGGTGTCGCCGGCCTTGGCCTCAGCGCCGTCGCCGACGATGAGGTCGCGGATGACGAGTTCGTCGGGGGCGGGGCCCTGCGGGGCGTCGATCTCGGGCTTGGTGCGGTCATCAGTCATGAGACCATCCAACCCGAGTGCTCTCCTGCGGTCAAAGCGCAGCCTCGAACCAGGGCGATCGCCGGGCTGATCCTTGACACCGGACCCCCGGGCGCGCCAGTCTGGACGCAGGCCAACTCAGCGCCCGGATGTCACGCAGGCCTTGCCGCGGACCCGGGCGCTGAGTCTTGTCACCGGCGTCCTCAGAGCGCGAACATCTGCGCGCGAGTGGACGCCGTCCGGGTGAGCAGGACGTGCTCGTCCTCCCGCGCGTTCGGATCCCGCCCGGTGATGGCGCGCTGGCGCGCCGCGGCGAGCGCCGTGGCGTCCGCGATGAACTGCTTCATCAGGGGCGTGCGGTCACCCCGCAACGTCCGCGCCCATGCGAGCGCCGCCTTCCGGCCGGAACCGGTCGCCAGCATGTCCACCTCCTGCGGGGTGAACCATCCGGCGGCGGCGTAATCTCCGAGCCGCGATCGCGTGAGTCGGGCCTCTTCGCGACGCAACGCGACGATCCCGAGGATGAAGCCCACGAACAGCGGAACCTGCAAGGTCAGGTAGAGCCCGAAGAAGTCGCCGAAGACGGCGGAGCCGTTCCAGAGCGCGTGCAACATCATCGCGCCCATCATGCCGAGGACCCAGGGGCCGACGGCGCGGCCGGCACGTGCTCCGCGGCGCGCGGCCAACCCCAGGGCGAACCCGGTGATGCTCGTGAACATCACGTGGGCGAACGGCGACAGGATGCCGCGGACGAAGAACGTCGCGGACGCATCGGCGACGCCGCCTTCGATGAAACTCACCGCGAAGTACTGGATGTTCTCGGTGAAGGCGAACCCCGCCCCCACGAGAGCCCCGTAGACGATCCCGTCCACCGGTCCGTCGAACGCGCGACGGGCTGTGACGAAGATGAGGTAGACGCCGAGGCCCTTCGCGAACTCCTCCACGATGGGCGCCTGCACGACCGCCGAGAAGGCATCCGCCATCGGGGAGTCCTCCACCCCGAGCACGAGACTCAGGGCGAGGTCGACGCCGAGGGTGATGCCGACGGCTGCGACGGCGCCCCATGCGACAGCGAGGACGAGGAGACCACGCGGCTCGGGCTCCCATCGGTCGACGAGCCGAACGGCCACGAGGACACCGGCAAGCGGGATGAGCGCGAGCACCATGCCGATCAGCGACGCGGCCGGACCGATCGCGGTGAGGAAGTACCCCACGAGCGCGACCAAGAAGAGCACGAGGATCCCGACGATCCAGATCGGAGCGGTCCGTCCCGCCCGGGGGGTGACCGGGACGGCGGCAGGCGAGACGGGGGCGGCGGCGATCTGAGCCCCGTCCGACACGCGCGGCTGCGCGAGCGCCGAGGCGAACACGGGCGGGGTCAGAGTCGGGCGCGGAGACGGATCGGGCCCGTCCGGGCGCGCCGGGTCAAACGTCATGCGGACAGCCTAGGGGCGACGTGGGGCGAGAGCGCAGGCGCCGGCGGGCCGGTAGCGTGGAAGGATGCGCTTCGCCCACGTCATCCCGCCCGGGTCCGAGGATGCGCGGCTCGCGCTGGTTCAGGACGAGGTGGCGATCCTCGTCCAGGACATGTGGCCCGGCGCTCCGCGCTTCCTCGAAGAACTGATCGCGGGCGGCGACGAACTCCTCGAGCGGGTGCGCTCTGCCGCGCCGGACGCCGCCGTGCGGCATCCGCTCGACGCTCTGTCGTACGCCTCAGCGGTGCTCGCTCCCCCCGTGATCCTCGCGATCGGGCTCAACTACGCCGCGCACTCCAGCGAACTCGGACTCAAGACCGATTCGACCCCGACGGTGTTCGTGCTGTGGCCGAACTCCCTGTCCGCGCACGATGCCACGACGACGTGGCCGCGGGTGCTGAGCGAGTCGGTGGACTACGAGGCCGAACTCGGTGTCATCATCGGCTCGCCGGCGAAGGACGTCGCCCCCGAGGACGCGCTGTCCCACGTGTGGGGGTACACCGTCGTCAACGACATCACCGCCCGGGACATCCAATACTCCGAGGCGCAGTGGTCGCGGTGCAAGTCCTTCGACGGGTTCACCCCCACCGGACCGTTCGTCGTCACCGCCGACGAGATCCCCGATCCGCAGGACCTGCACATCTGGACGGAGCTCGACGGCGTCCTGCTGCAGGACGCTTCGACCGGGCAGATGGTGCGTCCGGTGTCGACGCTCATCTCGCACCTCTCGCGCTCGGCGACCCTGCTGCCGGGGACGTTGATCTCCACCGGCAGTCCGGGAGGCGCCGGCTACTCGCGGGACCCGCAGGTCTTCCTCCGCGACCGCTCGACCGTGACGGTCGGGATCGACGGGATCGGCGCCCTGACCACGCACTGCCGCATTCTGGACTGAAACGCGCGAAACCCCACCGCAGGTTCAGCGGCGGGGTTTCGTCGGGTCGCGGTCAGGGGTTCAGCGTGTTGCAGTCCACGGTCACGCCTTGCACGGTGACGGTACCGGAGTACCCGACCGCCTCGCACGCCTGGATGGCGTCCGTGCCGAACCCGGCTGCGGCGGTGAAGGCGACGATGAGGAAGATCGCAACGATGATGCCGATGACGGTCAGGACAGCCCCGACGATGATCGCCGCCACCGCGAAGCCGTTCTTCTGACCCGCCTTGCGGCTCTGCACCAGAGCGACGATGCCCAGGATCAGCCCGATGATGTTGAAGAAGATCGCCACGACGAGCGCGACGATGCCGAGCGTTCGGCCCGGGACGGGCGCCCCGGGCGCCGGCGCCCCCGCCGGGGCGGGAGGCGCTGAGGAGTACGCCGGGGCTGCAGGCGGCGGGTTGTAGGCGGGCGGGACGTCGGGGTTCTGCGGGTCTGTCATGGTGAAGCGGTCCTTTCAGGCGACGGCTGTGATTCGAACGCTAGCGCGACATCCGGCGCACTGCCACCGATCGACACGCCCCGGACGTCAGTGCTCGAGCGGGATCGATCCCGTCTCCGCCGCACCGGCGCGCACGATCGGGATCGCGGCCGTGATCGTCTCCAGCCCCGACAGACGTGCCGGGGAGAGCTGCTTGATCACCTCTTCGCGCGACATCAGGCCCGCTTCGACGACGAGATCGGCGACGTTGCGGCCCGTCAGCAGCGCCGTCTTGGCGAGCGCTGCGGCGGCGGCGTAACCGATGAAGGGGGTCAGTGCGGTGATCACTCCGACGGAGGCGCCCACCATCGCGCCGAGGCGCTCGGTGTTGGCGGTGATGCCGTCGACGCAGTTCACGCGCAGGGTGTGCATCCCGCGGCGCATCCAGGTGATCGACTGGAACAGCGAGTGGGCGATCACGGGCTCGAACGCATTCAGCTGGAGCTGGCCCGCCTCCACCGCCATCGTCACGGTGAGGTCCGCGCCCGCGACGGCGAACGCGACCTGGTTCACGACCTCGGGGATCACCGGGTTGACCTTGCCGGGCATGATGCTCGAGCCCGCCTGGCGGGGCGGCAGGTTGATCTCGCCGAAGCCCGCCTGCGGGCCGGAGGAGAGCAGCCGCAAGTCGTTGCAGATCTTCGAGAGCTTGATCGCGTTGCGCTTGAGCGTGGAGGAGAAGGACATGAACGCGCCGGTGTCGCTCGTGGATTCGACGAGGTCGGTCGCGGTGTCCAGATCCAGGCCGGTGATCTCCCGCAGGTGGTGCAGCACGGACCGCCCGTAGTCGGGGTGGGTGGTGATCCCCGTCCCGATCGCGGTGGCCCCCATGTTGATCTCGCAGAGCAGGTAAGCGTTCTCCTTCAACCGGCTGTGGTCCTCGCCCAGCGTCGTGGCGAACCCGTTGAACTCCTGCCCGAGGGTCATCGGCACGGCATCCTGCAGCTGGGTGCGCCCGACCTTGAGGATGTCGTGGAACTCGACCGCCTTCGCGAGGAACGCGCGGCGGAGGAGATCGAGCTCGTCTAGGAGGCTCCGCAAGTCGAGCCCCAGCCCGACCTTGATCGCGGTGGGGTACACGTCGTTCGTCGACTGGCTGCGGTTCGTGTCGTCGATCGGCGACAGGAAGGCGTAGTCGCCCTTCTCCCTGCCCGCGAGTTCGAGCGCGATGTTGGTGATGACCTCGTTCGCGTTCATGTTCGTCGAAGTGCCGGCGCCGCCCTGGATCACTCCGACGATGAACTCGTCGTGATACTGCCCGTCGATCACGAGCTGCGCGGCGCGGTCGATCAGGTCGGCCTTGAACGGGTCGAGCGTCCCGATGTCGCGGTTGGCGCGCGCAGAGGCCTGCTTGACCATCGCGAGCCCGCGGACGAGGTCCTTGTAGACGGAGATCGGCCGCTTGGAGATCGGGAAGTTCTCCAGCGCCCGAGCGGTGTGGATCCCCCAATACGCGTCAGCGGGGATCTCCATGGATCCGAGGGAGTCGGTTTCGATGCGCGTGCGCGTCATTGCGTCCAGAGCCATGTGTGGGGTCCTCGTGGGTCGGTCACGGCGATGTGAAGGGATGCTTCGAGGGTACTCGGACGCCCTCTTCCGGCATCCGTACGCCACGGACAACAACCTCGGAGTGACTGTACGACGCGGCGAAGTCAGCGGCCGGGCTTGCGGGAGAACGCCTCGAGCCGCTCGGCCGGGGTGAGCGCGGCCATCGTCCGCACCCATTCCGCCGAGAAGAAGTCGCCTGTCGCCGCATCGACGACGGGGACGACGGAATGGGTGATCGTGTCGTCGTACACGTGCACGAGATGGAACGACTGCCCGGCATCCATCCCGTTGACCTCCTCGGCGGGCCGTGCGAGATCCATCGTGTAGCACGTGGCCGCGGAGACGCTCACCGGGATGCCGGCGAATGTGCCGCTGGTCGAGTAATGGAGGTGTCCGGCCAGGATCGCCCGCACGTCGGTGCCGGCGATCGCCCGAGCCAGTCGCGGCTGGTCGCGCAGCTCGAGGATGTCGAACAGCGGGACGTGCGACGGGAGCGGAGGGTGGTGCATCGCCAGAATCGTGCCGAGCGGCGCCGGGGCGGCGAGCACACCCTGCAACCACGTCAGCTGTGCGTCGTCGAGGTCGCCGTGGTGCCAACCCGGAACCGTCGTGTCGAGGACGATCAGGCGAAGCCCGTCCAGGTCGTGGACGGCCGTGACGGGCTCTTCGCTCGCCGCGAGGCCGAGAAGCTCTGCGCGCAGCGCGGGCCGCTCATCGTGATTGCCGGCGACCCACACGATCGGCGCGCCGATGCGGGCGGCGACGGGTTCGACGCTCGCGCGCAACGCCCGGTACGCCTCGGGCTCGCCGAGATCGGTCAGGTCGCCCGTGAAGACGATCGCGTCGGGACGGGCGCCGAGCGCCTCCACCGCATCCAGAGTGCGGCGGAGATTGGCCGCCGTGTCGAATCGTCCGCCGAGCCGCACATCGCCGCCGAGCAGATGCGTATCGCTCAGGTGCAGGATCGTCCGTCGCGCGGGCGGGTACTGGCCGAACTGCGCGGCTGCGGCATCCGTCATGGCGTCAGCCTACGCGCGGTGCCCGACGCCGCTCAGTGGTTGAAGACGATGAGCAGAAGTCCGCCGAGGACCGCGAGACCGCACAGCCCGAAGGACAAGTAGGCGCCGATCGCCGCGATCTGCCGCTCCGCCGGTGTCAGCGGGTTCTTCTTCGCCGCCTTCGCCGCCGCCTTCGCCGCCCGCTTCTGCTCCTTCTCGGTCACGACCGTGATGGCGTCGGTGAACTCCGCGGGCGCGACGACGGGGACGCGACCTGCGCGCACCAGGAGCCTCAGACCGAGCGAGTAGAAGCCGACGACGAGCACGGTCGCGAGAAGCGCCGCGAGGAAGACCTGCACGAAGGCGAACCAGTCGATGGAGATGCTCACTTCGCCTCCTCCTTCTGACGACGCTCCGCGGCCCTCTGCGCGGCGCGCTGGCGACGTGTGGGCGGAGGGTTGTGGGTGACGTTGACCGCGGTTCCGGACTCGGCGACCTCGCTCATCGCGTTCGCCGCCGTGACGGCGTTGCGGCGCGAGAGCAGGTAGATGCCGAGGATCACGACGACCGCGAAGATCGCGTCGATCAGGATGCCGACCCCGCCGAGCCATGCCGCCATGAACGCCATGACACCGCCGACGGCACCCGCCGCCGGGAGGGTGAACAGCCAGCCGACCATGATGCGCCCCGCGGTCCGCCAGCGGACGGTGGAGCCGCGCCGCCCGAGACCCGAGCCGATCACGGAACCGGAGGCGACCTGTGTGGTCGACAGGGCGAAGCCGAGTGCGCTCGAGGCCAGGATGGTCGATGCCGTCGACGTCTCGGCCGAGAAGCCCTGCGCCGGCTTGACGTCGGTGAGCCCCTTGCCGAGCGTGCGGATGATGCGCCAGCCGCCCATGTAGGTGCCCAGCGCGATCGTGATGCCGCACGCGAGGATGACCCACAGCTGCGGCTCGGTCTGAGCACCGCTCTGCCAGCCCGCGATGATGAGCGTGAGCGTGATGACGCCCATCGTCTTCTGCGCGTCGTTCGTGCCGTGCGCGAGCGCGACAAGGGACGACGTGAAGATCTGGCCCCAGCGGAATCCGTCGCGACCATCGGGCTTGGTGTCGTATCGACGCGTGACGGCGTAGGCGATACGGGTCGCGGTGAAGGCGATGAGCCCCGCCGTGAGCGGCGCGAGGACCGCAGGGAGGATCACTTTGCTGAGCACGACGCTGTAATCGATCGCCATCCAGCCCGCGCCGACGATCGTCGCCCCGATCAGGCCGCCGAAGAGGGCGTGCGACGAACTGGACGGAAGCCCCAGCAGCCACGTGAACATGTTCCAGGTGATCGCGCCGATCAGGCCCGCGAAGATGAGCGGCAGGAACGCGTTCGGATTTATCTGGTCTTCGCGGATGATGCCGTGCGAGATCGTCTGGGACACCTCGGTCGACAGGAATGCCCCGACGAGGTTCAGGATCGCCGCGAGCAGCACGGCGATCTTGGGCTTGAGGGCTCCGGTCGCGATCGGCGTCGCCATCGCGTTGGCCGTGTCGTGGAAGCCGTTGGTGAAATCGAAGAAGAGGGCCAGCACGATGACCAGCACGACGATCAGGGTTGCGGTCTCCACCGTTCGCTTTCCGAGAGAGTGAAAGAAAGGGGTGCCGACGGGATCGGCGTTGCGAACGAAGAGTTCACGGCGAATTAAGGAACCGGCAACCGGCCACGAAGAATCCTTACACCACCCCCGCGCCCGGTCAACTCGACAGGGCTCCTCTCACTCGCGAGGGGTGACGAAGCGGCGCTCGCGCAGGGTGTTGAATGGGCACGATCCCGTGCCTCGGCGGGGTCGGGAGCGGATGCCGGCGATGAAGAAGTGGTTCGTGGTGCTCGTGCTGGGCGCGGCGCAGTTCGTGATGGTGCTGGACGGCACCGTGATGAACGTGTCGATCTCGACCGTGGTGAAGGATCTCGACAGCAGCGTGACGGCGATGCAGAGCGCGATCACGTTCTACACGCTCACGATGGCGGCGACGATGCTGCTGGGCGCCAAGCTCGGTGACATCTGGGGCCGCAAGCGCGCCCTGATCGTCGGCTCGATCGTCTATGCGATCGGATCCCTCACGACGGCGCTGAGCCCGTCCATGGCGGTGCTCTTCCTCGGCTGGTCCGTGATCGAAGGCCTCGGAGCGGTGCTCGTGATCCCCGCGGTCGCGGCCCTGATCGCCGACAACTACTCGGGCAAGGACCGCATCACGGCCTTCGCGACGATCGGTGCGGTCTCCGGCGCCGCGGTCGCCGCCGGTCCCCTCATCGGCGGCTTCGTGACGACGTACTTCAGCTGGCGCTACGTGTTCGCCGCCGAGGTCGTCATCATGTTCTTCGTCGTGCTGTTCGCGCGGAAGATCGCCGAGACCTCGCCGCGCAAGGCCGTGCGCATCGATGTGCTGAGCGTCCTGTTGTCGGCAGCGGGTCTCGTCGGCATCGTCTTCGGCATGCTGCAGAGCAAGACGTGGGGATGGATCATCCCCCTCAACTCCCCCGTGATCGGAGGCGTGGCCATCGAACCCCTGGGCATCTCCCTGTCGGCGTGGTTCATGGTGGTCGGCGCCGTGCTGCTCGTGCTGTTCTTCTCCCGCCAGCGCCACCTGGTCGCGAAGGGCCGCGAACCGCTCCTGCACGTCGAGCTGCTGAACCTCCGGCAGCTGCGCAGCGGGCTGAGCGTCTTGGGAGCCCAGTACGCGATCACCGCCGGGCTCTTCTTCATGGTCCCGGTCTACCTGCAGATGACCCTCGGACTCGATGCGCTGGAGACCGGCATCCGGATCTTCCCGCTGTCGATCGCCCTCATCGTGTTCTCGATCCTCGGGACGCGCCTGTCCGCCCGCTGGTCCCCGCGGCGGATCGTGCGGGTCGGGCAGTGGATCCTGGTCGCGAGCGCCCTGCTGCTGCTGACCGCCGTCGACCCGGAGCTCGCGAGCATCGCGTTCGCGGCCGGGATGTTCTTCGCCGGGGGCGGCCTCGGCCTCCTCGCTTCGCAGCTGGGCAACGTGAACATGTCGGCGGTCACGATCAAGGACACGAGCGAGGTCGGCGGCCTGCAGGGCGTCTTCCAGAACCTCGGCTCGTCGCTCGGAACCGCGCTGATCGGATCGATCCTGATCGGTGCGCTCGCGACGTCGTTCGCGGGCGGAGTCGCCCAGAGTTCGCTGCCTGATGCGGTCAAGACCACGATCAGTCAGAAGACCTCCGGCGGCGTGGAGATCGTGCCGGCGGCGAGCGTCGAGCAGATCGGCACCGACGCGGGACTCACGAGCGACGAGGCGAGCCAGCTGCAGCAGATCTACACAGACGCCCAGCTGTCCGCGCTGCGGGTCGCGCTGTTCGGTCTCATCCTGTTCGCCGTGCTCTCGCTGCTGCTCTCGCGCGGCATCCCGAACGAGGCGCCGGTCAGAGCTTCCCGCGAAACGGCTGCGAAGAAGGCGTGAGCGGCGCCCTCGGCTAGCGTGGAGCGGTGACCACCGACGCCGTTTCCGCCCTTCCGCCCGTCGCCCCCCGCAAGCCCATCGTCCGCCGGCACCACGGCGACGACGTGGAAGACGCATACGAATGGCTCCGCGCGAAGGAGGACCCGGAGGTCATCGCGCATCTGGAAGCGGAGAACGCGTACACGCGGGACCGCACGGCGCACCTCGCCCCGCTCCAGGAGCGCATCTTCGGCGAGATCAAGGGACGCACGCTCGAGACCGACCTCTCGGTGCCGACGCGCCGCGGCGACTGGTGGTACTACGGCCGCACGGTCGAGGGCAGCCAGTACGGCATCCAGTGCCGGGCACCGCTGACCTCGCCCGACGACTGGACCCCGCCCGTCCTCTCCCCCGATACCCCGGTTCCGGGCGAGCAGGTCCTCCTCGACGGCAACGTCGAAGCCGAGGGCGAGGAGTTCTTCTCGCTCGGGAGCTTCGAGGTGACCACCGCCGGCGACCGGATGCTGTACGGGGTCGACGTCGCCGGGGATGAGCGCTACACCGTGCGGGTACGCGATCTCGTGACCGGCGAGCAGCTGCCCGACGTGATTCCGGACACGTTCGCCGGTGCGACCTTCTCCCCCGACGGCCGGTTCATCGTGTACACCACCGTCGATGACGCGTGGCGCCCCGACACCGTGTGGCTGCACGAGCTCGGCACGCCCGTCGAAGACGATGTGAAGCTCTTCCACGAACCGGACGAACGGTTCTGGCTCGGCGCCGGGTTCACCCGCAGCGACCGCTACCTCGTGATCGGCATGGGGTCATCGATCACCTCCGAGGAATGGCTCGTGGATGCCGACGACCTGCGCTCCGCGCCACGCCTGGTGTGGCCGCGCACGGAGGGGGTCGAATACGACTCGTCGCACGCCGTCATCGACGGCGAAGACGTGCTCTTCATCCTGCACAACGACGGCGCCCTCGATTTCGAACTCGTGAAGGTGTCGGCATCCGACCCCACCGGCCCGCGCGACGTCGTCGTGCCCCATCAGCCGGGCCACCGACTGCTCGGTGTGTCCACGTTCCGGGACTGGGCCGTGCTCGGCTATCGCCGCGAGGGTCTGGCACGCCTCGGGATGCTGTCCTACCGCGACGGCTCGATCTCCGAGCTGGAATTCGACGAGCCGCTGTACTCGGTGGGCTCGGGAGGCAACCCGGAGTGGGCTCCGCCGCTCATCCGCATCGGATACGGCTCGTTCATCACGCCGGGGACGGTGTTCGACTACGACGTCGCGACCGGCGAGCTGCTCCTGCGCAAGCGTCAGCCGGTGCTCGGCGGCTACGACAGTGCCGACTATGCACAGGCGCGCGTGTGGGCGACCGCGCAGGACGGCACGCAGATCCCGGTCTCCCTCGTGTGGAAGCGCTCATTCGGCGAGGCCGGCACGGCCGCGCGTCCGGTGCACCTGTACGGGTACGGGTCGTACGAGCACTCGATCGAGCCGGGCTTCTCCGTCCCCCGACTCTCCGAGCTCGACCGCGGTGTCATCTTCGCGGTCGCGCACGTCCGCGGCGGCGGCGAGATGGGCCGCCAGTGGTACGAGGACGGCAAACTCCTGCACAAGCGCAACACGTTCACCGACTTCGTCGACTGCGCGCGTCACTTGGTGGCCGAGGGCTACACCACTCCCGAGCAGCTGGTCGCCGAGGGCGGATCGGCGGGTGGGCTCCTCATGGGCGCGATCGCGAATCTCGCCCCCGACCTGTTCGCCGGCATCCTGGCCGATGTGCCGTTCGTGGACGCCCTCACGACGATCCTCGACCCCTCGCTGCCGCTCACGGTGATCGAGTGGGACGAGTGGGGCGACCCCCTGCACAACGCCGACGTCTACGCGTACATGAAGTCGTACACGCCCTACGAGAACGTCCGCGACGTCACCTATCCCCGCATCCTCGCGGTCACCTCCCTCAACGACACCCGCGTGATGTACGTCGAGCCTGCGAAGTGGGTCGCCCGGCTCCGGGAGGTCGGCGCGGATGCGCTGCTGAAGTGCGAGATGGTCGCCGGACACGGCGGCGTCAGCGGGCGCTACAACGCGTGGCGCGAGCGCGCGTTCGAGCTCGCGTGGCTGCTGGACGTCGTGGGCGCCGCCGACGCCTGACCCGCGGCATCCACCCACGGTTTCGCCCGTGCGCGCCCACACCCAGATCAGGTGTTTCGGCCTACGCAGGATGTTGCTCCGCTGATCAGCATGCGTTCGCCGAAACGCCTGTTCTGGGACCGTGCGAGCCGACCCCGCGAGCGTGCGAGCCCCCCCGTTACCTTCTTCGTAGCCGTTCGGTGAGCATGCTGGACGGTGACAGCCTGCCGGGCTCGGCATGATTGGTCCCCCCTGTCCTCGATGATCCGGGGGGTGTTGTCACCGGGCCTGGTTGGCGGTGGGTGATCGCTGATAGGGGCCAGGCCCGAGCACGCTCGAGGTCGTTCGTAACGTGGATGCCGAGACGCACCGTCGCAGCTGTCAACCCGAACGAGCGGAGGAGCGGTGGTCACACAGATCGAGAACTACGACCAGGTCGACGTGTTCGTCGGACTCGACGTCGGCAAAGGCGAGCACCACGCAGTCGCCCTCAACCGCACCGGAAGGAAGCTCTACGACCGTGCGCTACCTAACGACGAGCAGCGTCTCCGCGCGGTGCTCGCCGACCTGCAGAAGCACGGCGTCGTGCTGTTGATCGTGGATCAACCCGCGACGATCGGTGCATTGCCGATCGCGGTCGCGCAGGCGGCCGGAGCGCTAGTCGGATATCTCCCGGGGCTCGCGATGCGGCGCATCGCCGACCTCCACCCAGGCGAAGCGAAGACCGACGCGCGAGACGCGGCGATCATCGCGGAGACCGCGCGGACCATGCCGCACACCTTGCGGTCGATCCATGTCACCGACGAGCAGGTCGCCGAGCTCGCCATGCTCTGCGGATTCGACGACGACCTCGCCGCCCAGATCACCCAAGTCGGCAACCGCGTCCGAGGACTCCTGACCCAGATCCACCCCGCGCTGGAACGCGCCATCGGGCCACGGCTCGATCACCCCGCCATTCTCGATCTGCTGCAACGCTGGCCGTCGCCGCACGATTTGCGCTCGGCCGGGGAGAAGCGGATCGCGGCGCGGATGCTGAAACTCGCGCCCCGAAAGGGTCGGGAATGGGCGCACGAGATCGTCGTGGCGCTCGGCGAACAGACAGTCGTCGTCACCGGCACGAACGCGGCCGCGCTCGTGGTCCCACGGCTCGCCGCACAGCTCGCGACCCTGCGGAAGCAGCGCGACGAGGTCGCGGCGGAGGTCGAGAAGCTGGTCGATGCGCACCCTCTTCAACCCGTCCTGACGAGCATGCCCGGAGTCGGCGTCAGGACCGCAGCCAGACTCCTCACCGAAGTCGCAGGCAAACACTTCCCGACCCCGGGGCACCTCGCCGCCTACGCCGGCCTCGCACCGGTCACCCGACGATCCGGGTCATCCATCCGCGGCGAGTACTCATCACGGCGCGGGAACAAGATCCTCAAGAACGCGATGTTCCTCTCCGCATTCGCTGCACTCCGCGATCCCAAATCCCGCGCCTACTACGACCGCAAGATCACCCAAGGCAAACGTCACAATCAAGCACTCCTCGCCCTCGCCCGGAGACGCTCCGACGTCCTCTACGCCATGCTCCGCGACGGCACCCTCTACCAACCGGCTGCCTGAGCTTCATCAGTTGGGTCAAAGAAGGCGCCGATCCGTGGCGCTGAATTCGTACGCGGTTCGACACCACGACGCAGGGCAAACTGATCCTGTGATGCTGTTCCGACCTGCAAAGGACCCGATCCCGCCGTTGGATCCCCGCTTCGAACCTTTCCGCGAGGCAGTGGCCGAGGCCTTCCTCGCGGACGAGCGGGCGGGCTTCCTCTCCGTCAAACTCGAGCCGTACTTCACGATCTCGGGCCCGTGGTGGCGGCCCAGATGGACCAACCCAGTCTGGTGCGTCGACTGGTTGATGATCTTTGATCCCGAAGTCGAGGACAGGCGCATCAGCGCAGGCGATGCTCCCTACGAAGATGGCATCGAAATCGGAGACCCCTCCGCGTTCGACGCGCTTCTGGCCGGTTCATTCCAAATCCGCGACAACATCTACTCTCTGCGATGGGTCGATCGGTCAACTCACCCACAGGTTTGGAACGAGAACTACGGCCTGGAGACAGCGAAGCGCGCAGACCGGCGCGCGTGACGGAAGCCCCGGGCGATGCTCCGTCACTTGACGAAAGACATAGGGGCACCCCCCCCCGCGACCGCGCGAGCCGCCCCGCGACCGCGCGACCCGTCCGCTCCTCCCCAGCGGGCCTGCGCTGCGAGTCCCCCACAGATCCTTTCGCCGCCGTGTCGGCCCTCGTCCTGGTCGGCATGATGAGCGGATGCCGACCCCCCACGTTTCCGCGGACCTCGAACGGATGCTCACGTGGCTGCGGCAACGCGACGGCGTCGCGCACTCATCGGATCTGAAGGCATCCGGCTGGCGAGCGGCCGTGATCGCGCAGGCCGTGGCGAGTGGGGAGGCACGGCGGATCCGCAGGTCCTGGATCGTGACGAAGGACTGCGATCGTCGGCGGGTGGATGCCGCGTCCGTCGGCGGTCGGCTGACGTGCGTGAGCGCTGCGGCGTTGCGCGGCCTGTGGGTTCCTGATTCGTCGAGAACCCCGGAGACCCCGACACACGTCGCGGTGCACGGCACGGCGTCGCGCCTCAGCCCCCACGGGCTGCACCTGCACTGGGGAGCGGGCCCGGCACCGGTGGGCCGCAATGCGAACGAGGACGGCATCCTGAATGTGCTCTTCCATGTGGCTCAGTGCCTCCCCCGGCGCGACGCGATCGCCGTATGGGAGTCTGCGATTCGCAAGAAGGTCACCGACGCCGCACTCCTTCGGCGCGTCGCGTGGCGCCGTCAAGACGCTTCGGAACTGGCCGCGGTGGCGTCATCGCTCTCCGACTCAGGGCTGGAGACCATCGCCCTGCATGGCCTCGCTGCCGCCGGCGTGTCGATGGTCCAGCAGGTGTGGATCGACGGTCACCCGGTCGACGGACTGATCGGCGAGTCGCTCGTCCTCCAGATCGACGGGTTCGCCCACCACAGTTCGCCGGCAGACCGCCGACGCGACATCGAGGCGGACGCCCGACTCGTGGCCCGCGGCTACGTCGTGCTGCGCTTCGACTACCACCAGATCCTCTTCCAGTGGAGCGCGGTACGGGACACGGTGCTCATGGCTGTGGCGCAGGGTCTTCACCGCCAGCGGGGGCTTCAGAACAGGTGAAGCGACCAGGACAGGTAGAACCAGTCCCCGATCCACCTGGCTCCGCCGAAACACCTGTTTTCGAGAAGCGGATGCCGCGCGGTCGGCGCCCGGGTCGGCTCAGCCGAACAGCGCGGCAGCCTCTTCGTAGCGGTACAGCGGCACGGTGTTGAGCTCGCCGAGGGCGTCGGCGAAGGGCACGCGCACGATGTCCGTGCCCTTGAGCGAGACCATCTGCCCCCACGCACCGGCGACCACCGCGTCCGCGGCGGCGAGCCCGAGGCGTGTGGCCAGCACCCGGTCGAAGCCGGACGGCGAACCGCCGCGCTGGATGTGGCCGAGGACGGTCGCGCGGGTCTCGATACCCGTGATCCGCTCGATCTCGGGCGCCAGCACCTCGCTGATGCCGCCCAGTCGAGGTCGGTTGAACGCGTCCAGCCCCTTGTCGCTGAAGGCCTCATCCATTCCGGCGAGCTTGAAGCCCTCCGAGACCACCACGAGTGGGGCACGACCACGGTCGTGCGCCTTCGTGACGAGCTCGCAGACGTCGTCGATCGTGAGGGGCACCTCGGGGATGAGGATCGCGTGCGCGCCCGCGGCGATGCCGGCGTGCAGCGCGATCCAGCCGACATGGCGGCCCATGACCTCGGCGACCATGCAGCGCTGGTGCGAATCTCCGGTCGTGCGCAGACGGTCCATCGCCTCGGAGGCGATGTTGACGGCCGTGTCGAATCCGAACGAGTAGTCGGTGGCCCGCAGGTCGTTGTCGATCGTCTTCGGCACGCCGATCACGTTGATGCCGTCCTTGGACAGCCGGTCGGCCGCCGCCAGGGTTCCCTCGCCGCCGATCGCGATGATGCCGTCGAGGCGGTGCCCGTACAAAGTCTTCGCGATGTTCTCCGCGCCTCCACGGGTGCCCTCGTAGGGGTTCGTTCGACTCGTCCCGAGGATCGTGCCGCCGACTTTCGACAGGCCCTTCACCTCGTGGCGGGTCAGGGGGAAGAAGTCGCCGTCCACCACGCCGCGCCAGCCGTCACGGATGCCGACGAATTCGAGATCGTAGGCGGTGGTGCCCTTCAGGACCACGCCGCGGATGACCGCGTTCAGTCCGGGGCAGTCTCCGCCGCTGGTCAGGATGCCGATCTTCATGGGGGGGTCCTTGCTTCGGGTGCTACGGGCTGTCGTGGGACGAATCGGCGACGCTGCCTCACCCGACATTAGCGGCGGATGCCGGACCCTGCCACACGGCGGGGTCCGGCATCCGTTCGCCTCACTCCGCGCCGAGCGCCTGCCTGGTCAGGTGCATGAGCGCGGACAGCTGCACGGAGTCGCTGGACTGCGGGTCGACGGCGTCGCCGTCGAGCGCGCGCTGCGCGAGTCCTTGCTTCGAGTCGATCAGCTCGGCGATCTTCGTGTCGATCGTGTGCGCGGCGATGATCCGCCACGCCGTGACCGGCTCGTCCTGACCGATGCGGTGCACCCGGTCGATCGCCTGCGTCTGCTCGGCGGCGGTCCACGACAGCTCGGCGAGCACGACGTTCGAGGCGGCCTGCATGTTGACGCCGACGCCGGCCGCAGTGAGCGAGCAGACCGCGATGCCCACGTCGGGGTCGTTGTTGAAGTCGTCGATCGCCTGCTGGCGCGCGGTGCTGGACTGGTCTCCACGCAGCGACACCGTGCGCAGTCCCGCCGCGGCGAAATGCGCCTCCGCGGCGTCCATCACGTCGATGTGCTTGGCGAAGAAGACGACCTTGCCCACCGAGCGCTGTAGCTGTACGGCGTAGTCCGCCGCGAGGAGGGCCTTGGCCTGACCGATGCGCCGGACCATCGTGAAGACGTTCTCCGAGCCGGTGCCGGCGGCCTTGGACTCGTCGAGCTCGTTCTGCGCGACCAGTCGGATGATGTCCGCGTCGACGTCGCCGGGAGCGAGCCCGCGGTCGCCGCGCGCATCGATGATGCGACGGTAGCGGTCGGCCAGACGTGTACCGAGCTCGCGCTCGGCCTGACGGATCGAACGCCCGTACTCGTCGTCCAGCTCGACCGGCAGATCGGCGATCAGCTTGTCGGGCAGGTCGGCAGCGACGTCCTTCTTCTTGCGACGGACGATGCCCATCGAGATGACCGCGTCGCGCGCCTCGGGGTAGAACGCCTTGTCGGCCGGGGTCAGGCCGCTCTCGTCGAGCTTCTCCATCAGCGCCGGGCCCGGCTTCTCACCGTCGGTCCACCCGAGGAAGCGCCAGATGGCGTCGAAGTCCTCGACGTCGTTGATCAGCGGGGTTCCGGTGAGGGCCAGCAGCAGCGGGTTGCGCACGCTCTCGCGGATGCGGGCCGCGAGCGCGAGGACGTTCTGCGAGCGCTGGGAGGTCAGGTTCTTGATGAAGTGCGCCTCATCCACGACGAGGCCCTTCAGGCCGATCGAGCTGAGCCAGGACAAGTGCCGGTCGAGGATCTCGTAGTTGACGATGAACACGTCGGCGAATGCGTCGATGCTCTCCCCGTCACCCGAGATCACGGTCGCCCGCCGCTGCGGCGTCCACCGGTGCACTTCGCGCGCCCAGTTCATCTTCACGACGTTGGGGACGACGACCAGCAGCGGGTACGCATCGGCGACGGATGCCGCGAGCACGGACTCCGCCGTCTTGCCGAGACCCGGCTCATCGGCGAGGAGGAACGTGCGGTGCCCTTCGCGGACGGCCTCGAGGAAGCGGGACTGGTGGACCATGATCTCCAGGCCCTTGGGCGAGAGCCGGTCGAACTCCGGTACCGGCGGGAGTTCCATGGACGCCTGGCCTCCGCCGGCGCCCGTCTCGAACGCCTTGTACAGCGGGCCCATGAGCTCCCAGCCGTCCAGACGACGGCGCGGCGTGGCGCGCGGCGCCCGGGCGGTGAGATCGGGCGCGAGGAAAGGGTTCGCCATCTGGCGGGACTCGATCGCCGGCGGCACCACCTGACGCTGCGCGAGGGCGGGCGAGACGACGGGCGCCGTGGCCGGGGCAGTGTCGGTGATGATGAGCTCGTCGGGGGCGAGCTCGGCGCCGGATTCCAGCAGCCAGTCGCGTCGCATCCGTCGCGCGACCGGGCTCGCGGCCTGGTCGACCTCGAGCAGCTGGATGAGCGAGGTGTCGCGGGCGGCGGTCTTGGCGAGGATCGTCGCGACACCGTCGAGCCTCTTGAGCAGCTCGGCGCGAGCCGCGTCGGCCAGCGTGGTGTCGGCCTTGACCCGCGCGCGCTCCTCGCGCACGAGGAAGGCGATCACCTGGAATTTGACGCGATTGGTCGGCCCGAGCTTTCCGCGCTGCGCCTTCGCCTCGATCTCGCGCACTTTGCGGGCGAGGATCGGGATGATGGGTGCTTCATCGTCACGGCGCGACGATGAAGGCTTCCTGCGCCGCTGCGACGAGCTCGAGCCCGTCGTCTTCTGAGCGGCAGATGCCGTGGTCGGCATGCTCCTCCTGAGCGTGAGTGCCGGAAAGGTCCGGCGTTGACCGGTCGGGACCGGTGAGGTCGGCGTGCTCCCGCGGGCGGCGCGAGCCGTCACGAACACGGGACGGGATGTCGACCCCTCCGGGTCACGGGCACTCGCTTCTGCGAGCTGCGACCATGTCGGTGACGAGATCCTCGGCATCCACTCTAGCGGAATGCCGCGGGAATCAGCCCCACAGCGTCGCCACGACGTCCTCGGTGTAGCCGGGCACGTCGAAGTTGATCGTGTAGCTGCTGATCCACACGTCGCCGCGGAAGACGTGGGTCTCGGTGAGCTCGGCGATCTGGTCGTCCTGACTGATCATGCTCTGCGCGGAGCGGCACACGGTCCCGCCGAGTTCGTCGCCGCAGCCGAAACCGGCCTCGGCGAGCGCGGCGGTCAGCGCCGAGGACTGCTCGGCACTCAGGATCGTGACGTTCGTGGCCATGCCGGAGTCACTGGGCACGCCCCACGAGCAGCGGATCGTCGCGACACCGGACGAGAGCAGCTCGAGCGCGGCGACGTTCTGAGTCGAGGTCATGGTGACGCCCGGATCGTTCAGCGGACCGCGACCCTGCAGGGCCGCGAGCATCTCGGGCGAATACAGCTGCTCGCACGAGGCGGGCAGTTCGATGCCGGCATCCGCCTGGGCCGTGGGCGACGGCGACCCCGTCGGATTCGCCGAGGCGGACGGCGACGCGGATGCGCTCGGCGCGGGCGCGGATGTCGTGGCGGGCTCGGGCTTGCAGCCGGCGAGCGAGAGGCCGAGCGCGAGCGCGGCGATCACCACGGCGGTGGCGCGGCGGGAACGAGCGGACGACATGGGACCTCCGGGGTGCACTGTCCCGCCCGTGCGACCGCGGGTTATCTCTGACCCGCGACGCCCTGCTGCCACAGCGACAGCGTGGCGGGATCGTCGGTCACGATACCGTCCACCCCCAGCGCGGTGACCTCATCCCACTGCGTGTCGTCGTTCAGGGTGTAGACCACGACACGGATGCCGGCGGCGTGGAGCTCCTCGACGATCTCCGGCCGATCGATGACGGCGCGGCGGGCCACGACGAGACCTCGCACCCCCGCCTCCTGCGCCGCGGCCACGACGTCATCGGGAAGGTGCCGCAGGATGAACAGGCGCGCCACGACGCCGGACGCGGCACCCGTCATCGCGAGGGTGCGCGCGTCGAAGCTCGAGACGGCGACACGACGCTCGAGTCCGCGCGCGGTGATCTCGTCGACGGCGCCCGCCACGGCATCGGCATCCCACTCGCCCTTCAATTCGACGATCGCGCGGTGCCCGGATTCGTCGAGGAGGTCGAGCACTTCGGTGAAGGTGGGTACGCTCGTGCCGGCGTATTCGGGCGCGAACCACGACCCGGCATCCAGCGTCTTGACCTCTGCGAGCGTGAGCGCGGACAGCGGCCCGTGCCCGTCGGTCGTGCGGTCCACCGTGGCATCGTGCATGAGCACGGGGACGCGATCGGCGGTGAGGGCGACGTCGATCTCCACGTAGTCGAACCCGCCGGCGAGCGCGGCGGAGATCGCGGGCAGCGTGTTCTCGGGAGCGGTCGCACCGCCGCCGCGGTGACTCGCGATGAACGCCGAGTCACCCGCCGCGCGGGCCTGACCGAGCATCTCGGTCGCGCTCACCCGTGCGGGGGTCGCCCCCAGGAACGCGATGATCAGGCTCAGCGTGGCAAGCACGCACACGATCGCGAGCGGCCGGATCCGGTCGTCCGTCGGTGCTTCTTCGGGCATCGGGCATGTCCTTGGAGGTGACGCACGTCGCCGTCGACGTGTGCCCCCACCCTACATGCCCCGTTACCGTTTCGTTACCTCTTCGGCAGGAGGTTTCAGATCGTGCTCTTGGTGTGCCAGACGGTCTTGGTCTCGGTGAACGCCGTGATGCGATCCAGCGTCGGCGCCGCAGCGCCGGGCCCCTCTTCCGGCGGCAGAACGCGCGTGAGGGTGTCGGCGGCGACGATCTCGAGGTCGATCCAGTCGAGGGCGCCCGCGCCGACGAGATCCAGCGCGTTCACGTCGGCGTGTGCCGCGAGCCACGGGGCGATCTCGGCGGGCGAGCCGGTGAGGACGTTGACCACACCCCCGGGGACGTCCGAGGTCGCCAGCACTTCCGCGAGCGAGATCGCCGAGAGCGGCAGCTTCTCACTGGCGACCACCACGACCGTGTTGCCGGCCACGAGCGGCGGTGCGACCGCGGAGACGAAGCCGAGCAGCGACGAGTCCTGCGGAGCGATCACCGCGACGACGCCCGTCGGCTCGGGGACGGAGATGTTGAAGTACGGGCCTGCGACGGGGTTGGCGTTGCCGGCGACCTGCGCGTGCTTGTCCGTCCACCCCGCGTACCAGACCCAGCGGTCGATCGCCTCGTCGACCTGCGCCTGCGCGGCGGCGGCACTGACGCCTTCGAGCAGGACGATCTCCTCGACGAACTGGGCGCGACGACCCTCGAGCAGCTCGGCGATGCGGTACAGCACCTGACCGCGGTTGTAGGCGGTTGCTCCCGCCCAGCCCGACAGCGCCGAGCGCGCCGCGACGACCGCGTCGCGGGCGTCCTTGCGCGAGGCGAGCGAGGCGTTGGCGAGGAAGTCACCCTTGGCGCTGCGAACCTCGTACGTGCGCCCGGACTCGCTGCGCGGGAACTTGCCCCCGATGTAGAGCTTGTAGGTCTTCGGGACGGCGAGGCGGGTCATGCCTTCTTCTCCTTGCGAGGCGCGGCGAGGCGGGCGGTCGTGGGGCGTGCGGATGCCGGAGCGAGGTAGGCGGCGAGGCCGTGCCGGCCGCCCTCCCGGCCGTAGCCGGACTCCTTGTAGCCGCCGAACGGGGAGGCGGGGTCGAATCGGTTGAACGTGTTCGCCCAGACCACGCCGGCGCGCAGCTTGTCGGCGACGGCGAGGATGCGGGATCCCTTGTCGCTCCAGATCCCCGCCGACAGGCCGTACGGGGTGTTGTTCGCCTTCGCGATCGCCTCGGCGGGCGTGCGGAAGGTCAGGACGGACAGCACCGGACCGAAGATCTCCTCGCGGGCGATCCGGTGGCTCGCCTGGACGTTCGTGAAGATCGTGGGCGCGAACCAGAAGCCGTTCTCGGGGATGACGCAGTCCGCGCTCCAGCGCTCCGCGCCCTCCTCCTCGCCGACCTGCGACAGCGCCCGGACGCGCTCCAGCTGGGCACGCGAGTTGATGGCCCCGATGTCGGTGTTCTTGTCCAGCGGATCGCCCATGCGCAGCGTCGACAGTCGTTCCTTGAGCCGGTCCACGACCTCGTCGTGAATGTTCTCCTGGACGAGAAGGCGGCTGCCGGCGCAGCACACGTGGCCCTGATTGAAGAAGATGCCGTTGACGATCCCTTCGATGGCCTGATCGATCGGCGCGTCGTCGAAGACGATGTTGGCCGCCTTGCCACCGAGCTCGAGGGTGAGCTTCTTGCCCGATCCGGCGATCTCCTTCGCGATCGCGCGGCCGACTCCCGTGGATCCGGTGAAGGCGACCTTGTCGATGCCGGGGTGCGAGACCAGCGCGGCGCCGGTCGCACCCGCGCCGGTGACGATGTTGACCACACCCGCGGGCAGCTCCGCCTGCTGCAGGATCTCAGCGAAGATCAGGGCCGACAGCGGCGTGGTCTCAGCGGGCTTGATCACGACGGTGTTGCCCGCCGCGAGCGCCGGGGCGATCTTCCACGCGAGCATGAGGAGCGGGAAGTTCCATGGGATGACCTGCCCCGCGACTCCCAGCGCGCGCGGCCCGGCGCCGAGCCCGGCGTAGTCGAGCTTGTCGGCCCAGCCCGCGTAGTGGAAGAACCATGCGGCGACGAGGGGCACGTCCACGTCGCGGCTCTCCTTGATCGGCTTGCCGTTGTCCAGGCTCTCCGCGACGGCGAGCTCACGGGCCCGCTCCTGCACGAGCCGCGCGATCCGGAAGAGGTACTTGCCGCGGTCGCGGCCACTCATCTTCGACCAGGTCTTGTCGTAGGCGCGGCGCGCGGCACGGACGGCGAGGTCGACGTCCGCTTCGGACGCGGCGGACACCGTCGCGATGTGGGACTCGTCGGCCGGCGAGATCGTCGCGAACGACTCGCCGGTGCCGTCGACGAACTCGCCGTCGATGAACAGTCCGTAGCTGTCGCGCAGGCGGAGGATGCTGCGCGACTCGGGCGCGGGGGCGTATTCCAGGAAGCTCATGGGGTCCTCAATCGATCGTCACGTAGTCGGCGGCGGAGTACGCCCCGGTGCGCAGCTTCTGCCGCTGCAGCAGCACGTCGTTCAGCAGGCTCGACGCGCCGTAGCGGAACAGGTGCGGCTGCAGCCACTCCTCGCCGACGGTCTCGGCGACCGTGACAAGGTACTTGATCGCGTCCTTCGAGGTGCGGATGCCGCCCGCCGGCTTCACGCCGATCTTCTCGCCGGTCGCGCGGTGCCAGTCGCGCACCACTTCGAGCATGAGCAGCGTCGTCGGCAGCGTGGCCGCCGGCTGCACCTTTCCCGTCGAGGTCTTGATGAAGTCCCCGCCGGCGAGGATCGCGAGCCAGGAGGCGCGCTTGATGTTGTCGTATGTGGTGAGCTCGCCGGTCTCGAGGATCACTTTGAGCGAGGCGTACGTGCCGTCCGCCCGACGGCATGCCTGCTTCACCCGGACGATCTGGTCGAAGACCTGCCCGTAGCGCCCGGCGAGGAACGCCCCACGGTCGATCACCATGTCGATCTCGTCGGCGCCCGCCGCGACGGCATCCGCTGTGTCGGCGAGCTTGATCTCGAGCGACGCCCTGCCGCTCGGGAAGGCGGTGGCGACGGCCGCGACCGAGACGAGTCCGTCGTCCGGATCGCCGTGGGCGGCGCCGAGCGCCTGCACGGCGTAGGGCACCATGTCGCCGTACACGCACACCGCAGCGACGCGCGGACACGTCGGGTCGGACGCGTCCGGGGTCAGCGCCTTCGCGACGAGCGAGCGCACCTTGCCGGGGGTGTCGGCACCCTCGAGGGTCGTCAGATCGATGAGCTCGATGATCTTGTCGAGCGCCCATGCCTTCGAGGTCGTCTTGATCGACCGCGTGCCGAGCGCGGCGGCGCGCTGCTCCAGCCCGACCGCATCGACGCCGGGAAGACCGTGCAGATAGCGCCGGAGGGTGGTGTCGTCGGGCTCGCCACCCAGGAGCGCCACGGCGCGCTCGGGCAGCGTCTGCAGGTCTGTTCTGCTCATCGGTCTCTCGTTCCTCTTCACGCTTCGCGGGATTCCCCGGGATCTCGGACGGCGAGGGCGAGCTCTTCTCACCCGCTCGCGCGCGGTCCGCTGCCGGTCGTGGCCCGCGTGTGCCGCAGCATCACCACGACGCCGATCGCCACGACGACCACGAAGGCGATCGTCAAGCATGTGAAGGCGAACCAGTTCTCGTCCAATGCCAGGACGATCCCTGCGGAGATGACGGCGATCGCCGCGGCGGCGAGCTTCGATCCGAACTTCAAGCCTACCCCGGGTGTGAGCCGCCCCGCCGGTGCGTCGTCTCTCGCGAGGATCAGGTCGGCGAATCCGTCGAGCGTCGCGAGGAGCGCGGCGGAGTACGCCACCGCGCAACCCAGCGCCCCCCAGAGGTTGACGGTGTTCGCCGGCGCGGCCACGGCGCTCAACAGACTCACGGCGTCCACGGCTCCGATCGTAGGACCCGCGGCACTCCCGGTCTACGGGCCACCGCCCTGGCGCCGGCTAGGACAGCGCGGCCCGCACGCGCCCGACGTCGTCGTTCATCTGCGCGACCAGCGCCTCGAGCCCCTCGAACGCCGCCATCCCGCGGATGCGCCGGACGAACTGGACTTCGACGCGGTGACCGTACAGATCGAGGTCCGATTCATCCAGCACATAGGCCTCGACCTGGCGTCGCTCGACGTCGTCGAAGTGCGGGTTGACGCCGATCGAGATCGCGGCGGGGTACCGCACTCCCGAACGCAGTCCGTTCGCGGATCCCTCGTCGATGAGCCAACCGGCGTAGACGCCGTCCGCGGGGATGAAGCCCTCGGAGTCCGGCGAGAGGTTCGCCGTCGGGAAACCGAGCTCGCGACCGCGCTTGAGTCCGTGGACCACTTCGCCCCACACGGATGCCGGCCGGCCGAGCAGCTTCGCCGCCGACTCGACGTCCCCCTCGGCGAGCACTTCGCGGATCCACGTCGAGGACACCCGACGACCCGCTCCGACCGCCCGCACGTCGTCGACCACGTCGACGTCGAAACCGAACTCGCGACCGAGCGTGCGTAGCATCTCCGGGTCGCCCGCTCCCCCGCGCCCGAAGCGGAAGTCCCCGCCGACGAGCACGGTGCAGGCGCCGAGCGCGGTCACGAGCACGCGCTCGACGAAATCGCGCGGCGAGAGGTCGGCGAGCTCCCTGTCGAAGCGCAGGACGAGCACCGCGTCGACGCCCGTCTCGGCGAGCAGCTGCACCTTCTGGTGCACGCCGATCAGATCGTCCGGGCACAGATCGGGTCGCAGCAGCGCGAGCGGGTTCCGGTCGAAAGTGACCGCGACCACGCGGGCATCCGTGGTGGCGGCGTCGACCCGCGCCCGATCGATCACGGCGCGGTGACCGGAGTGGACGCCGTCGAACTTGCCGATCGCCACGACCGAGGGGCCGAAGCCGTCGGGGACCTCGGCAGGGTCGTGGAACACGATCACGCGCGGACCGCCGCGGGATCGGCATCCGTCGGCGACGCACTGCGCGGCCGATGCGTGACGAGCCACCAGATCCCGAAGAACGGCAGCACGAGCGGCACGAACAGGTACCCCATCCCGAACCACGACCACACGGTCGGGTGGGCGAACAGGTCCGGCAGCAGCAGGCTCAGCGTTCCGATCACGAGAACTCCGGCCAGCTCGAAGCAGATCGCCACCCACGCCGTGAGGTACCAGCCCCGGGAGCCGGCGAACACGAGGGCGAGCGTGGCGATGATGTACACGACCGCGGACGCAGCGGAGAGGCTGTAGGCCAGCGGGGCCTCCTCGAAGCGCTGAGCGATCTGGACGAACGAGCGGCCGGTCGCGGCGAGCGCCATGATCGCGTAGACGATCACCAGGACGCGTCCGATTCCGGACATGCGGGGGCGGGCTGAGGGCGACATGGCGGGTCAAGCTTACGTGCTGGCTCAGGCGACCTGGATCGTCCAGATCGCCTGCATGCGCCACACCATGACCGCCACCGCGAGCGCTCCGATCCCCATGATGACCGTGCTCCAGCGGCTCCGTTCGAGCAGTGCCCACGCGACCGCGGCGGGCGGGATGAGCGCAGCCGAGACCAGGTAGACCCAGAACTCCAGCAGGCTCCCCGTAGGCGGGTTGCCGGCGAGCGGAGCGATGATCGCGACGATGATCTGCGCGATGAGCAGGAGTTCGAGCAGCGCGAGACCGGCGACGCTCAGGTCGCTCGGGCGCCGGCCGGCAAGGCCGAGCACGACGCACAGCAGGCCCGCGATCACGGCGACCCCGACTTGGACGAAGGTGAACCACAGGATCATGCGCTCGTCTCCTCGGGGAGGTTCATGACGCTCTTGAGGTCGGTGCCGCGGCGCTCGACGATCCCCACCAGGACGCCCGACGGATCGATCGCCGCGGTCGGGTTCCGTGTCATGCGCGTCGCCGCCCCGGCGATCCGCTTGCCGTGACGCAGATCACGGGCCTCTTCGCCGGTCACCTCGATCGCGCCCAGGACCGCGCGGGCCGCGCCGGCGGGGTCTGCGAGCGCGGCGGCCGAGATCGCGTCGACGGATGCCGCACCGGCGACCTCGAACGGGCCGATGCGCGTGCGCCGCAACGCCGTGAGGTGTCCGCCCACGCCGAGCGCGGCGCCGAGGTCGCGGGCGAGCGCGCGGATATAGGTGCCGCTGGTGCAGTCGACCACGACATCGAGGTCCGTGAAGCCGCCGTCGACGCGACGGCGGCGGACCTCGAAGCGGGACACCGTCACGCTGCGGGCGGAGAGCTCCACCTCCTCCCCCGCACGAGCGAGGTCGTACGCGCGGCGCCCGGCGACCTTGATCGCGGACACGCGGCTCGGCACCTGTGAGATCTCGCCGGTCAGCGCGGCGATCTCGGCGTCGATCCGCGCGGGGTCGAGGGATGCGGCATCCGTCACCCGCTGGATCTGCCCGTCGGCGTCATCGGTGTCGGTGGACGCGCCGAGCCGGATGGTCGCCTCGTAGGTCTTGTCGAGGCCGACGATGTAGGTCAGCAGTCGCGTCGCGCCCTCCACACCGAGCACGAGCAGACCCGTCGCCATCGGATCCAGCGTGCCCGCGTGTCCGATCTTGCGGGTGCCCAGGGCGCGCCTCGCGCGGGCGACCACGTCATGACTCGTGATGCCTCCCGGCTTGTCGACCAGGAGGATTCCGGCGGCGACCATCAGCAGTAGTCCGCCCAGACGCGGGACGGATGCGCGAGGTCGGTGTTGTCGACGATCGCGGATGCCGCAGCCCGCGGATTCGCCTCCTTGAGGTACAGCTCCTGGCCCTGGCGGTAGCGCGCGTTCGAGGGCGCGGAGGGGCTCGGATCGGAGCCGTCCCGCAGCGCTAGTCGCTGTGCGGCCACATCGATGGGGACATCGAGCCAGACCGACCAGTTCCAGAGGTTCCTCAGCTCGGGACGGTGCAGGAAGATCCCGTCGACGATGAGGACGGCATCCCGCGGCGCCGTCGTCCACGCCGACTCGACGGGCTGGTCGCGCACGACGTCGAACGCGGCGAGCTGGAACCCGGTGCTCGCCCCGGTCTGCCCACCCTCCCGGAACGGGTCGATCAGGACACGACGGAAGGTCGTGAGGTCGTAGGAGTCGCGGTAGAAGCCTTCGGGCGACTGCCTGCCACGCGCGTACCGCTCCGCCCGCGGGCGGTGGAAGTCGTCGATCGAGGCGCGGAAGACCGCGGAGCCGTCCTCGGCGAAGACATCGGCGAAGGAGTCGGCGAACACGGTCTTGCCCGCACCGTCGATGCCGTCGACCGCGATGATCACCCGGCCACCGCGATTGTGCTGACGCACTTCGTCCCGGAGGCTGCGCAGCAGCGTGGTGACCGGGGTGGTGGGCAGGCGCATGGCTCTCAGCCTATCCGCGCGGGCTGTGCGCCTTCCCTGCCGCGAAGGCCCTGGGCGACCGCACGCATCACGAGATCCTGCACTTCGTGCCACCGTCACCCAGCCCTTGCGCACCCGCACGATCTCACCGCGCGCCACGGCGGTGCGGACGTGATGGTCGCTGTGACCGTGCAATCCGAGCGAGCGGGCACGCATGATCCCGCCCGCCGCGTCGAGGATTCAGAGGGACCGAGGGCTCCGATCACCCTCCGAGACCGAGATCCCCTCCGCATCCGCGACCGCCCCCTGCTCGTAGGCTGGTCGGCATGCCCGAGCTCGCCGCCCCGCTCATCGAGTGGTACCGGAAGAACGCCCGGGAGCTCCCGTGGCGGGCACCGGGATTCGGCGCCTGGGGGACGCTGGTCAGCGAGTTCATGCTTCAGCAGACACCCGTCAACCGCGTGATCCCGCACCTCGAGGCGTGGCTGGCGCGCTGGCCGGCACCCACCGACCTCGCCGCCGCCGCTCCGGCGGACGCCGTGCGGCAGTGGGCGAACCTCGGCTATCCCCGGCGTGCGCTGTGGCTGCACCGCGCCGCGGTCGAGATCCGCGATCGCCACGCAGGAGTCGTGCCGCGCGACGTCGATGACCTCCTCGCCCTCACCGGGATCGGCGACTACACCGCCCGCGCGGTCGCGGTGTTCGCGTACGGGGAGCGGCATCCGGTGGTCGACACGAACACGCGCCGCGTGATCGCCCGCGCGGTCGGCGGACGCTCGCAGCCCGGGCCTCCGACGCGCAGCGACCTCGCGGACATGGCCGGGCTCCTGCCCGCCGGACGCGAGGACGCCGCGACGTTCAACGCCGCGACGATGGAACTCGGCGCCGTGGTGTGCACGGCACGCGCGCCGCGTTGTGACTCATGCCCGATCACGCGTATCTGCGCGTGGCGCACCGCCGGCTACCCCGACACCGGTGACGACCGACGGCGCCAGGCGCGTTATGAGGGCAGCGACCGGCAGGCTCGCGGCGCGGTGCTGAAGACGCTGCGGGATGCCGATGCCGCGGGCATCCGCACGGACGAACTCCTCGCCGAGTGGTCGGATCCGCACCAGCGCGACCGCGCGATCACCTCGCTCGCCGACGACGGACTCATCGAACTCGTGGACGGGAGCGCGCGGCTCCCGCACTGAGGTCACCCCTCGCGGGCGGCGCCCTCGTCGTCGGCTTCGTCTTCGGCCTCGTCGAGCTCGCGGGGCTTGACGTACGGATCGGCGTCGCCGGCGTACTGAGCGGATGCCGCAAGACCCGCGACCGCCGCGTCGCGCTCACGCGCTTCACGCAGCAGCGAGGCGATGTGGTCGGCGTTCTCGGGGATCGCGTCGAGGATGAACTCGAGCGTCGGCGTGAGGCGGGTGTTGAGGTTCTTGCCGACCTCGGAGCGCAGCAGGCCGGTGGCGGACTTGAGTGCCGCCGCCGTGTCGGCGCGCAGCGCCTCATCGCCCATCACGGTGTAGAACACCGAAGCGTGCTGGAGGTCGCCGGTCACCTTGACGTCGGTGATCGTGACGAATCCTAGCCGCGGATCGCGCAGCCCTCTCTCGAGGCGCTCCGCCAGCACCACGCGGATGCGGTCGGCGACGCGCGCCTGTCGTTCTCCAGCCATTTCCTCACTCGCCTTTCTTCACTCACCGCGGGGTGAGGGTCAGCGGAGGTGACGGATGTCCCTCCCCGGCAGTCGGGGTCTTGGGGGTTCCCGTTGCCGGGGAGGGACATCCGTCGCCGCAGCGTCAGCAGATCAGCCGCGCGGCTTCTCCACCATTTCCGTGGTCTCGATCTCGTCGCCGATCTGGATGTCGTTGAACTTGCCGAGGCCGATACCGGCCTCGAAGTCCGTCCGCACCTCGGTGACGTCGTCCTTGAAACGACGCAGCGACTCGATCTGCAGGCCGTCCGCCAGCACGACGCCGTCGCGGATGACCCGCGCCTTCGCGTTGCGCGTGATCGTCCCGGAGCGGACGATCACACCGGCGATGTTGCCGAACTTCGAGGAGCGGAACACCTCGCGGATCTCGGCGACACCGGACTGAACTTCTTCGAACTCCGGCTTGAGCATGCCCTTGAGGGACTGCTCGACGTCGTCGATCGCGTTGTAGATGACCGAGTAGAACCGGGTGTCCACTCCTTCGCGGGACGCACGCTCGCGCGCCTTCGTGTCGGGGCGGACGTTGAAGCCGATGATGATCGCGTTGTCGATCGTCGCCAGGTTCACGTCGGACTCGGTGATCGCACCGACGCCGCGGTGGATGATCCGCAGCTGCACGGAGTCGTCGACCTCGATCTTCAGAAGCGACTCCTCGAGCGCCTCGACGGCACCCGACACGTCACCCTTGATGATGAGGTTGAGCGATTCGACCTTGCCCTCCTGCAGAGCACGGGTGAAGTCCTCGAGCGAGATGCGCTTGCGGGCCTTGGCCAGCTGCGCATTGCGCTCGGCCGCTTCACGCTTCTCGGCGATCTGGCGGGCGAGGCGGTCCTCGTCGGTCACGATGAACGTGTCACCGGCACGGGGCACGGAGTTGAGCCCCTGGACCTGCACGGGTCGCGACGGCCAGGCTTCGAGGACGGGCTCGCCGTTCTCGTCCGCCATGGCGCGCACGCGGCCGTACGCGGTTCCCGCGACGATCGCGTCACCGACGCGCAGCGTTCCGGACTGGATGAGCACGGTCGCCACCGAACCGCGGCCCTTGTCGAGCTTCGCTTCGATCGCGACGCCGCGGGCCGCCTTGTTCGGGTTCGCAGTGAGGTCGAGCCCGGCATCCGCCGTCAGCAGGACGGCGTCCAGAAGCTCCTGGATGCCGGTCCCGGCGCGCGCCGAGACGTCGATGAACATCACGTCGCCGCCGTACTCCTCGGCGACCAGGCCGTACTCGGTGAGCTGCTGGCGCACCTTCGCGGGGTTCGCGTCGGGCTTGTCGACCTTGTTCACGGCCACCACGATCGGCACGTTCGCAGCCTGCGCGTGGTTGAGCGCCTCCACCGTCTGCGGCATGATGCCGTCGTCGGCGGCGACCACGAGGATCGCGAGGTCGGTCACCTGCGCACCACGGGCGCGCATGGCGGTGAACGCCTCGTGACCCGGGGTGTCGATGAAGGTGATCGCGCGCTCGATGCCCTCGTGCTCGGTCCAGACCTGATAGGCACCGATGTGCTGCGTGATGCCACCGGCCTCGCCGGCGACGACGTTGGTCTGGCGGATTGCGTCGAGCAGTCGGGTCTTACCGTGGTCGACGTGACCCATGACGGTCACGACCGGCGGACGGATCTCGAGGTCGTCCTCGTCCTCGTTCTCGAGTTCGGCGTCGAGGTCCAGACCGAAGCCCTCCAGGAGCTCCTTGTCCTCGTCCTCGGGCGAGACCATCTGGATCTTGTAGCCGAGCTCTTCGCCGAGGACCTCGAAGGTCGCCTCGTCGAGGGATTCGGTGGCGGTGGCCATCTCACCCAGGTTGAAGAGGATCGTCACGAGCGTGCCGGGCTGCACGGTGTAACCGCGGATCGCCTCGAGCTTGTCGGCGAAGTCGGCGATCGACGCGCCACGGCGCAGACGGATGATCTCGCCGTTGCCCTTCTGGACGTTGACGCCACCAACCTGCGGGGCATCCCGCATCTCGAATTCCTGCCGCTTCGCCCGACGCGACTTGCGCTGCTTGGACTTGCCGCCGCCCTTGCCGAAGGCACCCGCGGTGCCACCGCCGGGGCCACGACCACGGCCGCCGCCGCCGCCGGGACGACCGGCGAAGCCGCCGGGCGCACCGCCGGGGGCACCACCGGGACGCTGGAAGCCCCCACCGGCACCTCCCGGACGGCCGGGACCGCCGGGTCGCTGCTGGAAGGGCGCACCGGGACGACCGCCCGCACCGGGGCGACCGGGACGCGCACCGGGTGCACCCGGACGCGGGGCACCGGGACGCGGGGCCTGCGGACGCGGGATGTTGCCGGGGCTCGGCGCGGGCCGCTGGCCCATGCCCTGTGCGCTCGCGAACGGGTTGTTGCCCGGGCGCGGTCCGGCGGGCCGCTGGCCCATGCCCTGAGCGCTCGAGAACGGGTTGTTGCCCGGGCGCGGAGCGCCGGGCGCGCCACCGGGACGCGGTGCGCTCGGTGCGGCGGTCTCCGCCGCAGGCGTGCTCGCGGCAGGCGCGGGCGCGCTCGGCGCGGGTGCCGGAGCGCTGGACGCCGCGGGGGCGGATGCCGCAGCCGGGGTCGGCGCCGCGGGAGCGGCGGGTGCCGGCGCGGCCGGGCGCGGCGCGCCCGGGCGCGCGGCACCGGGCTTGGCGGCGCTCGGCGCGGCGGTGGCTGCCGCCGGAGCGGATGCCGCAGCCGGCGCGGCGGCCGGCTTACCGGCGCCGTCCGCCTCGAGGGCGGCGCGGAGCTTGCGAGCCACGGGGGGCTCGATGGTGGATGAGGGGCTCTTGACGAATTCGCCGAGCTCCTTGAGCTTTGCAAGAGCGATCTTGCTGTCGACACCGAGTTCGGAAGCGATCTCGTGTACGCGTGGTTTGGCAGCCACAATTCTCCTGTCTGGGGTTGGTCCACCCAGGCAGGGCAGACCTCAGTCGCGGACGGGTCTCATTTCGAGCCGTTCACTTTGTTTCCATAGCCGTTCAGCCGTTTCTCGAAGGTCTGCGTATCCAGAGGACCTGACACACGCAATGCCCGTACGAAAGCGCGTCGCCGCAGAGCGGCATCCATGCATTCCGTGCTGTCGTGCACCCACGCGCCCCGCCCCGGCATCGACGCGCCGACATCTGCGATGAGGGTGTGATCGACGGCCACGACTCTGAGGAGTGCGGACCGGGGGGCACGCGTGCGGCATCCGACGCACGTCCGTACGGGCTCTATCTTACACCTCGGGGCGGACGGGGCATGCCTCAGGACTCCAGGACGCTGTCCGGCTGGATGTCGATCTTGGCGCCTGTGAGCTTGGCGGCGAGGCGCGCGTTCTGCCCCTCCTTGCCGATCGCGAGCGACAGCTGGTAGTCGGGGACGAGCGCCCGCACCGCCTTCGTGGAGGCGTCGAGGATGAAGCTCGAGGTGACCTTCGCCGGCGACAGCGCGTTCGCGACGAACTTCGCCAGCTCGGCGTCGTAATCGACGATATCGATCTTCTCGCCGCCCAGTTCCTCGGTCACCGCCCGCACGCGTCGACCGAGCTCACCGATGCACGCGCCCTTCGCGTTGATCGTGGGATCCGTCGCCCGCACCGCGATCTTCGTGCGGTGCCCGGCTTCGCGGGCGAGCGAGACGATCTCGACGAGCCCCGCATTGATCTCGGGCACTTCGAGCGCGAACAGCTTGCGCACGAGCCCCGGGTGCGTCCGCGACACCGTGATCTGCGGACCCTTCGTGCCCTTGGCCACGGACGTGACGTAGACGCGCAGACGGGAGCCGTGCGCGTAGTCCTCCCCCGCGACCTGCTCCTCGGGCGGGAGGATCGCCTCGATGGATCCGAGATCGACGTGCACCATGCGGGGGTTGGGCCCCTGCTGCACGATACCGGCGACGATGTCGCCCTCCTTGCCCCGGAACTCGCCCAGCACCGCGTCGTCGGCGATGTCCCGCAGCCGCTGGCTGATGACCTGCTTCGCCGCGAAAGCCGCGATGCGCCCGAAGTCGTCCGGGCTGCTCTCCTCTTCGCCGATGATCGCGCCCTCGTCGTCGGTGAGCGGCAAGAAGACCGCGACGTGACCCGTCTTGCGATCGAGGACCGCGCGGGCGCCGGCGGGCAGTTCGCCGGTCGGCGAGGTGTGCTTGGCGTAGGCGGTCAGGATCGCCTGTTCGATGATGCGCGCGAGCTCATCGAAGGGGATCTCCTTCTCTCGCTCAATCGTCCGCAAGAGTGACAGATCGATGTCCATGCGTGACCTCCCTATTCAGCTGTCGCCGTCGCGCGAGCGGCGCGCGGCATCCGTCCAGGGTACCGGATGCCGGCCGCGGTGTTCTGGGCGGCTGCTGGTCAGCCTCAGCGCCCGCCCGCCATACTGACCCCATGGATGCGATCAACGAATGGCTGCTGACCTGGGGCGACGCGCTGTGGACGTGGGTGGTCCTGCCGGTCGTGATCCTGCTCGGCCTGTACTTCACGCTGCGATCCGGGGTCGTGCAGTTCCGGCTCATCCCCGAGATGTTCCGCACCCTCACCGACAAGACCCCGCGCGATGCGGGCGGGCGCCCGCAGTCGGTGTCGGCATTCCAGGCCTTCACCATCTCTGCGGCCTCACGGGTGGGAGTCGGCAACATCGCCGGGGTGGGCACGGCGATCGCCATCGGCGGCCCGGGAGCGGTGTTCTGGATGTGGTTGATGGCCTTCATCGGAGGCTCCTCGAGCTTCATCGAGTCCTCCCTCGCCCAACTCTTCAAGATCCGTGACAAGGACGGCTTCCGAGGCGGACCCGCCTACTACATGCAGCGGGGGCTCAAGGCACGCTGGATGGGCGTCCTGTTCGCGGTCATCCTGATCGTCTGCTTCCCGATCGCCTTCAGCTCCCTCCAGGCCAACACGATCCAGGCCACCCTCGCCGGCAGCTTCGGTGAGGACTCCGCAGGCTGGCTGCCCTGGGGAGTCGGCATCGGGCTGGCGGTCCTGATGGCCCTGGTCATCTTCGGCGGCGTCCGTCGGATCGCCTCGGTGACACAGCTGCTGGTCCCTGCCATGGCGCTGCTGTACCTGATCGTCGGGATCGTCATCCTCGTGATCCATGCCGACCGCATCCCCGCGGCCTTCGCCTCGATCTTCACGGAGGCGTTCGGCTTCAACGAAGTCGTGGGGGCGAGTCTCGGCTACATCATCCTCACCGGAGTCAAGCGTGGGATGTTCTCCAACGAGGCGGGTCTCGGTTCCGCTCCGAACGCCGGGGCGACGGCGGCGGTCACCCACCCCGTCAAGCAGGGCCTCGTCCAGACCCTCGGCGTCTATTTCGACACCTTCCTGGTGTGCTCGATCACGGCGTTCATCATCCTGGTCTCCGTTCCCGATCTCTCCGAGGCCGGGCGCGGGATCGGACTCACACAGGGCGCGATGACGAGCACGCTCGGCGAGTGGTCGAACGTGCTGTTGAGCGTGATCATCTTCCTTCTGGCGTTCAGCTCGATCCTCGGCAACTACTACTACGGCGAATCCAACATCGAATTCATCACGCCGCGTCCGGCCGTGCTGACCGCGTACCGGCTGCTGGCGGTGGTGGCGGTCTTCGTCGGATCGGTGATCTCGGCCGACGTGGTCTGGAACTTCGCCGACGGAGCGATGGGGCTCATGGCGCTGGTCAACCTGATCGCGATCGCCCTGCTGTCGGGCATCGCCTTCCGACTGCTGAAGGACTACACCGCTCAGCGTCGCGCCGGGCGGAACCCCATCTTCACGCGCGCGCTCATGCCCGATGTGGACGGGATCGCGGTGTGGGAGGACGAGCTGTCCGTCACGGGGCCGGTGGACCTTCCCACGAGGGACCACGAGGCTCAGAAGCACCGCGATCACCTGCACCGCGCCACCGCGGATCGCGACGCCGACCCCTTCGGCTAGCCCGTCACTCCTCGGCGTCGACGGCGTAGCGGGCGCAATCGGAAGCCGGTGCGTCGGACCCGGAGAACCGGTCATCCGTCCAGCGCACGAGCGTCCGCAGGAATCCCGATGAGGGGACGATGAGCGAGCGGTGGTCGCCGGTCGCGAACTCCACCCACCGGACCGGCACTCCCGCCGCACAGGCGTCACGGACGAAGTGCTCGGGCAGATCGGACGGGATCACCTCGTCCTGATCCGACCATCCGATCAGCACGGGGCCGCGCCACGGACCGATCGCACGGTTCTGTTCGAGCCGTCGGCCGAGTGCGCCCGCGGTCAGGTTCGCGGGATACAGGGGCCTGTCGGCGGACACACCGAGCGACGTGATCGCCGACACGAACAGACCCGGTTCGCTGAGGCACCGCTGGGTCATCTCCCGGACGATCGATCGGCCGGAGGTGACCACGTAATCCTCGACGTTGACGTCGGGGTACACGTCCGCGTACGGCACGAGCACCCAGGAAACGAGGATCGACAGCTCCGCGCCGGCATCGCGGCCCGCGAGCTCGCGCGCCATCGCCAGAGGATCGGTCACCGGAGCGAGCGCCGCCGTGCCGAGGATGCGCAGCTCGGGCGCGTACTCGGCCGCGACCGGATCGGTCCACAGGGCGGCGTGCCCGCCCTGTGAGTGCCCCCACACCACGACGTCGCGGGAGAGACGGACGTCCTCCAACTCGCCCGCCGCGCGGATGGCGTCCAGGCTCGACCGCGCCTCGCCCTCGCCGATCAGATACGGGAAGCGACCCGCCGCTCCTCGACCGGTGTAGTCCGATGCCACGACCACCCAGCCGCGACGCAGCGCCTCCGAGACCGCGGGGATCGCCCACCGGGTCGCGGTGGAGTCCATCAGGCTCGGCGCACATCCGCGTGCGACCCCGGTCGTCCCCCAGTTCCAGGACACGACGGGCCGTGGGCCCGGAGGCAGGTCGGTCGGGATGATGACCAGAGCGCTGGCCACGGCGCGCACGCCGACGGCATCCGTCGTGCTGTACAGGATCCGGCGCACCGTGCCGTCCGCGGGCGCGGAGCCGGCGTACGCGTCCGAGCGGATCAGCTCCCCCGGTCCGTCGGGAGCATCCGCCGGGGCGTTGTAGAACGCGTCGATCACGGGCGCACCCTCCGCGAGCCACCCGTTCACGCTCCAGGCGGTCCCGGCGAGGACCACCAGGACGACGGCGAGCGCGTAGCGGCCGGCATCCGCGAGCCTGCGACCGCGCGGTCCGCGACCGGAATCGCCCAGAGTCGGCGTGCGCCCCGCGAGCCGACGCCCCGCACGCCACACGAGCGATCCGCCGTAGACGATCGTGCGCACGCCGAACAGCACCGCCGCGATCAGGAGTGTCAGGTCGGGCCACGCGAGCGCGAGGACTCCGAAGACGATCTGCGCGACACCCGATGCACCCGACAGCACTCGCTCGCTCACCCGGCCGCGCAGGACGCCGGCCAGCGACCCGAGGCCGCCGATGATCAGCAGGACCGCGAGGACGGCCGGAAGGATCTCGAGACTGCGCCCGACGAAGAGCAGCACAGCGAGACCGCCGACGATCCACAGAACGCACACGATCCGATACCAGACGGTGCGGGAGCGCTCGGAGTCGGCGAGATCGAGGACCCCGGCGAGGATCGCAGCGACCCCGACCACGATTGCGAGCAGCCAGAGCGAGGTGAGCGGGCGCGTCACGATGAAGACGCCGAGCGCGAAGACGGAGATGCCGATCGCGAGTGCCGCCGGCGCGGGCGCCGCTTCGATGAGCCGGAGAGCCCGCCGCAGACGGGGCCTCGGCACCGCGGGAGGGGACGGCACACTCACTCGGGCCATCCTAGATCGGACCGCCACGCCGTCCTGCCCGCGTAGCCTGGCCTGATGGACGCGACAGCCCCTCGCCGCGTGGCGCGCGAGGTGGAGCGCAGCGCTCCGCTTCGCGCCCTGGCCCGTGGGGGCTACGCGGCGAACGGACTGCTGCACATCCTGATCGGCGCGATCGCCGTCATCGTCGCCTTCGGGGGCGACGGCGCGAGCGACCAGTCCGGCGCCCTCATGGCGATCGCCGCCGTGCCGTTCGGGTTCATCCTGCTGTGGACGGCGGCGATCACGCTGTGGGCTCTGGCCGTCTGGCAGCTCGTGGACGGCATCCTGCAGCGTGCCCCCGCCGACAACGCCACCGGATTCTTCAGCAAGTGGGGCCGGCGCATCGGCGCGTGGGGTCAGGCGGCGATCTTCGGCGCGCTCGGCCTGATCGCCGCGGCGGTGGCGCTCGGCGCCCGCGTGGACGCCGAGTCCGCTGCCGAGGCGGCGAGCGCGGGTCTTCTGTCGATCCCCGGTGGGTCTGTCGTGCTCGTGCTCGCGGGGATCGGCATCGGGATCGGCGGCATCGCGTTCATCGTCATGGGCGTGCGACGCTCGTTCCGCGGCAAGGTCGACATCCCCGAAGTGGGCCCGGGGCGTGGGGTCGCCGGACTCGGCCTGATCGGCTTCGTCGCGAAGGGGATCGCGCTCGGCATCGTCGGCATCCTGCTGGTCATCGCGGCCGTCGACGCGGACGCCGATACAGCCGGCGGTCTCGACGGTGCCCTGCAGGCGCTCCTGAGGCTTCCGCTCGGTCCGCTGCTGGTCGCGATCGTGGGAGCCGGGTTCATCGCCTACGGGGTCTTCTGCCTGTTCCGCGCGCGCTTCGCGCGTCTGTGATCATCGCCGTGTCAAGCCCTTGGCTCCCTCGGAGGTGGGTGCGAGCCTCGGTGCATGACCGATGATCGAATGACCCAGACCGAGGCGATCGTGCGCCTGAAGGAACTCGTGGAGGACATCGACTTCACGATGCTGACGACGCAGGATGCCGCCGGCAACCTCGTTTCGCGGCCCATGAGCACGCGCCAGATGGATGAGAACGGCGACATCTGGTTCTTCACGGCGGACGACTCGAAGAAGGCGGACGAAGTGCGGGCCGACCACGAGGTGGGCCTGTCCTACCTCGACGCGAAAGGAATGCGCTTCGTCTCCGTCGCGGGCCGCGCTGCCGTCGTGCACGACCGCGCGAAGATGGAGGAGCTGTACACCGCGTCCCTCGACATCTGGTTCGAGGACGGACTCGAGACCCCCGACATCGCGCTGTTGAAGGTCACGCCCGTGGAGTGCGAGTTCTGGGAACCCAAGCACGGAAAGCTCGTGATGGCGGCGGGCATGCTCAAGGCCCTCGTGACGAAGGACACCCCCGACGACACGATGCGGCACGAGAAGATCAGCTGCTGACCGCTCCCGGGGTGGACGGCGCGCTGCCGAGCTCGTTGATCGCGCGGATCAGTCGGTGGAGGGACCCCACCTGGAACTGATCCGGAGTGAGGATCAGACGAGGCAGGTCCGGCCGGTCCGCATCGGCCAGCTCTTGCGGGAGCGCCGTCCCGGCCTCGATCCGGCCCTCCCGCACGAGCGACCCGAACTGCTCGTTGAGCGAGTCCACTTCGTCAGGCGTGGGCTCTGCGCGCAGACGGAGGACGAGCCGGCCGCCGACCCAGCGCAGCGAATCGTAGTTCCGCCAGAAGCCGGTCAGCTCGTCGGCGGCGGCCTCGACCGAATCCGTGATGAGCACCCGATCGAAATCGTGCGGCGAGATCACGCCCGACGTCACGAGCTGCTCGTCGACGAAGCGTCGCAGCCCCGCCCAGAATGTGCCGCCGGGTTCGTCCAGCAGCACGATCGGAGTGGGCTCGGCCTTCCCGGTCTGTTGCAGGGTGAGCAGCTCGAACATCTCGTCGAGCGTGCCGAAGCCGCCGGGGAGGCACACGAAGCCGGTTGACTCCTTCACCAGCATGAGCTTGCGCGTGAAGAAGTACTTCATCGCGACGTTGTTGGCGCTGCGCGCCAGGAGTGCATTCGGCTTGTCCTCGAACGGCAGCCGGATCGACACCCCGATCGAGTGGTCCACGCCCGCCCCCTCCGCGGCCGCCTGCATGATGCCGGGACCCGCGCCGGTCACCACCATCCATCCGCGTTCGGCCAGGGCACGTGCGACCCGCATCGTGGCGATGTAGAGCTCGTCATCCGGTCGAGTCCGCGCCGACCCGAAGATCGTTGCCTTCGGCACGTCCTCGAAGGGGGCGAACAGCCGGAACGCTGCCCGCATCTCCGTCAGTGCGGCGGAAGTGATCTTCAGATCAAGCCGACTGGTGCGATCCATCCCCAGCCCGACGCCCGTGGTGAGGATGCGGGCGACGAGGTCCGCGTCGGTCGTGATGCCGGCATGCTCCAGCACTCCGCGGACGGCCTCGGTGACCTCGGCGGGGATGGGGGCACCGGATTCGGACACGCCTCCAGCCTCGCACGCTCCGCGCGTGTGCGGATCAGCCGACGGTCAGTCGGCCGACGGCATCCGCGATCGAGATGGTCTCGCGATCCCCGCTGCGGCGATCCCACAGCTCGACCTGACCGTCCGCGGCACCTCGCCCGACGATGACGATCTTCGGCACGCCCACGATCTCGGCATCGCCGAACTTCACACCCGGCGACACTTTCGGTCGATCATCGAGCAGGACATCCTTGCCGGCGGCCTCGAGTTCCTTCGCGAGGTCCTCGGCGACGTCGAACGCGACGGCGTCGCGCCCCGCCGCCACGACGTGGACGTCGAACGGTGATACGGATGCCGGCCAGATGAGTCCCTTCTCGTCGTTGTTGAGCTCGGCGATGATCGCGAGGATGCGTGTGACCCCGATGCCGTACGAGCCCATCGTGACGGTGACGAGCTTGCCGTTCTCATCGAGGACTTTCAGCCCCAGCGCGTCGGCGTACTTTCGGCCGAGCTGGAAGACGTGGCCGATCTCCATGCCGCGCGCGAGTTCCACCGGACCGGAGCCGTCGGGGGCGGGGTCGCCCGCGCGCACCGATGCGACCTCGACGAAGCCGTCGCCTGCAAAATCACGGCCGGCGACGAGCGAGTGCACGTGCTTCTGATCGATGTTCGCGCCGGTTATCCAGCTCGTGCCGTCGACGACGCGGGGGTCCAGCAGATAGCGGATGCCGGTGGCGGACTCCTCGCCGAGGATCGCGCCCGTGGGCGACCACGGACCGATGTAGCCCTTGACCAGGAGCGGGTGCTTCTCGAAGTCCTCGGGCGTGGCCTGCTCGACTTCGGCGGGGGCGAACGCGACATCGACGCGCTTGTCGTCGACGTCGCGATCACCCGGGAGGCCGATGACGACGAGCTCCCGCGCGCCGTCGAGGTGGGTGAGGGCCAAGACCACGTTCTTGAGCGTGTGCGCCGCGGTCCACTCCCCCTCGGCGGGTGCGTCGAGGTGGGCGTTCGCGTGGTCGACGAGCGTCGCGATCGTCGGCGTGTCGGGCGAGTCGAAGATCACGGGCTCGGGCAGGCCCTCGAGGGCGATCGGGTCGGGAGCGACCGTCGTGAACGCTTCGACGTTCGCGGCATAGCCGCCGGCGGACCGGACGAACGTGTCCTCGCCGACGGCGGTCGGGTGCAGGAACTCCTCCGAGCGCGAGCCGCCCATGGCCCCGGCATCCGCCTGAACGATGACGTACTCGAGGCCGAGCCTGGCGAAGATGCGCTCATAGGCGTCGCGCTGGGCCATGTAGGACGCGTCGAGCCCGGCATCCGTGTAGTCGAACGAGTACGCGTCCTTCATCGTGAACTCGCGGCCGCGCAGAAGCCCGGCGCGGGGACGCGCCTCATCGCGGTACTTGTCCTGGATCTGGTAGATGGACAGCGGGAGGTCCTTGTACGACGAGTACAGGTCCTTCACCAGCAGCGTGAAGACCTCTTCGTGCGTGGGAGCGAGCAGGTAGTCGGCGCCCTTGCGATCCTGCAGGCGGAAGATGCCGTCGCCGTACTCCTCCCAGCGGCCCGTGACCTCGTACGGTTCGCGCGGCAAGAGCGCGGGGAAATGCACCTCGTACGCGCCCGCCGCCGTCATCTCGTCGCGGATGATGCCTTCGACCTTCGCCTTGACCCGCAGGCCGAGCGGCAGCCACGCGAAGATGCCCGGCGCCTGGCGGCGGATGTACCCGGCGCGGACGAGCCACCGGTGCGAGGCGACCTCGGCGTCGGCGGGGTCTTCGCGGAGCGTGCGGAGGAAGTAGTGCGAGAGACGTGTGACCACGAGGGTCAAGTCTAGGCGCGACCTCGTCCCGGGCTCCGCCGATCACGCCGACGCCCGCTCGCCGGCCCCCGCCGACGTAGCCTGAGTCGATGACCAGAGTGCTCCTCACGGGTTTCGAGCCGTTCGCCGGCGATGCGGTGAACCCGTCAGAGGAGGCCGTCCACCTCGTCGAGTCCCGCTGGAGCGGCCCGGAGGAGCTGATCACCGCGGTCCTGCCGGTCACGTTCGCCGGCGCTGCGGCGCGGATGCGCGAGCTGCTCGCGCAGCATCGGCCGGACGTCGTGGTCGCGACGGGGCTCGCGGGCGGGCGGAGCGGGATCGGCGTCGAGCGCGTCGCGATCAACCTGGCGGATGCCCGCATCCCCGACAACGCCGGGTTCCAGCCGACGGACGAGCCCAGCGTCCCCGGGGCTCCGGCCGCGCACTTCTCGACTCTGCCCGTCAAGTCCGCGGCCCACGCCGTGCTCGCCTCCGGCACGCCCGCCGAAGTGTCGTATTCGGCAGGGACGTTCGTTTGCAACCACACGTTCTTCGCCCTGCTGGACGCCGCGCCGGAGGGTGTGCGCGCCGGGTTCGTCCACGTCCCGTGGAGCATCGAGCACGCCCCCCAGGGCGCACCGGCCCTGACGGCGGACGCGATCGCACGGGCGGTCGAGATCATCGTCCGGGTGAGCCTCGACGCACAGGTGGACGAGCACCGCCCCGGCGGCACGCTGCACTGATCGGGTTTGACGCGACGGCCGCGCGTGGTGTGCAATATATTGCATGCCGGTTCCCTCCGTCGCCCTCCCTCCGCGTCCCCTCCTCCGCGATGACGTGTACGCGCGGATCCGCGACGCGATCGTCGACGGCACGCTCGCCCCGCAGGAGCAGCTGCGCGACACCGAATTGGCGACCTGGCTCGGCGTGAGCCGCACGCCGGTGCGCGAGGCGCTGCTGGAGCTCGCGCGTGCGGGACTCGTGCGCGCCGTCCCCGGCAGGTCGACGGTGGTCGCGCCGCTGGAGGATCGCCAGGTCCGCGACGCGCAGGCCGTGGTCGCCGCGATGCACGCCCTGGTCGTCCGCGAAGCGGTCCCCCGGCTCGATGCCGAAGACCTGCAGCGCATGCGTGCCGCGAACGACGCGTTCGCGGCCGCGCAGCGGGCCGGCGACACGGATGCCGCCCTCCGCGCCGACGAGGCCTTCCACCGCATCGCGGTCGAGGTGTCCGGGAACGCCGCCGCGGCGGCGGTGATCGCGCAGTACGAGCCGGTGCTGCACCGCGCGGAGCGCCTGCGCTTCGCGTCGCACGAAGGAGCGGCATCCGTCGCCCGCCACCGAGCGCTCATCGACCTGTGCGCCGCCGGCGACGCCGAGGGTGCCGCTCGCGTCGCCGAACAGACCTGGCAGAGCCTTGCCGCACCCGCCCCGATCGAAGGACCCGACGCATGAGACTGGCCGAGTTCCCCCGCTACCCGCTGACCTTCGGGCCGAGCCCCCTGCAGCACCTGAAACGCCTGACCCAGCATCTCGGTGGGGCCCAGGTCTGGGCCAAGCGCGAGGACGTCTCCAGCGGCCTCGCGTACGGCGGCAACAAAGTGCGCAAGCTCGAGTACATCGTGCCCGACGTCCTCGCGTCCGGCGCCGACACCCTCGTCTCGATCGGCGGATACCAGTCGAATCACACCCGGCAGGTCGCCGCCGTCGCCGCCCACCTGGGGCTGAAGGCACGCCTCGTGCAGGAGAAGTGGGTGCCCTGGGACGACCCCGTGAACGACAAGGTCGGCAACATCCTGCTCTCGCGCATGATGGGCGCGGATTCGCGCCTCGACGACGCCGGCTTCGACATCGGCGTGCGCGACTCGTGGAAGAACGCGCTCGCGGAGGTGGAGGCATCCGGCGGCAAGCCGTACCCCATCCCCGCCGGGGCCTCCGAGCACCCGCTCGGCGGACTCGGCTTCGCCAACTGGGCGTTCGAGGTCGCCGAGCAGGAGAGGGCCCTCGGCATCACGTTCGACACGATCATCGTCTGCACGGTGACCGGCTCGACGCACGCCGGCATGATCGCCGGGTTCGCGGCCCTGGAGGACCTCACCGGCGTGAAGCGCCGCGTGCTCGGGATCGACGCCTCGGCCACCCTGTCGAAGACGCGCGATCAGGTCGAGCGCATCGCGCGGAACACGGCAGCGCTCATCGAGCTCGGCCGTGACCTGCGCGACGACGAGATCCAGGTGCTCGAAGGCTGGGCGGGAGATCTGTACGGCATCCCCGTGGAGTCGACGATGAACGCGATGGCCCTCGGCGCACAGCTGGAGGCGATGATCACCGACCCCGTGTACGAGGGAAAGTCCCTCGCGGGGCTCATCGACCTGGTGCAGGGCGGCGACATCCCGAAGGATTCGCACGTGCTCTACGCGCACCTGGGCGGCCAGCCCGCGATCAACGCGTACCACTCGCTCTGGAGCTGAGTCCCGTGACCTCGCACCGGGTTGCCGGAGCCGCCGTCGCGGCGATCGTCACCGCCGTGCTGCTGCTCGCGGGCTGCGCGGCGACCGGCACCCGCGGCGCCGTGGTGCAGGAGGACGACGACTTCGGCACGGCCGAGGTCTACGCCGTGCAGGACGGCGACCTCGAGCCGGCACCCGACGAGCGTGCCGCGACCGTCTGGGACCTGTTCGTACGAGTCGTCACCCCCGCCTTCGCGGCGTCATCCATGAGCGAATACCGTGCGGGCGATGACGCGGACAGCGACACGCTCGCCTACGTGCACCGCGCCGACGACCCCGAGTACTGGGTGCTCGCAGCGAACCTTGCGTTCGCGGACGATCAGGATCTGCTGCTGTCGACCCTGATCCACGAATACGGCCACATCCTCAGCCTCGGCGTCGCGGATGCCGATCCCGACGTCACCTCGTGCGACACGCTCGAACTGTCCGAGGGGTGCCTCGCCCCGGATTCGCTGCTCCTCGCGTTCGACGAGCGCTTCTGGCTGCCGTACGGGTCGGACGCGCCGACACCGGACGACGATGACCCCGATGCGGCCGCGGCGTTCTACGCCGCGCATGAGGAAGACTTCGTGTCGGACTACGCGGCCACCAACGTCGTCGAAGACTTCGCTGAGAGCTTCATGACGTTCGTGCTCGAGGATCGCCCGGAGGACTCGTCGCCGGTGGCCGAGAAGCTGCTGTTCTTCTGGGACGTCCCCGAGTACGTCGAGATCAGGGACCGGATCCGCGCCGAGTTCTCCCTCACCTGACCTGCTCGCCGCGAAAGGGCGCGAATGCCGGGCGACACGCCGCGCGGGAGGTGCGTTACTGCCCTCTCGCGAGGTGCAGGAGGCTCAGGGCGTCAGCACCTGAGCCGTCCCGAGCGGGGCGTCCGGCCCCATCTCGGCGGCAAGGCGGTTGGCCTCCTCGATGAGCGTCGCGACGATGTCCGCCTCGGGCACGGTCTTGATGACCTGGCCCTTCACGAAGATCTGCCCCTTGCCGTTGCCGGAGGCGACACCGAGGTCGGCCTCCCGGGCCTCGCCCGGCCCGTTCACGACGCAGCCCATGACGGCGACGCGCAGCGGAACGGTCATGTCCTTGAGGCCCTCGGTCACGTCGTCGGCGAGCGTGTAGACATCCACCTGCGCGCGGCCGCACGACGGGCACGACACGATCTCGAGCTTGCGCTCGCGGAGGTTCAGCGACTGGAGGATCTGATGCCCGACCTTGACCTCTTCGGCGGGCGGGGCGGAGAGGGAGACGCGGATCGTGTCGCCGATGCCCTCGCCGAGCAGGATGCCGAACGCCGTGGCGCTCTTGATCGTGCCCTGGAACGCGGGACCGGCCTCGGTCACTCCGAGGTGCAGCGGCCAGTCACCCATCTGCGCGAGGAGCCGGTAGGCCTGCACCATGATCACCGGGTCGTTGTGCTTGACCGAGATCTTGAAGTCGTGGAAGTCATGCTCCTCGAACAGCGACGCCTCCCAGCGAGCGCTCTCGGCGAGCGCCTCCGGCGTGGCTTTGCCGTACTTCTGCAGCAGACGCGGATCGAGCGAGCCGGCGTTCACCCCGATGCGCAGCGAGACACCGGCATCCTTGGCGGCCTTCGCGATCTCGCCGACCTGATCGTCGAACTTGCGGATGTTCCCGGGGTTCACACGCACCGCCGCGCACCCGGCGTCGATCGCCTGGAAGACGTACTTCGGCTGGAAGTGGATGTCCGCGATCACGGGGATCTGGCTCTTCTTCGCGATGATGTGCAGCACGTCCGCATCGTCCTGCGACGGGACGGCGACGCGCACGATCTCGCAGCCGGATGCCGTCAGCTCGGCGATCTGCTGAAGCGTGGCGTTGATGTTGGTGGTCGGCGTCGTGCACATGGACTGGACGCTGATCGGGGCGTTGCCGCCGACGAGCACCTTGCCCACCTTGATTTGCCGGGACTTGCGGCGGGGGGCGAGGGTTTCGGGGACCTTGGGCATCCCGAGATTGACTGCTGGCACCCCTCCAGCCTACGACGCGAGCGGCTCGGAACGGGCGATCGCGGCATCCGTCGGTCTGATATCGTGACCGCATGCGCACGAACCGCACCTGGTGGCCCGCCTTCTAGGCGGTGTGTTCGCATTCTCTGACCACAGACCGCCCACCGGGCGGTCTTTTTCGTTTCGTGGCGACCGCCCGCCCACACCGGAGGCCCCGATGACCGACGCCGGTCCTGCCGATCTGATCGACCTCGCCGCCCGCGGCGTGCCCTTCGCGCTCATCGCTCGCGACGCCGGCTCGATCGAAGTCCTCACCGGCGACGTCGTCGATGTCGAGCTTCTGGGCGACATCCCGTTGCACGACGCCGCGGGAGCGCCGCTCGAGGTGCTCGCCCTCGTGCCGTTCCGCCAGGTCCGCGAGCGCGGCTTCGAGTGCCACGACGACGGGGCGCCGCTGCGCTGCCTGATCGTCCGCGAACGCCGCGTCGTCGACCGCGAGGCCACGATCGCGGAACTGCCGTCGGCCCCGGTGCCGCTTGCCGACCCGGGCTTCGACATCGCCGATGAGGAGTACGCCGACATCGTCCGCCGGGTGATCGCCGATGAGATCGGTCTGGGCGAGGGCGCGAACTTCGTGATCCGCCGCGACTTCACCGCGGGCGTGACCACGGATGCCGCCACCGCGGCCCTGACGTGGTTCCGTGCGCTGCTCGAGGGCGAGCGGGGTGCGTACTGGACCTTCGCGATCGTGACCGGCGACCACGTGGCCGTCGGCGCGAGCCCCGAAGCGCACGTGAGCGCCCGCGACGGCGTGGTCACGATGAACCCGATCTCGGGCACGTTCCGCCACCCCGCGGGCGGCGCGACGATCGAGACGCTCACCGAGTTCCTGGAGTCGACGAAGGAGACCGAGGAGCTCTTCATGGTCGTCGACGAGGAACTCAAGATGATGAGCGCCGTGTGCTCGGACGGCGGGAGGATCACCGGTCCGCACCTGAAGGAGATGTCGCGGCTCACCCACACGGAGTACGTTCTGCGGGGACGCAGCCGCCTGGATCCCCGCGAGATCCTCCGCGAGACGATGTTCGCGCCGACAGTGACCGGCTCCCCCATGCAGAACGCATGCACCGTCATCACGCGGCACGAGCGGTCGCCGCGCGGCTACTACTCGGGAGTGGCCGCGCTGTTCACCCCGCGCACCGACGCGATCCTCGCGGGCGAGTCCACGCACGATCTGGACGCGCCGATCCTCATCCGCACCGCCTATCTGCAGGACGGACGTCTGCGAGTGCCGGTCGGCGCGACGCTCGTGCGCCACTCCGACCCCTACGGCGAAGTGAGCGAGACGCACGGCAAGGCCGCCGGCGTGCTGGGCGCGATCGGCGCGGTGCCGCGCGACCGGCCGCTGGAGGTGCGTGCCGACGTGATCGACGAGGATGCGCCGACGGCCGACCCGTTGCCGCTCGCGGACGACCCGGGCATCGCGGCGCTCCTGGCCTCCCGCAACGAGCGACTCGCGTCGTTCTGGCTCAACCCGCAGCACGCGCTCGCCGGCGGCGGTCCGTTCCACGGACGCTCCGCTGTCGTGGTCGATGCCGAGGATCGCTTCACCACGATGCTCGCCCACCAGCTGCGCCATCTGGGGCTGAATGCCCGCATCGTACCGTGGAGCGCGGTCACCGATGACGAGATCGATGCCGCCGAACTGGTGGTCGCCGGTCCCGGCCCCGGCGACCCGCGGGATCCCGGCACCCCCCGGATGCGCCGCATGCGAGAGGTCGTCGCCCACCGCCGCGCGACGGGTCGGCCGCTCCTGGCCGTCTGCCTCAGCCACCAGATCCTCGCCGACGGGTTCGGCATCGCGCTCGCTCCTCTGGATGCTCCGCATCAGGGCCTCCAGAAGACCGTGGACGTGTTCGGGCAGTCGGCCTCGATCGGCTTCTACAACACATTCACCGCGCGGGTCGAACCCGGTACGACGACGGTGGGCGATGCGGAGGTGTCCGCGGACGCGGACGGCGACGTGTACGCCCTGCGCGGGCCCGGGTTCGCCTCGATCCAGGGCCACCTCGAGTCGATCCTGTCGCGCGACGGCATGAGCACTTTGGAGCGTCTGGTCGCGAGCGCGCTCGTGCCCGTTCAGGCCTGACCGCCGCCGACCCGCGCCGCCAGCAGTCGTCGCTCGGCCTCGTTCGCGGTCAGTTCGAGGGCGACGAGGTCCTCGGCCAGCGCCTCGTCTTGCCGACCGACCTCACGCAGCATGCGTGCGCGCACGGCGTGCCACAAGTGCGAACGCTCCAGTGCTGTGCGCAGGGCATCGACCTCGGTGAGCGCCGCAGCCGGTCCCGCCACCTCGGCGAGCGCGACCGCCCGATTGAGGCGGACGACGGGCGTCGCGTCATACGCGAGGAGCATGTCGTACAGCGTGAGCACCTGCAGCCAGTCGGTCTCCGCCGCCGTCCGCGCGTCGCAGTGACAGGCGGCGATCGCCGCGTGCAGCTGCCATCGGCCGGGGCGGCGGAGCGTCGCCGCGCGCGCGAGGGCCCGCTGTCCCTCAGCGATGAGCCGGGAGTCCCATCGTGAGCGGTCCTGAGCCGCCAGGAGAACGAGTTCCCCGTCGACGGCGCGCCCGCCTTCGCGGGCCCGGTGCAGGAGAAGGAGGGCGAGAAGCCCCTGCGCCTCCGCCTCGCGGGGAAGCGCCGCCGCCACCACGCGGGCGAGCCAGACGGCGTCCTCCGCGAGATCGCGGTCCGCGCCCGCATCCCCACCGGCCACGAGGTGCGCTTCGGAGTACATCACCGAGATGACGGTGAGCACGATGTCCACGCGGGCGAGCAGACTCTCCGCCTCCGGGATGCGGATCGGGATCCCGGCCGCGGCGATCTTGCGCTTGGCGCGGACGATGCGCTGCGCCACCGCCTCCTGCGTACTGAACGTCGCGCGCGCGATCTGATCCGTCGTCAGACCGCAGACCGCCCGCAGGGTGAGGGCGAGCTGCGCGTCCGCCGAGAGCGCCGGGTGACAGCATCCGAACAGCAGCGGCAGACGCTCGTCGACGTCGGGTCCGCCTGCCGTGACGGTCGGCTCCGCCACGAGCTGCGCGAGCTTCTCGCGATAACGCTTCTCGCGACGGAGGCGGTCCAGGGCGTTGTGCCGTGCCGCCTGGAGAAGCCAGCCACCGGGGTTCGCCGGGATCCCCCGGCGCCGCCACTGTGGGAGCGCTTCGAGCACAGCTTCGGCCACGGCGTCCTCCGCGACGTCGAAGCTGCCGGTCCACGCCGTGAGCGACCCGACGATCCGGCCGGCCTCCTCACGCACGATCCGCGAGAGGAGGACATCCGATGCCGCAGCCCGGGCGCCGTCGAAGGCGCCCGGCGCCGCGGCATCCGCGTCGGTCATTCCTCGAACTGGCTGTAGTCCACGACCATCGGCCGGACTTCGACCGACGTTCCGGGGATCTCGAGCATCGGCCAGCTGCGGGCCAGGGCGATCGCCGCGTCCAGATCCGCCACGTCGATGACGGTGAACCCGCCGACCGCCTCGCGGGCCTCGGTGAACGGCCCGTCGACCACGACGGGGCCCTCCGGCGCGTGCCGGACGGTGGTCGCGGTCTCCACGGGCTGCAGCTCGGCGCCGGAGTCGGAGATGACGGCAGCGTGCTCGCCGAACCACTCGTAGACGCGGGCGTAGACCTCCTGCTGGCGCTCCGGCGGCACGGCCGCATCCAGTTCCGGAGTGCTGGTGAACATGATGACGTACTTCACGGTGGTGGTCCTTTCGTCAGGGAGACCGTTTCATCCCTTCAGCGAACGGACAAGACCGTTTTCGACACCACAGCGGAAAATCAGATGATCGAGAGCGGATTGAAGATGTCGGCGAGGATCAGCACGGCGCCCATCACGATGAGTCCGATCACGACGACGAACGTCACCGGGACCAGTTTGGTCGCATCCACCGGCTTCGGCGGCGGCCGGTGGAAGAGCTTGGCGAGGAACCGCTTGAGCCCGTCCCACAGGGCGACCACGATGTGGCCGCCGTCCAGCGGAAGCAGCGGGATGAGGTTGAACACGAACAGCGCGATGTTCAGCGACGCCAGGAGCCCGAGGAATCCGGCGACGCGATTGAGCACCGGCGCCTCCGCGGCGGCGACCTCCCCCGACAGGATGCCGGCACCCACGATGCTGAGCGGGCTGTCGGCGCTGCGCTCCTCACCCGTGATCAGCGTCGTCGCCGTCTGGTACACCTTCACGGGCAGCTGCCACATGATGCCGGCGACCGCGCCGACGTTCTCGCCCGCCGCAGCGGCCCCCGCCCAGATCGGCTGGCGCTCGTACTCGACGGTCGGGCGCACCCCCAGGAATCCGATCCGTTCGGCCGACCCGTCCGCCCCGGTGGCATCGATCGCGGCCGGGACGACGGTGACCGTGCGCTCCGCACCGTCGCGCTGGATCACGAGGGTGAGCTGCTCGCCCGGCGAGGCCTGGATGATCCTCGACACCTCGTCGAACCCGGTGACCGCAGTGCCGTTCACCGACACGATCGTGTCGGCCGGCTCGATGCCCGCCGCGGCGGCGGGCGGCGCCGGATCGGAAAACGTGCACTCGGTCACCCCGGCCTGCGGCACGCACTCGCTCAAGGCGCTGACGGTCGTCGTGGCCGTCTGCACTCCGATCCCGGTCAACAGGATCGAGAACAGCACGATCGCGAAGAGCAGGTTCATCACCGGACCGCCGAGCATGATGATGACCCGCTTGTACACCGGGAGCTTGTAGAACACCCGGTCGTCGTCGCCCTGCAGCGTCTCGTCGTTCGCGGCCCGCGCGTCCTGCACCATCGTGGCGAAGAATCCGCCTCCGGCGCGCCCTGTCGCCGCGCGCTCGGCGGGAGACGGCGGGTACATCCCCGCCATCGAGATGTAGCCGCCGAGCGGAATCGCCTTGAAGCCGTACTGCGTCTCGCCGTAGCGGCGCGACCACAGGGTGGGGCCGAAGCCGATCATGTACTGCCCGACGCGCACGCCGAATCTCTTGGCCGGGACGAGGTGCCCGATCTCGTGCAGGGCGATCGAGACCGCCAGGCCCACGATCATGAGCACGACGCCGATGACGAACGCGATGGCTTCCACACGCCCACGGTACTCGCGGCGGCTTTGAGTCAGCCGAGCAGGCGGATGAGAGGATGGTCAGGCCATGGCGAACGACCTTCCCTCCCACCTGCCCCCCGTGCTGCGCCCGGACCACCCGCCGACCCACCCTCTGCGGGAGCTGGCCGATCGGTACGCCCGGGACGTCCGCGGCGAGATCGGCGACGCCTCCCTCACCGGGTTGACCCTCGCGACCGCGGACCTGCGTCCGGGTGATGTGTTCGTCGCCGTCCGCGGGGTGAACCGGCACGGCGCCGACTTCGCGGCATCCGCTGCGGCGAAGGGCGCGGTCGCCGTCGTCACGGACGCGGAGGGCGCGGACGCCGCCGCCGGGACCGGGCTCCCGGTCATCGTCGTCGATGACCCACGCGGCATCCTCGGCGACCTGTCCGCATGGGTCTACGGCACCGGCCGCGACGACGATCTGCCGCTGCTGTTCGGAACGACCGGCACGAACGGCAAGACGAGCGTGTCCCACCTGCTCGAAGGGATCCTCGGCCAGCTCGGAGTCGTCACGGGTCTGTCCTCGACCGCCGAGCGGCACATCGCCGGTCAGATCGTCGTCTCGCGGCTGACGACGCCCGAGGCGTACGAGATGCACGCGCTCCTGGCGCTCATGCGCGAACGCGGCGTCGAGGCGGTCGTGGTCGAGGTCAGCGCGCAGGCGCTCAGCCGTCGACGTGTGGACGGCATCGTCTTCGACGTCGCCGCGTTCACGAACCTCACGCACGACCACCTCGACGACTACGCCGACATGCGCGAGTACCTCGAGGCCAAGCTCCCCCTCTTCCGTCCCGATCGCGCGCGCCGCGCCGTGATCTCGCTCGATTCGGATGCCGCCGCCGAAGTGCAGGAGCGCTGCGAGATCCCGTTCGTCACCGTCGGCACCCCGGCGATCGCCACGGACCCGGATGCGGCCGCGCGGGCGGACTGGGTCGTGGAGATCGTGCACGAGCGTCAGACCGGGACGGAATTCCGCCTGACGGCCGCCGACGGTCGCACACTCACCACGATCGTGCCCGTGATCGGCCGGCACATGGCCGCGAACGCGGGTCTCGCGATCGTGATGCTGCTCGAGGCCGGCTACGCGTGGGAGCGGATCGTGGCGACCCTGACGGGCGACGGCGGGATCCGGGCCTACCTTCCCGGCCGCACGGAGCGAGTGTCCGGGGAACGAGGGCCCGCGGTGTACGTCGACTTCGGCCACTCACCGGACGCGTTCGAGAAGACGCTCGCCGCCGTCCGCCGGGTCACGCCCGGCAAAGTGGTCATGCTCTTCGGAGCAGACGGCGACCGCGACGCCACGAAGCGCCACGACATGGGCCGCACCGCGGTCCTCGGCAGCGACATCCTGGTCGTCACCGACCACCACCCGCGCTTCGAGGACATCGACTCGATCCGCGCGACGCTGATCGAGGGCGCGAGGCGTGCGCGACCGGATGCCGAGATCCACGAGTTCTCACCCCCCGAGGTCGCGATCGTCGAGGCGGTCGCCCTCGTCGGCGACGGCGACGCGATCCTGTGGGCGGGGCCTGGTCATCAGGACTATCGCGACATCCGCGGCGTCCGCACGCCCTACTCGGCGCGCGAACTCGCCCGCCGCGCGCTGCGCGACGCCGGGTGGCCCGTCCCCGAGCCGCACTGGCCGGTGCCGTATCCCGACTGAGCGGACTCAGCCTGCCGCGATCGCCCGATCCGCGGCATCCCGCGCCCACCGCTCCGCCTCGGCGAGCGAGTCGCGCGTCAGCGTCGAACCGACCGTCGCCTCGGGGTCGTGCGTCTCCACGACGCGCTCGATGAGCTCGACGATGCCGGTGAACGGCAGGCGCCCGTCGTGGAATGCGTCGACCGCCTGTTCGTTCGCGGCGTTGAAGACGGCGGGATAGCTGCCGCCCGCCCGTCCGACCTTCTTGGCGAGCCGGACCGCGGGGAACGCCTCGTCGTCGAGCGGTTCGAAGGTCCACGACGTCGCGACCGACCAGTCGATCGGGCGGCCCACGCCGGCCACGCGATGCGGCCAATCGAGGCCGAGCGAGATCGGCAGCCGCATGTCCGGCGGTGAGGCCTGGGCGATCGTCGAACCGTCGACGAACTCGACCATCGAGTGCACGACCGACTGCGGATGCACGACGACGTCGATGTGCGCGTAGTCGACGTCGAACAGCAGGTGCGCCTCGATGACCTCGAGCCCCTTGTTCACCAGGGTCGCCGAGTTCGTCGTGACGACGCGGCCCATGTCCCACGTCGGGTGGGCGAGCGCCTCGGCGGGAGTGACGGCCTCGAGGGACGCACGGCTGCGTCCGCGGAAGGGGCCGCCGGACGCGGTCAGCACCAGCCGTCGCACTTCGCCGCGCTCCCCCGCCCGAAGCGCCTGCGCGATCGCGGAATGCTCGGAGTCGACCGGGACGATCTGACCCGGGCGCGCGATCGCCGTCACGAGGTCACCGCCCACGATGAGCGATTCCTTGTTCGCGAGGGCGAGCGTGCGTCCGCTCTCCAGTGCTGCGAGCGTCGGGCCGAGACCGACCGACCCGGTGATCCCGTTGAGCACCACATCGGCGTCGACGTCGCGGACGAGCTGCTCGGCCTCCGCGGCGCCGAGCGCCGTGTGCTCCACGCCGAACTGCTCGGCCTGCGTCTGCAGCTGAACACGGTCGGATCCGGCCGCGAGCCCCACGACCTCGAAGCGTTCCGTGTTCGCGCGGATCACCTCGAGCGCCTGCGTGCCGATCGAACCGGTGGAACCGAGGATGAGGACGCGACGCATGAGGCCAGACTAGCCAGCCCGCGCTTACTGAGCGGGCGCCTGGTGCTGCGTGCCGAGGATGTCGACGACGAAGACGAGCGTCTCACCGGCGAGCTCGTTCTCGGACGAGCCGGCCTCGCCGTAGCCGAGCGCAGGCGGGATGACCACGAGCACCTGCGAACCGACCGTCTGGCCCTCCAGCGCCCGCCGGAAGCCGTCCACGACCCCGGTCGTCTGGAAGGACGCGGGTGCCCCGTTCTCCCAGCTCGAGTCGAACACCGAACCGTCCGACCACTTCACGCCGGTGTACTGCACGAGGACGGTGTCGCCCGATTCGACGGTGGCGCCGTCGCCCTTCTTCAGGGTCTCCAGCTGCAGATCGGCGGGCGCGTCGCCGCTCGGGATCTCGATGGTCGGGGCGCCGTCATCGGCGAGGGTGACCTCCGGCAGTCCGGCCTGGGGCTCCTGCGGCTCGCCCCATGCGGCATCCGGCACCGTCGAGACGAAGTCGAACACGTACACCTGGCCCGGGTTGGGGTCGGCGGGCGGATAGGCGACGACGACCCGCGTTCCGGGAGTCGCGCACCCGAGGATCTGGCCGATCGGGTTGTCGGGCGAGATCTGCACGGGCAGCACCGGGTTGCCGTCGTATCCGATCGCGCCCAGCTTCTCGCCGGTCTCCGCATTGAAGGCGCTCAGCGCGTACGTGACCAGCTCGCCGGATTCCACCGGTTCGCCCGATCCCTCTTCCACGACGGTGGTCTGCAGGTTCGTGATCTCCAGCGGCGACGTGAAGGTCGCGGTCGACTCCTGGCCCACCTCACCCTCCACGGTGACGGCATCCGATGCCGCGCCGGACGGCGCCGCGGCGCTGCACAGGTCCACGACCGGTGCGGCCGTGGGGCTCTCGTCGGCCGTCGGCGCGCTGGACGCGCACCCGGCGAGGAGGACGCCGGACAGCGCGATGGCGGAAAGGGCGACGAGCGGGCGAATGCGCACAGTGATCCTCAGGATGAAGGGAAGGGAAGTGACCATCTTCCCCCACGATTCCTCTGTCCCGGCTGAGAGGAGACCATGCCGGTGAGGGTATGGAATCGGGAGTACCCTCGACGGGTGACTTCCGCGGACGCTCCCGATTCCACAGAAGCCGGCTCCGCGCTCGCCCCCCGACAGATGGGGGCGACGTACGGTCTCGGCCGCTTCGTCATCGCTCCGCTGGCCCGCATGGTCTACCGTCCGCGCGTGGAGGGTCGGGAGAACGTGCCGCGCTCCGGACCCGTCATCTTCGCGAGCAATCACCTCTCGTTCATCGACTCGATCGCGATCCCGGTCGCCGCGCCGCGCCCGGTGCACTTCCTCGCGAAGTCGAGCTATTTCGACGGCCCCGGATTCTCCGGCTGGCTGTCCAAGGAGTTCTTCACCGCGATCGGAGCCGTGCCCGTCCAACGCGGAGCCGGACAGGCCGCCCTGGACGCGCTGGATCAGCAGCGCCGGCTCCTCGACGCCGGCAACGCGGTCGCGCTCTATCCGGAGGGCACGCGCTCCCTCGACGGCCGGCTGTACAAGGGCCGGACCGGCGTGGCGTTCCTCGCGCTGCAGACCGGTGCCCCCGTCGTCCCCGTGGGGCTGATCGGCACGGACAAGGTCATGCCGGTCGGGGCACGCCTCCCGTCGCTGCGCGAACGCGTCACGGTCAAGTTCGGCGAACCTCTCGATCTCTCCCACCACGGCGGCGCGGATTCCGGCCGGGCGCGTCGCCTCGCGACCGATGACATCATGGCGGCGATCCACGCCCTCTCGGGCCAGGAGCTCGCGGGCGCCTACAACGAGGCACCGGCTCAGAATCCGATCGAGCGCATCCGCCAGGTCCTGCCGCACGAGCGTCGCTGAGCGGTCACTCCGATACGACGCTCGCCGAGGCGGACACCTCGATCGTCGGGACGTGGCGCACCGGGAAGTTCACGGAGTTCGCGATGAAGCACCACTCGTTCGCCTGCGCGTGCGCGGCGGTCGCGGCATCCACCATCGCGGCGTCCGCGACGACGACGTGCGGCCGCAGCTCGACCTCGCGGAAAGCCCCGCCGCCCCTGCCGTCCTCGACCATCACTCCGGTCGCCTCGTCGCGGTAGGCCACCACCACGACCCCGGCTTGCACGCACGCGTGCAGATAGGACAGGAGGTGGCATTCGCTGAGCGCGGCGAGCAGGAGATCCTCGGGATTCCAGCGCGCCGGGTCACCGCGGAACGGCTTGTCGGACGAGGCCAGCAGGTCGGGCTTCCCCTCGACTTCGATCGTGACGCTGCGATCGTAATCGCGGTAGCCGCGGGTGCCCGCACCGCGGTTCCCGGTCCAGATGGTGCGCAGGGCGTACCGGTGCTCGCCGAACATCGTCCCAGTCTGACACGCCCGGGATCGGCGGGGTGCGGGCGGTAGGCTGGCGGGGTGCCGCAGACCTTCGCCGTCGCCGATGCCGTCGAACTCGCCGTCGTCGAACGCAGCGGCTTCGTCGAATCCCGGCACGCGGGCGCCGCGATCGTGGTGGATCCCGCCGGTACTCCGGTGCGGGTGCTGGGCGACACCTCCGCGCCGATCCTCCCCCGTTCGAGCCTGAAGCCGCTGCAGGCACTGGCGTGCCTGACCGCGGGTGCGCCGCTCGACGGCGAGCGACTCGGCATGGCGACGGCGAGCCACTCCGGCACCGACCGACACGTCTCGGTCGTGCGCGACGTGCTGGACGCGGCAGGCCTCTCCGAGGACGCGCTGCGCTGCCCGCCGGCATGGCCCGGCGACCAGAGCACGCGGGATGAGGTCGTACGCGTAGGTGGCGCACCGTCGCGCATCCGCATGAACTGCTCGGGCAAGCACGCCGCGATGCTCCTCACGTGCACCGTGAACGGGTGGCCGACCGAGAGCTATCTCTCCCCCGAGCACCCGCTTCAGGTCCACATCCGCGACGTGGCCGAGCGTCTCGTGGGCGAGCGCTTCGCGGCGACCGCGATCGACGGATGCGGCGCTCCGGTCTATGCCATGAGCCTCGGCGGGCTCGTCAAGGCGATCCATCGGGTCGGAACGTCCTTGGAGCGCTCCCCCTTCGCACTGCACCGCAGCGCGGGGATGCTCGTTCGCGCCGTCCGGGAGAACCCATGGACGATCGACGGCCCGGGGCGCGCGGACACGGTCGTGATCGAACGCCTCGGCGTGTTCGCGAAGGGCGGCGCCGAAGGCGTCATGGTGATGGTCGCCCCGGACGGCACGACCGTGGCACTGAAGATGCTGGACGGGAGCGGACGGGCGGCCACGGTGGTGGCGCTGCGACTGCTCGAGCAGCAAGGCGCCCTGGCCGCCGCGGACGTCGCCGCCGCCACCGCAGAACTCGCGCTGTCCGTCTCGGGCGGCGACCAGGTTGTCGGGGCCATCCGCCCCGCTTTCTAGAGGCGCTCCGACCCGGAGCGGAAAGGATCTCGACGATGAGGATCTCCGTCCCCACCGAAGTCAAGAACAACGAGTATCGTGTGGCCCTCACGCCCGCGGGCGTCCACGACCTCGCGCAGGCGGGTCATGAGGTGTTCGTGCAGCGGGGCGCGGGCGCGGGCTCGTCCATGCCGGATGCCGAATACGAGGCCGCCGGAGCGACGATGCTCGACGAGGCCGCGGAGGTGTGGGCCCGCGCCGAGCTGCTCCTGAAAGTGAAGGAGCCGATCCAGAGCGAGTACGGCTTCTTCCGCGACGACCTCGTGCTGTTCACCTACCTCCACCTCGCCGCCGACCGACCGCTGACCGACCGGCTGGTCGCAGACGCAGTGACCGCGATCGCGTACGAGACCGTGCAGCTCGCCGGCGGCGGTCTGCCCCTGCTGGCACCGATGAGCGAAGTCGCGGGGCGTCTGGCACCGACGGTCGGCGCGTCGACCCTCATGCGTTCCGCGGGCGGTCTCGGGCTGCTCATGTCGGGTGTGCCGGGCACGCGACCGGCCCGCGTGACCGTGATCGGCGGCGGCGTGGCGGGTGCGAACGCCGCGGTGATCGCCGTCGGACTCGGGGCCGACGTGACGATCTTCGACACGAACGTCCAGCGCCTGCGCTACCTCGACGACCACTTCCAGGGGCGTGTGAAGACCGCAGCCTCCAACCCCCTGGATCTCGACCGTGCGGTGGTCGATTCCGATCTCGTGATCGGCTCCGTTCTCATCCCGGGGGCGAAGGCACCCAAGCTCGTCACGAACGAGATGGTCTCCCGGATGCGCCCCGGTTCCGTGCTCGTGGACATCGCGGTCGATCAAGGCGGCTGCTTCGAGGACACGCACCCCACCACGCACGCCGATCCGACGTTCCCGGTGCACGGCAGCGTGTTCTACTGCGTGGCGAACATGCCCGGCGCCGTGCCGAACACCTCCACGTCCGCCCTCACGAACGCCACGATGCCGTACATCCGCCAGATCGCACGGCACGGCTGGCGGGACGCGCTGCGGGCCGACGCGGCGCTCGCAGGCGGTCTGAACACCCACGGCGGAGCAGTCGTGAATCCGGGTGTCGCGAACGCGCACGGGATCGCGCCGGTCCCGCTCGCCGACGCCCTCCGCTGAGACGCCGGTCGACGGCGGCGGTCAGACGCCGCCGTCGACCGAGCGGATGTAGGCAGCGGGGTCGTCGGGAACGAGAACGGGCGTTTCGCGATTGAGGCTCTGCCCGCGGAAGAACGCCTTGGACCGCGGGAACGCGAACCAGATGAGCATCAGGACGACCCCGAACGCGAGGGATCCGATGCCCAGGACGAACGTGCCGCCGATGCCGAACAGCACGGAGTAGCCGTAGTCGACGTCGTACATGTCGATCGCGGACTGGACGAACGCGTACGTGAGCATGAGCGCGCCCAGCAGCGGGAAGAGGCCCTTGTAGAAGAAGTCGCGCGCCGACGAGAAGAGGTCCCGCCGGAAGTACCAGACGCACGCGTAGCCCGTCACGGCGTAGTAGAAGGCGATCGCGAGCCCGAGCGAGAGAATCGAGTCCTGAAGGATGTTGTCGCTGATCAGCGTCATGCCGATGTAGTACACCGATGCCACCACACCCATGACGAGCGTCGAGAAGGACGGCGTCTTGTAGCGCGGGTGGACCGTGGCGAACCGCTTGGGCAGCGCCTTGTACGCCGCCATCGCGAGAGTGCCGCGCGCCGTCGGGAGGATCGTGGTCTGCGTGGACGAAATCGCGGAGATCATGACGGCCACCACCAGGATCCAGCCGACCGGACCCAGCAGTCCGTCCTTGATCGCGAGGAAGAAGTCATCCGCGTTCGCCTCGTTGCCCAGGCCCGTCCCGGTGTCCCCGAGACCCGCGTACATCATCGCGGCGACCGTGACGCCGACGTAGGTGATCAGCAGGAACACCGTGGTGAGAAGGGCTGCGCGTCCGGGGATGCGCTTGGGATCCTTCGTCTCCTCGTTCAGCGCCAGGCAGGTGTCCCACCCCCAGTAGATGAACAGGGCGAGCAGGATCGCCTCGATGAAGCTGCTCCAGTCCCCGAGCGCGAACGGGTTGAACCACGCCCAATCGAACGGGGTGGGGTCCGGCGCCGTCCCGGCGAAGAAGTGCCAGAGCGCCGCGACGACGAAGATCGCCAGAGCGAGGTACTGGATGCCGAGCAGGATGTTCTGGACGCGCTCGCCGATCTCGACTCCTCGCCAGCTGATCCACGTCATCGCGGCGATGAAGACCACTCCGGTCACAGTGACCAGCGGAACGTTGTCGGCCAGCAGGGCGTCCGACGGGTTCTGGATGATCCCGTCCACGAGAGCCCAGAAGTAGATGCCGGCGATCTGGGCGAGATTGGCCAGCACGACCATCCCCGCCACCGCGACACCCCACCCGCCGAGCCAGCCGACCCAGGGGCCGAACGCCTTCGTGCCCCAGGTGAAAGTCGTGCCGCAGTCCGGGATCTCGTTGTTGAGTTCCCGGTAGGCGAAGGCGATGAACAGCATGGGCACGAAGGCGAGGATGAAGATCACCGGGGCCTGGGCGCCGACGGCGAGCACGACGAAGCCGAGCGTCGCCACGAGCGAATACACCGGAGCAGTCGAGGCGAGCCCGATGACCGTGGATCCCCAGAGTCCGAGTGTGCCGGCGGCGAGTCCCTTGCCTTCGGGTCGGTCGAGGGAGATCGGTGTTGTGGTCACACAGTGACCGTAGGGGGTGGCATCAGGGCGGTCAACCCGGTGCGGGCAACACGACGCGCTGCGCCGGTCCCCCCGCGCGCATCAGCCAGGCCCGGTGGGCTCGGGGTTCGCAATACGGCGGGAGATCCCGATCGCCGGTGAGCAGCCGGTAGTCGGCGGCGCAGCCGGCGTCCACCACGAGGTCGTGGTCGGCGCGGAACGTGTGCAGCCAGCGCCACTGACGCTGCCAGTCGTCGGGGTCTCCCGTCACGACGACGCGGCCGGAGCGCGCCCACTCGCCCCGGACGAATTCCTCGAGGCCGACGATGCACACGCCGGCTCCCACCCAGGCGTCCGGCGGGCGCAGGACGGAACCGCGACGGATCATCCCGGTCAGCGGACCCTCGGGGATCCACGGAGCCGACTCCGGCGCGACCGGCACGGGGGCGTCCGGGACGACGGCGACCTGCACGGCACGACCGTCGAGCCAGCCGCGCCCCGGGGGCAGCGCGGGCGCGTACACGGCCGGGTCGCCCCCGGCGGCGATGTGCTCCGAGCGCGAAGAGGTCCCCAGCACGAGTCGACGCGGGAGGAGTTCGGCGATGCGCGCGGCCCCGCCGACGAGCCGCTGCGCGGCGGCCACGACACGGATGCCGCTCTCCCCCGCTCGGCGGGTCAGTCGCTCGATCCGCTCCAGGAGCTCTCGGCCGTACTCGGCAGGCAGGTCTCCGGTCAGGGTGTCGAGGTCGTCGATCACCACGAGGGTCCCGGGCGTCGCGCGGGACGCGTCCGCGACGGCATCCCAGACCTGCTCTCCCGACCCGGCCACGCGGACGACATCCGTCGAGCCGGCCAGGAGCGAGCGCAGCACGGTGGACTTCCCCGTTCCGCCCGCGCCGACGACCAGCAAGCCGCGCTCCGATGCGGCGAGCCCCACCGTGCACTGGCTCTGCCGCTCCGGTTCGTCGGCCAGCCCGAACGGCAGGAAACCCGGTTCGGCCAGGCCTCCTGGGGGCCCGGGCAGTTCGGACAGCAGCACGGACACCGGAAGCTCCGGCAGCCAGGGGCGTCTCGGGGGCGGCTCCGCCGCAGCGGACTCGGCGATCGCGGCGGCGTCCGCCGGCGCGGACAGCGCGACGCGCACACGCCGCGCCGAGGGGTCGGCTGCCGTCCGCACGAGTGCGATGCCGCGCGAGCCCGGATCGCCGGGCAGCAGCGCCGCCCGCTCGGTGCCGATGACAGCCCTGCTGTCAGCAGGATCGGTCACCCTCAGACTGATCCGGAGCGGGCAGTTGGCGAGCAGGCTCTCCCTGATCACCCCCGACGGTCGCTGCGTGCCCAGGATGAGGTGCATCCCGAGCGCGCGGCCGCGCGCGGCGACGTCGGTGAAGACCGCATGCAGTTCGGGGTGCTCGCCCAGCAGCGCCGCGAACTCGTCCACGACGATCACGAGGCGGGGAATCCGAACCCGGGGGTCGCGGATGTCGCGCGCGCCGACCCGCGCGAGCTGCGCTTCGCGCCACCGCACCTCCGCACGAAGGCTCTCGATCGCGCGACGCGCCCCTGTCCCGTCGAGGTCCGTGATGACGCCGGTCACGTGCGGGACTCCCGCGAGAGCATCGAACGCGGTTCCGCCCTTGAAGTCCGCCAAGAGGAAGCTCACCTCGCCGGGCGGGTGGCGCGCGCTCAGCGCCAGCACCCAGGTGATGAGCAACTCCGACTTTCCCGAACCGGTCACCCCCGCCACGATCGCGTGCGGCCCGTCGTCCACGAGGTCGATCACGCAGGGCTCGTCCGCTTCGAGTCCCACCGGAGCGCACAGGCGCCCCGGCACGGACGGCGGGGCATCGAGCAGAAGACCGGCGAGGGCGATGACCGGGACCCGGCCCTCCTCGCGCCCCTCGTCTCCGGCGCGGCGCACGAGCCAGGTCGCCAGCCGTCGCGCCTGCGCTTCGCCGATCGCCTCCACGGCGACCGGCACGACCTCGCCGCCGACGTCCAGTACGGCATCGTCCGGCGTGCGCACCGTGAGTACGACATCCGCGACGGGCGGCGGATCCTCGGTTCGGGTCCGGATGATCATGACGTCGGCGTCGTGTGCAATCGCCTCCCCCGGCGCCGCGAGGGCGAGCCCGAGGCCCGCGGTCGCGCGTCGGTGCGGAAGCATCTCGGCCCACGCATTCTCGCCACGGAGGGGGCCGACGACGCGGAGGGCTCCCGGTGGACTGATCAGGGCGAGCTGGAGCACGACGGCGCGGACGACCGCGCGGGCGAGCACCGGCGGGCCGACGACAGCGAGAGCCGACGGAAGGGGTACCGCGACCGGAGCCGACGCCAGCAGAATCGCGCGTCGCCGCAGGTCGGCGCTCGCGGGATCGTCACCGCCCCCCGTGACCCGAAGCGCGCTCGGACGCTCGCCTCTCCCGAGCACCAGGGCCTCGGCGCGACCGGGCACGACCCGCCAGACCTCGGCCGGCCGGTCGGCGAACCCTGCGAGATCCGGATGCCGAGCGCGGAGTCGTTCGCGCTCGTCGGCGTGACGCTCGTCGATGTCGTGACCGACCTGGGCGCGCGCGATGCTCGCCGCGCGCTCCGCGCGTCGTTTGTCACGTCGGCTGCTGCGCGCTCCGTCGAGCATGCTCGCGCCCGCGATGAGGGGCCCGAGCGCTGCCAGCCAGAGAGCGAGGATCGAGCCGGTCACAGCCCACAGCGCAACTGCACCGACCACGGGGACGACCGAGGCGAGGAGAGGGACAGCCGGCCGAGCGGGCTCGGTCCACGGCGGGGGCAACTCGAGCGGCTCCGGTGGCGGTGCAACGGTGCGGACCCGCAGAGCCTGCGGCGGGGAGAAGGACGCGCTCACGTCCCGAGCACATCACGTGTTGCCGCTCTGCAGGACGGCTCGGGAGGGATCGGGGAAGAAGTGCGACGGCGCTCAGGCTGGGGAGGAGTCGGCGATCGTCGCGGGAGCGTTCTCCGGATCGTCCGCCGTCACGCGCACCGTGACATCGAGCACGATGATCGTGATGTTGTCACGCCCCCCGTTCTCGAGCGCGGCATCCAGCATCGCCTCGACAGCGGCGGCAGGATCGTCGTTCTCCCTCAGGAAGTGCTGGATCCCGTAATCGGTGAGCTCTTTCGTGAGCCCGTCCGAGCAGATGACGAAGCGGTCGCCGTCCACCACGTCCAGCCGCACGTAGTCGGGTGCAACACTCTCGCTGGGACCGACGGCGCGCGTGATCACGTTGCCGTAGGGGTGGTTCTCCGCCTCTTCCGGGCTCAGTCGTCCCGCGGCGATCAGTTCCTGGACGACGGAGTGATCCGTCGTGATCTGCTCGATGTCCCCCTCGCGGACGAGGTAGACCCGCGAGTCGCCGATGTTGAGCGTCACCCACTGCGGAGGGCCGTCGCTCAGGTCGAGGTAGACGCCGGTCAGGGTCGTCCCCGTGCCGTCGTCGGTCGTCTCCGGGTGCGAGGCGATGTCGCGCACCGCGCGCGTGAGCGCCTTCTCGATCGTCTTCGGGTTCACCGGACCGTCCGCGACGACACCACCGAGCCGATCGACCGTGCTGGCGCTGGCGATCTCCCCGCCGATGTGCCCGCCCATGCCGTCGGCGACGATGAACAGCGGGTAGCTGGCGAGCAGGGCGTCCTGGTTGATCTCGCGTCGGCGCCCGGTGTGCGTCACACCCGCCCAGGTGAGCTCGATCGTCCCGTCCGGCGTCGGCACGGAATGGGAGTGGGTGGATTCCTCGGGCACGCCCCGTCCTCCCGTTAGCCGACATCAGCGGCGACGGAACCCGAGCGGTCCTGTCGACGTCTTCATATCCTACTGACATTGCCGACGGCGGCCCCGGTCACACGCGCGCGGCGGGGTCCTCCACGAGCGGGAAGAGTCCGTCGATGACCGCCAGGTCGGCGTCGGACGGCTTCCACGCCGCAGCGGCCTCGGCGTTGGCGCGCACCTGCTCAGGGCTCGTCGCACCGGCGATGACGCTCGAAAGCGCCGGCTGCGCGAGCAGCCAACCGAACGTCGCCTGCAGCATCGAGATGCCGCGCTCGTCGCAGAACCGCTGGTACTGCTCGAGCGCGTCCCAGGGGGCGTCCTGCCACACATGACGACGCTGCATCATGATGCGACTGCCCTCCGGTCCGCCGTCGCGCGTGAACTTGCCGGTGAGCAGCCCGTTGTGCAGCGGGAAGAACGGAAAGAACCCCAGCCCGAAGCGCCGCCGGCAGCACTTCACGCTCGGCCGCCCGTGCGAGCAGGCTGTAGTGGTTCTGCGCCGAGACGAAGCGACTTCCGCGATCCGTCGCGCGGTGATCGGCATCCGCGATCTGCCATCCGGAGAGGTTCGAGTGACCGAAGTACCGGATCTTGCCCTCGCGGACCAGATCCTCCAGAACCGACAGGGTTTCGGTGATCGGCGTCTGCGGGTCGGGGACGTGCAGCTGATACAGATCGATCCAGTCGGTGCGCAGACGTCGCAGCGACTCCTCCACCGCGACGCGCACATAGGACCGTGAGCCTTTCGCCGCGGAGATCCGGTATCCCATGTCGCGGCCGGGGTGACCGAACTTGGTGGCCAGGACGACCTGATCGCGGCGTCCCTGCAGTGCCTCGCCCATGAGCGTCTCGCTGAGACCCGGCTCGCCGCCGTACATGTCGGCGGTGTCCAGGAACGTGACACCCGCCTCGATCGCGGCATCCAGCACCTCGATCGTCCCGTCGAGCGTCGCGGTGCGCGTCCCCGGCCGGCCGAAGTTGTTGCAGCCGAGCCCGGTCGCCGACACGAGAAGGCCGGAGCTTCCGACGCGGCGGACGGGGACGGCGGTATCGGTGGTGTTCACGCCTCCACGCTAACCCGAGCGTCCGGTGCTCCGCCGATGCCGGACGCACTCGAGCCCCCACCCGGACGGGTGAGGGCTCGAGTGCGGAACGATTACGAAGCGGGCGTCGTCGGCGGCGCGGGCGGCGTCGTCGGCGGCTCGGGAGCTCCCGGCGGCGTGGCGGACGGCGGCGTCACGGGAGGCTGCGTGGCAGCCGGGGGCGTGGCGGCCGGCGGCGGCGCGTAGCCGGCGGGCGGCGGCGGGGGCTGGTAGCCCGCCGGCGGCGGGTAGGCGCCGGGCTGGGTCACCGGGTTGGTCGGGTATCCGCCCGCGGGCGTCTGATCGGGGATCCCCGCCCACGACGTGCGGTCGGAGAGGAAGCCGTTGCCCGCCCATGGTGCGGCGGGGATCGCGGTGTTCCAGCGCGACTTGTCGAACGCGAGGATGCCGAGCCAGACGAGCTGGAGGAAGAAGTAGAGGATCAGCCAGACCGGCTCCTTCTGGAGCTTGAGCCCGACCCGCCAGGCGGCGAGGAGCGTCACGACGAAGGCCGCGACGCCGATGATCTGGCCGATGACCGGAATCCAGCCGAGGACGATGCTCGCGCCGATCGCGATCAGGATCAGCCAGGGGCTCAGATCCCCCAGCTTGCTGAAGACCATGTAGTTGTAGATCGGCACCCACGCGCGCCACTTGCCCTGGACGCCGGCCTTCTCGAAGATCTTCATGAGGAAGATCGAGCCGACGATGTAGAACGCGATCGCGAAGATGAAGAAGAGCAGGTAGACACCCGCGAGAACCGCGAGACCTGCCCCGTCCGAATAGTCGTTCATGGGTGTTCCCCCTGATGTGTGAACCACGACGCAGGCTCACGTCGGCACGGCGCCTCGCCGTGCGTCTCACATGCTAGCGACGGCGCGTGCCCGCGAACAGGTGATTCCGCGATACTCGCAACACGTGTCGCCCGTCGCTACTCTTGCGTGACACACGTCCGAACGACAGAAGGACTCCATGAGCCAGAACACCCCCGGCGCCGTGCCGCCGCTGCCGTCGCAGCCCGCGGACGAAGCCGCCCGCGCGGCGGACTCCGGTGCACCGGCATCCGCACCCGCTTACGATCCTGCCCGCGATCCGGATGACACGGGCGTTCCGACGTCGCTGCACGGTGAGATCGACGACGTGGGCCGCGGCTTCCTCCGCGCGCTCTTCGACTTGTCGTTCCGGACCTTCATCACCCGTCGCCTGGCGAGCGTCTTCTACCTCGTGGGTCTGATCGCGATCGCGATCGGGTTCATCGTGTACTTCGTCTCGGGACTGGTCAGCGGCGTGAACGCACTGTTCTTCAATGTCGGTGCGGGCATCTCGCTCATCATCGCGACGCTGATCATCGTGCCGATCGCGGCGTTCCTGTCGATCGTGATCCTGAGGTTCCTGATCGAGGCCGTCGTCGCGCTGATCGCGATCGCGGAGAACACCGAGCGCACCGCGGAGAACACGCGCGGGCGCTGAGCGGCTACGCGAACAGCAGGATCTCGCCGGGCGCGCCTTCGCTCATGCGCAGGCCGCGCCCGGCGGCCCACTGTGCCAGCCCGCGACCGGTCGACAGGCGGGGCCGATCTTCGGCGAGAGCGCGCACGAGAGCACCCTTCGCGTGCTTGTTGAAGTGGTTCAGCGCCCGCACCGCTCCCCCGCCGGCATCACTGACGACCCGCACGTAGACGGAGGCGCTCCCGGCGGGGACGGGGCCGAGTGCGACGTACGCCTCGGAGCGCAGGTCCAGCACGAAGCGCGGCGCAGCCTGCGCGAGAGCCTCCGTGACCGCGTCCGCCCACACGCGCTTGAGCGTCGGAGCACCCGGCAGCGACACGCTCGCCCCCATCCGGTAGGCGGGGATGCGATCGAGCGCGCCCACCGGACCCAGCGGGGCGGTGTGGATGAGCACGTGTGCGCCGAGCCAGCGTCGCTCCGCGGGGGCGAGGGATGCAGCATCCACGGCGTCGTAGAGGACACCCGTGTACCGGTCGATCGCAGCCATCGTCCCGGCGGAGCGCACGCGAGCGTTGACCTCGATCTCGCCGAGCTGGCGCGGACTGAGACCCAGCACACGCGCAGCGGTCGAAGGCTTCGCCGAGAGCCCGGCGAGGGCATCCAGGATCCGCTCACGCTGCAGACGCAAGGAAGGAAGCGAGAGCGCGTCGAGGTCCAGAGACGAGCGACCCCCTCCGGACCGCTTGGTCTCGGAGGGGGGCAGCATGATCAGCAAGTCAGCTGATGAGTGCGGCGTTGCCCGCGACGATGGTGACGATGTCACCCTCGACAGAAAGGAAGCCGTCCTGCGCGTTCGCGATGATCTTGCTGCCGTCCTCGAGCGTGATACGCACCTCGCCGGCCGCGAGCACACCCAGAACGGGCTCGTGACCGGTCATGATGCCGATCTCGCCGATCGTGGTCTTCGCGACGACGAGGCTCGCCTCGCCCGACCAGACCTCGTGGTCGGCCGCGACGAGGTTCACCGTGAGCGCCATGATCAGCCGTTCTCCTTCTGGATGCGTGCCCAGTTCGCCTCGACGTCGGAGATGCCGCCGACGTTGAAGAAGGCCTGCTCCGCCACGTGGTCGAAGTCGCCCTTCACGATCGCGTCGAACGACTCGATCGTCTCGGCGATCGGTACCGTGGATCCCTCGACACCGGTGAACTTCTTCGCCATGTAGGTGTTCTGAGACAGGAACTGCTGGATGCGGCGTGCGCGCGACACGACGACCTTGTCCTCTTCGGAGAGCTCATCGACACCGAGGATCGCGATGATCTCCTGCAGTTCCTTGTTCTTCTGGAGGATCTGCTTCACGGCAGTGGCCACCCGGTAGTGGTCGGCGCCGATGTAGCGGGGGTCCAGGATGCGGCTCGTCGAGGTCAGCGGGTCGACGGCGGGGTACAGACCCTTCGAGGCGATCTCGCGGCTGAGCTCGGTCGTCGCGTCCAGGTGGGCGAACGTCGTGGCCGGAGCCGGGTCGGTGTAGTCGTCGGCGGGGACGTAGATCGCCTGCAGCGAGGTGATCGAGTGACCGCGGGTCGAGGTGATGCGCTCCTGGAGCACACCCATCTCGTCGGCGAGGTTCGGCTGGTAGCCCACCGCGGAGGGCATGCGGCCCAGCAGCGTGGAGACCTCGGAGCCTGCCTGCGTGAAGCGGAAGATGTTGTCGATGAACAGCAGCACGTCCTGCTTCTGCACGTCGCGGAAGTACTCCGCCATCGTCAGAGCCGACAGTGCCACGCGAAGACGCGTCCCCGGCGGCTCGTCCATCTGGCCGAACACGAGCGCGGTCTTGTCGAAGACGCCCGCCTCCTCCATCTCGTGGATGAGGTCGTTGCCCTCACGAGTGCGCTCGCCGACACCGGCGAACACGGAGACACCACCGTGATCCTGCGCGACACGCTGGATCATCTCCTGGATGAGGACGGTCTTGCCGACGCCGGCACCGCCGAACAGGCCGATCTTCCCGCCGAGCACGTACGGCGTGAGGAGGTCGATGACCTTGATTCCGGTCTCGAACATCTGCGTCTTGGACTCGAGCTGATCGAAGCTCGGCGCCTGACGGTGGATGCCCCAGCGCTCGGTGACCTCGACGGTCTCACCGGGAGCGGCGTTGAGGACCTCGCCGGTCACGTTGAAGACCTTGCCCTTGGTGACGTCGCCGACGGGGACCGTGATGGGGCCGCCGGTGTCGCGCACCTCCTGGCCGCGGACGACGCCGTCGGTCGGCTTGAGGGCGATCGCGCGGACGAGGTCGTCACCGAGGTGCTGCGCGACCTCGAGGGTGATCTCGGTGGACTCGTCGCCGATCGTGATGGTCGTCTTGAGCGCGTTGTAGATCTCGGGGAGCGAGTCGTGCGGGAACTCGATGTCGACGACCGGACCGGTGACGCGCGCGACGCGCCCGACGACCGAGGTCTCTTCGGCGGTAGCGGTGAGGGTCATTGTCTTCTTCTCTTTCGCAGGTGGTTTCTAGTTCGTCGAGGACAGGGCGTCGGCGCCGCCGACGATCTCGGCGATCTGCTGGGTGATCTCGGCCTGACGCGCGTTGTTGCGCAGGCGGGTGTAGTCGGTGATGAGCTTGTCGGCGTTGTCGCTGGCGGACTTCATCGCCTTCTGCGTCGCGGCGTGCTTCGCCGCGGACGACTGAAGCAGCGCGTTGAAGATGCGGCTCTGGATGTAGACCGGCAGGAGGGCGTCGAGAACCGTCGCGGCGTCGGGCTCGAACTCGTACAGCGGGAACGCGTGCGTCTCGGCCTGCGCTTCGGTCGCCTCGACGACCTCGAGCGGAAGCAGGCGCACCGTCTCCGGCGTCTGGGTCATCATGCTGACGAAGCGGTTGTACACCAGGTGGATCTCGTCCACGCCGCCGTTGTCGCCCCCACGAGCGAAGGCCTCCAGCAGCGTCTCCGAGATCTGCTCCGCGAAGCGGAACTCGGGGGTGTCGGTGTCACCGGTCCACTCGGCGGCGCTGGCGATGCGACGGAACTGGAAGAACGCGACGGCCTTGCGCCCGACGAGGTAGTACGTGACTTCCTTGCCCTGCGACTCCAGCAGCGCCGCCAGCTCCAGCCCCTCTCGCATGATCTGCGAGTTGAACGCTCCGGCGAGACCGCGGTCCGACGCGAAGATGACGACCGCCGACCGCGACACCTCGCGGGACGAGGTCAGCGGGTGATCGATGTTCGAGTGCGTCGCCACCGCCGAGACGGCGCGGGTCACCGCACGCGCGAAGGGAGCGGACGCGCGGACGCGTCCCATCGCCTTCTGGATGCGCGAAGCGGCGATCAGCTCCATCGCCTTGGTGATCTTCTTGGTCGTCTGAGCAGTGCTGATCTTCTGCTTGTAGACCCGTAGTTGTGCGCCCATGGTCTCGTATCCGTCGCCGCGTTACTTGCGGCGACCCTTGACGATCTGCTCCTGGTTGACGTCCTCGGCATCGGCGGCGGCGTACTCTTCGTGACCGGGGTCATCGAGGTGACGGCCTTCACCGGCCCGGAAGTCCTTCACGAACGCGTCCACCACGTTGCCGAGCTCGGTGACGGTGTCGTCGTCCAGGACGTTCGTCTCGCGCAGGCGATCCAGGATCGTCGTGTTGCGGCGGACGTGGTCGAGCAGATCGCGCTCGAACCGCAGGACATCCTCGACCTCGATCGTGTCGAGCTTGCCGTTGGTTCCGGCCCAGATCGAGACGACCTGCTCCTCGACCGGGTACGGCGAGTACTGCGGCTGCTTGAGGAGCTCGGTCAGGCGCGCACCACGGGCGAGCTGACGACGGGATGCCGCATCCAGGTCGGACGCGAACATCGCGAACGCCTCGAGCGAGCGGTACTGCGCCAGCTCGAGCTTCAAGGTTCCGGAGACCTTCTTGATCGACTTCACCTGAGCGTCACCACCGACGCGGGAGACCGAGATGCCCACGTCGACCGCGGGACGCTGGTTGGCGTTGAAGAGGTCGGACTGCAGGAAGATCTGGCCGTCCGTGATCGAGATCACGTTCGTCGGGATGTACGCGGAGACGTCGTTGGCCTTCGTCTCGATGATCGGGAGACCCGTCATCGAGCCGGCGCCCAGCTCGTCGGACAGCTTCGCGCAACGCTCCAGCAGACGGGAGTGCAGGTAGAAGACGTCGCCGGGGTACGCCTCGCGGCCCGGCGGGCGGCGCAGCAGCAGCGAAACGGCACGGTAGGCCTCGGCCTGCTTGGTGAGGTCGTCGAAGATGATGAGGACGTGCTTGCCCTCGTACATCCAGTGCTGACCGATCGCGGATCCCGTGTAGGGGGCGAGGTACTTGAAGCCGGCCGGGTCGGATGCCGGGGCCGCGACGATCGTGGTGTACTCCATCGCGCCGGCGTCCTCGAGCGCGCCCTTCACGGAGGCGATCGTGGAGCCCTTCTGGCCGATCGCGACGTAGATGCAGCGCACCTGCTTGTCGACGTCGCCGGATTCCCAGTTGCTCTTCTGGTTGATGATCGTGTCGATCGCGATCGCGGTCTTGCCGGTCTGGCGGTCGCCGATGATGAGCTGACGCTGCCCGCGACCGACCGGGATCATGGCGTCGATCGCCTTGATGCCCGTCTGCATGGGCTCGTGCACGCTCTTGCGCTGCATGACGCCCGGCGCCTGGAGCTCGAGAGCACGACGCCCCACCGTCGCGACCGGCCCGAGTCCGTCGATCGGGTTGCCGAGCGGGTCGACGACGCGACCCAGGTAGCCGTCACCCACGGCGACGGAGAGGACCTCACCCGTGCGGCGGACTTCCTGTCCGGCTTCGATGCCGGAGAACTCGCCGAGGACGACGACACCGACTTCGTGCTCGTCCAGGTTCAGCGCGAGGCCCGACGTGCCGTCGGCGAAGGTCACGAGCTCGTTGGCCATGACACCGGGCAGGCCCTCGAGGTGCGCGATGCCGTCGGCCGCGTCGACGACCGTGCCGACCTCGGTCGCCGCGGCGCCGGTGGGCTCGTACGCGGCGGCGAAGTCCTTCAGCGCGTCACGGATGACATCGGGGCTGATCGTTAGTTCTGCCATTGTGTTCCTTCGTTTCGAGGGGCCACGGCCCCAGAAGCTTCCGCCGGAGCGGGAAATCTCGAGTTATCCGGCGAGGCGCTGGCGCAGGTCGGTGAGCCGCGCTGCGACGCTCGCGTCGATGACGTCGTCCGCGATCTGCACACGCAGTCCGCCGACGATGGTGGGGTCGATGATCGGGTTGAGAGCGACCTTCTTGCCGTAGCGCTGCGTGAGCACCGCGCTCAGACGCTCGGCCTGAGCCGGCTGGAGCTCGGTCGCGGTCACGACGGTGGCGACGATGCTGTCGCGCTGATCGGCGACGAGGTCCATCGCCTCCGTGAGCATCTGGCGCACGCGCCGCTCGCGCGGCTGCTGCACGAGCGAGGAGACGATCAGGACCGTCGCGTCGCTCACGCGTCCGCGCAGAAGCGTCTCCACGAGCGCGCCCTTCGCGGAGTCGTCGCCCAGCTTGCTGCCGAGCGCGAGTTCGACCTCGGGGTTGTCGGCGATGAGTCGCGTGGTGCGGAACAGCTCACCGTCGACGTCGACGTCGGGCGACGCGATCGCGGCCGCACGGACCGCGAGCTCTTCGATTCCGTCGACGAGCTGACGCGCGCTGGACCAGCGCTGCGCGGCGGCGGCACTGAGCAGCGCGACGGTCGTCGCGCTGAATGCGGCGCCGAAGACGTCGGTCACCACACGCTGACGAGCGGCCGGAGCCGCAGCGTGATCCGCGAGCGCACCGCTCAGCTGCGGCGACTCGCCCACGATGCGCGACGCGGCGAACAGCTCGCGCGACGTGTCGAGGTCGACCGACGCCGCGGCGTTGAGCGCCGACGTCGTCGCCGCGAGGGCCTGAGTGGTTGCGCTTCCCACTAGCTCTTCGCCTTCTCGGAGGCTTCGAGCTCGGCGAGGAAGCGGTCCACGACCGCCTGAGCCTTCGCATCTTCGGAGAGGGTCTCCCCGATGACGCCGCCGGCCAGGTCGAGAGCGAGGCTGCCGACGTCGGACCGCAGGGAGGCCAGGGCCGCAAGACGTTCCATCTCGATCTGCGCGTGCGCGTTCGAGGTGATGCGCGCCGCCTCGGCCGTGGCCTGCTCGCGCATCTCCGCCACGATGGCAGAACCGTCGGCGCGGGCCTTCTCGCGGATCTCCCCCGCCTCAGCGCGCGCGTCGGCGAGCTGGGCGGTGTACTTCTCGAGTGCGGCCTGAGCCTCGGCCTGAGCGGCCTCGGCGGAGTTGATGCTGCCCTCGATCGCCTCGGCGCGCGCGTCGAGCAGCTTGTTCAGGTTCGGAAGGATCTTCCAAACGAACAGCGCGAGGATGATGAGGAACGCCAGCGTGCCCCAGACCAGGTCCGGAAGCGTGGGGAGAAGCGGATTGATCTCCCCCGCGTGGCCTTCTTCGGCGAATGCGACGAGCATTCGGACTCCTTCGGTCAGCAGCGGGTGGTTACGGCGCGGGGAACGGGATGAAGGCGACCGCGATCGCGATGAACGCGAGGGCCTCGGTCAGTGCGATACCGAGGAACATCAGGCCGCTGAGGCGACCCTGAAGCTCGGGCTGACGCGCGACCGATTCGATGGTCTTGCCGACGATGATGCCGACGCCGATACCGGAGCCGATGGCGGCGAGTCCGAAGGCGAGGGGTGCGAGCTGTCCGACGACGTTCACAGGGATTCCTTTCGAAGGGGTTGGTGGGTCTTGCAGCCGGGGACGGGTCAGTGTCCGTCGGCGAGCGACATCTGGATGTAGATGGCGGTGAGGATCGTGAAGACGTACGCCTGCAGGACGGCGACGAAGAGCTCGAGCACCGTGAAGGCGATGCCGAACGCGAACGTGCCGATGCCGAGCAGGCCGATGAGGTTGCCACCCGCGAGCACCGTGAAGAAGAAGAAGTTCGTCGCGGTGAAGCAGAGCACGAGCAGCATGTGCCCGGCGACCATGTTCATCAGGAGTCGGAGGGCGAGCGTGATCGGACGCAGGATGAACGTCGAGAGGAACTCGAGCGGGATCAGCAGGATGTGCAGCGGCCACGGGACACCCGGGATGATGAGGGCGTTCTTCAGGTATCCGAAGCCGTGACGACGGAAACCGGCGTAGACGAACATCACGTACGCGACGACCGCGAGGATGAGCGGCAAGCCGATCACGGCCGTCGAGGCGATCTGCAGGCCCGGGAAGATACCGGTGAGATTCATCCCGATGATCAGGAAGAAGAACGTCATCAGGATGGGCAGGAACCGCTTGCCCTCTTTTTCACCGAGCGTGTCGAAGACGATCGAGTTGCGGACGAAGCCCAGCATGTACTCGAGCGCGGCCTGACCGCGGGTCGGCACGAGCTTCATGTTGCGGGTGCCGATCCAGAGCCACAGCACGAGGGCGGCGACCACGAGCAGGCGGATCAGCATGACCCGGTTGAGCTCGAACGGCGTCCCGACGAACAGGAGGCCTTCCGGGACGAATTCGCCGATCGAGGGGCCGACGAAGCCACCATCTGATTCGTCGGCCATGACGAGCGACAGTGCGGGGAGGAGCGTTGCGGTAATCAGGAGATTCTCCGGCGTCGGGCGTCCGAGACGTTGGCGATCAGGGGGAGCTTATGAGTTCAGCCTAGCAAAACTCTCAGGGCCCAGAGGACACATCCTGGGCCTCGGCCGCCGGGCGGCGGCCGGTTCAGCGGGCGTCCGGCGCAGTGTCCTCGGGGGCACTCGCGGGCAGCTCGACGTCACCCACGTACGGCGTGCGCGCCCGCTGGAACGCGATGACGTCGAAGACGAGGGAGCCGACGACGGCGATGATGACGGTGACGAAGAACACCGTGGGATCCAGCCACGTCTGTGAGCGGAGCCAGATGGCCAGGACGACGAAAAGGACGAGCTTGAGCACCCACGAGCCGAGCACGATGCCGAAGAACAGGGGGGATCCCGGGTCGTTGCGCGTCGAGTTGATCGCGAGCTGGATGCTGAGCGAGGTGAGGGCGAGGAAGACGAGCCACATCGCGGCGCCGAGGAGGCCGCTGACCATGCCCTCGACACCCGCGACGAGGTATCCGACGACCGCTCCCCCGACGGCGAGGATGCCGATCGCGATCGCCGGCCACTTGAGGCTGGACAGGACGGTGAAACTGCGGGGCGAACTCATCGGGCGGACTCCAGGGTCTGGGTGTCGCCGTGCGGCACGACGACGGGCGGTCTGCGCCGCCGCGAGGGCAGCAGGGTGACGGTGAGGCAGGCGGCGGCGCCCACGAGGCCGAACAGGACGCCGAGCGCGTACTGACCCGGCCAGTTCTCGCGGGTGCCGATGTACATCAGCAGCACGGCGATGCTGATGACGGCGGTCCATGCATAGAAGATCAGGACGGCATCGCGATCCGAGTGGCCCATGTCCAGCATCCGGTGATGCAAATGCTTGCGATCCGGAGAGAACGGCGATTTGCCCGCGCTCATGCGCCGGATGACGGCGAGACCGAAATCCAGCAGCGGCAGGAGCACGACAACGACCGGCAGGAGGATCGGGATGAACGCGCCGAGCAGCTGCGAGCGTCCGAAACCCTCCGGATCCAGCGTCGCCGGATTCAGCTGACCCGTGATCGCGATCGCCGACGTCGCCATGAGCAGCCCGAGCATCAGCGCTCCGGAATCCCCCATGAACAGCTTCGCGGGGCTCCAGTTCAGCGGCAGGAACCCGATGCATGCGCCGATGAGCACGGCGGCGATGAAGGAGGCGAGGTTGAAGTACGTGCTCGCGCCGGTGTCGCGCACGAGGATGTAGGTGTAGGCGAAGAACACGCCGTTCGCGATGAGGCAGACTCCGGCCACGAGACCGTCCAGTCCGTCGATGAAATTGACGGCGTTCATGACGACGACGATCGCGAACACCGTCAGGGTGAAGCTCACCCAGCTGGAGGCGACGATGATGCCGCCGATCGGCAGCGTGAAGATCTGCAGCTGGCCGAACCACGCGATGATGCCGGCGGCGAGGAACTGCGCGCCGAGCTTGATCATCCAGTCGAGGTCCCAGAGGTCATCCGCCACGCCGACCACGACGATGAGCAGCGTCGCACCGAGGATCGCGTAGACCGGGGCGGGGTCCTGCCAGAAGATCGCGAAGTACGGATGCTGCGATGAGACCGCGAAGGCCGCCACCACGCCGAGGAACATCGCGACACCGCCCAGGCGCGGGGTGGGTGTCTTGTGCACGTCCCGTTCGCGGATGCCGGGGTACAGCTTGTACTTGAGGCTCAATCGCCAGACCGCCCACGAGAGCGAAAGCGTGATCGCGGCGGTGAAGAGGATCGTGAAGAGATATTGCTTCACGATTGCTCGCCGGGGCTGTCCCCCGGCGTCGGATCCGGCTCGAGCAGGTCGCCGAGGCCGCCGCGCAAGTCGGTGCGCGCCACCGCGCCCTCGCGGAGGACCCGGACCAGCGGCGCGGACCCGCTGCCCACCAGACTCGTGGCGTCCACGATCGTCGAGGCGATCCCGGTGAGCGACGGTCCGCCGTCGAGGTAGACCGCGACGCTGTCGCCGAGCATCCGCTGGGCGTCCGCCGCCGTGATCGCAGCCGCCTGGCCGGTCAGATTGGCACTGGACACGGCGAGGGGCCCGGTCTCCTCCAAGAGCTCCAAGGCGAGGTTGTTCGCCGGCATACGCACCGCGACGGTGCCGAAGGTGTCGCCGAGGTCCCAGGACAGCGACGGCTGCGCGGGCAGCACGATCGTCAGGCCGCCGGGCCAGAACGCCTCGACGAGTCGCTCGACAGGCTCGGGGACCTCCGCGACCAGGGCCCGCAGGGTCGCAACCCCGGCGACCAGGACGGGAGGCGGCGACTGACGACCGCGCCCCTTGGCCTCGAGCAGGCCATGTACCGCTCGCGCGCTGAAGGCGTCGGCGGCGACGCCGTAGACCGTGTCGGTGGGGAGGACGACGAGTTCGCCGCGGCCGATGGCCTGACGCGCCTGGCGCATTCCGGCCAGCAGCTGGGCCTCGTCGTGGCAGTCGAAGACGGGAGACATGACGCGGTCAGTCTAACCGGCGACACCGGGACGCCTGGGCAGGTCAGGGGCGCACGGCCGTCGTCGCGCGGTCCCGCATCGTCAGGTCGGGGTGAGTGGATGCCGCGCGCCAGCCGTCCGCGGTGAGGAGGTCGCGGACGGCGGCCCCCTGCCATTCTCCGTGCTCGATGACGATCGTCCCCCCGGGGTGGGCCAGGCGCAGTCCCGTGCGGCTGAGGACGCGGACGACGTCCAGGCCGTCCGGGCCGCCGTACAGCGCCTCGGGGGGATCGAAGAACCTGACCTCCGGATCCCGCGGGATCGCCTCGTCGGGGACGTAAGGCGGGTTGGAGGCGACGACGGAGACGCGACCGTCGAGTTCGGGGAAGGCGCGCTCGAGGTCGATGAAGGCGAGCCGAGCGTTCTGCGCGGCGACATGGGCGAAGTTCTCGGTGGTCCACACGAAAGCATCGACGGAGTTCTCCGCCGCGAAGACCTGGGCGTGCGGGACCTCGGTGGCCATCGAGAGCGCGATCGCCCCGCTGCCCGTGCCGAGGTCCACCGCGATCGGCGACGGGGACGCCGCCGCCGACAGCGCGTCGATCGCGAGCTGGGCGACCATCTCCGTCTCGGGTCGCGGCACGAAGACCCCCGGCCCCACCCGCAGTTCGAGATGACGGAACGGAGCGCTGCCGGTGAGGTGCTGCAGGGGAACGCGCGTCGCCCGCCGCGCGACCAGGTCCTCCAGGCGCGCGGCCTCCTCGGCCGTCAGGGCGTCTCCGCGCACGGCAGCTGCCTGAATCGCGCCCCGCCCGGTGCCCCGCACGTGCGCGGCGAGGAGTTCGGCATCCACCTGCGCATCGTTCACGCCCGCGGCGCCCAGGCGCGCGGCGGCGCGCCGGAGGGCATCACCGAGCGGCACGGAATCGGGGGGCATCGCAGACATGGCGACCCCAGCCTACGGCTCGCCGGCGCGGGCACCCGCGGTCGTCACACAAGGTCCGGGGCGTGCACGCTCCTTTAGGCTTGACCCGCACCCGCTGACCCCTCGAAAGGCTCCGACATGCCCGGTATCCACTCCGACATCACCTCCGCCTTCGGCGACACTCCGCTCGTCCGCCTCAACCGCGTCGCAGAGGGTCTGGGCGGCAACATCCTCGCCAAGCTCGAGTTCTACAACCCGGCCTCGAGCGTGAAGGACCGCCTCGGCATCGCGATCGTCGATGCCGCCGAGGCCTCCGGCCTGCTTCAGCCCGGCGGCACGATCGTGGAGGCCACGAGCGGCAACACCGGCATCGCCCTCGCGATGGTGGGCGCCGCGCGCGGTTACCGCGTCGTCCTGGCGATGCCGTCCTCGATGTCGGTCGAGCGTCGTCTGCTGCTGAAGGCGTACGGCGCCGAGCTCGTGCTGACCGATCCCGCCGGAGGCATGAAGGGCGCCGTCGCGAAGGCCGAGGAGCTCGTCGCCGAGATCCCCGGTGCCGTCCTCGCCCGCCAGTTCGAGAACGAGGCGAACCCCGCGATCCATCGCAAGACCACCGCGGAGGAGATCATCCGGGACACCGACGGCGCGGTCGACTACTTCGTCGCCGGCATCGGGACGGGCGGCACGATCACGGGTGTCGGTCAGGTGCTCAAGGAACGCGTACCCGGCGCGAAGGTGATCGCCGTGGAGCCCGCCGACTCTCCGCTGCTGACGAAGGGAACGCCCGGACCCCACAAGATCCAGGGCATCGGCCCCAACTTCGTCCCGGCGATCCTCGATCAGAGCGTCATCGACGAAGTCGTGGACGTCGAGTTCTCCGACGCGATCGACACCGCTCGCGCCGTCGGGACGAAGGACGGCATCCTCGTCGGCATCTCCTCCGGCGCGGCGATCTGGGCAGCGCTGCAGATCGCCGCGCGCCCCGAGGCCGAGGGCAAGAACATCGTCGTGATCGTGCCGTCGTTCGGGGAGCGCTACCTCTCCACGGCGCTGTACGAACACCTCCGCGAGGACTGAGCGCTTCCGCGAGAAAGGCACCCCGTGCCCGGCATCCATTCGGACATCACGTCCGCGTTCGGCGACACCCCGCTCGTCCGGCTCAACGCGCTCACCGCGGGCCTCGCGGCCGAGGTCCTGGTCAAGCTCGAGTTCTACAACCCCGGTGCGAGCGTGAAGTGCCGTCTCGGCATCGCGCTGATCGACGCGGCGGAGGCCTCAGGGCAGCTGCAGCCCGGCGGCACGATCGTGGAGTCCACGAGCGGCAACACCGGCATCGCCCTCGCGCTGACCGGCGCCGCGCGCGGCTAGCGCGTGATCCTCACGATGCCCGCGTCGATGTCGAAGGAACGCCGAACCCTGCTCAAGGCGTACGGCGCCGAGCTCGTCCTCACGAACCCCCACCTGGGGATGACCGAGGCCGTCGCGACCGCGGAGCGCATCGCGGCCGAGACGCCTGGGGCGATCCTCGCCCACCAGTTCGACAGTCCCGCGAACGCCGAGATCCACCGCCGCACGACTGCGGAGGAGATCTGGCGCGACACCGATGGGCGGGTGGATTACTTCGTCGCCGGCTCGGGCACGGGCGGGACGATCACCGGCGTCGGCAGCGTGCTCAAGCAGCGCAATCCCGATGTGCGCGTCGCCCTGGTCGAGCCGAAGGACTCCCCCGTGCTCACGGAGGGCCGCGCCGGCGGTCACCGGATCCAGGGCATCGGGCCGAACTTCGTCCCCGCGGTCCTGGATCGCTCGGTCGTGGACGAGATCTTCGACGTCGAGTTCGACGATGCGATCCGGGTGGCCCGCGAGCTCGCGACGCGCGAAGGCATCCTCGCCGGGATGTCGGCCGGTGCCGCCGTGTGGGCGGGCCTGCAGATCGCCGCGCGGCCCGAAGCCGCAGGCAAGCGCATCGTCGTGATCGTCCCGGATGCCGGGGAGCGGTACCTCTCCACGGCGCTGTACGAGCACCTCCGCGAGGACGAGGCGGTGACGGCGTGAGCGTGTGGGCGCGAGTGCGCGAGGACCTCGCCGCCGCGAAGCTGCGGGACCCCGCCGCACGGGGAAGCCTCGAGATCGCGCTGCTGTATCCCGGTCTCCACGCCGTCTGGGCCTACCGGCTGTGGCACGCCCTCTGGGTCCGCCGCCTGCGCTTCGTGGCGCGGCTGGGTTCGCAGCTCACCCGCTGGCTCACGGGCATCGAGATCCACCCCGGGGCCACGATCGGGCGCCGCTTCTTCATCGACCACGGCATGGGCGTCGTGATCGGCGAGACCGCCGAGATCGGGGACGACGTCATGCTCTACCACGGCGTGACGCTCGGTGGGCGTCAGCGCGAGGGCGGCAAGCGCCACCCCACGATCGGCGACGGCGTGGCCGTCGGGGCGGGCGCGAAAGTGCTGGGACCCATCACGATCGGGGCGGGCTCGGTGATCGGGGCGAACGCCGTGGTGACCCGCGATGCGCCCGCGGACAGCATCCTGGTCGGTGTTCCCGCGAAGCCGCGCGTCAAGCGCGAAGGCCTGGACACCCGGGCGATCCTGACGGTGCCCGAGTACAGCATCTGAGCCGGCTCAGTCCGCCCGGCGCTGCGCGACCTGCTTCTTCAGGAACACGAGCGGCAGGAGCCAGGTCGCCAAAGCGGTGATGATCCAGACGATGACCGGTGCGAGCACCCACGCGAGCGGGTCGGAGATGCCGATGCCGGCGTTCGGGATCAGGACGACGAGGAGGATCGCGACGAACGTCGAGATGATGCCGATGCCGCCGAGCAGCGCCGGGGCATGGCGGCGCGTGATCTTGAACACCCACGGGGCGAGCACGCTCTGGATCACGGCGAAGATCAGCACGGCCAGGACGAATCCCCACCAGTCCGACCAGTCGATGTGGAAGCCGGGCAGAATCAGATCGGCGACGATCAGGCCGAGGGCCGCCGAGAACACGAAGATCGCGGCGCGGATGAGGAACGTGATCACCCTCGGAGCCTATCGGCCCGGCATCCGCCCCACCTCGCCGCACGCGGGCACCGCGTCGAGATGAGCGGGAGCGGATGCCGGATCAGGAATCGGCGCCGAGGGAGGCCAGACGCTCCTCCTCGTCGGCCGCGATGCACGAGTCGATGATCGGCTGCAGCGCGCCGTCCATCACCTGATCGAGGTTGTACGCCTTGTAGCCGGTGCGGTGATCGGCGATGCGGTTCTCGGGGAAGTTGTACGTCCGGATGCGTTCGGAGCGGTCCATGCCGCGGATCTGCGACTTGCGGGCATCCGATGCCGCGGCGTCGATCTCCTCCTGCTGCTTCGCGAGGATGCGGGCGCGGAGCACACGCATTCCCGCCTCCCGGTTCTGCAGCTGCGATTTCTCGTTCTGCATCGACACCACGATGCCGGTCGGCAGGTGCGTGATGCGCACGGCCGAGTCGGTCGTGTTCACCGACTGGCCGCCCGGACCGGACGAGCGGAACACGTCGATCTTCAGGTCGTTCGGGTTGATGTCGACCTCATCGGGCTCGTCGACCTCGGGGAAGACGAGGACCCCGGTCGTCGAGGTGTGGATGCGCCCCTGCGACTCGGTCGCGGGGACCCGCTGCACCCGGTGCACGCCGCCCTCGTACTTCAGCGACGCCCACACGCCCTGCGCCGGATCGGTCGATGCCCCCTTGATCGCGACCTGGACGTCCTTGTAGCCGCCGAGGTCGGATTCGTTGCGCTCGAGCAGCTCGGTCTTCCACCCGCGGGATGCCGCGTACTGGAGGTACATGCGCAGCAGGTCGGCCGCGAACAGCGCGCTCTCGGCGCCGCCTTCACCGCCCTTGATCTCCATGATCACGTCGCGCGCGTCGTCGGGATCCCGCGGGATCAGCAGGCGCCGCAGCTTCTCCTGCGTCTCGGCGAGCCGCGCCTCCAGCGCGGGGACCTCCTCGGCGAACGCCGCATCCTCACGGGCGAGTTCGCGTGCGGCATCCAGATCATCGGATGCCGCCATCCATGTGTCGTAGGCGGCCACGATGCGCGACAGCTCGGCGTAGCGCCGGTTGACGCGCTTCGCGCGCGCCGCATCGGCGTGCACGGCCGGATCGGAGAGCTCCTCCTGGACGGCCTTGTGCTCCTCGATGAGGGTCTTCACCGATTCGAACATGAATGCTCCGAACGGCTAGATCAGCGGATGCTGTTCTCGTGCCCGTGGCTGTGGCCGCCGCCGGTCGGCGTCGGGATCGACTTCTGCATCTGCACCAGGAACTCGACGTTGGACTGGGTCTCCTTGAGCTTGCCGAGGACGACCTCGAGAGCCTGCTGCGGGTCCAGGCCCGCGAGCGCACGACGCAGCTTCCAGGTGATCTTGACCTCGTCGGGCGAGAGCAGCATCTCTTCGCGGCGCGTGGAGGACGCGTTGACGTCGACCGCCGGGAAGATGCGCTTGTCGGCCAGCTGGCGCGAGAGGCGCAGTTCGCTGTTGCCGGTGCCCTTGAACTCCTCGAAGATCACGTCGTCCATCTTCGACCCGGTCTCCACGAGGGCCGTGGCGAGGATCGTGAGCGATCCGCCGTTCTCGATGTTGCGCGCAGCGCCGAAGAAGCGCTTCGGCGGGTACAGCGCCGAGGCGTCCACACCGCCGGACAGCACGCGTCCGGACGTCGGCGCCGAGATGTTGTAGGCCCGGCCCAGGCGCGTGATCGAGTCGAGGAGGACGACCACATCGCGACCGAGCTCGACGAGGCGCTTCGCGCGCTCGATCGCGAGCTCTGCGACGGTCGTGTGGTCTTCGGCCGGGCGGTCGAAGGTCGAGGCGATGACCTCGCCCTTGACCGTTCGCTGCATGTCCGTCACCTCTTCGGGACGCTCGTCGACGAGCACGACCATGAGGTGGACCTCGGGATTGTTCGTCGCGATCGCGTTCGCGATCTGCTGCAGCACGATCGTCTTGCCGGCCTTGGGCGGCGCGACGATCAGGCCGCGCTGTCCCTTGCCGATCGGGGCGACCAGGTCGATGATGCGCTGCGTGAGCTTCTCGGGCGCGGTCTCCAGGCGCAGGCGCTCCTGCGGGTACAGCGGCGTGAGCTTGCCGAACTCGACACGCTCCGCGGCGTCGTCCACGGAGAGACCGTTGACGGAATCGACCTTGACGAGCGCGTTGTACTTCTGACGGCCCGACTGCTCGCCCTCGCGCGGCTGCTTGATCGCGCCGACGACCGCGTCTCCCTTGCGGAGGTTGTACTTCTTGACCTGTCCGAGCGAGACGTAGACGTCGCTCGTGCCCGGCAGGTAGCCGGTGGTGCGGACGAACGCATAGTTGTCGAGCACGTCGAGGATGCCGGCGATCGGGATGAGGACGTCGTCCTCGCCGATCTCGGTGTCGAACTCGTCACCGGCGCCCTGTCCGCGGCGCTTGTTGCGCTGGCGGCCCCGGCCGTTCTGCCCTGCGTCGTCGTCGGCGTCCGCCGCCGGGGCGGGTGCCTGCGCGTTCTGCGCGTTCTGGCCGCCCTGGTTCTGGCCGTTCTGCCGATCCTGCGCGTTGCGGTTGCGGTTGCGGTTGCGGCTGCGGCTGCGACCGCGAGACGGGGTCTCCTCGCCGTTCTCGCCACTGTCGCTGTTCTCCCGGTCGCCGTCGGCGGCGGGCGCATCGACGGCGGCGTCGGAATCCTTCGTCGCAGAGGCGTCGGATGCCGCAGCCTCGGCATTCGCGGTGTCACCGGCGTCGGTTGAATCCGCGGCGTCGGCGGTGTTCGAGGTGTCGGTGGCCGCCTCCGCGGAGGAGGCGTCGGATGCCGGTTCCTCGGTCGTGGCGGCTGCGTCCGGCGCGGGCTCGGCGGCGACGTCGGCGCTCTTGGCGCGGCGCGGGGCGCGCTTGCGCGGCGCCTTGACCGGCGCGGGCTCGACCGGCGCCTCATCGGCGGCGGGCGTGGCGTCCACCGGCGAGTCGGCCGGAGCATCGGCGGGCGCGGTCTCCTCAGCTGCGGCGGGCTCCTCGGCCGGGGCGGCCTCCGCAGCCTGAGCGTCCGCGGGCGCGGAGTCGTCAGCGGTGGCGGGCTCCTCAGCCGGAGCGGGCGCGGCAGGCTCCTCGGCCGGAGCGGACGCGTCGGCGACGGCATCCGCCGCGGGTGCGTCGTCCTCGGTCACGGCCGGGGTCTGCGCGGCCGCGTCCTCGGTGGTGGTGTCGGCGCCTTCGGGCGCGTCGGTGCGCTCCTGCTCGGGGGCGTCGTTGTTCTGGATCTCGGAGATGGACTCCACGAGTTCTCCCTCGTAAACGTGTGGATGATTGTGACTGCGCGAAACGTCCGCCACAACGGCCGTGCACCCGCGCCGCACTTCAGCAGACTGGACGAATGGTGAAGGCAGGGGGTCGTGCAGGGGTTCGCAGATTGCGAATGGAGGCCAGATTCACGTAGCTACGTGGAACCCTCCGTTATGTCCCTCACTGTACCACCCTTGAAGTCGACGGCCAGTAATTGGGCGTCCCATGACGAGCCCGTGGCGGCGGCCGCAGCGGCTGCCGCCTCCAGCCGCTGTCCGGGTCCGTCGGCGAGCACGAGCACGCTCGGTCCCGCGCCGGAGACGACGGCGGCGAAGCCTGCGGCGCGCAGCGTCCGCACGAGCCGGTCGGTCTCGGGCATGGCCTGCGCACGGTAGTTCTGGTGCAGCTTGTCCTCGGTGGCCGCGAGCATGAGCTCGGGACTCTGCGTCAGCGCGGCGATGAGCAGTGCGGAGCGCGACACGTTGAACACGGCGTCCTCGCGGGGCACCTGCAGCGGCTGAAGACTGCGCGCCACACTCGTGGACATCGTGTGCTCGGGGACGAACACCAACGGGGAGACCCCGCGGTGCACGAGGAGCTTCTTGTGCTGCGGGCCGGACTCGTCCACCCAGGCGATCGTGAGCCCGCCGAAAAGGGCCGGTGCGACGTTGTCCGGGTGCCCCTCGAGCTCGGTCGCCATGCGCAGCAGCGCATCCGGACCGAGTTCGACATCCCCCGCGAGAAGGCCCTTGGCCGCGAGCAGCCCGGAGACGACAGCGGCCCCCGAGGAGCCGAGCCCCCGCCCGTGCGGGATGACGTTGCGTGCCTGCAGCCGCAGGCCCGGCATCCGCCGCCCGACCGCGTCGAACGCGTACGCGATCGTCCGCACCACGAGATGCGACGCATCGCGCGGCACGTCGTCGGCACCCTGCCCCTCGACGAGCACCTCGAGCTCACCCTCGGGGAGCGTGGTCACGATCAGTTCGTCGTAGATGCTCAGCGCGAGTCCCAAGGTGTCGAAACCCGGACCGAGATTCGCGCTGGTCGCCGGAACCCGCACCGCGACGGTGCGCCCCTCGACAGGCACTTCCGCCTGACGCGAGGCGGATGCGGTCACGCGTTCGTCCCCGTCGGGACGGGCTCGCTCGGACGCAGGCCCAGGACGGAGGCGACATCGGAGGTGGTCGCGTCGACGACGGTGGGCTCGACCTGCGTGCCGTCCGCGTTGCGGAGGGCCCACTGCGGGTCCTTCAGGCCGTGGCCCGTGACCGTCAGCACCACGCGCGCGCCCTGCGGCACGACACCGGCCTCGACCCGGTCGAGCAGACCCGCGACGCTGATCGCCGATGCCGGCTCGACGAAGATCCCCACCTCGCCGGAGAGGAGCTTCTGGGCGGCGAGGATCCGCTCGTCGTCGATCGCGCCGAAATAGCCGTCGGTCGCGTCGCGCGCCTGCAGCGCGAGGTCCCACGAAGCGGGGTTGCCGATCCGGATCGCGCTGGCGACCGTCTCGGGGTTGCGGACGATCTCGCCGCGGACGAGCGGCGCGCTGCCCTCGGCCTGGAACCCGAACATGCGCGGAACGCGGGTGGAGACGCCGGCCTCCGCCTCTTCGCGGTAGCCGCGCGTGTACGCGGTGTAGTTGCCGGCGTTGCCCACCGGGATGAAGTGGAAGTCGGGGGCGTCGCCGAGCTGCTCGACGACCTCGTAGGCGGCGGTCTTCTGACCGTCGATGCGGTCGGGGTTGACCGAGTTCACCAGGTGGACGGGGTAGTGATCGGCCAGCTCGCGCGCGATCTCGAGGCAGTCGTCGAAGTTCCCGCGGATCTGGATGAGCTGGCCGTTGTGCGCGACGGCCTGGCTGAGCTTGCCCATCGCGATCTTGCCCTCCGGCACCAGAACGGCCGCGGTGATGCCCGCGTGGGCGGCGTACGCGGCGGCGGATGCCGACGTGTTGCCGGTCGAGGCGCAGATGACGGCCTTCGCGCCGTGCTCGATCGCGCGCGAGACGGCGACGGTCATGCCGCGGTCCTTGAAGGATCCGGTCGGGTTCATGCCCTCGAACTTGACCCAGACGTCCGTCCCGGTGCGGTGGGACAGCGCGGGTGCGGGCAGCAGCGGCGTGCCGCCCTCGCCGAGCGTGATGACGGTGGAGGCGTCGGTCACACCGAGACGATCGGCGTATTCGCGCAGGACTCCGCGCCAGACATGGGCCATGGTCAATCTCCTTCTACGCGCAGGACGGACACGACCCGCTCGACGACGCCGCTGGCGGCGAGTCGATCCACGGTGTCGCTGAGATCCTGCTCACGGGCTCTGTGGGTTCCGATGACCAGGCGCGCGACCGGCACGCCCGATTCGGGATGATCGATCACGGTCTGCTCGACCGTCGCGATGGACACGCGTCCCTCGCTGAGGATGCCGGCGACCGTCGCGAGGACACCGGGCTGATCGTCGACCTCGAGGGTGATGTGGTAGCGCGTCGTGACGCGTCCGATCTCGACGATCGGCAGGTTCGCCCGGGTGGACTCCCCCACGCCGACGCCGCCGGCGATGTGGCGACGCGCGGCCGAGACGACGTCGCCGAGGACCGCCGACGCGGTCTGGACGCCGCCGGCGCCGGCACCGTAGAACATCAGGTTCCCGGCGGCCTCCGCCTCGACGAACACGGCGTTGTTCGCGCCGTGCACGCTCGCGAGAGGATGGTCGCGGTGGATGAGCGCCGGGTACACGCGCACCGAGATCGCCTCACCGCTGGCCGACGCCTGGGTCTCGTTCTCCAGCCGCTCGCACACCGCGAGGAGCTTGATGACGTAACCGGCGTGACGCGCGGCGTCGATCGCGGTCTTGTCGATCGTGGTGATGCCCTCGCGGTGCACCGCCTCGAGCGGCACCGTGGTGTGGAAGGCGAGGCTCGCCAGGATCGCGGCCTTCTGCGCGGCGTCATAGCCTTCCACGTCCGCGGTGGGGTCCGCTTCGGCGTACCCGAGGGCCTGAGCCTGCGCGAGGACATCGGCGAACTCGGCGCCTTCGGTGTCCATCCGGTCGAGGATGTAGTTCGTCGTGCCGTTGACGATCCCCATGATCCGCTGCACGCGGTCTCCGGCCAGCGAGTCGCGCAACGGCCGGATGATCGGGATCGCACCGGCCGCGGCCGCTTCGTAATAGACCTGCGCGCCGACCTGGTCGGCCGCGTCGAAGATCTCGGGTCCGTGCGTGGCGAGCACGGCCTTGTTGGCCGTGACGACGTCCGCCCCGGAGTTGATCGCCTGCAAGAGGTAGGTCTTGGCGGGCTCGATGCCGCCCATGAGCTCGATCACGATGTCGGCGCCGACGATGAGCGACTCCGCGTCCGTCGTGAACAGCTCCTTGGGCAGGTCCGTCTCACGCGGCGCATCGAGGTCGCGCACGGCGATCCCGATGAGCTCGAGCGCAGCACCGGCGCGGTCGGCCAGCTCGTCCCCGTGCTTGAGCAGGAGGGCGGCCACCTGCGAGCCCACGGACCCCGCGCCCAGCAGCGCGACCCTCAGTCGGCGGTAGTCGATCATCCGGCTCCCTCATTCGTCTGGTCTGATCCGGGATGCGCGGGAGCGGCATCCAATCCCGCGTCGAAGGACAGCAGATCGCGCAGGGTGATGCCGCGCACGATCGTGCGCGCCGCGCCGTCGCGCACCGCGATCACCGGCGGTCGCGGCACGTAGTTGTATGTGCTCGCGAGCGAGAAGCAGTAGGCGCCGGTCGCGGGCACGGCGAGCAGATCGCCGGGGGTGATGTCACCCGGGAGGTACTCCGCATCGACGACGATGTCACCGGACTCGCAGTGCTTCCCCACGACGCGGACGAGGACGGGCTCGTCGTCGCTGCGCCGGGAGGCGATGCGCGCCGAGAAATCCGCGCCGTACAGAGCCGGGCGGGCGTTGTCGCTCATTCCGCCGTCCACGCTCACGTAGAGCCGTTGTGCGCCGCCGTCGACGTCGACCGCCTTGGTCGTGCCCACCTCGTACAGCGTCACGCCCGCGCGACCGACGATCGCCCGGCCCGGCTCGAACGCGAGGTTCGGCACCGGGATTGCGTGCCGGGCGCATTCGCGCGCGACGGCGTCGACGATTCCGGACGCGAGGGATTCGATCGGCGTCGGGTCATCCACCGAGGTGTAGGCGATGCCGAAGCCGCCGCCGAGGTTGAGCACCGGGATCTCTCCCCCGGCGCTGAGCTGCGCGTGGAGGGCGACGATGCGCGCCGCGGACTCCTCGAAACCGCTCGTGCCGAAGATCTGCGAACCGATGTGGCAGTGCAGGCCGACGAAGTCGAGTCCGGCCGTGGCGCGGATGCGGGCGACGACCCCCGGCGCCTCGTCGAGGGTGAAGCCGAACTTCTGATCCTCGTGAGCCGTCGCGAGGAAATCGTGGGTCTCGGCGTGGACGCCGCTGTTGACGCGGACCAGCACGGCCTGCGTCGCCGTCCCGCGCTGCACGATGCCGGTCAGGCGATCCAGCTCCGCCCAGCTGTCGATCACGATCGAGCCGATGCCGACCCCGACCGCGTTCTCGATCTCGTCCACGCTCTTGTTGTTTCCGTGGAAGCCGAGCCGGGCCGGGTCCGCCCCCGCCGCGAGAGCGACCGCCAGCTCACCGCCGGTGCAGACGTCGACGGCCAGGCCTTCCTCGGTGACCCAGCGGACGACCTCGGCGCACAGGAAGGCCTTGCCTGCGTAGTACACGCGCGCCTGCACGCCGTGCGGCTCGGCTGCCGCCCGGAACGCCGCCAGAGTCCGGCGGGCGTTCGCACGGACCTCGCCCTCGTCCACGACGTACAGCGGGGTGCCGAAGTCGCGCTGCAGCTGCGAAACGGGCACACCCGCGATCGACAGCACGCCGTGCTCGTCACGTTGTGCGGATGCCGGCCACACCGACTCGGTGAGCGCGTTCGCGTCAGCGGGCGGCAGGAGCCACTCCGGGGCGAGCGTGGTGGAGGCGGACAACTCGGACCAATCGTGGGAAGGAGGCTTCAGCGCGACTGTTGCGGGCGGTGCTCGGTCGAGCGGGATGCCGCGGCAGCGGTGCATTCACGCGCCGGGCGGTCCCTGAAGTCTAGAGCACGCCGTATGCCGTGCTCGGACTGCGCTCCGGCGGTCAGGGACAGGTCCCGTTCTCCTGCAGCGCGGGATCCGTGACGATCGCGGGGTCGATCACGAGGTCGGCCGTCACCTGCTCGCCCGTCACGGCGATCGACGACAGGGTGACCCCCGCCGGGACGTCCTTCGCGATGCACACCGTCCAGTCGCGGAGGACCGTGTCGGCGAGGCCGCCGAACTGCTCTCTCAGCGCCGCCGCCGAGATGTCGCTACCCGCGAGCTGCAGCGACGTGGGACTCAGCACGATGTCCCCGTCCACGGCGCTCGGCGTCAGCGCGACGCCGACCGGCAGGGTCAGTCCGAACAGGCTGAGGGCGCTCGAGAAGGTCACATTCGGCTCGGCGAGTCCGAGCGAGTCCACCGGGAAGTTCTCGACGGTGGACATCAGGCCCCGCAGTTGCTCCTCGTCCAGGACCACGGTGGCGGATGCCGATCCCGCACCGGCATCGCCGCGGATCGCGATGTCCTGCGCGTGCACGGTCACGTCGCCCGCGAACGCCTGCAGCTGCACGTCCTCCGACGAGATCGTCACATCCTGCAGAGTGCCCACGATCAGCTGCGGCAGGACGGCGCCGGCGACCTCGACGTCGATCTTCTGGTCGGCAGGCAGGGAGAGCTGCGTGATGACCTGCTCGCGGATCGTGTTGGTCACGACGTCTCGGGCGATCGCCTCACCGGCGAACCAGGCCCCGACGGCGAGGCCTGCCACGACGATGAGAGCGACGATCCACGGCCACGCTCGGCGCCGACGACGCGGGGCCGTCGGGGCCGGTGCGTTGCGGGGCAGCGGCAGGGTCGGCTGGGCGTCGCCGGAGGTCATGGCGGTCCTACATTCTCTCGGGCGCGTCGACGCCGAGGAGGGTCAGGCCGTTGCGCAGCACCTGCCCCGTCGCGTCGTTGAGCCACAGCCGGCTGCGGTGCAGGTCTTCGATCGGCTCGTCACCGAGCGGGATCACACGGCAGTTGTCGTACCAGCGGTGATACAGGCCCGCGAGCTCCTCGAGGTAGCGCGCGATCCGGTGCGGCTCGCGCACCTCGGCGGCGAAGGCGACGATGCGCGGGAACTCCTGCAGAGCGCCGAGGAGCGCCGACTCCGTCTCGTGAGCGAGCAGCTCGGGTGCGAACGCGGAGCGGTCCACTCCGGACGCCGCGGCGTTGCGCCCGACGTTGTGCGTGCGCGCGTGCGCGTACTGCACATAGAAGACGGGGTTGTCGTTCGTGCGCTTCTGCAGCACGTCCAGATCGACGTCGAGGTTCGAATCGGTCGAGCTGCGCACGAGCGCGTAGCGGGCGGCATCCTTCCCCACGACCTCGACGAGGTCTTCGAGCGTCACCACGGTGCCCGCGCGCTTGGACATGCGCAGCGGCTGGCCGTCCTTGACGAGGTTGACCATCTGCCCGATGAGGATCTGAAGGTTCACCCCCGGTTCGTCCCCGAAGGCTGCTGCCATCGCCATCATCCGCTGGACGTAGCCGTGGTGGTCGGCGCCGAGCATGATGATGCAGCGGTTGAAGCCGCGCTCGCGCTTGTTCAGGTAGTACGCGAGGTCTCCCGAGATGTAGGCCGGCGTCCCGTTGGAACGGATGATGACACGGTCCCGGTCGTCACCGAAGTCGGTGCTGCGCAGCCAGGTTGCACCCTCGGATTCGAAGATGTGCCCCAGGTCCCGCAGTCGCGCTATCGCCCGGTCCACGGCCCCTGACTCGTGCAGGTCGTTCTCATGGAAGTAGACGTCGAAGTCCACGCCGAACTCGTGCAGGCTCGCCTTGATCTCCTCGAACATGAACGAGACGCCGATCTCGCGGAAGGCCTCCTGCTTGGCCGCCGGTTCGAGCTCGTCGATGTCGCCGTCGTACGCGAGGGCGACGCGTTTGGCGATGTCCAGGATGTACCCGCCGCCGTAGCCGTCCTCCGGCGTGGGCAGGCCCTCGTGCGCCGCGACCAGGCTCCGGGCGAACCGGTCGATCTGCGCGCCGTGGTCGTTGAAGTAGTACTCACGCGTCACCTGGGCGCCCTGCGAGGCGAAGATCCGGGCGAGGGAGTCGCCGACCGCAGCCCAGCGGGTTCCGCCGAGGTGGATCGGGCCGGTCGGGTTCGCCGAGACGAACTCGAGGTTGATGATCTCGCCCGCGCGCGCGGTCCCCGTGCCGAAGGCGGCACCGGCGTCGACGATCGTCTTCGCCAGGGCACCTGCGGCGGCGGCATCCAGACGGACGTTGATGAAGCCGGGCCCCGCGACCTCGACACTCGCGATCCCGGGCGTGGCCTCCAGTCCGGCGGCGATCTCTGTGGCGAGCTCGCGCGGGTTCGCGCCCACGGTCTTCGCGAGCTTGAGCGCGACATTGGAGGACCAGTCCCCGTGGTCGCGGTTCTTCGGGCGCTCCACGGTCAGATCACCCGCGGTGAGGCCGTCCGTCGAACCCTCTCGTCGCGCCTCCGCGATCGGCGTGACGACGGCGAGCAAGGCGGCGGCGAGTTCTTCGGGGTTCATAACCGCACCAGTCTACGTACGCGGGCCTGGGCGCCCCTGCCGTCGCGCTGTCAGGCGAGCTGGATCAGAGAGGTGAAGTCATCGAGCGACGGGTCCTCCGAGAGTTCCTCATCCGCCGAGGGCGCGCGCCCCTCGCCCTCGAGCCCTTCCGATGAGACGGCGTCCGGCATCACCCACGCATCCACGCGCATGTGCGAGAGGCCGACGTGGCCGCCGTGGTAGCTCAAGAAGGCGCAGTCCGCCGCATCACGGCCGGTCGCGATGCGCACGAGCGAGCGTCGGTTCGCGAGCCGGGTCGCGTCGATCACGTACCAGGCGCCGTCGTGGTACGCCTCGGCCACGGCGTGGAAGTCCATCGGCTGGAGTCCCGGCGCGTAGCAGGCGGCGTAGCGCGCGGGCATGTCCATCGCCCGCAGCAGCGAGATGACGACGTGCGCGTAGTCGCGGCAGACGCCCTGCCCCGTCATGAGGGTCGTCACCGCGCTGTCGGTGCCCTGGCTGAGTCCCGGCGTGTAGGTCGTGCTCGCCGAGACGAAATCGGACACCGCCGCGATGAGATCGTGTCCCTGCAGCCCCCGGAACTGCCGCCGCGCCTGACCGAACACCTCGTCGGACTGGCAGTACCGGCTCGGACGCAGGTAGGTGATCGCCTCGAGGTCGCTCGTGCGGCTCGTCGCGGCCTGCCCGTCGACGGTCGCCTCGTAGCGCACCTCGAGTCGCCCCGCCTCGCCGGTGAGGCGGTGCAGGCGGCTTCCGGACTGGTCGACGATCTCGGTCGGGGTGTACACGCGCTCGCCCTGCGTGAACGTCAATTCCTCGCTCACGATCGGCACATGCTGCGCGGCCGCCACCTGGAAGATCAGGTCGACGGACGACCCCAGTTCGAGGTCCAGTTCGGCGGTCACGACGCGTTGCACCGAAGTATCCTCGCACGCCGGATCGGGTGCGTTCGGCGGAGGATGAAAGTTCGCTTACCCTCGGACCGTGAGCATGCCCGCCACCCCTCCGCGAACCCACGGGACTCCCGTGCGTCGACGGCGCGGATTCGCCGCGGTCGCACTGGTGGCGGCCGCCGTCGCGGCGGTGTGCCTGCTCGCTGCGCTGCACCCCTGGACGGATGCCGCGGCCCCCGTCACGGCGACGGCCGAGGAGTCGACATCCGGCGTCATCGCCCCCCGCCCGCTCGCTCTCCCCGATCAGCCGCGCGTGCTGATCTTCGGCGACTCGTGGACGTACGGCTCCGCCGCGTCGCTCCCCACGCTCGGCTATGCGTACGTGCTCGGCGAACGCCTGGACTGGCAGAGCACGGTCGACGGTGTGCGCGGCAGCGGGTACCTCAAGCCGGGTCTGGACGGCGGCACCTACGGCGAGCGCATCGCCGCTCTGGATCCGGGGCTCGATCCCGACCTCATCATCGTGGAAGGGTCGATCAACGACCGGCGCCTGCCCGCAGAGGGCTATCGCGAAGCGGTGAGCGCCGCGTGGGATGCCCTCGCCGCGCTCTATCCGGCGGCATCCGTCGTCATCATGGGGCCGGCGCCGCAGGTCCTGCCCGTCGAGGAGTCGACCGCCCGCATCGACGCAGACCTGGCGGCCCTCGCCGCAGAGCGGGGCTGGTGGTACGTCTCGCCGATCGCGGAGGCGTGGATCACGACGGAGAACTACACCGAGGTGATCGACACGACGATCGGGCGCTACCATCCCTCGACCGCCGGACACGCGTACCTCGCGACGCGCCTCGCGGAGGCGCTCGCGGCGATGGGCGACGAGGCGCCGGTGATCGCCGATGCTCCACACCAGGGTCCGTCGACACCTTGACCCGGTGATAACCTCGATCGGTGCGCCTCCGTAGCTCAGGGGATAGAGCGTTGGTTTCCGGTACCAAAGGTCGCAGGTTCGATTCCTGTCGGGGGCACCAGTGAACACAAGGGATCGCGGGTCTTCAGGACTCGCGATCTTTTGCATCTGACCACATGCGATTCGCCCAGGCGATCGAGCGCTGCGGCACCGGCATCCAGATCGTCGTCGAAGCAGGCCGCGGGTCGTCGTGGGTGTGATCGAGGATGAAGACCACCTGTTGTGTGGTCCCGGGGCTGCGGAGGAAGCCTTCGAAGCGGCGGGCGACGCCCCGTTATCACTGCCCCGCGCGCCCGGGCACCGCCGCTGCTTCTCAGGCTTCGGGGATCTCGCGACCGAAGGTCTCGAGCGTGATGTCCGCAGGTTCGGGGCCGCGGCGGATTCCGGTATCCAATGCGTCGATCGCGGTGATCGTCGGGTCCTGGAGGGCGTTCGCGCCGCCGTCGCGATGGGCGGTGATCCCGCCGATCGGCGACCAGGCTTGAGCGGGCACGCCGGATGCGGCATCCGCCTCCTGCATCATGTGCTGCGCGAAGTACGGGTGCACCTCGACCTGGTTCACCGCGGGCACGATGCTGGTCTGGTCCAGGAGGGCGGCGAGATGGTCGGGCATGAAGTTGCTGACCCCGATCGCCCGCACCCGTTTCTCGGCGAAGAGGGTCTCGAGGGCGTTGTACGCACCGCGGGTGAGGTCGAATCGGGACGGCAGCGCCTGGTGCAGCAGCAGGAGGTCGATCTGCTCGACGCCGAGCTTGGCGGCGCTCTTTCCGAAGGCGTGGAGCGTGTGGTCGTAGCCGTAGTCGCTGATCCATACCTTCGCCTGGATTAACACCTGGTCCCGCGCCAGACCAGAGCGGCGGATCCCCTCGCCGACCTCGCGTTCGTTGCCGTACGCGGCGGCGGTGTCGATGAGCCGGTATCCGGTCTCAAGGGCGGCGTGCACCGCCGCCACGGTCTCGTCGGGTGTGGTCTGGAACACCCCCGAACCCGAGAGCCGGCATCCGCATGTCGTTGTCGAGCGTGAGTTCCGTTCCGCATGCCTCCAGGCAGTCGGTGATGTGTGCGGTCGCCGGCTACCGGCCGACCATTCTCATGCCTGCGTCGTCGTACCGGTTCCCCGCGACCCCGAGCCGGTCGACCAGGCTGTTCAGGTCGGCGAGGTCGTCCGCCGACAGCCCGACAGTGGTGGCTGCGGCGTTCTCGTCGATCCGCTCCCGCCGACGGGTCCCCGGGATCGGGACGATGTACGGGCGCTGGGCGAGAAGCCATGCCAGCGCGACCTGCGCGGGAGATGCGGAGCGCGTGGTGGCGAGGGCGGTGATGTGGTCGATGAGGGCCTGGTTCGCGGCGAGGTTCTCCGCCTCGAACCGGGGCACCCGTGCCCGGATCTCGCCGGGCGCGAAGGTCGTGTCAGGGGTGACTGTCCCGGTGAAGAAGCCCTTGCCGAGCGGACTGAACGGCACGAACCCGATGCCCAGCTCGTCGCACACCGGCAGCACCGCCGCCTCGGGGTCCCGCGTCCACAGCGAGTACTCGCTCTGGACCGCCGTCACCGGAAACACCGCGTGCGCGCGGCGAATCGTCTCCGCGCCGGCCTCGGACAGCCCGAAATGCTTCACCTTGCCTGCCGCAACCAGCTCCCCGACGGCGCCGGCGACGTCCTCGATCGGAACCGCGGGGTCGACCCGGTGTTGGTAGAACAGATCGATCGCCTCCACCCCGAGCCGCTGCAGCGACGCGTCGGCGACGCGGCGGATCTGGTCCGGCCGCGAGTCCGTACCCTGCATGGTCCCGTCGACGATGCGCCACCCGAACTTCGTCGCGACCACGACGTCATCGCGGATCGGGGCGATCGCAGCGCCCACCAGCTCTTCGTTCACGAAAGGGCCGTACACCTCGGCGGTGTCGATGAAGGTCACGCCCTGCGCGACCGCGTACCGGAGCACGCCGATCATGTCGCCCCGGTCGCCCGGATTGGGGCCGTATGACATCGACATGCCCATCGCCCCCAAACCGATCGCCGAGACCTCGAGCCCCTGACCCAACGTCCTCGTGTGCATGCCTGGTCCGCCTTTCCTCGGTGTGGTTCCAGACAACCGCGTCCCCATGTCACGTGGGAGTGGCGGCCGTCACCGGTACTGCCAGTCCCTCCCTCGCCCGCGATGAGCGGCGTACGGTCGTGGCATGGACAATCGCAGCGAGGTGAAGGAGTTCCTCACCACGCGCCGCGCACGCATCACGCCCGACGCCGCAGGACTCCCCGCATTCGGCGGCAACCGGCGCGTCCCCGGATTGCGCCGCGAAGAAGTCGCCCTGCTGTCCGGGATGAGTGTGGACTACTACACCCGCCTCGAACGCGGCGACCTTTCCGGCGTCTCCCCCGGCGTCCTCGACTCCCTCGCCCGCGCCCTGCACCTCGACGACGCTGAAACCGCTCATCTTCACGACCTCGCCCACGCCGCGAACACCTCCCCGGTCGCGCGCAAGCCCCGCAAGAGCACCACGACGCTTCGACCCAGCATCCAGCGTCTTCTCGACGCCATCACCGAAGCACCCGCGATCGTCCGCAACAACTACTACGACTACGTCGCAGCGAACCGCCTCGGCCGCGCCCTCTATTCACCCGTGTTCGCCGAACCCGCTCCCAACAGCGCCCGGTTCGCCTTCTTCAACCCTGCCGCGCACGACTTCTACCCCGACTGGGACAAAGTCGTGCAGGAATTCGTCGCCGCCATGCGCGGCGACGCCGGCCGCAACCCGTTCGACAAACGCCTCACCGACCTCGTCGGCGAACTCGCCACCCGCTCCGAAACGTTCCGGACCCTCTGGGCCGCACACGACGTCCGCTACCACCGCACCGGCGTCAAGCGCATCCACCACCCCCTCGTCGGCGACCTCGAACTCACCTATGAAGCGTTCGAGCTGCCCGCCGACCCAGGACTGCAACTCTCGACCTTCACCGCCGAACCCGGCTCACCATCCGAAGACGCCCTCACACTTCTCGCCACGTGGGCCGCGACCACCGACGCACCCCTGACAACCGCCCCGAATACAACCTGATGCGCGAGCGCAAAGACCCGGCGTGATTCACGCAGTCTCCGACCCCGATTCCTGAACGGATCCGGGCGGCGGATGATGTCGGCATCCTCATCTGCGGGCGATGGTGAGTCGGCGGGCATCTCCCGGGCGGTGCCGGCCTCTTAGGCTCGAGGAGTGTCCAGCGCGCCGGTTTCGACGGAAGAGGACGCGGAAGGTCCCGCATCCCCGTCTCGATTGCGACGTCGGGTGGTTCTGGCAGCAGGAGCGACTTTCGCTGCGGCCGTCGCAGTACTGGTGTTCTTGCTGGCGATCTCCACCGGATCGAACGGCCAGGTGTCCGTCTTGATCGGAACGATGGGGTCCTCGCGGATCGGGACGGTGGCCGTCGTCGCGGCTCTGACGTCTCTTGCGGTGGGACTGTGTCTGATCCCGGTGTCGCGGATCTGGCTGCTCGTGATGGTTCCGGCGCGTCTCGCCGCGATCGCTGCCGCGTGTCTGGCCGGATTCGTCTGGGTGCTCACCTCTTCCGCGACGGTCGTACCGCTGATCAGCGCCGGGTGCGAAACCGGATACGTGATCGAGGAGGACTCCTTCCTCCTCGCCGGCTGGGGCACCGTGTACCGAACGGATGGCATCTTCGCAACCGCCGTCGAGCGCACCGGTGGCGACGACGGCTATCACCCATTCGCCGACGGCGCCTATGCCGTGGCGGGCGACGGTGATGCGCTTCGGGTCTGGTACTCCTCCAGCTTCGACTACCTGGCCGCCCCGACAGCGACCGACGGCGAGCCCGCCTTCACTCTCCCCACACGAACCGACCGAGCCTTCTCATGCGGTCTCAGCGCGGGCACGCGCGAGCCCTCGCCGACACCGCCGCCCCCGCCCGTCTACACCGCCGACGAGGCTCGCGCAGGAGTCGCGGAGATGGTGGCTGCCTCGCTTTCCGCAACTGCGGGGTCAGCCCGCAACGCCACGGGAGCCATCATCGACGCCCAAGAGCTCGAACTCGTGACAACCGCGTGCGGCGAGGACGGGACCCGCGTCGGGGTCGGAATCGAGTTCACAACGGACGACAACGCCGCCTCGCTCGCACGAATCCTCCAGGTCTGGGATGCGGCCGGCTACTCTCCCGACCGCGCCATGCAGGAAGACATCCGCTATAGCGGAACCCTGCCCGTCGAGAAGATGAGCATCCGGGACTCCACGACGATCGACGGCCTCATCCGCATGGGCATCTCGTCCCGATGCAGCGCGCCGGAGTGAATCGGGCTGTGCCTCTGGGCGACTCGCCGCTCGGGATTCGATCGGCGGGGGTTGGACAGTTCTCCGGACGAGCGACGCTGGGCGACGGCGATACGGAGTCCCGGCCACCGCGCGACTGATCGGTTCGATCCCCGTCGCGGGCACCAGCAAGGAAAGCCGTCCCCTGAGGGCCGGCTTTCCTTGTTCCCGACTGTTGCGCGCACGGTCGGGGTGGGTCGGCGCCGTTCCCCCAGAAACGACGCCGACCCATGAGCTGGAACGAGCAGCCACACGGAGTGGCAAGCGAGGGTTCGACCCCTCCGCTACTTCCAGGACGCCCCGGACGGCATTCCATTACGCGACGGTCGAGAATCGCCGCCGGTCAGTCGAGCAGATGGCGCAGGTAGCGCTCCGGAGCCGCGAGGTAGGAACGCCAGTGGGTGACGAGCTCGAGGTCCTCCCACGCCGACGTGCGCAGTCCCCATTCCCCCACCTCGACGATGTGCGCGCCGGACAGCGAGGCGAGCACCGGCGAGTGCGTCGCGCAGAGCACCTGCCCACCGGCATCCGCGATCCGACGGAGCGTCGCAATCAGCGTGAGGGTCGACGAGAACGACAGCGCCGCCTCGGGCTCGTCGAGGCAGTAGAAGCCGGGCGAGTCGAACCTGGTGTCGAGGACGGCCAGGAACGACTCCCCGTGGCTCATCTCGTGGAAAACCGGTTCGGGACTGTTCGTCGGGTTCTCCTCCAGATAGGAGTAGAAGCCGTGCATCGTTTCGGCGCGGAGGAAGAAGCCCCACCGGGGTGCGCCGATGCCGCGCTGCAGTCGGATCCGCTCGGACAGATCCGACTCGCTCGGACGAGTGCGGTGCTGTGCGGAAGCGGATCCCCCCTCGGCCGAGAAGCCGTACGCCATCGCGATGCCCTCCAGGAGGGTCGACTTGCCTGAGCCGTTCTCGCCGACGAGGAACGTCACGCCCGGCTGGAGGTCGAGGCCCGCGTCGAGCAGTTCTCGGACGGCGGGGATCGAGTCGGGCCACCGCCCCGGCGTCCCGCGAGGCGCGTCCTCGCGGGGAACGACCTTGACGACCGGAGGCTGTCGGAAGTCCCTCGAGCGCATTCCCGCAGTCTGGCACGCGCGCCGGACATCCATGCCGCCCGGAACAGGAGCTTCGCGCAGGGCAGGCCCTTTCCGCGCCGGATCGTCCTGCGTTGGCCGAATCACCTGTTCTCCGTCCACGCCCGCGCGCGCAGCGCGGCGGACGAGCGCTCAGACCAGGAAGATCCCATCCAGCAGGCCCGGGTTGTGCGCGTGCACGAGGACCAGGAACACCACCGCGTCGAACAGCAGGTGGACGGTCACGACGTATCCGAGCGAGCGGGTGCGCTTGAAGATGTAGGCCTGGACGAGTGCGAACGGGATCGTCAGCAGCGGACCCCACGCCTGGTAACCCAGCTCCCACAGGAATGAGACGAACACGATCGCCTGCAGGATGTTGGCCTGCCAGTCCGGGAAGTGCCGGCGCAGCAGAGCGAAGACCGTGCAGATGAAGAAGAGCTCGTCCCAGATGCCGACCGCGCCGACGCCGACGAAGAGCCGTGCGATCAGGTCGGGCGTGTCCACGACCGGCCAGTTCATGTAGACGCCCGACGTGATGAAGTAGAACGGCAGGATCAGCCAGCCCAGCACGAGCACGCCGATGAGCCAGCTCCACTGGAACGCCGTCCACCGGCCTCCGCCGCGCCACGGGAACCGGATCGCGTAGTCCCGGTAGACGAATCGCGAGATCACGTACGGCACGACCACGGCCCCGCCGAGCGCGAGGGTGAAGCGGAGGAAGGCGAGGTTGTCGAGCTCGGCCTTCAGGTCGATCACGCTCACGATCAGCATTCCGACCGTGATGAGCGAGAGGTCGCGGACGAGACTCGGCGTGCGCACCCCGGCCGGTGTCTGGGGCGACCGTGCCGCATCGGCCTCAGCATCCGTCCGTGCACGCACGAGCCAGGCGATCAGCATGCCCGCCGCGAGCAGCGCCCACCCCAGCCAGGGCAGCCGGACCACGAAGAAGGCCGGCGCCGCGAGGCAGATCAGCAGTGCCGGGATCAACCCCACCGAGAGCGTCGGGCGGATGCCGAGGACCGTCGATGCGTGTGCGGGCATGTGTTCAGTCTGTCAGCGGATGCGCGATCTCGTCCTTCGGCATCCGTGCTGCGGCGATGGCGATCAGGCCGAAGACGAGCGGAAGGATGCCGGCCGCGATGAAGATCGTCTGGATCGGGACGACCTCGGCGAGGGGTCCCGCCACCGCCATCGACAGCGGCATGAGGGCGAGCGAGACGAAGAAGTCCAGGCTCGAGATGCGTCCCAGCATGTGCCGCGGGACGCGGCGCTGCAGCAGGGTGCCCCAGATCACGTTGCCGTAGCTGAACCCGAACCCGACCACGAAGAGCGAGGCGAGGAGCAGCCAGTACTGGTCGGTGATCCCGACGATGATGAACGGCAGCGTGCTGATGCCCCACACCAGGTTCATCGTCGTGAGGTACCGGCGCGGCAGCGGGAGCGAGGAGACCACGATCGAGCCGGCGACTCCGCCCGCGCCGTACACCCCCAGCAGGAAACCGAACAGGCGGGGATCCTCGCCGATCCGCTCGCGCGTCAGGAACGGCAGCAGCACCTCCTCGGGCCCGACCACGACCAGGACCCACATCGTGGCGAACAGCAGCGTCCACAGCAGCCACGGCGTGCGCACCGTGAAGACGACGGCTTCGCGGAGGTCGTGCATCACGCTGCGGGTCGAGGGCTCTTCGTGCTCGGCGGCGGCCGGCTCGGGTCGGAGGAACAGCAGGATCACGAACGCCGCCCCGTGCGCGAGCGCGATCACGATCGCCGCCTGCGCGGGGATGAGCGCCGCGAGGATGAGTCCCGCGGCTGCGGGTCCTGCGGCCTGCTGCAGCGCGGGCCGGATCGCTCCCTCGAGCCCGTTCGCGGCGAGCAGCTGTCCGGGCGGCAGGATGCGCGGCAGGATCGCGCTGTAGGCCGGAAAGAAGAAACCGGCACCGGCGCCGAGGACGAACGCGACGATCGTGAGTTGCGGGATGCCGACCTCGCCGAACGCGCCGACGACCACGACCGAGCTGATCGCGAGGAAGTCCGCGAGCGAGACCATGCGCACGATCAGGCGACGGGACACCCGATCGGCGACGATCCCGCCCGGGATCGCACACGCGAGCAGACCGGTCGCGTTCGCCGCGGCGACGAGCGAGAGCTGCAGCGGTCCGCCTCCGGCCGCGATCACCGCGTAGACCATCACGACCGCCCACATTCCGGCGGCGAAGATCGATAGCACCACGGCGCTGAACAGCGCCCGGAAGTCGCGGTGGCCGAGCGGACGCACGATGCGCCACCGGTCTTTCGCGACGGCCGGCCCGTCGGCCGGGAGGGCCGCCGAGGCTTCGGGCGCCGGGACGGATGCCGAGGCTTCGGGCTCGGTCACGTCCGTGACCGCCGCACGTAGGCGAGGTCGCGGATCTCACGACCGGCGCGGGCGCCCTTCCGCTCGAACGCCGTGAGGATGCGACCGTCGAACCGATCGGCCCAGTCGCCCTCGAACCCGCGCGTGAACTCCGGCGCGGCATCCAGGACGTCCCGCATCTGTCGCGCGTACTGCTCCCAGTCGGTCGCGAGGCGCAGAACTCCCCCGTCGCGGAGCGCGGTGGCGGCGACCGACGCGAACTCGGCCGTGACCAGGCGGCGCTTGTTGTGCTTGTTCTTGTGCCACGGGTCGGGGAAGAACACCCACAGCTCGGTCACCGACGCCGCGGGCAGCAGGTGGGCGAGCACTTCGGGCGCGTTGGCCTCCACGAGCCGGAGGTTCTCGATGCCCGCCTGCTCGGCGTTCAGCATCGTGCGCGCGAGCCCGGCGGTGAAGACCTCGACCGCGAGGAAGTCGTCCTCCGGCCGCGAAGACGCCGCATGGATGATCGCATGTCCCTGCCCCGAGCCGACCTCGACGATGAGCGCGGCATCCCGCCCCCACACGTCGCGCGGCGAGATCACGGCGCCGGGCCGCACGCTCGTGGCCGCTTCGTCGCGCGGCGCCTCCAGGACGTAGCGCGGCGCGAGGTCGGCCCAGGCCCGCTCCTGACCGTCGGTCATGCGGCCGCTGCGGCGGACGAAGGAGAGCGGGCGGTCGCGGAAGGAGACGGGTTCGGACACCCCTCCAGGCTAGCCAGCGCGGCGGTGCGCTCGTACGGGTCAGGCCGTCACGAAGTCGATGAGTTCCTCGACACGGCCGAGGAGCGCAGGGTCCAGGTCACGGTAGCTCGAGACCCGCCCGAGGATGCGCTGCCACGCGCGGGCGAGATCCGCCGGTGTCTCACTCGGCCAGCCGAGCGCGCGGCAGGTGCCGACTTTGATGTCGACGCCGCGCGGCACCGCCGGCCACGCGGCGATGCCCATCGCGCGCGGGGTGACGCACTGCCAGACGTCGACGTGCGGATGACCCACGATCAGGACGTGAGCGCCGTGCGGCCCGCGTGCGATCGCGTCCGCGATGCGGGATTCCTTGGACCCCGGCACCAAGTGGTCCACGAGCACGCCGTACCGGCGCTCCGCGCTGGGCGGCTCGGCGCGCAGAGCGGACTCGAGGAGGTCGACTCCCTGAAGGAACTCGACCACGACGCCCTCGGCGCGCAGGTCATCGCCCCACACCTTCTCCACGAGCTCCGCGTCGTGCTTGCCCTCCACCAGGATGCGGCTCGCCCGCGCGACGCGGGCGCGGGACTCGGGGGCGGCGTACGATCCGGATGCCGTCCGGCGGGGCGCCTGCTCGGTCGCACGCACCGGCGGGTCGAGCACGACATCGGCTCCGTCGATGAGGAAGCCCGGGCCGAGCGGGAAGAGCCGGCGGCGACCGCCGCGATCCTCGAGTTCGACCAGGCCCGAGGCGACCCCGACGACCGCGCCGCAGAAGCCGTCCGCCGCGACCTCGACGACCAGGTCGTGCGTGGCCGCGATCCTCGGGACGACGCGCCGACGGCTCGCCCGCCAGTCGCCGGCCAGCACATCGGCGGGATAGCGATCGTCCATGGTTCTCCGAAGGTGCGCGCACCGATCGCGGGCGGGATCCCGGCGTGTGCGTCGAAATCGACACGCTACCCGTCGGACGCGACGGGTGACGGCACGACCCGCCCGGCGGGCCGTACCGCGCCTACCGTCGCATGCCCGCAGATGAATAGACTCGATGGTCCGGGGTGTGCGCTGCACGCCGCGGAGGAGGGCAACATGCGTTCGCGATGGGCATCGACGCTCACGACGGCGCTCAGCGCCGCGCTCGCCACCGTCCTCGTGCTCACGTCAGCCGCAGCGGCGTCGGCCACCGACCCCGTGACGCTCGGATCCGGCTATGTGCTCGACGATGTGGGAGCGCTGTCCGCCGGCCAGGAGGCCGAGGCGCAGAGCCGGCTCGAGAAGCTCAAGACCGACTCCGGGCTGGATCTCTGGGTGGTCTACGTCGACGAGTTCACCGATCCGGCCGCGTCGGAGGAGTGGGCGAACACGACCGCAGAGATCAACGGCCTGGGGCCCACGCAGTACCTCCTGGCCGTGGCGACCCAGTCGCGCCAGTTCTACCTGTCCGGCGACTCCGCGGGCCCCGTCTCGGGCGACCAGCTGAGCGAGATCGAACAGCGGCTCATCCAGCCGCGGCTCGCGGCGGAGGACTGGGTCGGCGCGGTGGATGCCGCCGCCGATGGTCTGCAGGATGCGGCCGGCGGCGGATCGGTCTCACCGCCGGCGTCTTCGGGCTCGGGATTCCCGGTGGGACTCCTGGTGTTCGTCGCTCTCGCCGCGATCGCGATCGTGATCGTCGTGGTGATCGTCCGCAGCCGCCGCAAGAAGGTGGGCGCCCAAGCGGGTCCGGGCGCGCCGCAGATCAATACGGAGGAGCTGTCACGCCGCGCCTCCTCGGCTCTCGTCGCGACCGATGACGCCGTGAAGACGAGCGAGCAGGAGCTCGGGTTCGCCCGCGCGCAGTTCGGGGACGCCGCCACGGGCGAGTTCGAGCAGGCGCTGGCCACGGCGCGGCAGAACCTCAACAGCGCCTTCACGATCAAGCAGCAGCTGGACGACTCGACGCCGGACTCCGAGGAGCAGACCCGGGCGTGGAACAGCGAGATCATCCGGCTGTGCGACGAGGCGAACGCCGGTCTGGATGAGAAGGCCGCGGCGTTCGACGAACTGCGACGCCTCGAGCAGAACGCGCCCGAGTCCCTGGCGCGGGTGCAGGAGCAGCGTGCCGCCGCCGCGGCCGCGATCGAATCCGCCGACGCGCACCTGTCCACGCTCGCGACGACCTACGCGCCGGAGGCTCTCGCGACCGTCGCCGACAATCCCGACCAGGCCCGGCAGCGCATCGCGTTCGCCGATGAGCAGCTCGCCGCCGCGCAGACCGCGATCGGCGCCGGCAAGGGCGGCGAGGCCGCGGTCAGCATCCGCGCGGCCGAGGAGGCCGTCGGGCAGGCCGTCCTGCTCGAGGAGGCGATCGACAAACTCGGGCGCGACCTCGCCGAGGGCGAGCGCAGCGCTGCGGCGCTGATCACCGAACTGACCGCGGACATCGCCGCGGCATCCGCTCTTCCCGACCCGGATGGGCGCGTCGCCACCGCGATCGCCGCGACGTCCGCCCAAGTGGATGCCGCGCGCACGAATCTGTCGAGCACGGCTCGCCGGCCTCTGGTCACCCTGGAGAGCCTGGAGGCGGCCAACGCTCAGATCGACAGCGTGGTCGCGGGCGTGCGCGACGCCGCCGCGAAGGCGCAGCGCGCTCAGCAGCTGATCGGCCAGCAGATCATGCAGGCGCAGGCGCAGGTCTCCGCGGCCGAGGACTACGTCGTCGCGCGGCGCGGCGCGATCGGCGCGGAAGCCCGCACCCGGCTCGCTGAAGCCGGCGCTGCGCTCGTGCAGGCGCAGCAGCTGCAGACGGCCGACCCCGAGCAGGCCCTGCAGTACGCGCAACGGGCCAACCAGCTCGCCGGTCAGGCGATCCAGTACGCGCAGAACGACGTGAACGCGTTTCAGGGCGGCGAAATGTTCGGCGGAGGCGGCGGAGGAGGCGGGAACATGATGGGCGCCGTCCTCGGCGGCATCGTGATCAATTCGCTCCTCGGCGGTGGTGGCGGCCGCGGCGGCTCGTCCGGCGGCATGGGCGGCATGTTCGGCGGGGGCGGACGCAGCAGCGGTCGCATGAGCCCCGGCAGCTTCGGCGGTGGCGGCACGCGCGGTCGCCGCGGAGGAGGACGATTCTGACCGGCCCGCAGCGCACTTCGATTCAGCACGCAAGCGTCCCCACTCATCGATAGGAAGGAAATCCCGATGGCAAAGCAGTCCATCTTCGGTCGCATCTCTACCCTCTTGAAGGCGAACATCAACTCGATGCTCGACTCCGCCGAGGACCCGCAGAAGATGCTCGACCAGCTCGTCCGCGACTTCTCCAACAGCATCGCCGACGCCGAGTCCGCGATCGCCGAGACGATCGGCAACCTGCGCCTCCTCGAGCGCGACCACGAAGAGGATGTCCAGCAGGCGGCTGAATGGGGCAACAAGGCTCTGGCCGCCAGCAAGAAGGCCGACCAGCTCCGCGCGGCCGGCAACACCGCCGATGCGGACAAGTTCGACAACCTCGCCAAGATCGCCCTGCAGCGCCAGATCGGCTCGGAGCGCGAGGCCAAGGCCGTCGAGCCGACGATCGAATCGCAGACCGAGGTCGTCGACAAGCTCAAAGACGGCCTGAACGGCATGAAGCAGAAGCTCGAGCAGCTCAAGAGCAAGCGCAGCGAGCTGCTGGCGCGGGCCAAGACCGCCGAGGCGCAGAACAAGGTGCACGACGCGGTCAAGTCGATCGACGTCCTCGACCCCACGAGCGAGCTCGGTCGCTTCGAGGACAAGGTGCGCCGCCAGGAGGCGCTCGCCGCCGGAAAGCAGGAACTGGCCGCGTCGACCCTCGACGCGCAGTTCGAGAGCCTCGAAGACATGGGCGAGCTGACCGAGGTCGAGGCGCGCCTGGCCGAGCTCAAGGCCGGCGGCACGCCGTCCCAGGCCGCGATCGACGCCCCCACGGCGCCGTACACGCCCTGATCGCACGACGGAACCCTCCGGGCCGGCGCCGCCGGCCCGGAGGGTTCCGTGCTGTCGGGAGTGCCGCGGCGGGGCCGCGCGGGAGCCGGGGCTGAGGGATGATGAGGGCATGGCCCGATTCGTGATCGTCCCGCAGTGGCAGGGTTCACCGTCCTCGCGCGCGATGCAGCTCATCGACGGCGCGCAGGCGATCGCCGGCGATCTGCCGCGCTCGTCGTGCACGACCGTCGAGATCCCTCTCGAGGCCGGCGAGGCTGTCGAGACCGGCGTGCACCGGTTCAGCGCGCTGCGACGCAGCCGCGAACTCCTCGAGCTGGAGCTCGCTCCGATCGCCGAGCCGGTCATGCTCATCGGCGGTGACTGCGGCGCGGCGGTCGGCGCCGTCGGGCACGCCGCGGCGCGGCATCCGCAGCTCGCCGTGATCTGGCTGGACGCCCACCCCGATCTGCACACGCCGGACTCCTCGCCCTCCGGCGCCTTCAGCGGCATGGCCCTGCGCGCCGTGCTCGGCGACGGCGCGGAGGGACTCGCGCTGCACACCGGGATCCCCGCGAGCCGCGTCGTGCTCGCCGGCGCCCGCGCGTACGACCCGCCCGAAGAGGAGGCGGTCACCGCCCTCGGTGTGCACACGGTCGACGCCGCGGCCCTCACCGATGCCGACGCGCTCGCGGCGGCGGTGGCCGGAACCGGTGCCGATGCGGTCTTCATCCACGTCGACCTCGACGTGCTCGATCCTGCCGCGATGAGCGGGGTGACGGCATCCGTTCCCTTCGGAGTGAGCCTTCCGGACCTGATCGCGTCGATCGGTCGCGTCCGCGAGCGGTGGCCACTCGCCGGCTCGAGCATCACCGGGTTCGCTCCGCCATCGCCCGCGGCGGCGGTGGACGACCTCGGCGCGATCCTGCGGATCGTCGGGGCGCTCGCGTGAGCCCGATTCCCACTCCCCCGGTCGGCTGGCGGGAGCGCGCAGATCTCGCCGTGGCCCGTGGACGACGTCTGGACCGCTTCCTGCCCTTCCTCGACTCGCCGCTCAGTCGCGCGGGCTACGTCTACGGCACCGTGGTCGGATGGATCTGGGGCTCGATCTGGAGCACCGGTCGCGTCGAGCGTCGCGCGGGCATGTGGATCTTCCGCGGGATGCCGCGCTGGGCGTATCGCCGCGGCGGCGTGTGCGTGGGCGGCTGCTACCTCACTGGAGACGAACCGGTGACAGATCGCGTGCTGGCGCACGAGTCGGTGCACGCGGACCAATGGCGTCGGTACGGGTTCCTGATGCCGGTCCTGTACGCGCTGGCAGGGCGGGACCCGCTGCGCAACCGCTTCGAGATCGAGGCCGGTCTGGAGGACGGCAACTACGTGCCGCGCGCAGCAGCCCGCCGCTCCTGAGCGGTCTTCAGCGCGCGGTCGGCAGACCGAAGCGCGCAGGCGTGTGGATCGCTCCGGCGTCGACGCCCGTGCGATCCATGAGGTGATCGACGATGTCGGCCGTGCCGAGGTAGCCGCCGAGTAGGAAGACCCGGGTGTGGTCAATGTCGTCGCACAGCATCTCGTCGGCCCACGCCGTGACCGCTCGGGAGAGAGCCTCCCCGGGAGCACACGAGCGCGACGTCCCCGGCGCGCCGCTGCGCGAGGCGCGGTCGAGCCAGGTGATCACCATGCGGGTCGGAGCGGTCAAGGCGACCTGGTGGCCGGCATCCGGGATCTCGATGAACACGCGGCCGGTCGAGCACAGCGGCAGGGTGGCCAGGAGCACCTCGAGCTCGGCGAGCGAGGACTCGTCGGCGGCGATCAGATGCTGCACGCGCGTGTGACGCGACGAGCGGCAGGCGGAGGCACTGTGCTCGATCGCGAAAGGCTGCGTGGTGGAGGACATGACACGTCGACTATACCGCAGGGAAGGTTTGCCTAACCTTGGTCGGGCCGTGAAAAACCGTCGTCTACGACCGGGCGACCAGCACGCGCCGCAGCTCGGCGAGCTCCTCGTCGGTCATCCCCTGGGCACGCAGATAGTCGGCGACGGACCCGAAGCGCCGCACCAGGTCGGCGAGCAGGTCCCGCATGACCGGCGCCGGAGACCGCGTCGCGAGGTCCTCGAGGTGGACGGCTTCCGGATGCATGCGACGCAGCATCCCGACGACCCGCTCGTTGCGCCACTGCGGCAGAAGCGACTCGGTGCGGGCGTAATCGGCGACCACGGCGTCGGTGTCGACACCGGCGGCGGCGAGCGTGAGCGCCACGGTCACCCCGGTTCGGTCCTTGCCCACCGTGCAATGCACGAGGACCGGCTGATCGGCCAGGACTCCCCGTACGACCTCGACGACACCGGTCGCCGAGTCGTCGGTCAGGCGACGGTACATCTCGGAGAGGGGGATGTCGTCGGCGAAGAAGGACGCCACCGAGCCGAGGAAGAGCGGAACACGCTGCGTGCGCACGTCCAGCCCGGCCACGCGGCTCGGGGCGTGATCGACTTCGTCATCGGCGCGCAGATCGATGATCCGACGGATGCCGAGCTCGCGGAGCGCGTCCACACCCGGCTGCTCGAGCTGAGCGAGGTTGCCGGAGCGGAACAGCACACCGGCACGGGTCGCACCACCATCGCGCACGGGGAGACCGCCGGTGTCGCGGAAGTTGACGGCACCCGCGACGAGCGGGCGGGACGGATCGGCGCCCGCGCTCACCAGGCCGCGCCGGATGCGGCGTCGTGATCCTCTCGGACCAGGTCATCGCGCGGCGGCGTGCTGTAGCGCCCTGCGATCGCGACCCGGTTGAATGCGTTGATCGCCACGAGGATCCAGCTGAGACCCACATACTCGGGCTCGCTCAGGATGCCGCCCACACGGTCGTAGACATCGTCCGGGACGCCGTCATCCGAGATGAACGTGAACGACTCTGCCAGCTCGAGTCCGGCCCGCTCCCGCTCGGAGAAGACCCCGGACTCCCGCCACACCGCGACCTGGGCGATGGTGTCGGCGGAGATCCCCGCTTTGGCCGCCCGCTCGACGTGGACGCGCACGCAGAATGCGCATCCGTTCAGTTGCGACACGTGGATCTGGACGAGCTCCTTCAGTCGCTCGTCGATGCCTGCATCGTCGGCGATCGCGCCCACCGTCTTGGAGAACGCGGCGAGTGCCTTGTAGGCATCCGGCGCCGACTTCGACAGGTGCACGCGCGCTGGCTGGCTCATGACGTCAGCCTACCCAGCACCGCGTCGGAGGAGTGGGGAGCGGGCATGATGTCAGGGTGAGCGCACCCACCGACGAGTTCTCCTTCCTTCCGGCCCAGGCCGCCGACATCGGGGTCGCGCCGCCTCTCCCCCGCGGCGAACGCGTGGACGTGACGCTCGAGGACGGACGCACGCTCAGTGCGCTGCGCTACGGCGACGGTGCGCCCGCCGTCACGTTCCTGCACGGTGCCGGACTCAACGCCCACACGTGGGATACGACGATCCTCGCGCTGGGCCTGCCCGCGCTGGCGATCGACCTCCCCGGCCACGGCGATTCATCCTGGCGCGAGGACGCCGCCTACACGGCGCGCGTGCTCGCTCCCGACGTCGTGTCCGGGCTGCGGGAGTGGACGAACGGGCCGCAGCTGCTCGTGGGTCACTCGCTCGGCGGCCTCACGGCGGCCGCGGTGGCGGCATCCGCCCCCGCCGCCGTCGCGCAGCTCGTCGTGATCGACATCACACCGGGAGTCGACCCGAACGCGGGTCCGACGCAGATACGGGAGTTCTTCGCCGGCCCCACCGACTGGGCGACCCGCGAGGAGCTCGTCGACCGCGCACTCGCCTTCGGCCTCGGAGGGACGCGGGCGGCCGCCGAGCGCGGGGTGTTCCTCAACTCGCGCATCCGTCCGGACGGCCGGGTCGAGTGGAAGCACCACTTCGCGCATCTTGCCGCCGCGCCCGACCGGGCCGCGGACGCGCCCGCGCGGCAGGACGCGGTCGCGAACGTCCTGTCGGCGTTGGGCTGGAACGACCTGGCCGCGGTCGCCGCCCCGATCACGCTGATCCGGGGAGACCGCGGCTACGTGACCGAGGCCGACGCCGCGGAGTTCTCCCGCCGCCTGCCCGGAGCGAGCGTCGAGATCGCGCCGACCGGCCACAACGTGCAGGAGGAGAGGCCCCGCGAACTCGGCGCTCGACTGCGGGAGATCGCCGGGAAGGGTTAACGCTTGTGTTGCGTTCCGTGTAGCGGGCGCATGCCTCGGTGCGGGCGTTCTCTAGGCTGGACTACCGGATCGACCCGATCTCGTCCGAGTCGCCGTCTGAGACATCCGTATCGCGGGTGATCTTTCGAAAGGACCCCCATGTTCCGCCGTACCTCCCTTGCCGCTGCCGCCGTGCTGGCTGCCGGCGCCCTGCTGCTGTCCGCATGCACGGGAGGTGGCGCGGCACCCGATCCCACGGCGACGACCGCTCCCGACCCGGATGCGTCGGCGGTGATCCGGCTGGTGCTGGAGCCGGGCAATCTGGACATCCGGGAGACGGCCGGTGCGGCGCTGGATCAGATCCTCGTCGACAACATCTACCAGGGGCTGGTCTCGCGCACGCCCGAGCAGGACATCGTTCCCGCGCTGGCGTCGGACTGGGAGGTCTCGGACGACGGTCTGACGTACACGTTCACGCTCCGCGAGGGCGTGACGTTCCACGACGGTCAGGAGCTGACTGCGCAGGATGTCGTCTGGTCGCTGCAGACCCGCAAGGACACCCCGGAATGGTCGGACTCGGCGCGTCTCGCGAACGTGTCCTCGATCACGGCGGACGGGCAGGAGATCACCCTGACCCTGACCGAGCCGGACTCGTCGCTGCTGTGGAACCTCACCGGCCGTGCCGGACTGATCCTGAAGGAGGGTGACACGGTCGACTATCAGACGAAGGCCAACGGCACCGGGCCCTTCACCCTCTCGTCGTGGAAGCAGGGCGACAGCATCACGTTCGACCGGTACGAGGACTACTGGGGTGAGCCCGCGAAGATCGCCGAGGTCGTGTTCGACTACATCCCCGACAACCAGGCGGCGCTGAATGCCGCCCTCGCCGGCGAGGTCGACGCGGTCACCGGTTTCGACGCGAACCTGAAGGAGCAGGTCGAGGCGACCGGTGACTTCGAGCTCGTCCTCGGCGCGTCCACCGACAAGGGCACGCTCGCGTTCAACCAGGCACCGGGCAGCCCGCTCGCCGACAAGCGCATCCGGCAGGCGATCCGGCAGGCCATCGATCACGACGCCCTGGTGGAGGCCCTCGGCTCGGGTCAGACCCTCTATGGGCCGATCCCGGAGCTGGATCCCGGGTACGAAGACCTGTCGGATGTCGCACCGTACGACCCGGACGCGGCCAAGGCGCTGCTCGCCGAGGCCGGAGCGGAAGACCTCACCCTGCAGCTCACGATCCCCTCGTTCTACTCCACGACGATCCCCCAGATCCTCGTGTCGGACCTGAACGAGGTCGGCATCACCCTCGAGGTCAACTCGGTGGACTTCCCCACCTGGATCAACGACGTCTACGTGAACAAGGACTACGACCTCAGCTTCGTCCTGCACACCGAGGCCCACGACTTCGAGAACTGGGCGAACCCGGACTACTACTTCACCTACGACAACCCGCAGGTGCAGGACCTGTTCGCGCAGTCCCTCGCCGCGACGGATGAAGCCGAAGCCGCCGACCTCCTCGCGCAGGCAGCGAAGATCGTCTCCGAAGACGCCGCCGGCGACTGGCTCTACAACGGCGCGTCCGTCGTCGCCGTCGGCACGAACCTCACCGGCCTTCCCTCGATCAACGTCAACGAACGCCTCAACCTCGCAGAGCTCACCAAGAGCAACGGGTGATCAAGTACACGCTGACGCGGGCGGCCCTGCTTCTGCTCGGGCTCCTCGTCGCCAGCGTGCTGATCTTCCTGTCCCTGCGAGTACTTCCCGGTGACATCGCCCAGCTGATCGCCGGCACGAACGGCACGCCCGAGCAGGTGGCCGCGATCCGGGAGCGGCTGGGCCTGGACCAGCCGCTCCCTCTCCAGTATCTGGAGTGGATAGGCGGAATCTTCCGCGGGGATCTCGGTACGTCGCTCCTGAACGGGTCCGGTGTCGCGGCCGAACTCGCGCAGAAGGCGCAGGTCACGGTGCCGTTGGGCTTGATGGCGCTCACGATCGCGGTCTTGTTCGCCGTGCCGCTGGGCGTGCTGTCGGCGATGCGCCGCGGCCACGGGGACGGCACGTTCCTGAGCATCGGCGCGCAGACCCTCGCCGCGGTTCCCGTCGTCTGGGCCGGAATGATGCTCGTCGTCGTCTTCGCGGTCTGGCTCGGCTGGCTGCCCGCCCAGGGATTTCCGCGGAGCGGATGGAACGACCCGGCGGCCGCGATCCGCTCCCTGCTGCTCCCCGCGCTGACGATCGGCATCGTCGAGGGGGCGATGCTCATGCGGTTCGTCCGCAGCGCCACGATGCAGGCGATCGGTCAGGACTACGTGCGGACGGCCGCCGCGAAGGGCCTCACCCGCACCACGGCGCTCATCCGTCACGGGCTTCCCAACGTGGCCCTCTCCGTCATCACCGTCCTCGGACTCCAGGTCGCCGGCATCATCGTCGGAGCCGTCGTGATCGAGCAGCTCTTCTCGCTCCCCGGGATCGGACGGATGCTGGTGGCGGATGTGAGCGCACGGGATCTGCCGAAGGTGCAGGGTGAACTGCTCGTGCTCACCGGCTTCGTCCTCGTGGTCGGGTTCGCCGTCGACCTGCTGCACCGCGTGATCGACCCGCGCCAGAGGGAGGCGCCTTGATGGCCCGACACACCGCGCGCACGCCGCGCACACCGTGGCTGCGCAGGCTGTGGGCGCTGTCCACCGGCCGGTTCGGCCTGATCGTCGTCGCCGTGGTCGCCCTGACCGCTCTCGTCTCCCTGTTCTGGACGCCCTTCGACCCGCAGCAGGTCTCGATCGCCGAGCGCTGGGCGGCTCCCGGCTGGCCGCATGCGCTCGGCACCGACGGCACCGGCCGGGACATCCTCAGTCTCCTCATGGCGGGCTCGCGCACGACGGTGCTCGTGGCGGTGGGTGCCGGGGCGATCGCCACCGTGATCGGCGTGGCGCTCGCCGCGCTCGGCGCACTGACCGCCCGCTGGCTGCGCGAGTCGGTCGCGGTGCTCGTGGACATCCTCATCGCGTTCCCGGTGCTGATCATCGCGATGATGATCAGCGCGGTGTGGGGAGGATCGCTCGGCGTCGTCATCTGGTCGGTGGGCATCGGATTCGGCGTCAACATCGCTCGAGTCACCCGACCGGAGCTGCGCCGGGTCCTGCACAGCGACTTCGTCCTCGCGGGCCGCGCGTCCGGTCTCACCCCGCTGCAGAACCTGTGGCGGCACCTCATGCCGAACGTCGCACCCGTGTTCATCGTGCAGCTTTCGTGGGGCATGGCGGTGGCGGTGCTCGCCGAGGCGGGATTGTCCTACCTCGGGTTCGGCGCCCCGATCACCGAGCCGTCGTGGGGCGTTCTCCTGGCACAGCTGCAGCAGTACATCAGCGTCTACCCGCTGTCCGTGCTGTGGCCGGGCCTGGCGATCACCCTCACCGTCCTCGGACTGAACCTGCTCGGCGACGCACTCCGGGAGGCCACCGACCCGACGCTCTCCCGCGGGCGGGACCGGCTGCATCCGCCGCGCGGAGCGATCCGCCACGTGCCGGAGGTGGTCGCGTGAGCCTTGAGGTGACCGGCCTCACGATCGACATCGGCGACCGCCGCGTCGTGGACGGCGTTTCGTTCGATGTGCCGGACGGCGCGCGGGTGGGGCTCATCGGCGAGTCGGGATCCGGCAAGTCCCTGACGGCTCTCGCGATCCTCGGGCTACTGCCGGACGCGGCGGTCGCGGGAGGGAGTGTCCGCTGGAACGGCCGCGAACTGATCGGCCTGCCCGACCGGGAGCTCGCCGACCTGCGCGGCGACGAGATCGGCATCGTCTTCCAGGAGCCGCAGACCGCGCTGAACCCGATCCGCACGATCGGGCGGCAGATCGGCGAGTCGGTTCGCATCCACGAGGGCCTGTCGCGCTCCGAGGTGCGCACACGCGCCGTCGCCGAAGCGGCGCGCGTCGCCCTGCCCGATCCGGCGCGCATCGTCTCGCGCTATCCCCACCAGCTCTCCGGCGGCCAGCGACAGCGCGCCGCGATCGCGATGGCCCTCGCCTGCCGCCCGCGCCTGCTGATCGCCGATGAACCGACGACCGCTCTGGACGTCACGATCCAGGCCGAGATCCTGGAGCTCCTGCTCTCGCTCGTGACGGACGACGGGATGTCCCTGGTGTTCATCACGCACGACCTCGCGGTGCTCTCGCAGATCGCCACGCACGCGGTCGTCCTGGAGGACGGCCGGGTCGTGGAGACCGGTCCGATCTCCACGCTCCTGACCTCGCCCGCATCCGAGGTCACCCGTGGTCTTCTGCGCGATGCCACGGCGACGCTGTGGTCTCCGGATCGGGGTGACCGATGAGCGAGATCCTGGTCCGCGCCCGAGGCCTGACCCGGCGGCATCCGGTCCCCCGCACGACCCTGTTCGAGCCTCGTACGTTCACCACCGCACTCGAGGACGCGGACGTCGTCGTCCGCCGCGGCTCGGCGGTCGGGATCATCGGCGAGTCCGGATCGGGCAAGTCGACCCTCGTGCGCCTCCTCCTGGGGCTGGACGCGCCGACGGCCGGCACGGTCGAGTTCGACGGCGAGCCGGTGGATGCCGCGGCCGCGGCGCGGCGTCTGCATTGGCTCCGCCGGCAGACCGGCATCGTGTTCCAGGATCCGTATGCGTCCCTGGACCCGCGGATGAGCGTCGGCCGGATCGTCGGGGAACCGCTGTGGGCACTGGGGATCGAGGGCGACCGGCGCGCCCGCGTCCGCGAGGTGCTGACCGAGGTGGGGCTCGAGGCCGAGATGGCCGACCGTTTCCCGCACGAGTTCTCCGGGGGGCAGCGACAGCGCATCGCGATCGCCCGCGCGATCGTGCACCGCCCGGCCCTGCTCGTCGGGGACGAGCCGCTGTCGGCGCTCGATGTCACCGTGCGGGCGCAGATCCTCGAGCTACTGGCGGAGTTGCGCTCCCGAGACGCCCTCACGCTGGTGCTCGTCTCCCACGACATCGGCGTCGTGCAGAACCTGTGCGACGAGGTCATCGTGATGAAGGACGGGCGCATCGTCGAGGACGGGCCCACCGAGAAGGTGCTCCTCGACCCCCAAGTCGCCTACACGCGGCGACTGCTCGCCTCGATACCCGTCATCGATCCGGGCGTCGGCGGGGGCGGTTAGTCTCTGAGCATGACGCACGCGATCATCCCCCCGTATCTGCTCGCGCGGATCGCCGCCGTCCAGGAGCCGGCGTGGGCGCACGCGGCGCAGGCCGCACAGGCGACGCTGCTGACCCCGCGCCCATACCGGCCGACGCGATCGCGCATCCGCATGTCGGTCGAGGACGGCGGGACCCTCGTCTTCGAGGGCGCACCGGCGCCGGATCGCACGATCTTCGACGCGCAGCAGCGCGAGCAGCTGCCCGGAACGCGCGTCCGCGGCGAGGACGACCCGCCCACCTCCGACGCCGCCGTCGACGACGCGTACGACGGGCTCGGGGCGACGTTCGATTTCTACTGGGACGCATATCAGCGCAACGGCATCGACGGAGTCGGCGGGTCGCTGCTGGCGACCGTGCACTACGGGCGGGACTACGACAACGCGTTCTGGAACGGCGAGCGCATGGTGTTCGGCGACGGAGACGGCGAGGTGTTCGTCGGGTTCACCGGCTCGCTCAGCGTGATCGCGCACGAGCTCACCCACGGCGTGACCGAGTTCGCGGGCGGGCTGGAGTACCAGGGGCAGTCCGGGGCGCTGAACGAGTCGATGTCCGACGTGTTCGGCGCGCTGACCGAACAGCACCGGGCGGGGCAGGATGCGGATGCCGCGTCCTGGCTCATCGGCGAGGGCATCTTCACCGCCGCCGTCCAGGGCGTGGCGCTGCGATCGATGCGGGCGCCCGGCACGGCCTACGACGATGACGTGCTCGGACGCGACCCGCAGCCGGCGCACATGGACGACTACGTGCAGACCACGGACGACAACGGGGGCGTGCACATCAACTCCGGCATCCCGAACCATGCGTTCTATCTGACCGCGCAGCGGCTCGGCGGGAAGGCCTGGGAACGCGCGGGGCGCGTCTGGTATCTGACACTCACCTCGGGCGCACTCTCGCCGACGGCCGACTTCGCCGCCTTCGCCCGGGCCACCGTTTCCACGGCCGCGGCGGAGTACGGTGAAGACTCGGAGGTCCTCGACGCGGTCCGGAGGGGCTGGATCGGCGTCGGCGTGATGGATGACGGAGCAGCAACGACCTGATGCGGAGCCTGCGCGCGCGAATCGGCTGTCGGTGACCGTCACCCGCACGGGCGGCATCGCCGGCGCGAAGCGCACGTGGCAGGCGCAGCCCGAGACGGCGGATGCCGGTCATTGGGCCGAGCTGATCGACCGCTGCCCGTGGGACGCGGCGGACCCGGCGCGGCCGATCGTCCCGACCGGGGCGGACCGCTTCATGTGGCATGTCGGCGCGGTCTGCGGACCGACCGCGCGGGAAGCGGCGCTTCCCGACACCGAGGTGCAGGGACCGTGGCGCGAACTGATCGACGCGGTGCGCGCCGTGCGCGACGATCTCAGCGGCCGAACAGGCCCTTCCTCTTCTTGACCGGCTTGAGGTGCTTCTGCAGGTAGATCGTGCCGAGCCACCGACCGAACTTGAAGCCCACCCGGCCCATCCGTCCGACCTCGACGAAGCCGAGCTTCTCGTGGAGGGCGATCGACGCCTCGGCCCCCTTGTCGCTGATCACCGCCACCATCTCGCGGATGCCGGCCTCCTCGCACGCCGTGATCAGCGCTTCGAGGAGGGCCCTGCCCAGGCCCTTGCCCGCGGCGGCGTGACCGAGGTAGATCGAGTTCTCGACGGAATACCGATAGGCCGACTTGCTCGACATCGGCTGGACGAGGGCGTACCCGAGGATCTGACCGGACGGGGACTCCGCCACCAGGAACGGCAGACCGAGCTTGTGCAGGAGCGCCGCCTTCTCGCGCCACTGCGTCAGCGTCCACTTCTTCTCGTCGAAGGTCACGACGGAGTTCGTCACGTAGTAGTTGTAGATCTCACGGACATCCGGCAGGTCGCGCTCCTGGAACGGCCTGATCGTGAAGGAGAAGCCTGGCTCGGGCGGCGCGGGCTTGCGCAGGTGCCGGGGAAGGCGGCGGCGATCCCGGTCGTATTCCTCCTCGAGCATGCCGTCAGCCTACGCGCGCAGGAATCGCCCAGTCGACGCCCGGCACGCCCTGCTCATCCAGGAGCGCGTTCGCGCGCGAGAACGGACGCGAACCGAAGAAGCCACGGCTCGCGGAGAGCGGCGACGGGTGCGGCGACTCGATGATCGGCGTCGATCCGAGGAGGGGACGCAGGCTTGCGGCATCCTTCCCCCAGAGGATCGCCACGAGAGCCGCATCGCGCGCGACGAGCGTGCGGATCGCGTGCTCGGTGACCTTCTCCCATCCCCACCCCCGGTGTGACGCGGGGGCGCCGGGTGCGACGGTGAGCACGCGGTTCAGGAGCAGGACGCCCTGGTCGCTCCACGCCGACAGATCACCGTGGGCCGCCGGCGGGATGCCGAGGTCGTCGTTCAACTCGCGGTAGATGTTGCCGAGGCTGCGCGGCAGTGGGCGCACGTGGGAGTCGACCGCGAAAGACAGCCCGATCGGGTGCCCGGGCGTGGGGTACGGGTCCTGCCCGACGATCAGCACCTTCACTTCCGCCAACGGGCGCCGGAACGCGCGCAGCACGTTCTCGCCGGCGGGGAGATAGCCGCGGCCGGCCGCGACCTCTTCGCGGAGCCGGTCGCCCAGCGCGGCGATCCGAGGGGCCACCGGCTGGAGGGCGTCCGCCCACGCCGGATCGATCAGTCCGTCGGCGGCGAGCTCGGCGAGCGTGCGTGCCATCAGTCGACGCCGCCGCGGACGCGCAGCGGCCCGCGGGCGAGCAGGTGTTGCGCGGACTGCGCGACCGGTCGCATCGTCACGAGATCGAGGTTGACGTGCCCCGGCGCGTTCAGGGCGTACGCGATCACGTCGGCGACATCGTCGGCGGTGAGCGGGTTCTCGACGCCCTCGTAGACGCGCTCCGCGGCATCCCGGTCGCCACCCAACCGATTGAGCGTGAATTCCTCTGTAAACACCATTCCCGGGGCTACCTCGGTGACGCGAATCGGCTCCCCGTTGAGCTCTTGGCGCAGGACGTGGGCGAGCATGGCCTCGGCGGCCTTCGCCGCGTTGTACCCGGAACCGCCTGGGTACGGCGTGAACGCCGCCGTCGAGGTCACGAAGAGCGTGTCCGCGTGCCCGTCCACCGCGGCGGCGCCGCGCAGGTGCGGCAGGAGCGCGGCGACCAGGCGCTGGCTGGACAGGACGTTCGCATCGAACATCCACTGCCAGTCCGCGGGGCGCGCATCCTCGACCCGGTCGGTGCCGCGCGCGCCACCGGCGACCTGCACGAGGGCATGTACCGGCCCGGTCTCAGCGAGCCAGGCGGACAGCGCATCCACGTCTTCCTGGCGGGTGAGGTCCGCCGCGAACGCGACGGCTCCGGTCTCCTCTTCGAGAGCGTGCAAACGGTCGGCACGCCGTGCGACACCGACGACATCCCAGCCGCTCGCGCGCAGCGCGCGGACCGCGGCCTCACCGATCCCCGAACTCGCCCCTGTCACCACTGCGCGCCGTGTCACCATGCCTCCACGCTACCGACACCCGGTGTTACGTCACATTTCCCGTCGATTGTTGACAGAGGACGGCATCCCTACTCTCGACACAGGCCGCAGCGTCCGCCGCCGCCTGGACGACACCCGATGGAGTACGCACATGTCCGCACCCGAGAACTGGCGCTTCGAGACCAAGCAGATCCACTCCGGCGCCCAGCCGGACCCGGTCACGAAGGCCCGCGCCACGCCGATCTACCAGACGACCTCGTACGTCTTCGACAACACGACCCACGCGGCGAACCTGTTCGCCCTCGCCGAGTTCGGCAACATCTACACCCGCATCCAGAACCCGACGCAGGATGTCGTCGAGCAGCGCATCGCGGCGCTCGAGGGCGGCACCGGTGCACTGCTGGTCGCGAGCGGCCAGGCGGCCGAGACGTTCGCGGTGCTCAACATCGCCGAGGCCGGCGACCACATCGTCTCGTCGAGCTCGATCTACGGCGGCACGTACAACCTCTTCAAGTACACGCTGAAGAAGCTCGGCATCGATGTCACGTTCGTCGAGAACCAGGACGACGCGGCGGAGTGGGCGGCAGCGGTCCGCCCCAACACCAAGCTCTTCTTCGCCGAGACGATCGGCAACCCCAAGATCAACATCCTCGACATCCGCCTCGTCGCCGACGTCGCACACGAAGCCGGCGTCCCGCTCATCGTCGACAACACGATCGCGACCCCGTACCTGATCAAGCCGTTCGAGTTCGGCGCCGACATCGTCGTGCACTCGGCGACGAAGTTCCTCGGGGGTCACGGCACGGTCATCGGTGGCGTCATCGTCGACGGCGGAACCTTCGCGTGGTCGGAGAACGTCGACCGCTTCCCCGGGCTCACCGTTCCCGACCCGAGCTACCACGGCGCGTCGTACACCGCCGCCGTCGGCGACGGCCTCGCGTACATCATCAAGGCGCGCGTGCAGCTGCTGCGCGACCTCGGCGCGGCGATTTCGCCGCAGAGCGCCTGGCTGCTCATCCAGGGGATCGAGACCTTGTCGCTGCGCATCGAGCGTCATGTGCAGAACGCGCAGGAGATCGCGGAGTGGCTCGAGGAGCAGTCCGACGTCGCGTCGGTGAACTACTCGGGTCTCCCGTCCTCGCCGTGGTACGCCAAGGCGAACGAATACGCTCCGAAGGGCGTGGGCGCGGTGCTGTCGTTCGAGCTGAAGGGCGGCGTGGAGGCCGGCCGCGAGTTCGTGAACACCCTCACGCTGTTCAGCCACCTCGCCAACATCGGCGACGTACGCTCGCTCGTGATCCACCCGGCATCCACCACGCACTCGCAGCTCACGCCCGAGCAGCAGCTGACGACGGGTGTGACGCCCGGGCTCGTCCGCCTCTCGGTGGGCCTGGAGAACATCGACGACCTCAAGGCCGACCTCGAGCAGGCGCTCGCGGCCGCCCGCCGGGTCAGCGAGGCTGCGCGCGCCTAACGCGACAACCACGCTCGGGGCACGTGCTCCGCGTCGCGGCCCGTGTTGCCACACGGGCCGCGACAGCGGGCACGTGCCCCGACTGAGTTCCGACCTATGCGCGCACCTTGGGACGCACGTGTCCGAGGCCGCCGTCGATGCCGAGGACCTGGCCGGTGATCCAGTCGTTCGCGGGATCCAGCAGGAACGCGACCCCGCGCGCGACATCGGCGGGCTCACCCAGACGACCGAGCGCGTGCATCGCCTCCGACACCTTGCGGGAGCCCTCGCTCGCCGTGAGCCCCGCCGTGAGCGGCGTCTGGGTCAGGCCGGGGGCGACCGCGTTGATCCGCAGGCCCTGGCTCGCGTAGCTGGCAGCGGCCGACAGCATCAGACCGATCACCCCCGCCTTCGCGGCGGCGATCGCGTCGTGGTTGGACAGACCCGCCATCGCCGCCGCGGACGACACCAGCACGACGGATCCGCCCGAGCGCAAGTGTCTGCCCGCCGCGCGCACCGTCGCGAACGCCGTGGTCAGCGACGCGGCGATCACGTCGTCGTACTGGTCGCGCGAAGTCAGGTGCGCGGGCTTGAGCAGCATCGAACCCGCGAAGCACGCGACGCCGTCGAGCGGCCCCGCCTCGGCGACCGCGCGGTCGACCGCGTCGAAATCGGTCGCGTCGAGCACGATGTCGACTCCGGATGCCGCCCCTCGCGCCGTCGCGAGGACGTCGTGTCCGCTCTGCCGCAGCAGGTCGCAGGCCGCCGAGCCGATGCCGCTCGTCGCCGCGATGATCAGGAATCTCGCCATGCCGCCATTCTGGTGCGCCAGGGCCACCCCGAGGGCCGGATCCCGTTCGGAAAAAGTCGCCCGCTCCTGCATCCGGCCTCGCCCCCCGCGGGGAAGAACCTAGCGTGCCGGGTGAAACGCACCCGCTGTCAGAAGGGAAAGTCCAATGAAGCGCATTCTCGCCATCGGAGCCATCTCCGCCCTCTCGGTCTTCGGCTTCGCCGGTGCCGCGAACGCCGCGCCGAACGCCAACGCCTGCTTCGGCAGCATCCACAAGGCCATCAACACCGAGAGCCTCCTCGGACTCGACAACGTCGGCCAGGCGGTCAAGCTGCTCGGCGGTCAGGGCAAGAACGAGGTTGCCCGGGCAGCGTGCGGCGAGTGATCGCCTGACACGCTCGAGATGATCCCGAGCGACTCGGAGATTGGGGTCTCCGAGTCGCTTCGTCTGTTCCCGGGCTTCTCCTCCTCGCGGCGCCGACAGGCGTAACACGACGGCACCCGGTCCCGGCGGACGGGAGAATGAGACGCATGGACTGGCAGACCTCGGAGGACACGGTGCCGAGCGCGCCCGTGACCGAGGCGGACGCCCGCCTGCTTCTGGGCCGCCCGCCCGCGACCGGCGCGTGGCGCGACGGCGATCCGATCGGCGATCGCCGCTTCGCGAGCTTCGGCGCCTTCCGCACCGAGGGCGGCCAGGAGCTCCCCGGCTATCGGCTCGCGTACGAGAGCTGGGGCGAGCTCTCCCCCGCGCGCGACAACGCGGTGCTCGTGCTGCACGCACTCACCGGCGACAGCCATGTGCGCGGCACGGCCGGACCGGGGCACCCCACCGACGGCTGGTGGGAGGACATCGTGGGACCCGGCGCCCCGATCGACACCGATCGCTGGTTCGTGATCGCCCCGAACATGCTCGGCGGGTGCCAGGGATCGACGGGGCCCTCGAGCATCGCACCGAACGGATACGAGTGGGCGTCGCGCTTCCCGTACCTGACGGTGCGCGACCAAGTGCACGCGCAGGTCCGGCTCGCCGACGCCCTCGGCATCGAACGGTGGGCCGGCGTGATCGGCGGGTCCATGGGCGGGATGCACGCACTGGAGTGGGCGGTCGGCCAGCCCGACCGGGTCGCGCGGGTCGGCATCCTGTCCGCACCGCCGGTGAACACGGCCGACCAGATCGCCCTGAACTCGGTGCAGCTGGAGGCGATTCACATCGACCCGCGCTTCCAGGGGGGCGAGTACTACGACTCCGGCGACGGCGACGGACCCCACCGCGGGCTCGCGCTCGCGCGGCGTATGGCGCTGCTGAACTACCGCTCGCCGACCGAGCTGAACCAGCGCTTCCAGAGGTCATGGCAGTCGGGAGTGAGCCCGCTCGGCCACGGCGGGCGATTCGCGGTCGCGTCGTACCTCGACTTCCACGGCAACCGCTTCACCCGGCGCTTCGACGCGAACAGCTACATCACGCTCGTCGAGGCGATGAACTCCCACGACATCGGACGCGATCGCGGCGGGGTGGAGGACGCCCTCGCCCGCGTGACCGCGACCACGCTCGTGTTGGGCATCGACAGCGATCGGCTGTTCCCGGTGGAGGGTCAGCACCGCATTGCTCGCGGAATCCGCAGCACGATCGACGACGGCGCCGTCGTGCTCTCGAGCGATTTCGGCCACGACGGCTTCCTGATCGAGACACCGGCCGTCGGCCGACACCTGCGCCGGCTCCTGGACGCGCCGGCCGCCTGAGTTCACGGGGTCCGCGTGTAGACCCACGGCAGTCGCGAAAGGTCGAGGCGGTGACGGGATGCCGCGCCCACGGCCGATGACCGGTCATCCTCGTAGTCCGCATCGCCGTGCCACAGGAGCATCGGGCCACCGGCGCCCTCTCGAGCGACCGTCGCGTACCGCTTCAGGCCGCTGATCCGCGCCGTCTCGAGGATCGCCTGGACATCCGCGTGTCCGGCCAGATCGTCCAGCGTCACGAACGTGGGCGGGTACAGCGTCAGCTCGCCGCGGGCGTGGCGAGCGAGGACGTCCGCCGGCCGCGTCCATTCCACGGCGTCGACCTCCTGCGGCTCCGGCGCCAGCTCACCGCCGGGGTCCGACCCGAGGAAGAACCACGTGCGGATCCGCAGCGCGATCCCCGGCGGCGGGTCCCAGCACGACAGGGGAACCAGCCCACCGGCGTCGAGTTCGAGCCCGGTCTCCTCACGCGTCTCACGCCGCGCTGCCGCGCGCGCGGCCGCCTCCTCGATGGCCGGGTCGCCGTCTGCGGCGTCGAGCCTGCCACCCGGGAAGACCCATGCACCGCCGAACGAGCCGCGGTCGGGCCGTCGGATCATGAGCACCTCCGGCCCGGCATCGCCCTCGCGCAGCAGGACGACCGTCGCCGCGACCGGCACGTCCGGATCGGAGAAATCGGCGGCCGTGCGCGGTCGCGATCGCCCGGCGGCATCGGCGATGACCCGGAGCGCGCGCAGCGCCGCGTCGTCGTCAGCCACGCGGCATCCGCATGTCCGACAGCGCGAGCGGGTGCAGCGGCTCGGTGACCCACCGCGCGGCGAAGAGATCCTCGGATGCCGCGCACACGATGCGGAGCCGGTGCGGGGTCTGGACGAAGACGAGATCGAACGCGAGTTCGCCCGACTGCTGCTCCCCGCCTGCAGCCGCGACGACATCCGCGTCGTGCCACGCACCGACCCCCGCGTGCACCGTGATCTCCTCGCCCGCTTGATGGATCGAGAGCGCCGTCGAGCCCGGTCCCGGCGTCACTCGCACTTCGGTGATGCTCGGCACCGCGTTCTGCGGCCCCGGCGCGAAGGTGCGCTGCGGAGACGTCACCGGACCGCCGGGAGGGGACGGCAGGGCGGCGGCGGCCAACCGATCCCGCAGCCGGTACTCGGCATCCGGCTTCGTCGTCGCTCGGTCGATCGCCGGAAGCAAGTGCTCCCACACCGCGTCGAGGACCGCTTGCATGTCCTCGCTCTGTCCCGTCATCGCGAGCACCACATCGGCCTCCGGGAGCACGACGCAGAACTGCCCGTACGCGCCGTCGCCACGATAGCCGTGCCGGGCCATCCAGAACTGGAAGCCGTAGCCCTGACGCCAGTCCGGGTTGGGCTCGTGGGGATTCTCGATGTGCGCGCGCGTGGCCTCGTCCACCCACGCCTGCGGCAGCAGCTGCTCCCCCTCCCAGCGCCCACGTTGGAGGTACAACTGCCCGAGCCCCGCGACGGCGTCGGTCGTGGCGTGCAGACCGCTGAAGCCCAGCTCGAGGCCGCGCGGGTCGGTGAGCCAGCCGACCTCGCCGATGCCGAGCGGATCGAGAAGCCGCGGACGCAGGTACTCGGTGAGCGGCATGCCGGCGGCCTTCTGGATGATGGCGGCGACGGAGAACGTGCACGGCTGGTTGTAGGCGAACACCGAGCCCGGCTCTCGGTCAGGCGGGATCATCAGAAACCCTCGGACCAGGTCGTCGGGGTCGATCGCGCGGGCGGCGTCGATCGTATCGGAGAGGTGCCCGCTGGCCATCGCGGCGACGTGCCGCACCCGGATCCGCCGGGCGCGGGGATCGGTGACCTCGGCGTCGAGATCGGGGAAGTGCGAGAGGACGGTGTCGTCGAGGCTGACGAGGCCCTCCGCGACGGCCAGACCCAGCGCGGTCGAGGTGAAGCTCTTGCTCAGCGAGTAGACCAGGTGCGGCCGGTCCGGCGAGTAGGGCGCCCACCAGCCCTCCGCGACGACGTGACCATGACGGAGCAGCATGAGGCTGTGCGTCTCGACTCCGGGCGCGCGCTCGAGCGCGTCGAGCAGATCGAGGATGCCGACCGCATCGATCCCGTGGGCGGACGGCGTGCTGCGCGGCAGGATCGAGGTCACTCCGGAATGCTAACCGGCGCCGGACGAGCTCAGACCGTGACGGTTCGACGCACGCGTTCCAGGCGCAGGCTGACGAGCGCGATCACCAGGCCGGCGAGAGCGAGCGCGACGCCGACCCAGGCCGGCGCGATGAAGCCGAAGCCGGCCGCGATCACCGCGCCGCCGAGGAACGCGCCCAGTGCGTTGCCGATGTTGAGCGCCGAGTGGTTCAGAGCGGCGGCGATCGACTGGTTGTCGCCCGCGACGTCCATCAGACGGGTCTGGATCGTGGGGCTCAGCACGGACGAGACGAATCCCGTCGCGAAGACGAAGAACCCGAGGGCGAGGATCCACTGCGCGGTCAGTGCGAGGAGGACCAGGACCAGAGCCAACCCGATCAGCCCGCCCACGAGGGTGCGCTTGAGGTCGATGTCGGCGAGATGCCCGCCGACGAGGTTGCCGACGGTCATGCCGAGACCCATGAGCACGAGGACGATCGGGACGACCCAGGCCGGCGACCCGGCGATCTGCGTCACGAGCGGGGCGACGTAGCTGTAGATCGCGAAGAAGCCGCCGAACCCGATCGCTCCGATGCCGAGGGCGAGCCACACCTGCACGGTGCGGAAGACGCCGAGTTCGGAACGGAGCGTGCGGCCGGGTTCGCCCGAGTGCGGGGGGACGAACAGGGCGATGAGCACCGTCGCGGCGGCGAAGATCCCCGCGACGAGCATGAAGGCGACGCGCCAGCCTGCGAGCTGACCCAGGAACGTGCCGAGCGGCACGCCGACGACGTTCGCGAGGGTGAGCCCGGTGAGGACGAAGGCGACGCCCTTCGCCCGGTTCCCGGGGCCGAGCACGTCGGCGGCGACGAGCGCGCCGATTCCGAAGTACGCGCCGTGCGGGAGGCCCGCCAGGAAGCGCGAGGCGGCGATGAGTTCGAAGGTCGGGAGCACGATCGTGAGCGCGTTGAACACCGTGAGCGCAAGGGCGAGCGCCACCATCACCCGGTGCCGCGGGAAGCGGGCCACCGAACCGGCGATCAGTGGAGCGCCCACGACGACTCCGAGGGCGTAGAGGGTGATCAGCCAGCCGGCCTGTGCGATCGCGTCGGCCTGGTCGGCGGTCCACGCGGGCGTGAGGACGTCGGCCGCGATGTCCGGCAGAAGGCCCATCACGACGAATTCGGTCATGCCGATGCCGAAGCTGCCGACGGCGAGGGAGAGGAGCGCCCACTTCGCCGCACCCCTCGGAGAGTTCGAGGGAGTCACCCGGTCATGGTAGCCGGGCGGACGCAGGGAGTCGAATCGATTCGAGAGGGCGAGATGTGCGACTCAGATCCCGTCGTCGTCGAGCGCGCGCTCCAGACGCGCGACCTTGCCGTCGATCTCGCCGGTCCATCCGGGCCGGATGTCCGCCTTGAGCACGAGAGAGACCCGCGAGCCGAACGGCAGCACGGCCTCGGTGGCGGCCTTGACCACGGCGAAGACCTCGTCCCACTCCCCCTCGATCTCGGTGAACATCGAGCTCGTGCGATTCGGCAGGCCGGAGGCGCGCACGACCCGCACGGCCGCCGCGACGGCATCGTGCACCGACCCGTCCGGCGCGTCGGTGGCGGCATCCGTCGGGGCGCCGCTCGGAGCGACGGAGAAGGCGACGATCATATGGACCTCCGGGTTGTTCAGGCGTCCAGTGCGCGGACGGACAGGCGGGCGGAGCGGACAGCGGGAACGCGCACGCGTGCGAGGATCACGACCGCCCAGACGAGCAGCACCACCAGCAGCAGGTTGCGCAGGGTCAGCAGGACGGCCGGAAGGACCTGGGCGTTCAAGAGCTCGTTGTACAGCAGCGGGTAGACGACCTGAGTGACCGCAGCGATCACGAGGCCCACCAGCGCCGGTCGCCGCCACCGATCACGATCGATCACGAGGCCCACCACGAGCGGCGCGATGAACCAGGTCATGTACTGGGGCGAACCGACCTTGTTGAACACGATGAACGCGAGCACGAGCGCGAGCGCGAGGGGCGGGAACAGCCGCACGAAGCCGGCTCCCCGCTGCGCTTTGTACAGCCCGAGCCCGGCGATCGCGAGAACGGCGATCACCAGGAGCGGCGTCATCGCCGCCGAAACGGCCTGCTCGGCCGGGCCCATCACCTGGAACGTCAGGATGTCGCGGGCGTAGTAGATGTACGAGCCGGGGATGCCGAGCACGGCGCGCCAGAGGTACCACGCGCTCACCGGCGCCTCCAGCTGCAGACCGCGCCCCGTCTGATCGGTGACGAAGCCGAACGCGTACGGCAGACCGCCCGCGGCGACCACCGCACCGAGCGTGAGCGCCGAGACCAGGACCGCCCCGCCGATGATCGCGAGCCGGCGGCGGACGGCGATGACCGCGGCGGCCAGGAGCGCGGCGGGCCACACCTTGATCCAGGTGCCCACCGCGAGCAGGATCGAGCCGAGCAGCGGGCGGCCGACGAGCCACAGACATCCGGTGATCGCGAGCGGCACCGTGATGCCGTCGAGCCGGTACATCCCCACCGGGCCGAGGAGCGCGATGAAGGCCAGCCAGAACCAGGCGGCCAAGACCCTGCCGCGGGAGCGCGCCGACCCCACCAGCAGCGCGAAGGCGAGCGCGTCGCACACCGTGACGAGGATCGCCCAGGCGACCTCGTAGCCGGCGATCCACGCGAGGGCATGAGCGAGCAGCATCGGGATGAGGGCGAGCTGCGGATAGACCCACGCCTCGGTGATCCCGACGATCCCCCGCCCCTGAAGGGCCACCGTCGACCACGGCTCGTAGACGTTGTAGACGTCGCCCATCGGCTGGTTCGGCTGCGTGAAGCCGAGAACGGCGACCAGGACGTGGGCCGCGAGGAACGCGATCCACAGCATCGCGCGTCTGGACACGCGACGATTCTACGGTCGCCTTGTCAGGACGACGTCTCGGCCACCGCGTACGGAAGCGCCTCGGCGACATCGAGCGCCGTGATCGGACCGCCCGCGGGCCCGAGACGGCCGGCGGCGAGGCTCGCTGCGCGACCGTGCAGCCAGACCCCCGTCGCCGCGGCCGCGGCCGGTGTCGTGCCCGGTTCCGCCCCGGCGGTCACGGCGCCGATCGCGCCGGCGAGCACATCGCCCGTGCCGGCCGTCGCGAGCCACGGCGTGCCCGCCTGGACGGAGCGCACCCAGCCATCCGGCGCGGCCACGATCGTGACCGCGCCCTTGAGCACGACGGTCACGCCGAGCGCGGCCGCCGTCTGCAGAGCGGATGCCGCTCGCTCGGCATCCGTCCGGCCCTTCTCCGGCCCGAATCCGAGCCGCGCCCGCAGGCGCGCGTGCTCCCGGTCGTGCGGGGTGATCACCCGCGGGGCACGAGACGGTCCGACGAGGTCCAAGGCACCCGCATCGACGACGACCGGCTCCGCACCCGCCAGGATCTCCGCGAGCGCCGCGGTCTCGGCATCCGATCTGTCACCCGCGTCGGTTCCCGAGCCGATGAGCCACGCCTGCACGCGACCGGCCGCGGCCACCGTCTCGGGGCGACGCTGCAGCACGAGCGCGGTCGGCCGGTCGGGGCCGAGATATCGGACCATGCCGATCCCGGTGCGCCACGCTGCCTCCACGCCGAGGACCGCGGCTCCCGGATAGCGCTCGGAGCCGGTGCGGACGCCGAGGACCCCGCGGGAATACTTGTCGTCCTCGTCGGTTGGCCTTCGCAGGACGCGCGCGGCGTCCGCCCTCGTCCACGGTGCGGGCCTGTCCTGTCCGAGCATGGCGTCACCCTACCCTCGGGAGTCGATCGATGAGCATCCTGTTCTCACCCCTGACCATCGGGCCCGTCACGGCGCGCAACCGACTCTGGGTCGCGCCGATGTGCCAGTACAGCGCGATCGACGGCGTGCCGCAGGAGTGGCACCACACGCACCTCGCGCAGTTCGCGTCCGGCGGCGCCGGAATCGTGATCGCCGAGGCGACGGCCGTATCCCCCGAGGGCCGGATCTCGCCCGAGGACGTCGGATTGTGGAACGACGCCCAGCGCGACGCATGGGCCCCGATCGCGACGGCGATCCGCGCGCGTGGCGCCCTCGCCGGCATCCAGCTGAGTCACGCCGGCCGCAAGGCCTCGACCTGGTCGCCGTTCTCGGGGCACCGCGGTTCGGTGCCCGAGACCGAGGGCGGGTGGCCGACCCTCGCGCCGTCGGCGATCGCGTTCGGCCGGTATGCCGAGCCGGCGGCGATGGATGCCGAGCAGATCGATCGGGTCGTCTCCGACTTCGCCGCCGCCGCCGCACGTGCCGTCGAGGCCGGCTTCGAGGTGATCGAGGTCCACGCCGCTCACGGATACCTGCTGCACCAGTTCCTCTCCCCGCTGTCGAACGTGCGCGACGACGAGTACGGCGGGTCGCTGCAGAACCGGGCACGCCTGCTGCTGCGCGTGGTCGACGCGGTTCGGGATGCCGCGCCCGGCGTCGCGCTGCTGGTGAGGTTCTCGGCATCCGACTGGGCGCAGGGCGGCTGGGACGTTCCCGAGACGACCGAGGTCGCGGGCTGGGCGGCCGAGCACGGCGCGCATTTTTCCGACATCTCCAGCGGCGGACTCGCCGCGCACCAGGAGGTCGTGATCGGACCCGGTTATCAGGTGCCCTTCGCGTCTACCGTGCGGGCCGGTGCCGGCGTGCCGGTCGGCGCCGTGGGCCTGATCACCTCGGGCACGCAGGCCGAAGAGATCCTGCAGGCCGGGGACGCCGACGCGGTCCTGGCCGCGCGCGAGTGGCTGCGCGACCCGCACTTCGCCCTGCGCGCGTCGACCGAACTGGGCGAACAGATCGACTACTGGCCCGCCCAGTACCTCCGCGCCCGCCCCTGAATCTCCGCGCTCACGCGCGGCGGCGCGTCGATGGCTCTGCGCTCACGCGCGGCGGCGCGTCGCGTCCTGCACTTCGCCGATGAGCTCCTCGATGATGTCCTCGAGGAACAGCACGCCGGTGGTCCGCCCCTCCGTGTCCCGCACGCGCGCGAGGTGGCGCCCCGCGCGTCGCATGAGCGCGAGCGCGTCCTCGAGGTCGGTCGTCTCGAGCACGGGAACCATCTGGTGGATGCGCTTGCTCGGAATCGACCGCGCCACGTCCTCCGGCGCGTCCGGCCCCTCCGCCGCACGCAGGATGTCCTTCAGGTGGACGTACCCGACCGGCGACTGCTCGGCATCCACGATCACGTACCGCGAGAAGCCGTACCGCGCGACCGCCTTCTCGATCGTCGCCGGGGTGACCGTCTCGGGCAGGGTCACGAGCTGGCTGAGCGGCACCGCGATGTCGCTCGCCTTCTTGTCGGTGAACTCCAGCGCCGCCGACACCGTTCCGGCCGAGTCGTCGAGGATGCCCTCGATGCGCGACTGGTTCACGATCGTGGTGACCTCCTCGAGCGTGAAGGTCGACGCGGCCTCGTCCTTCGGCTCGACGCGGAACAGCCGAACGATGTGGTTGGCGATCCAGTTGAGCGACACGATCACCGGGTGGAACAGCCGGGAGACCCAGACGAGCGGGGTCGCGAGCATCAGCACGGCACGGTCCGGCACGGAGAACGCGAGGTTCTTCGGCACCATCTCACCGAAGACGACGTGCAGGTACGACACGAGCAGGAGAGCGACGACGAACGCGATGACGTCGACGGTGCCCTCGGCGAGCCCGGTGAGTCCGAGCGGCTCCGCGAGCAGGTGGTGGATCGCCGGCTCCGAGACGTTCAGGATCAGCAGCGAGCAGATCGTGATTCCCAGCTGGCTCGTCGCGAGCATGAGCGTGGCGTGCTCCATCGCGTACAGCGCGGTCTTCGCGGCGCGCGAACCCTTCTCGGCAAGCGGTTCGATCTGCGAACGACGCGCCGAGATGACGGCGAACTCCGCCCCGACGAAGAACGCGTTGAACGCCAGCAGCACGAACAGCCACGCGATGCCTGCCCAGTCGCTCATGAGCGCTCACCCGCCTCGGCCGCCTCGCGCTGGTCCGCGGTCGGGGTGTGCGTGAAGCGGACGCGGTCGATGCGCCGGCCGTCCATGCGCTGCACGTCCAGCGTCCCGTCCTCCACCTCGACCCGGTCGCCGACGACCGGGATGCGCTCGAGCACGCTCATGATGTAGCCGCCCACGGTGTCGTACACGTCGCCTTCGGGAATGCGGATGCCGGTGCGATCGAGCACCTCATCGGGTCGGAGATCGCCGGGGAAGGTGACCGACGTGTCGGTGCGCACGATGCCCGCGCGGCGGCGGTCGTGCTCGTCGAGCACTTCGCCCACGATCTCCTCCACGAGGTCCTCGAGGGTGACGACGCCGGCGGTGCCGCCGTACTCGTCCACGACGATCGCCATCTGGTAGCCGCGGGCACGGAGCTCGGCGACGAGGGTGTCCAGGTGCACGGCTTCGGGCACGCGCAGCGGTTCCGTCGCGAGCGCCGCGGCGGGGACGTCGGCCCGGCGCCCGCGCGGGACGCCGACGGCGGCCTTCAGGTGCACGATGCCGGTGATGTCGTCCATCGACTCGTCGTACACGGGGAACCGGCTGTGGCCGGTGCGGCGGGCGAGCTGGATCACGTCGTCGGCCGAATCCTCGACGGAGAGCGCGTGGATGCTGGGCCGCGGCGTCATCACGTCGGCGGCGCTCAGCCGGGCGAACGTGAGACTGCGGTTCAGCAGAGTGGCCGTGTCCTCCTCGAGCACGCCGGCCGAAGCCGATCGGCGGACGAGGCTCGACAGCTCCTCGGCGGTGCGTGCGCCCGAGAGCTCCTCCTTCGGCTCGATCCCGATCATCCGCAGCACGCCGTTCGCGCTGCCGTTGAGGACGACGATCGCGGGACGGAACACCGTCGTGAACGCGACCTGGAAGGGCATGACGAGCTTGGCGGTCTGCCGCGGGATCGCGAGTGCGAAGTTCTTCGGCACGAGCTCGCCGAGGATCATCGACAGCACGGTCGCGATCGTGATCGCGATGATCACCGCGAGCGGCGAGACGAGGCTCGGGGGCATGCCCCATGCGGTGAACACGGGTCGGAGCAGGTTCGAGATCGCCGGCTCCATCGCATAACCGGTCAGGAGCGTGGTCAGCGTGATGCCGAGCTGCGCGCTGGAGAGGTGCGTCGAGGTGATGCGCAGAGCGCTGATCGTCAGCGAGAGACGCGATTCACCGGCATCCCGTCGCGCTTCCAGATCGGCGCGATCGAGGTTGACCAGCGCGAACTCGCTGGCGACGAAGAGACCGGTGCCGACCGTGAGCAGGAGCCCCACGCCGAGCATGACGTAATCCATCACGCATCACCCCCTTCTCGGGAGGCGCGGCAGTGGGGCGAGCGTCTACTGGGGGGGTCGTCCATCGTGCCGCCCAGTCTACGGCAGGCACTCCCCGTCGACGCCCGCGATTCCGATTCGCACGTTGGCTACACCGAACTGCGATGGCCCTATGAAACCTCAGCCGCCATCGCAGAGATGTGGCGCCGAACGGGGATCCGACCATGGCGGCTCGGCGCGGCATCCCCGGCTCCTCCCCAGGTGTCGGGCGAACCGGTGCCATCCACACATGCGTGGGTCATGGCACCGCGCAGATCACCGTCGCCGAGGATTCACGGATGACGAACCTTCTCGAGCCCCCGCTGGACCGCGTTTACCGACGGCGCGAGTCGATCGACGGAGTCAACGAACGGCGGCTCGCCCGCCGGATCGAGCGAGGCGAACTCATCCGCGTCGCACCCGGGTCTTTCGTCACGAGCTCGACGTGGTCGGTTCTGAAGCCGATCGATCAGTACGCGCAGCGCGTCTGGGAAGCCGCGAGTCGGACATCGCGCGGCACGGTCTTCTCCCACGCGGCGGCGTGCGCGCTCTGGGGCATCGACATGCTCGGCGACGCCGGCGACCGCGTCGATGTCAGCGTGGAGCGGACGAGCGGCGGACGCACGACCGGCAACCTGCGGCGGCACACCCGGGACATGGCGCGTGTCCAGGTCACAGCCTGGGGCGACCACTGGATAACCACGCCCGGCCAGACGATCCTCGACATGGCGGCGGCACATTCGTTCACCATGGGCGTCGTCGTCGCCGACCGAGCCCTCTGGTCCCGGCGGACAGGCGGCCCACTGCTCAGCCTGGGCGAACTGCGTGCGGGAGCGGATGAGTACCGCGGACGCGGCGAGGTGCGTGCGCGCCGCATGGCGGAATTCGCCTCCGCGGACTCGGACAGTGTGCGCGAGTCGCAGAGCCGGATCGTGATCGATGCGCTGGGTTTCCCGTCACCGGAGCTGCAGCATCCATTCGTCCTGCCCGATGGGCGGGTCGTGCGCACCGACTTCTTCTGGCAGGAGTGGGACCACGTGGGCGAGTTCGACGGAGTCGGGAAGTACATCGACGCGGCGATCCTGCGCGGACGAACCCCCGCGCAGGCCCTGATCGAGGAGAAGGATCGCGAGGACGCGCTGCGGCGCATCGTGCGCCGAGTTTCCCGGTGGCGCACTCCCCAGCTGCAACGGCCGGCACAGCTGTGGGACATCCTGACGCGCGCCGGCCTGCCGAGCGCCACGCCCCGCCCGGGGCGTTGAGCGTCCGTCCGCGATCGATGGCGCCAGATGCCTGCGATGGCCCTACGAAAACTGAATCGCGATCGCAGGAAGGTGTCGCCAATCTGCGGGAGGAGGGCGGGCGGGCGGGAGGGAGAGCGCTACCAGGAGACCGGGAGCGCCTTGCCCTCCTCGTACCCGGCGGCGGACTGCAGGCCGACGCGGGCACGCTCGCGGAACTCGGCGACCGAGGAAGCGCCGGCGTACGTGAACGAGGACCGCACGCCCGAGGTGATCATGTCGAGCAGATCCTCCAGCCCCGGCCGCAGCGGATCCAGATAGATCTTGGACGACGAGATGCCCTCGGCGAACAGCTCCTTGCGGGCGAGCTCGTACGGATCCAGCCGGCCGAACCGGCCGTGCACGGCCTTGGTCGATGCCATGCCCCAGGACTCCTTGTATGCGCGCCCCGCCTCATCGACCAGGAGCTCGCCCGGAGCCTCGATCGTCCCGGCGAACCACGAGCCGATCATGACGGATGCCGCTCCCGCCGCGAGCGCGAGGGCGACGTCTCGGGGGTAGCGGACGCCCCCGTCGGCCCAGACGTGCGCGCCGAGCACGCGCGCGGCCTCCGCCGTCTCGAGCACGGCGGAGAACTGCGGGCGGCCGACGGCGGTCATCATGCGGGTCGTGCACATCGCGCCCGGCCCCACGCCGACCTTGAGGATCGTCGCGCCGGCGCGGACGAGGTCCTGTACGCCGTCGGCGGTCACGATGTTGCCCGCGGCGATCGGGATGCCGAGATCGAGGTCGGCGACGGTGCGCAGCGCCCGGAGCATGCCGTCCTGGTGCCCGTGCGCCGTGTCGACGACGAGCACGTCGACACCGGCGGCGGTCAGCGCCTGCGCCTTCGCCGCCACATCGCCGTTGATGCCGACCGCCGCGGCGACACCCAGGCGCCCCGACGCGTCGACGGCCGGTCGGTACAGCGTCGAGCGCAGCGCGCTGCGGCGCGACAGCGTCCCCACGACGAAGCCGTGGTGCAGGACGCAGACGGTCTCGGCATCCGCGGCGACGAGCAGGTCGAACGCGTGCCGCGCGCTCTCCATGTCGTCGGCGTCGAGGGATGCCGCCCTTCCGCGGACGAGATCCCCCAAGCGCGCGTCCGGCAGCGCCGATCCGAGCCGCATGGCCGGGACGATCCCCTGCACGTCGTCGATGTGCAGGCGCTGGCCCGTGGTGTCGGCGACGACGATGCCGTGGCCCTCGGTGGCGGGCAACAGGCGCGCGGCATCCGCCACGGTCGCATCCCCCGGCAGCACCAGCGGCGTGTCCCAGCGCACCGGCTGGTCCTTCACCCAGCGGATCGCCGCGTCGAGCTCCTGCAGCGGCATGTCCTGCGGCAGCACCCCGAGCCCGCCGCGACGAGCGAGGGTCGCTGCCAGGCGCGCGCCCGTGACGGAGTTCATGTTCGCGGAGACGAGCGGGATCGTCGCCGGCGTGCCGTCGTTCGGCGCCAGGTCGACGTCCAGGCGACTGGTGACGTCGGAGTGCCGCGGCACCAGGAAGACATCGGAGTAGGTCAGATCGACATCGGGCTGCTCGCCGTAGAACTCCATGCTGGCCAGATTAGTGATTCTTTCCGCGGGCATAACGATGCCCGATCCTGCGTATCACAACCGGTTTCGTCCCGGCGGCGCCGCCCACGATGGGGTTAGGCTTGACAGTCGTGCGCGGATGCCGCTGAATCGGGTGCCGCGCGCTCCCACGAACTTCACGAAAGCGGGCGATCGAGCGTGTCGAGCCAGGTCACGGGCGTCGGGGTGTCGAGCGAAGGCGAGTTCGGAGCCAATGAGTGGCTCGTCGAAGAACTCTACGAGCAGTACACGGCCGACAAGAACTCAGTAGACAAGGCCTGGTGGCCGATCCTCGAGGCCTACCGGCCCGCGGACGGGACGCCGGCACCGGATGCCGCTCCCCCCGCGCCGGCGGCATCCACGACGCAGCCGGCAGCGGCCGCCCCGTCGGCCCCGCCCACCCAGACCCGCTCGGAGGGCGCCGCCCCGAGCGACGCCCACCCGGTGACGGCCCCGATCCCTGTCGTCGGAAGTCAGCCGGTCGCCCGGACGACGGCACGTCCCGCGGCCCGCCAGCCGATCCCGGCCCAGGCGCCGACCGCGGCGCCGTCCGCGGGAGCGGCGAACTCGGAAGAAGACAAGGTCACCGTCCTCAAGGGCATGACCAAGACGCTCGCGGTCAACATGGACGAGTCGCTGACCGTCCCGACCGCCACGAGCGTGCGGACGATCCCGGCCAAGCTGATGATCGACAACCGCATCGTGATCAACAACCACATGTCGCGCACCCGCGGCGGCAAGGTGAGTTTCACGCACCTGATCGGGTGGGCGCTCATCCGCGCTCTCAAGGAGTTCCCGAGTCAGAATGTCTTCTACGCCGAGATCGACGGCAAGCCGTCGGTCGTCGCACCCGCGCACATCAACCTCGGCATCGCGATCGACCTGCCCAAGCCGGACGGGACGCGCGCGCTCCTCGTGCCGAGCCTGAAGCGCGCCGACACGCTCACGTTCAACGAGTACCTGGCCTCGTACGAGGACCTCGTCACGCGCGCCCGGAACAACAAGCTCACCGCCGCGGACTTCCAGGGGACGACGATCTCGCTGACCAACCCCGGTGGCATCGGCACGGTCCATTCCGTCCCGCGTCTGATGAAGGGGCAGGGCTGCATCGTCGGTGCCGGTGCCCTGGAGTACCCGGCCGAGTTCCAGGGGGCGAGCGAGAAGACCCTCAACGAGCTCGCGATCGGCAAGACGATCACGCTGACGAGCACGTACGACCACCGCGTCATCCAGGGTGCGGGCTCCGGCGAGTTCCTGAAGAAGGTGCACGAGCTCCTCATCGGCCAGCGCAACTTCTACGAGGACATCTTCGCCGCGCTCCGCATCCCGTACGCCCCGATCCACTGGGGCAGCGACATCAACGTCGACCTCGCCGAGCGCGTGGACAAGACCGCTCGCGTGCAGGAGCTCATCAATTCGTTCCGGGTCCGCGGTCACCTGATGGCCGACATCGATCCGCTCGAGTACGTGCAGCGCACGCACCCCGACCTCGAGATCGAGAACCACGGACTGACGTTCTGGGACCTCGACCGCGAATTCGTCACCGGCGGATTCGGCGGCAAGCGCCAGATGAAGCTCCGTGACATCCTCGGGGTGCTGCGCGACTCCTACTGCCGCACGATCGGCATCGAGTACATGCACATCCAGGACCCGACGCAGCGTCAGTGGTTCCAGGAGAACGTCGAGCTGAAGTACCAGAAGCCCGGCCACGACGAGCAGCTCCGCATCCTCAGCAAGCTCAACGAGGCCGAGGCGTTCGAGACGTTCCTGCAGACGAAGTACGTCGGCCAGAAGCGGTTCAGCCTCGAGGGCGGCGAATCCCTCATCCCGCTCCTGGACGAGATCCTGCAGGGCGCGGCCGAGGCCGGGCTGGACGGTGCCGCGATCGGAATGGCCCACCGCGGTCGTCTGAACGTGCTGACCAACATCGCCGGCAAGACCTACGGACAGGTCTTCCGCGAATTCGAGGGCTCGGTCGCCGTCGGCAGCAAGAGCGGTTCCGGAGACGTGAAGTACCACCTCGGCACCGAGGGCACGTTCGTGGACGACCGCGGCGAAGAGCTGCCGGTCTACCTCGCCGCGAACCCCTCGCACCTCGAGACCGTCGACGGCGTGCTCGAGGGCATCGTCCGCGCCAAGCAGGACCGCAAGCCCATCGGCACGTTCGCCTGGCTCCCGATCCTCGTCCACGGCGACGCGGCGTTCGCAGGGCAGGGCGTGGTCGTCGAGACGCTGCAGATGTCGCAGCTGCGCGGGTACCGCACGGGCGGCACGATCCACGTGGTCGTGAACAACCAGGTGGGCTTCACCACCGTGCCGCAGGACGCGCGCACCTCGGTGTACGCGACGGATGTCGCCAAGACGATCCAGGCGCCGATCTTCCATGTGAACGGCGACGACCCGGAGGCCGTGGTCCGCGTGTCGCAGATCGCGTTCGCGTACCGCCAGCGCTTCCACCGCGACGTCGTGATCGACCTGGTCTGCTACCGCCGACGCGGCCACAACGAGGGGGACGACCCCTCGATGACGCAGCCCCTCATGACGAACCTCATCGAGGCGAAGCGCTCGGTCCGGCGCCTGTACGTCGAGGCGCTCGTCGGTCGCGGCGACATCACCGAAGAGGAGTACGAGCAAGCCAAGCGAGACTTCCAGAACGGCCTGGAGATCGCCTTCGCCGAGACGCACGCGGCAGAGACCGGAACGAATCAGGTCGTCGAGGACACGGCGGTCGAGCAGGCGGTCGGGGCTCCGGAGACGACGGGGGTCTCTCGCGAGATCGTGCACATGATCGGCGACGCGTTCGTGAACAAGCCGGAAGGCTTCACGGTGCACGCCAAGCTCCAGCAGCTCCTCGAGAAGCGGCTGGACATGAGCCGCAACGGCGGAATCGACTGGGGCTTCTCCGAACTCCTCGCGTTCGGCTCACTGCTCGTGGAGGGCACGGCCGTCCGCCTCGCCGGGCAGGACTCCCGCCGCGGCACGTTCGTGCAGCGCCACTCGGTCCTGCACGACCGCGCTAACGGGCAGGAATGGATCCCGCTGACGAACCTCGGCGAGAACCAAGGCCGGTTCTGGGTCTATGACTCGCTGCTGAGCGAGTACGCCGCCCTCGCGTTCGAGTACGGCTACTCGGTCGAGCGCGCAGACGCACTCGTGCTCTGGGAGGCGCAGTTCGGCGACTTCGTCAACGGCGCGCAGTCGGTGCTGGACGAGTTCATTTCCTCGGCCGAGCAGAAATGGGGCCAGCAGTCCAGCGTCGTGCTCCTGCTCCCCCACGGCTACGAGGGCCAGGGACCCGACCACTCGTCGGCGCGCATCGAGCGCTACCTGCAGATGTGCGCGCAGGACAACATGACGGTCGCCCGGCCGTCCACGCCCGCGTCCTACTTCCACCTGCTGCGCCGTCAGGCGTACGCCCGCCCGCGCCGGCCGCTCATCGTCTTCACGCCCAAGGCGATGCTGCGCCTGCGGGGAGCCACGAGCCCGGTCGAGGACTTCCTCGGCGGACGTTTCGAACCGGTGCTGGACGACGACCGGAACCTGGACCGCGCGTCCGTCAAGCGCGTCCTTCTGCACGCCGGCAAGATCCACTGGGATCTGAAGGCGGAATTGGAGAAGAACCCGAACCCGGAGATCGCCCTCGTGCGCCTGGAGCAGTACTACCCGGCACCGATCGAGGAGCTCAACGCGGTCCTGGACACGTATCCGGACGCGGAGCTGTACTGGGTGCAGGACGAGCCCGAGAACCAGGGCGCCTGGCCGTTCATCGCGCTCGAGGTCGTCAAGCACCTCCACGGTCGGACGATCCGTCGGATCTCGCGCGCATCGGCGGCCTCGACGGCGACGGGTTCACCGAAGGTGCACGCGGTCGAGCAGGCGGCGATCCTGAACAAGGCCCTCACCCTCTGACGTCCGACGACGAGCGGGGCGCCGGATTCCGGTGCCCCGCTCGTCGTGTCAGTACCAGAGGCTGAGGAACGGGGTGTCCACCGACGCGAAGGCCCGATCCATCGCCACCGCCGAGTGCCGCTCCGCAGCGAGGAGGCCTGCCGCGCTCAGCACGGACGCGCGCACGCCCCCGAGGACCAGCGACGACAGGGCGTTCACGCTCAGGGTCACGTCGGGCTCGGCATCCGTCGGACGCACCGTGGGCGCACCCTCACCGTCGATCTCGAGCGTCCAGGTGCCGTCGGCGAAGCCCAGCGGGTCCGTCACCCGCAGCGTGAGCGACGCCGCGCACGCGTACGTGCGCGCGCCCAGCACGGTCGGCACGTCGAGGATCCGAAGCCAGCCGTGCTCGCTCGTGGTGACATGAGCCCCGCGCTGATCAGCGATCATCCAGCGCACCGGCTCGTCCACGCTGCGCAGCGAGGCCTGCACGACGCTCACAAGATCGTGCTCGAGCACGAATCGCCACAGCGCCGCGTACGCATCGGCCGTCTCGCTGAGCAGGTAGTGCACCTGCAGCTCGTGCTTGGTGAAGTCCTCGCCCTCGTCCGCGAGGCGGTAGACCACGAGCCCGCGGGTGGCGCCCGCCGGGTCGGCGTAACGGACGGCGCGGAGCTTCTGGGCATCCTGCTGTCCGGGCACGAGACCCGACATGCGCCGCCACAGCCCCGGCCACGCCTCGATCTCACCGGGGCGCGCGGTGCGGATGCGTCCGTGCAGATCGGCGAGTTCGTCGCGGAGCCGCTCGCGGCTGACGAAATCCAGCCGACCGTCCGGCCGCGGGCCGACCCAGGCGGCCCGGCGCGTGTCGATCCTCCAGTCGGTCGCGTACGTGGCCGGGGAGAATCCGAAGCGGCCGTAGATCGTCGCCTCGGATACGGTGAGCCCGGCGATCGCGAGCCCGGCGTCGGCTGCCGTGCGCAGCTCGCCCTCGAGCATCGCCCGGGCGATGCCCTTCCGCCGATGCGTGGGGGCGACCGTCACACCGCTCACGGCCCACATCGGCAGCGTCCGCCCGCCCGGCAGCGTCACATCGGTCACCCAGGAGTTGACCGTGCCCACCGGCTGCTCGGGGTGCGCCGACGCGGGGTCGTACACCCCGATGAACCGTCGGAAGGAGAGCCCGTCTCGCGCGCCGCCGATCTGCTCGTCCGTCTGCTCGCCGGCGAGGAACCCGCGCATCTCGGCCTGCAGATAGGGATCGAACTCGGCTCGGTCGGCGGTGTCGATCACGCGGTAGTCGAGCCCGTTCGCCGCGACCGCGGCGTGGGCTCGGGAGTCGATGGGGGCGTTCTTCCACAGGGACATCCGCTCACCCTAGCCGGATCCTCAGACACCCGTCAGGAGTCGAGCGCGGCCTCTGCGGCTTCCATCGACGCGGCCCGGTCTTCGGCCACCAGACCCAGCCGCGTGCGCCGATCGAGCAGGTCGTCGGCCGTGAGGGCACCCTCGACGAGGACCCCCCAGCGCAGCTCCTGCGCCGTGACCCCGCGAGCGGCGGCAGGCCCGTCGGCCAGCGCGGCGACGAAGGGCGCCTCGGCGCCGTACCGTCGCACCAGGCGCGGCGCGGCCGAGATCTCGGCCGACCGGGCGCGCGGCCACGCGCCCACGAGGGGCAGAGACGCGGTGCGGGATGCCGGCGCCTCACCGCGTGCGAAGCGACGGGCGATCGCCGCATCGACGCCGTCCTGAGCCATTCGGCGGTAGGTGGTGAGCTTGCCCCCGACGACCGTGAGCACGCCGTCCGCCGACTCGAGGATCGCGTGCCGCCGGGACAGGTCGCTCGTCTCGGTGTCCTGCTCGTGCCCGGCCGTCAGCAGCGGCCGGAGCCCGGCGAACGTGCCGACGACGTCGGACCGACGCAACGCATCGGCGAGAACCGTGTTGACGGTGTCCAGGAGCATGTCGATCTCGGAATCCGTCGCCTGCGGGACATCCGGAAGAGGCCCATCGGCGGGGACATCGGTCAGCCCGATGTACGTGCGCCCGTGCGGGGCGGGCACGGTGAACACGAAACGGCTCCGCGAACCGGCGACCGGTACGGTCAGCGCGGCATCCGCACCCCCCAGCCGCGACGTCTCGACGACGAGGTGCGTGCCGCGGCTCGGTCGCAGGTGCACGTCCGACTGGAGCTCCCCCGCCCACACGCCGCCGGCGTTCAGCACCGCACGCGCCCTGACCGTCACCTCCGTGCCGGTCAGGGCGTCGCGCAGCACCGCGCCGCCACCGTGCACGCGGACAGCCTCGACGCGCGTCAGAACGCGCGCGCCGAACCCCGCGGCCGTGCGGGCGACGGCGATCACGAGCCGCGCGTCGTCGAACAGCTGCCCGTCCCAGCCGCGAACCCCGCCGCGCAGGAGTTCGGACCGTACCGCCGGCGTCAGGCGCAGCACCGTGTCGCGGTCGATCGCGGCCGGGTGCGAGAGCACGGCGTCGGGCGTTCCGACCACGCGGCGCAGCCCGTCTCCGAGCGCATATCCGACACCGATGTAGGCCCCGCGCGCGACGTGCCCCGGAGCATACAGCGGCAGCACCTGGGCGAGGGGCCGGGTGAGATGCGGGGCGATGCGCGTCATGAGCAAGTGACGTTCCGCGGCGCTCTCGTGCGCGATCGCGAGCTGCCCCGAAGCGAGGTAGCGCAGCCCGCCGTGGACGAGCTTCGAGCTCCACCGGCTCGTGCCGTGCGCGAGGTCGGCGCGCTCGACGAGCACCGTCCGCAGTCCCCGGCTGGCCGCGTCCAGCGCGATGCCGGCGCCGGTGATCCCCCCGCCGACGACCAGCACGTCGATCTCCGGATCGTCCGCGAGCCACGCGAGGTCACGGGCACGGCGGGCGGCGTTCAGGGCGGTCGGGTGGGCGAAGCGACCCACGATACGCGTCACGGCTCGTCCCCACGCGGAACCAGGTAACCCGTGAGCGCAGCGGCCAGCTCTTCGCGCCACTGCGCCGGGGAGACCCATTCCGCGATCAGCGAAGCCGACTGGACGGCGGACTGGGCGATCAGGAGCACGAACGCCGCGAGCCGATCGGGGTCGCCCGCACGCACGAACCCGTCCGCCTGGCCCGTGCCGATGCGCCGCGCGAGCTCGCGCTGGATCCCGCGCTGACTCGTGCCGAGACGCTCGAACACGTACCGGGCGAACAGCTCGGGATCGGTCGCGCGCAGGCGCTGCACGAGCGGAAGATCGCGGATCCGCTCCGCGGTGCGCACCATGTCGTCCACCAGGTCGGGCAGCGACGCGGCGGTTTCCTCGCGCGGTACCACCGCGAACAGCTCGCGGGTGACGAGCTCGGCCAGGAGACTCTGCACGTCCGGCCAGTACCGGTACAGGGTCTGCCGCGACACCGCGGCGCGACGCGCGATGTCGGATGCCGTCGTGCGCCGGACCCCGTGCGCGAGGAGTTCCGCAAGGGCGGCATCCAGCAGCACCGTTCGGGTGTCCGTCGCCGATTGCGCCATGTTACAACCATACATAATGTGTCATACTGTCGCGATGGATGCGAAGACGCCCCGCGCTCCGACCTCACCCGCGGCCGAACCGATCGCCGTTCCCACTCCGCGTCCGCGCTCCGCGTGGGACGCGTGGGGCGCCACGACGGCGGCTCTGCCGCCGGGCGCGAAGACATTGCTCGCGACGGTCCTCCGCGGCAAGCCGCACCCGATCCCCCGGCGCCCGGCACCCCGGCTGACCCCCTCCCGCATCGACGAGGATCGCCTGCGCGCGCTGATCGCGATCGTCGGCGAGGAGAACGCGACGCGCGACGATGCCGCCCGCGCCCTCCACCTCGGCGGCAAGAGCACACCGGATCTCCTCGCCCGTCGCCTCGACGACCCCCAGAACGCCCCGGACGCCGTGCTCTCGCCCGCTTCCCACGGCGAGGTGCTCTCCGTGCTCGCCGCATGCGACGCGCACGGCATCGCCGTGGTGCCGTTCGGCGGCGGAACGAGCGTCGTGGGCGGCGTCCAACCCGAATCCGGCGCGCACGACGTCGTCATCGCGCTCGACCTCATCCGCACCGCCGGGCTGCTCTCGCTCGATCGGACCTCGCTCCTGGCGACACTCGGAGCGGGAACGACCGGACCGCAGGCGGAAGAGCTGCTGAACGCCCGCGGCTTCACCCTCGGGCACTTCCCGCAGAGCTTCGAGTACGCCTCGATCGGCGGGTACGCCGCGACCCGCTCGAGCGGGCAGGCCTCCCGTGGATACGGTCGGTTCGACGAGCTCGTCCACGCACTGCGCGTCGCGACACCGGTCGGCGAGCTCGCACTGGGCCGCGCGCCCTCCAGCGCCGCGGGTCCTGATCTGCGCGAGCTCTTCCTCGGCTCCGAAGGTGCTTTCGGCGTCCTGACCGAAGTCACCGTGCGCATCCGCCCGGTGCCGGCCGCCACGACCTACGGAGCGTGGACCTTTCCCGACTTCGCGACCGGAGCCTCGGCGCTGCGCGAACTCACCCAATCCGGCATCCGACCCACCGTCCTCCGGCTGAGCGACGAGTCCGAGACGCGCGTGAACGCGCTCATGGGCGGTCATCTGCTGCGCCCCCGCGGAGCGCTGGCCGTCGCGACGTTCGAGGGCCGCGATGCCGACGAAGCCGAGCAGACCCGCCGAAGCACCGATGAGCTGTTCCGTCGCCACGGTGGGATCGCCCGGGGGGAGGATCCCGCCCGGTCGTGGGAGCGCGGCCGCTTCGCCTCACCCGCACTGCGCGACACCCTGCTGGACGTCGGTGTCCTGGCCGAGACGCTCGAGACGGCGACGACATGGGCCAATCTCCCCGTTCTCAAGGCGGCCGTCACGGCGGCGCTCACGGAGACCCTCGCCGGCGACGGCACCAAGCCGATCGTGATGTGCCACATCTCGCACGTGTATCCCGCGGGTGCGTCGCTGTACTTCACCGTGGTCGCGGCGCTCACCGCCGACCCGGTCGGGCAGTGGATACGGGCGAAGGATGCCGCGTCCCGGGCGATCGGGACTGCGGGCGGCACGATCACCCACCATCACGCCGTGGGACGCGATCACCGCGCCCATCTGCCGGCGGAGATCGGCGATCTCGGCGTCGCGGTCCTCCGATCGGTCAAGGCGACGCTGGATCCGCGCGGCATCATGAATCCGGGGGCGCTCGTCCCGTGAGGATCGCCCTCGTCGTGAACCCGGCCGCCCGCTCCGGAGCGCACACGCACGCGGCGGCGCGGGCGATCTCGCGATTGCGCGAGCTCGGCCACACCGTCACGGAGATCAGCGGCGGAAGCGCCGCGGAATCATCCGCTCTGATCCAGACCGCCGTCCGGCTCGGCACGGATGCGCTCGTCGTCGCGGGCGGGGACGGGACCGTCGCTCTCGCCCTGCCCCATCTGATCGGGACGGACATCCCCCTCGGGATCATTCCGGCGGGGACCGGGAACGACTTCGCGGCGCACCTCGGCATGCCCGAGCTCGACCCCGTGACGGCCGCCGACGTGATCTCCGCCGGGCGGACGACGCGGATGGACGTCGCGCGCGTCGAACGGGCCGGCGGCGAGGATCGGTTCTACGCGACCGTCCTCGCGAGCGGATTCGATTCGCGCGTGAACGACCGCGCCAACCGCATGCGCTGGCCGCGCGGCGACATGCGCTACAACATCGCCATCCTGATCGAGTTCCTCTTCCTCGCCCCCACGCCCTATGCGATCGAGGTGGACGGCCGGAGGATCGAGGGCCCGTTCGTGATGGCGAGCGTCGGGAACACCCGCTCGTACGGGGGCCGCATCCCGATCTGTCCCGACGCGGACGCCGGCGACGGACTGCTCGATGTGACGGTCGTCCGCCCGGCGGGACGCCTGCGGCTCCTCCGACTGCTCCCGACCGTCTACCGCGGAACCCATGTGCAGCGTCCCGAGGTCGAGACCTACCGAGGGCGTCGCATCCGGCTGGACGCCCCCGGAATCACCGCGTACGCGGACGGCGACCCGATCGGAGCACTGCCGGTGACCGTGGCGGCCGTCCCGCGTGCGCTGAGGGTCTTCGTGCCGGGCGAGTGATGCCGGATCAGTGCGTGGCCTGAACGGCCCGCAGCCGCGCGAGGACCTGATCGCGCAGCTCTTCCGGCGCGGACTCCTTGCACGCACGCGCCACGACCTCGGTCAGCGTGCGCGCGACCAGCGCCTCGTCCTGACAGCCGGGGCAGTTCTCCAAGTGCTCGGCGATGTCCTTCGCCGAGGTCTTGCAGACCTCGTGCCGCAGGTACTCCTCGAGCTCGCGCTGCGCCTTCTCACATCCGCAATCGGTCATTTCCCACTCCCTGTGGCGGCCGCGCTGATCCCGCGCTCGGCCGCATAATCCGCCAGCAGCTCACGAAGCATGCGCCTGCCACGATGCAGGCGGCTCATGACCGTGCCGATCGGTGTCTTCATGATGTCGGCGATCTCCTGGTAGGCGAACCCCTCGACGTCCGCGAGGTACACCGCCAGCCGGAAATCCTCCGGGATCGCCTGGAGGGCGTCCTTGACCACGGACGCCGGCATGTGGTCGATCGCCTCCGCCTCCGCGGACCGGCTGCTGGAGGCCGTCGTCGACTCGGCCCCGCCGAGCTGCCAGTCCTCGAGCTCGTCGATCGTGCCCTGATAGGGCTCGCGCTGCTTCTTGCGATAGATGTTGATGTAGGTGTTGGTCAGGATTCGGTACAGCCACGCCTTGAGGTTCGTCCCCTGTGTGAACGTCGCCCAGGACGCGAACGCCTTCACGAACGTCTCCTGCACCAGATCGGCGGCGTCCGCGGGATTTCGCGTCATGCGCATCGCCGCCGCGTACAGCTGATCCATGAAAGGAAGCGCCTGCACCTCGAACTCGGTGCGGGCCGCGCCCTTGGCTTCTGCCTCGTCGTTCATCGCGTGCCAGTCTACGGCGGCGGCATCCCACCCGACATCGAGCAGATCGACGCTGCTGAGGTCGGGTCGATCGAGGGTCGCGATCATCACACTCCCGTTTCTCCGGCGGCGCTTCTGACGGCGGTCAGCAGCGGTTCAGTAGGGTAGAACCCGATGACAGGCGACCGGTATTCCCACGACCGTGCACCGGCCGCGCCCGATCACTGGCGCGCGCCGAGGGCGACCGGTCCCCTGCGGGCGAGCATCACGGTGCCCGGCTCGAAATCGCTGACCAATCGCGAGCTGATCCTGGCCGCCCTGGCCGACGGACCCAGTCGCCTGACCGCGCCCCTGCACTCCGACGACTCCGTCCGCATGATCGAGGCGCTGCGCGCCCTGGGCGTGGGCGTCGACCCCGAACCCGGCATCGGCCGCTTCGGCGACGACCTGGTCGTCTCGCCGATCTGGCCGCTGCGGGGGTCGAGCGTCGTCGACTGCGGGCAGGCCGGCACCGTGATGCGCTTCATCGCCGGTCTGGCCGGCTTCGCGCAGGGCGAGGTCACCCTCACCGCCCACGAGAGCGCGCTGCACCGTCCGATGGGCACGATGATCAAGGCTCTCCGCGACGTCGGCGTCGACATCGACGACGGCGGGCACTGGTCGCTGCCGTTCGTCGTCCGAGGTCACGGGCACGTGCGCGGCGGCGAAGTGGTGGTGGATGCGAGCGCGTCCAGCCAGTTCGTGTCGGGACTGCTCCTCGCCGCACCTCGGTTCGACGTCGGGCTGCACCTCATCCATCGCGGGGAGCGCCTGCCGAGCGTTCCGCACATCGACATGACGATCGAGTCGCTCGCCCACCGGGGTGTCCACGTCGAGCGCCCCGCTGCCGGCGAGTGGGTCGTGCCCGCCGGGCCGGTGCGCGCGAAGGACGTCGCGATCGAGCCCGACCTCTCCAACGCGGCCCCGTTCCTGGCCGCGGCCATGATCGTCGGGGGAAGCGTCGGCGTCACGGGCTGGCCCGCGCATTCGACGCAGCCGGGTCACCAGCTCAGCGAGATCCTCACCCTGATGGGCGCGCGAGCGGTGCGTCGCGGCGGTGCCCTCACGGTGACCGGCGGACCGGCGATCGCCGGAGTCGATCTCGACCTCTCCGCCGTCGGCGAGCTCACCCCCACCCTCGTCGCCCTCGCCGCGTTCGCTGACTCCGAGAGCACGTTCTACGGCATCGGACACATCCGCGGGCATGAGACCGACCGCATCGCGGCGCTCGTGGGCAACCTCCGCGCGCTCGGCGGCGAGGCGCACGAGCTGGAGGACGGCATCCGGATCGTCCCTCGTCCCCTGCACGGCGGGATCTGGCCGGCGCACCACGATCACCGTCTGGCGACGACCGGCGCGCTGATCGGTCTCGTCGTGGACGGCGTCGAGGTCGACGACATCGGCACCACCGCGAAGACGATGCCCGAATTCCCTGAGCTGTGGGCGGAGATGCTCGCCGGATCCGACGACGCAGCCCACGCCGAACCCGAGCACGACCTTGCGTCCTGAGGCGATCGGCGCACGGTGAGCTGGCTCGGCGACGACGACGAAGACGACGAGGGGTTCGACGAGACCACCCTGCGGTCCCGGCCCAACCCGAAGGCGAACCGCCCGCGCACGAAGCGTCGTCCTGCTCACGCGGACGCCGAGGTCGCACGGGTGCTGGGGGTGGACCGCGGCCGGTACACCGTGCTCGCGGACGAGGACGGCCCGCACGAGCGGCGCGTGCTGGCGACGCGGGCACGCGAGCTGCGGCGGATGCCGATCGTGACGGGCGACCGGGCCCGCATCGTCGGCGACCGCAGCGGCGACGAGGGGACGCTCGCCCGCATCGTCGGTATCGAGGAACGTACGTCGCTGCTCCGGCGATCGGCGGATGACACCGATCAGGTGGAGCGGGTGATCGTCGCGAACGCGGATCAGATGCTCATCGTGGTCGCCGCGGCCGACCCTGAACCGCGTGCACGTCTCGTCGATCGCTATCTCGTGGCCGCGCTCGACGCGGGCATCCGACCCCTGCTCGTGGTGACCAAGACCGACCTCGCGGATCCGGCGGTGTTCCTCGAGCACTTCGACGGGCTGGATCTCGAGGTGTTCACGAGCAGGCAGGACGAGATGCCGCTCGAGCGCATCGGCGCTCGACTCAGCGGGCACGCCACGGTCTTCGTCGGCCACTCGGGCGTGGGCAAGTCGACGCTCGTGAATGCACTCGTCCCGAGCGCCATGCGGGCCACCGGGCACGTCAACGAGGTGACCGGTCGCGGGCGCCACACCTCTTCCTCGACGGTCTCGCTGCGCTACCGCGGCGCCGCCGGCAGCGGCTGGGTGATCGACACCCCCGGCGTGCGCTCGTTCGGACTCGGCCACGTGGATCCGGCCCACATCCTCGGCGCCTTCACCGAACTGGCGCTGATCGCCGAGGACTGCCCCCGCGGGTGCACGCATCTGCCGGACGCGCCCGACTGCGCGATCATGGAGGCCGCCGCCGACGGGCGTCTCGGCCCGAACGGTGCGGCGCGCCTGGACTCGCTTCAGCGACTGCTGCTCACCTTCGCCGGATCGTCCTGAGCGGCATCCGGATTTCGTATCCTGGGGGAATGAGCGCCCACGTCCTGGAACCCGGTACCCCCGCCCCCGATTTCACCCTCCTCGATCAGGATGAGAAGCCCGTCAGCCTGAGCGGGCTGCGCGGTCACGGTGTCGTCCTGTTCTTCTATCCCGAAGCGATGACGCCCGGATGCACGACCGAGGCGTGCGACTTCCGCGACAGCCTCGCGCCTCTGCAGGCCGCCGGGTACACGGTGCTCGGCATCTCACCCGATCAGCCCGAGAAGCTCCGTCGCTTCCGTGAGCGCGACGGACTCACGTACGACCTCCTGAGCGACCCCGACCGCACCGCGCTCGAGGCGTACGGCGCGTGGGGTGAGAAGAAGAACTACGGCAAGACGTACCAGGGCGTGATCCGCTCGACGTTCGTCATCGACGCCGACGGCGTGATCCAGCAGGCGCTCTACAACGTGAAGGCGACGGGGCACGTCGCGCGAGTGCGGTCCCTCATCGGGGTGTAGCCCTCATTCGGATGCCGCGCCGCCGCGTCCCGCCGCGCGCACGGCGATCACGAGCACGACGAGAGTCACGATCGCCGGCACCGCGAGGCCGAGCCCGGCGGCGGCATCCGCGTACGCCCCCGTCACCGCCCCGAGCGCCACGGCGAGGATGAGCAGCTGCACGACGATGCCGCCGGAGCGTCCCCAGGACTGCCCGCGCCACGTCGCGACGGCGAACGCCAGCACGGCCACCGCCCCGACGGCGGTGAGCACCACCAGGGCGATCGCGCTCTCGAGCGACTCGGTGTCGCCCGCCGCGAGCGCCGCCACCTGCCAGAGGACGAGCGCGATGATCGCGGCTGCTTCCAGGGCGAGCAGCACGGCGGCGATGCGTGCCGACGGATGGGTGGGCATGGGTTCGTGCTCCTGTTCCGATGGGCGGCACTCAGCATCTGCGCACCCGGCCCGATCACGGGAACCCTTGATTCACGTCGGGCGCTGTGGGACGATGGAGAAAGCCGTGTGCTCCCACAGCGAGGTGGGGCGAGCATAACTCGCATCTCCCACAGGGTATCGGACCCGAATCCGGGCTCTGACCACCCGATCATCATCAAGGAGCACCACCATGGACTGGCGCGATAAGGCCGCCTGCCTGACCGTCGACCCGGAGCTATTCTTCCCGGTCGGCAACACCGGACCCGCCGTCGACCAGATCGAGAAGGCGAAGTCGGTGTGCGCCCGCTGCACCGTGACCGAGATCTGCCTGCAGTACGCCCTTGAGACCGGTCAGGACTCGGGCGTGTGGGGCGGATTGTCCGAGGACGAGCGACGCGCGCTCAAGCGCCGCGCCGCGCGCGCACGACGCGCTTCCTGATACCGGCCACGAGCCGCTCAGCCGCGGTCGCGCTCGATGTACCGCATCGGGATGTCGATCGTCACTTCGGTGCCGCTGCCCATCAGGGTGTGCCAGTCGATGGTGCCGCCCAGTTCGCCCTGGATGAGCGTCCGGACGATCTGCGTGCCGAGCCCGCGTCCGACCTGACCCTCGGGAAGCCCTGAACCGGTGTCGCGTACGCGGACGGCGAGGTTCTCGGCGCCGCGTTCGGCGATGATCTCCACGTCGCCCTCCTTGCCCGCGAGGCCGTGCTCGACGGCGTTCGTCACGAGCTCGGTCAGCGCGAGGGCGAGCGGGGTCGCGTACTCGCTGGGGAGCGTGCCGAACTTCCCCGATGAGCGCGTGCGGGCACGCGTGTTGGGCGCCGCGGCGACCTCGGCGACGAGCTTGAGCACCCGGTCGAACACGTTGTCGAAGTCGACGGTCTGCGACAGCCCCTCCGACAGGGTGTCGTGGACCACCGCGATCGCGGCGACGCGGCGCATCGCCTGTGTGAGCGCCTCGCGCGCCTCCTCGGAGTGGGAGCGACGGGCCTGGATGCGCAGGAGCGAGGCGACGGTCTGCAGGTTGTTCTTCACGCGGTGGTGGATCTCGCGGATCGTCGCGTCCTTCGTGATGAGCTCCTGCTCCTGATGGCGCAGCTCCGTCACATCGCGGCAGAGGACGATCGCGCCGATACGGGAGCCGTGGTCGCGGAGCGGGATCGTCCGCAGCGACACCGTGACCCCGCGCGCCTCGATGTCGGTGCGCCAAGGGGCGCGTCCGGTGACCACGAGCGGGAGCGACTCGTCGAACTCGCGCTTGTCCGAGAGGATGCGCGTGGTGACCTCGCTGAGCGACTCGCCCTCCAGCTCGTCGTCGAAGCCCATCCGGTTGAACGCCGACAGCGCGTTGGGGCTCGCGAACGTCGTCACCCCGTCGACGTCGAGCCTGACGAGTCCGTCCGACGCGCGCGGAGCGCCGCGCCGGGGAGCAGTCGGGGCGGACAGATCGGGGAACTCCCCCGACGAGATCATCCCGAACAGGTCATCCGCGCAGTCGTTGAAGGTGATCTGCTGCCGCGACGGCGTGCGGGTTTCACCGAGGTTCGTGTGGCGGGTCAGCACCCCGATCGTGAGCGCCTGCTCCGATCCTCGGGCTCTCACGATCGGCACCGCGCGCACGCGCGTGGGCGTCTCCTCGAACCAGTCCGGCGACGCGGAGTCGACGATGCGTCCGGAGTCGTACGCGTCGCGCACCTGCGTGCGCCACTGCGGCCGCACCCGGTCGCCGACGATGTCGCGGTAGAAGAGCGTCGCCGCACCTCCGGGCCGCGTGTGCGCGACGGCGACGAACGAGTCGTCCGCCGTGGGCACCCAGATCACGATGTCGGCGAAGGCGAGGTCAGCGAGGAGCTGACCGTCTCCGGCGAGCCGGTGCAGCCACTCCACGTCGGCTTCGCTGGACCGCCCCTGGGCGTAGACGAGATCGCTGAGGGTCGACACCCCTTCAGGCTACCGGCGGGCGCGCCCCGCCGTGGCCACGGCGTCCCGACGGCGGAGCCCGCGCGGCGGTGCGTCCCCCGCATCGGAGCCGCTCGCCGCCCGCGGGCCACGAGAGCGACGGATGCCGCGCTGCACGGTCGGGACGGGGACCACGGCCTCGCCGACGAAGCGCCGCACCGCGACGGCGATCGCCGATCGCGGCGCGATCTCTCCGATCGGTCGGGCCGCGAGCAGCGCGGCATCCGCTCCGCGGGCGTCCGTGGGGACGAACCAGACGTCCTCGATCCCACCGAACCGCTCGAGCGTGCGACGCACCTGCCCGCGCGCGTCGATGCCGAGCGCACCGGGGCGGAGTCGATTGGCGACGACGGCCACCGGCGTCGCGCCGATCGTGGCACGCAGGTCGGCGTGCGCGCGGAGGAAGCGGGAGATGCCCAGCGGATCAGCGGACGTGACGGCCACGACGAGATCAGCGGCCCGCAGCGCCGCGAGGGTGGCGGCGTTCCGCCGGGGTCCGTCCAGATCGCTCATGATCTCCTCGTCGCGCTCGAGCGGCGCGGCGACATCCACCACGGTGTGGTCGGCCCATTCGCGGCAGACCATGAGCGCAGCGTCGACGCGCGGTCCGCTCAGCTCGGGCCAGCGGGACGGGCGGTTCAACCCCGTGAGGACGTCGACGCCGGGCGTTGCGATCGGTGCGCTGATCCGGGTGAGTTCGCGCGGGTCCAGGCGTCCGAGCTCGGCGTGTCGGCAGGCGGCGGCGAACCCGGGCGCCTCGTCGGCGAGTCCGAGTGCGAGAGCGAGCGACGGAGCATGGGAGTCCGCGTCGATGAGGCCGATGTGGCGTCCGCCGCGGGCGAGTTCGACAGCGAGCTCGACGGCGAGGGTCGAGCGCCCTGGGGACCCGGCCGGTCCCCAGACGGCGATGACGCGGGGGGCGGTCGACGCGCGTTCTGACGAATCAGCGCGCACAGCCGCCGCCCGCGGCGATGCCGAAAGACGCTCGGCGAGCTGCCACGCCGGGACGTCCACGGCGACCGGCGACTCCAGCCCGAACTCCCGCGCGATCCGCTCGCCGTCACTCCCGGAGGACAGCGGGAGGATCCGCACCGCGGCGCGGTCGCACGCGGCCACGAGCGCGGCGGTGATCGTGCGCCGCCCGATCTCGAGGACGACCGCATCCGCTGCGAACAGCATCGCCGCGGCCTCCCCGGCTCCGGAACGGCCCGCGCCGCGCAGGGCGGCGCGGTCCTGCTCCGCCGTCTCCGCCGTGTCGGCGGCGAGGGCCGCAGCCGGAAGCACGGCGACGACGTCGAGGCCTTCGAGTTCGAGCGCCGTCGCGAGGTCGCCGCCGTGCGGCTCATCGACGGCGACGACCACCCTCATCGCGAGGACCCGTCCGAGGGGATGACCGACAGCGCGGACTGATCGGCCATCGCCTCGAGCGCCGCCGCGACATCTGCTCTCGGGATCACGAGTTCGAGCGCGGCCGAACCGCCGCCGATCATCGAGTCGTCCCGCGTGACCGACACCACGGTGGCGTCCGCGACCAGGATCCGCGGGACATCGTACGTCCCGGGCTCCACGAGGGGGGCCGCCCACACCTCGACGACCGATCCCGCCTCGACGGATGCCGGGACGTCGACGGCGCTCCTGAGCACCACGCTGGTCGTCCGGGACTCGGCGGCCGCGCCGACCGCGCTCTGCGGCACGAGCTCTCCCGAAGGGATCGTCCGCGTCGCGACCAGACCGTCGGTCAGCGCCTCGGGCTGCAGGTAGGCATCCCCGACCTGGCCGAGGGCGACATCGACGACGCGGAGGTCGGACGCCGACACGACTTCGCCGGGAACGATCGTGCGGCCGGCAGCGAACACGGGAGCGGTCTGGCGGGCGGCCGAGATCACGAACCAGACACCGGCGACCGACGCGATCACCAGGACGATCCCGAGGAAGAACCTGATGTCGCCCCAGAACGCGCGAGGACGAGGACGTGGGGCGTCGGCGATGGTCATGACACCATCGTGACCCAGACCGCAAGATCGCCGTCTCGGTTATCCACAGCGGGTGTGGCGCCGGAGCCGCCGCAGGACGGAGCCTCCATAATGGGCTCATGCCCGAGATCCCGACCTCCGACGTGCGCCTGCTGGCGCCCGCGCAGGTGGCCGAAGTGCTGGGCGTCTCGGTGGACGAGGTCATGGAGCTCGTCGAGAAGGCGCGCTTGCGCGGAATGCGCGTGGGCTCTCCCGCCCGCTGGCGGATCGACGAGGCGAGCGTCGCGGCGTACCTCGACGAGCAGGCCGAGGAGGCCCGCCGGATGGCGCTCTGGCGTCAGTCGAACGAGGCGAGCTTCCCCGAGCTGTGGGGAACCGGGATCGTCCGCAACGCCGACTGACCGGCATCCCCACGCACGACCTCAGCGCAGCGCCGCCGCGCCGTCCAGGCGCACCCATCCGATCGACGAGAACGGCACGAGCCGGTGGCCGGTCACCTCGGCCACCCTGCGCACGGTGCCCGGCTCGTGCAGGGCGATGTCGAGATGTTCGGCTCCGGCCCGGTCGATCGTCCCCGACAGCACGCGACCGTGGGTGAGATGAACGGTGACGGTGATGCGCCGGCGGACGATGTCGCGCATGACGAAGCCGAAACCCATGCGCTCCGACAGCCCGGTCCGGCCGGCGGCGGGGCGGGCGCTGCGCAGCACGTCCTCGTGCGGAAGAGCGATCGAGGCGATCGCCGTGACGGGCACGACCACGGCTCCCGCGGTCCCGCCGTCCAGTGCGACCCAGTCCGATCCGACACCGGTGACCTCCGCCGACAGCACGGTGCCGTCAACGATCTCGAACGCGGGGACACCGCCGGTTCGCTCCCGATCGATCAGCACCGACAGCCGCTCCCGGAGCGCCACGCGCGACAGCCGCAGACGCTCCGCCTCGGTGTCGAGCGCCGCACGCTCGGCCTCCCACTCCGCGGCGAGCTGACCCTCCAGGTCGTCGAAGAAGTTCTCCCAGTGCACCCCGAGAGCGTAGGGCAGTTGGTCACGACCGGATGAGAAGTTGTCCACAGGCTCGGTCCGAGTCTGTTCCTGTGAAGGAGCCGTATGTTCTAATTCCCCTCAAGACATCCCCCGGTCAGATTGGCTCCCATGGCAGCGTCGCCGTCGCGCATCCCCCGCGCACAAGCCGTGCCCCCCGGCGCTTACGAACTCTCCGAGTTCTTCGCGCCCCAGCGCACCTCCTCCGTCCAGCTTCCCGATCCGGAGCCGTTCCTGCGGAACATCACGATCGGCGTCCTCGAGGTCTTCGCCGGCGTGCGCGAAGTCGACCAGCTCGTGCGATGGCTCACCGAAGATGCTTACCGAGCGCTCGTGACCCGGGCGAACCTCGCCGCGCGGGCCCGCAGCGCACGCGGCGTCGCGGCGATCCGGCCGGTGTACTCCCTGCTGTCGGTGCACCGGTCCTCCCCCGCCGACGGGGTGATCGAGGCGGTCGTCGTGGTGCAGGGCGCAGCGCGCGCCCGCAGCGTCGCGATCCGGCTGGAGGGCCTGGACGGTCGCTGGCGCGCGACGTCCCTCGCGATCCTCTGACCTCGCCGGCCGGCGCCCTCGGGGCTACGGCCGATATGACGACAGGAAGTTGCCGAGCCTCTCGACCGCCTCGGTCAGCACGCGGGCCTCGGGCAGCGTCACGATGCGGACGTGATCCGGCGTCGGCCAGTTGAAACCGGTTCCCTGGACGAGCAGCACGTGCTCGGCGACCAGGAAGTCGTACACGAATTTCGCATCGTCACGGATCTCGTACATGTCGGGGTCGAACCGGGGGAAGGCGTACAGCGCTCCCTGCGGCTTGACGCAGGTCACACCCGGGATCGCCTCGAGACTCTGCCAGGCGGCATCCCGCTGCTCGTGGAGTCGGCCGGAGGGCCCGATGAGCGCATCGATCGACTGCACCCCCGACAGCGCCGCCTGCACGGCATGCTGAGCCGGGACGTTGGGGCACAGCCGGGTCGAGGCGAGGAGGGTGATGCCTTCGATGAATCCTCGCGCGTGGTCCTTCGGGCCGGTGATGACGAGCCAGCCCGAGCGATAGCCCGCCACGCGGTAGGTCTTGGAGAGCCCGTTGAAGGTGAGGACGAGCAGATCGGGGGCGACCGAGGCCATCGGGATGTGCACGGCGTCGTCGAACAGGATGCGGTCGTAGATCTCGTCCGCGAGGACGAGCAGGGAGTTCTCCCGCGCGATCTCGGCGATGCCTTCGAGCACCTCGCGCGAGTAGACCGCACCGGTGGGGTTGTTCGGATTGATGACGACGATCGCCTTCGTCCGCGGCGTCACCTTCGCGCGGATGTCCTCGAGGTCGGGCTGCCACCCGTTCTGCTCGTCGGCCAGATAGTGCACCGGCGTCCCGCCGCCGAGGCTGGTCATGGCGGTCCACAGGGGATAGTCCGGCGCGGGGATCAGCACTTCGTCGCCCTCGTCCAGGAGCGCCTGCATGACCATCGTGATCAGCTCGGACACGCCGTTTCCGAGGTAGACGTCGTCGGGACCGAAGGAAGGGAAGGTCGGGTCCTGCTCGTAGCGGTACACCACGGCGCGCCGCGCGGACATGATGCCGCGGCTGTCGCTGTACCCGTGCGCGTGGGGGACGGCCTCGATCATGTCCCGCACGATCTGGAACGGCGCCTCGAACCCGAAGACGGCAGGATTCCCGGTGTTGAGCTTGAGGATCGTGTGACCCTCGTTCTCCAGGCGATCGGCCTCGACGAGGGCCTGTCCGCGGATCTCGTAGAGGACGTCCTTGAGCTTGCTCGACTGGTCGAGAGGGCGGAGAGGGCTCATCGGTTCAGGATAATGCGAACCGGGTGCGGCCAATCGCCGGGTCGTGGCCTGGCCGCACCCCGGTCCGCGCTCACCGGCGCAGGCGGCTCGCTCTGCGCGCGGAGACGATCTGGAAGACGAGCGTCGCCGCGATCGCGATCAGGAAGACCGCCGAGGCGATCACGTTGGCCTGCGGAGGGATGCCGCGCTGGGCGGCGACGTAGATGTACACGGGGAAGGTCTGGACCGTGCCCGAGGTGAAGTACGTGATGATGAAGTCGTCGAAGCTCAAGCTGAACGACAGCAGCGCGGCCGCGACGATGCCCGGGAGCAGCAGCGGGAATGTGATCCGCCAGAAGACCTCTCGCGGCGAGCCGTACAGATCGCGCCCCGCCTCCTCCAGAGCCGGATCGAGCGAGAGGACGCGCGCGCGCACCGTCACCACGACGAAGCTCAGACAGAACATCGTGTGGGCGATGATGATCGTGACGAGGCCTTTCGCGACGCCGATCGTGAGGAACTGCGCGGCGAGCCCCGCACCGATCACGACTTCCGGCGTGGCCATCGGCAGGAACAGCAGGAGGCTGATCGAGCTGCGGGCGCGGAATCGATAGCGCACGAGCGCGAGGGCGATCATCGTGCCGAGCGTCGTGGCGATCACGGTCGCGACGAGGCCGACCAGGATGCTGTTGCCGAACGCGACGCACACTTCGGGCTGCGCGCACACGGTCATCCAGTTCTGCAGGGTGAATCCGTTCCACGAGATGTTCGAACGGTTCGCGTCGTTGAACGAGAAGACGAACGTGTACACGATCGGGATCAGGAGGATCACGAAGGCGACGGTCACGTAGAGCGGCAGCAGCCACGAGCCGATCGGCCGTCGGCGGCGCGCCTCGGCTCGGCGCATCTGGACGGTGCTGGTCTGCGTGGCGCTCACAGCAGATCGTCCGTTCCGGCGCGGCGCACGTAGAGCCCGACGATCACCACGATGACGGCCATCAGCAGGATCGACAGCGCGGCCGCCTGCGGGTAATTCACCGTGATCAGGAACTTCGACTGGATGACGTTGCCGATCATGGCCGTTCCCGGACCTCCGAGGAAGGACTGACTCGCGTTGACGTAGTCGCCCGCCGCGGGGATGAAGGTCAGGAGCGTTCCGGAGATGACGCCCGGCAGCGAAAGGGGGAACGTCACCTTCCAGAACGTGCTGGCGTTGCCGGAGTACAGATCGCTCCCCGCTTCGATCAATCTCTTGTCCAGCCGATCCAGCGATGCGAACAGAGGCAGCGTCATGAACGGGATGAAGTTGTAGGTGAGGCCGAAGACGACGGCGAACGGCGTCCCCGTGATGTGATCCTGCGGGCCCATAAGACCGACGACCTGCAGCACTCCGACGACGGGTCCCTCGTCGGACAGGATCTGCTTCCACGCGAGGGTGCGCAGGAGGAACGAGATGAAGAACGGCGCGATCACGAGGACCAGCAGCAGGTTGCGCAGCAGCTTGCGTTCGCGGATCGTCACACCGATGAAGTACGCGATCGGGTAGCTGATCAGCAGCGCGAAGACGGTCGCCAGCAGCGCGTACCAGAACGAGCGCAGGAACTGCGGCCAGTACTGCGCGATGACGTCGACGTAGTTCTGCCAGTAGAAGGCGTAGTAGTAGCCGCCGTACGTCGCGGTGTCGTTGATGCCGAACGACGTGATCAGCAGCGAGACGAACGGGACGAGGAAGAACAGCGCGAGGTAAGCAAGCCCCGGAACGAGAAGTGCGAGGGCGACCAGTCCGCCGCGTCGCCGTTCGGGTTCGCGCGCCGCCTGCGCTCCGGCGGGGACGAGCGCCGAGATCGCCATGTCAGCCGGCCTCGGCTGCGAGATCCGCTTCCGCGGCCTCGTCGCGGGCGGCGGCATCCAAACCGAACGTGTGCTCGCGTCGCCATGCGACCCAGACCTCCGAGCCCGGGGAGAAGACCGAGCCGAAGACCAGGTTCTGCTCGAACACCGTCACTTCGCCGAGGCCCGAGATCTCCAGGATGTACTGCGTACTGGCCCCCGCGAAGGACACGTCGACGATGCGCCCGGGACCGAGGACGTTCTCGAGCCCGTCGCGAGGCGGCTCCGTGCCGAGGAGCCGCAGCTTCTCCGGCCGGATGCCGACGGTGATGCGGCCGGTGCGGGCGACGGCCCGCTCCTCCGGGAGGGCGACGACACCCCCTGCAGTGCGTGCCGTGAGCAGGCCGCCGGCGGTGGACTCCACCTCGGCGGGGAACAGGTTCGACTGACCGAGGAAGTTCGCCACGAAGCCGGTGCGCGGCAGTTCGTACAGCTCCTGCGGCGATCCGAGTTGCTCGATGCGCCCGTGGTTCATCACGGCGACGGTGTCGGCCATCGTCATGGCCTCCTCCTGGTCGTGCGTGACGTGCAGGAACGTGAGACCGACCTCGGCCTGGATCGACTTGAGCTCCAGCTGCATCTGACGGCGGAGCTTCAGGTCCAGGGCGCCGAGCGGCTCGTCCAGCAGCAGCAGGGCCGGACGGTTCACGATCGCGCGCGCGAGGGCGACGCGCTGCTGCTGTCCGCCGGAGAGCTGGCTCGGACGGCGCTCCGCGACATGATCGAGCTCGACGAGCCGCAGGGCCTCGTGCGCCTTGGGCACGGCATCCGAGACCTTCCGCCGGCGCAGCCCGAACGCGACGTTCTCCAGGACGGTCATGTGCGGGAAGAGCGCGTAGCTCTGGAACACGGTGTTGACGGGGCGCTTGTGGGGCTTGACGGCGGTCACGTCCTGCCCGCCGATCAGGATGCGCCCCTCGGACGGATCCTCGAGTCCCGCGACGAGGCGGAGCGTGGTGGTCTTGCCGCAGCCGGAGGGACCGAGCAGGGCGAAGAAGGACCCGGCGGGGATGAGGAGGTCGAGCTCCTCGATGGCTGTGAAGCCCGGGAAGACCTTGCGGATCCCCTGCAGCTGCAGATCGGCGCCCGCTTCGGCGAATGCTCCCTGTGCCATCTCAGGCGCCGAGACCCACGGCCTCGAACTCGGAGTTGTACTTCTGCTGCTCCTCGTTCGTGAGCGTGCGGAAGATGTGCGCCTGGGCGAGCGTCTCCTCGTTCGGGAAGATGAGCTGGTTCTCCACGAGCTCCGGATCGATCTCGGCCATCGCCTCCTGCGCACCGGCGACCGGGGTGATGTAGTTCACCCACGCGGCGACCTCGGCCGCCACCGCCGGGTCGTAGTAGTAGTCGATGAGCTTCTCGACGTTGGTCTTCTGCTGAGAGCCGATCGGGATCATGAAGTTGTCGCTCCAGAGCGTGCCGCCCGAGTCGGGCAGCGCGAAGGCGAACTTGTCGCCGACCTCGTAGTTGATCGCGGTGATGTCCCCCGACCACACGATCGCCGCGAGGGTGTCCTCGTTCTTGAGGTCGTCCGCGTAGGAGTTGCCCTTGATGTTGCGGATCTGCCCGTTCGAGACCTGCTCGGCGAAGACGTCGAGCGCGTTCTGGAATTCGGTGTCGCCCCAGCCGGAGCCCGAGATGTCGACGCCCTGGCTCAGCATGATGAGCCCGATCGTGTCGCGCATCTCGCTGAGCACGCCGACTCGACCCTGCAGCTCCGGCGCCCACAGGTCGTCGATGCTCTGAAGGCCCTGCGGAAGCTTGTCCTTGTTCCAGGCGATCCCGGCGAAGCCCGACTGCCACGGAAGCGAGTTCGCCCGGCCCGGGTCGAAGTCGGGGTTCTGCAGGCTCGGGTTGAGGTTGGCCGCGTTCGGCATGTTCGCCTTGTCGAAGGCCTGCGTGTAGCCGGAGGCGATCCAGATCGACGCCATCCAGTCGGTGAGGCAGACGGCATCCGCGCCGATGTCCTGCCCGAGGGCGAGCTGGTCGCGCACCTTGGCGAAGTACGTGTTGTTGTCGTCGATCGCGACGTCGTAGTTGACGGTGAGGCCGGTCTGCTCCATGAACGCATCGAGCGTCGGGTGGTTGCCGTCGTCGTCCTCGTCCAGGTAGAACGACCAGTTGGCCCAGGTCAGGGTCTTCTGCGACGCCGAGAGGTCCTCGCCGGCGCTCGCCGACGCGGCGGGCGCGGACCCGCCGACGCGTCCGGAGCATGCGGCGAGGAAAGCGGCGAGCGACAGCGCGCCGGCTCCGCCGATCAGCCCACGACGACTGATCTGTGCCTGTCGCGCGTGCGCGATGAGCGCGCGGACGGCGGGGTCTTCGGGCAGGGGTCCACGGGGCATGGAGCACTCCTCAGGGGATGCGGGTACGTCGCTCACACGACGGCGGGTGAACCGATACTGCCACTTCACCCCCGGATTCCGGAACGGAATCCGCACATCGAAACATAACTTTCACATGAATCAGTGGCCCGAATGACACCATGCGACGGTTTCCGTCGCGGAGCGTTGCCCATAGGCGCCCGCGGTGTCAGGATCGCTGCATGTCACACGCCGGCGGGATCGACGCGCTGTCGAAGCTGATCATCGAGCAGCTGCAGGAGGACGGGCGGCGCTCGTACGCGGAGATCGGTCGAGCCGTGGGCCTGAGCGAGGCCGCCGTGCGCCAGCGGGTGCAACGGCTCACCGACAGCGGCGCGATGCAGGTCGTCGCGGTCACGGACCCCATGCAGCTCGGCTTCCACCGCCAGGCGATGATCGGTCTGCGCGTGAGCGGGGATACGCGCGAGGTCGCGGCGGCGCTGGAGAAGATCTCCGCGGTCGATTACCTCGTGCTGACCGCCGGCAGCTTCGACATCCTCGCCGAGGTCGTCTGCGAGTCCGACGACGACCTCGTGGAGCTTCTGAACAGCCGGATCCGCTCCCTGCCGGGAGTGATCTCCTCCGAGACCTTCGTCTACCTCGGGTTGCGCAAGCAGTCGTACGACTGGGGAACGCGCTGACGAAAGCGCGTCCCCTCGTCGATCACTTCCTCTTGTCGGCGGCCCGGCGCTGCGCGCGGTTCTGCGGCGCGGCGGCGGGGGCGCCCTCCGTGCGCTGACCGAACGCGCCGCGCGGCGCCTCAGCGACGGGTGCCGACGCGGCGGGGGCGGATGCCGTCGCCTGACGGAGCCTGTTCGTCGCCGCCTGCTGCACCTGGCCCCGGTCGTTGCGCACCTCGACCTCGCCGGCGTCGTTCGCGGCGGAATACTGCAGGCGCTGCCCCTCGACGGGAGTGACCGCGAGGCCCTTCGCCTCGACTTCGGCGGCCTCCGTCTGCCCTTCCGCGCGGCGCACCTCGACCTCGAGGTTGTAGAGGTAGCCGACCGACTCCTCCTTGATCTGCCCCATCATCGCCTGGAACATCTGGTATCCCTCGCGCTGGTACTCGATGAGAGGGTCGCGCTGGGCCATCGCCCGCAGGCCGATGCCGTCCTTCAGGTAGTCCATCTCGTAGAGGTGGTCGCGCCACCGGCGGTCGAGCACCTGCAGCACCACGCGACGTTCCAGTTCGCGCGTCGCCGCCTCGCCGAGGCTCTCCTCGCGCTTGCGGTACGCGATGAGCGCGTCGGAGAGGATCTCGCGCTTGAGGCCTTCCGGAGTGATCCGCCCCTTCGTCCCGGCCTCCGAGACGACCTCGTCGATCGTGACGCCGACCGGGTAGAGGGTCTTCAGCTCGGTCCAGAGGGCGTCGAAGTCCCAGCTCTCGGTGTGCCCCGAGCCGGTGTGGTCGTCGATCACGGCGTTGATCGCGTCTTCGATGAAGTGCTGCACGCGGTCGGCGATGTCATCGCCCTGGAGCATGTGGCGGCGGTCCGAGTAGATCGCCTCACGCTGGCGGTTCAGGACGTCGTCGTACTTCAGGACGTTCTTGCGGATCTCGGCGTTGCGCCCCTCCACCTGGGACTGCGCGCTCTTGATCGCACGGCTCACCATGCCGGATTCGATCGCGACGTCGTCGGGGAAGTTCGTGCGGGCGAGGATCGCCTCTGCGGCGCCGGACTGGAACAGCCGCATGAGGTCGTCCGTGAGCGAGAGGTAGAAGCGGCTCTCCCCGGGGTCACCCTGACGGCCCGAGCGTCCGCGGAGCTGGTTGTCGATGCGCCGCGACTCGTGCCGCTCGGTTCCGAGCACGTAGAGCCCGCCGGCTTCGACGACCTTCTTCGCCTCGACGGCGACCGTGTCGCGGGTGCCCTGGTAGACGGCATCCCATTCGGCTTCGTACTCGTCGGGGGTCTCGACCGGGTCGAGGCCCTTGGCCTTCATCTCCTGCACCGCGAGGAACTCGGCGTTGCCGCCGAGCATGATGTCGGTGCCTCGACCGGCCATGTTCGTGGCGACCGTCACGGCGCCCAGGCGCCCCGCGCGGGCGACGATCTCGGCTTCGCGCGCGTGGTTCTTCGCGTTGAGGACCTCGTGCTTGATGCCCTTCTTCGCCAGGAGCCGCGAGAGGTACTCGCTCTTCTCCACGCTCACGGTGCCCACCAGCACGGGCTGACCCTTCGCGTGGCGCTGGACGATGTCCTCGACGACCTGATCGAACTTGGCCTGCTCGTTCTTGTAGACCAGGTCGGACTGGTCCTTGCGGATCATCGGCTTGTTCGTCGGGATCGGGACCACGCCGAGCTGATACGTCGACATGAACTCCGCCGCCTCGGTCTCGGCGGTACCGGTCATTCCGGAGAGCTTGTCGTACAGGCGGAAGTAGTTCTGCAGCGTCACGGTGGCGAGGGTCTGGTTCTCGGCCTTGACCGGCACCGCTTCCTTCGCCTCGATCGCCTGGTGGATGCCCTCGTTGTAACGGCGGCCGACCAGGATGCGGCCGGTGTGCTCATCGACGATCATGACCTCGTCGTTCATGACGACATAGTCCGAGTCCCGCTTGAACAGCGCGAGCGCCTTGATCGAGTTGTTCAGGAACGAGATGAGCGGCGTGTTGACCGACTCGTAGAGGTTGTCGATGCCGAGGTAGTCCTCGACCTTCTCGATGCCGGGCTCGAGCACACCGATCGTGCGCTTCTTCTCGTCGACCTCGTAGTCCACGCCCGCCTCGAGGGTCTTGGCGATCTTCGCGAACTCGACGAACCAGCGGTTCGCCTCGCCGGAGGAGGGACCCGAGATGATGAGCGGCGTCCGGGCCTCGTCGATCAGGATCGAGTCGACCTCGTCGACGATCGCGAAGAAGTGACCCCGCTGGACGAGGTCCTCCTTGCGCCAGGCCATGTTGTCGCGCAGGTAATCGAAGCCGAACTCGTTGTTCGTGCCGTACGTGATGTCGGCTTCGTACTGCTCGCGGCGGACGTCGGGCGTCTGCCCCGACACGATCGTGCCGGTCGTCATGCCGAGCGCGCGGTAGACGCGGCCCATGAGCTCGGATTGGTAGGACGCGAGGAAGTCGTTCACCGTGATGACGTGCACGCCCTTGCCGGCGATCGCGTTCAGGTAGGCGGCGAACACCGCGGTCAGGGTCTTGCCCTCACCGGTCTTCATCTCGGCGATGTTGCCGAGGTGAAGGGCGGCGCCGCCCATGATCTGCACGTCATACGGACGCTGGCCGAGCGTGCGACGCGCGGCTTCGCGGACGGCCGCGAACGCCTCCGGCATGAGCTGGTCGAGGGTCTCGCCGGCGGCGTGGCGGGCGCGGAGCTCGGCGGTCTCGCCGCGCAGCTCCTCGTCCGTGAGCTGCGCGTAATCCTCTTCGAGGGCGCCGACCGCCTTGACCACCTGCTGCAGGCGGCGGAGGATGCGTCCCTCGCCGGCGCGAAGCAGTTTCTCGAGCGGGTTGGCCACGAAGCATCTCCATCTGTCGGGTACGTCGCCGTTCGGCGCCGCCGCTGCCCCGCGCGAGGCGCGCAGGCATACACGGCCATGTTATCGGGCTGTGACCTTGGAGTGGGCTGGGATGCCGCGCCGCCCGGACCCGCCGACACGCTCGGCCGCGGCATCCCGAGCCGTGTCCGAGACCCTGCTTAGACTCGAGAACTGCATACCCGGTATGCACACAACGAACGGGAGCACGGCATGACGGTGAGGCAGAGCCTGCTCGCGATCCTCGACCAGGGACCCTGTTACGGCTATCAGCTGCGTGCCGAATTCGAACGTCGCACCGGGTCGGCGTGGCCGCTGAACGTCGGACAGATCTACAACACCCTCGATCGGCTCGAGCGCGACGGCCTGGTGGCAAAGGGCGATGCGGATGCCGAAGGGCACGTGTTCTACGAGATCACGGATGCCGGATCCCGCGAAGTGGACGCCTGGCTCGCCGATCCCGCCGGTGGCGCACCCGCGCGCGACGACCTGGCGATCAAGATCGCGGTGGCCGCGACCCTGCCCGGCGTCGACGTCACGGACGTGCTCGCGGCGGAGCGGCGGCAGTCGCAGAGCCGGCTCGACGCGTTGCGACGCCTCCCCCGGCCGATCGCCGAGACCGAGGCCGAGGCTCTCGCGCGCGAGATCGTGACCGACGCGAAGATCGCCCGCGCCGAGGCGGAGCTGCGGTTCCTCGATCGCGCCGCGGAGCGCATCGCCGAGCGTCCCGCGCACACGATGGCCCTGCGGTTGTCCTCCGAGCGTCCGAAGCGCGGGCGGCCGGCGAAGGCGCCCGCCGCCTGATCGCCTGCGGCCGCGCGGCCGCGCGGACTAACCTGAAGCGTGACTTCCGTCGATGAATCCGCCCAGACGCCCGCGCTGACCTTCGCCGATCTCGGATTGGGCGAGGCGGTTCTGAAGGCCCTCGGCGATGTCGGCTACGAAACGCCGTCCGCGATCCAGGCGGCGACGATCCCGACTCTGCTGTCGGGTCGCGACGTGGTGGGCCTCGCGCAGACCGGGACGGGCAAGACCGCGGCGTTCGCCCTGCCGATCCTCGACCGTCTGGATGTGTCGCAGAAGACGCCGCAGGCTCTCGTGCTCGCTCCGACGCGCGAGCTCGCCCTGCAGGTGTGCGAGGCGTTCGAGAAGTACGCCGCGCACACGAAGGGCGTACACGTCCTGCCGGTGTACGGCGGTCAGGGCTACGGCGTCCAGCTCTCCGCACTCCGGCGCGGCGTGCACGTCATCGTCGGCACCCCGGGCCGGATCATGGACCACCTCGACAAGGGCACGCTCGATCTGTCGGAGCTGAAGTACCTGGTTCTGGACGAAGCCGACGAGATGCTGAAGATGGGCTTCGCGGAAGACGTCGAGACGATCCTCGCCGACACCCCCGCGACCAAACAGGTCGCCCTCTTCTCGGCCACGATGCCCGCGACGATCCGCCGGATGTCGCAGCAGTACCTGCACGACCCCGAAGAGATCACGGTCAAGACGAAGACGACGACGTCGGCCACGATCACGCAGCGCTATCTCGTGGTCTCCTACCCGCAGAAGATCGACGCGCTCACCCGCATCCTCGAGGTGGAGAACTTCGAGGGCATGATCGTGTTCGCGCGCACGAAGAGCGCGACCGAGGAGGTCGCCGAGAAGCTGCGGGCGCGCGGGTACTCCGCCGCCGCGATCAACGGCGACATCGCGCAGGTCCAGCGCGAGCGCACCGTGAACCAGCTCAAGTCGGGCAAGCTCGACATCCTCGTCGCCACCGACGTCGCAGCCCGCGGGCTCGATGTCGAGCGCATCTCCCACGTCGTGAACTTCGACATCCCCACCGACACCGAATCGTATGTCCACCGCATCGGCCGCACGGGCCGCGCGGGGCGCACCGGCGACGCGATCAGCTTCGTGACCCCGCGCGAGCGCGGCCTCGTCCGCGCGATCGAGCGCGCGACGCGGCAGGAGCTCACCGAGATGCAGCTGCCGAGCGTCGACGAGGTCAACGAGACGCGCTTGTCGCGGTTCGACGACCGCATCACCGCGGCGCTGTCCGAAAGCGAGCGGATCGACCGGTTCCGCGACATCGTGGCGCACTACGTGCGGCACCACGACGTCCCCGAGGTCGACGTCGCGGCGGCGCTCGCCGTCGTCGCGCAGGGCGAGTCCCCTCTGCTGCTCGAGCCCGATCCGGAGCCCCGCGGCAGCGTCGGCGAGCGCTCGGAACGCGGCGAGCGCCCCGGCCGCTTCGACCGCGATGACCGCCCCGAGCGGCGTCCCCGACCGGACGGGGGGCGCATGCGCACGTATCGCATCGCCGTGGGCAAGCGCCAGCGCGTCGAGCCGAGGCAGATCGTGGGCGCGCTCGCGAACGAGGGCGGCCTGAGTCGCGGCGATTTCGGGGCGATCCAGATCCGCCCCGACTTCTCGCTCGTGGAGCTCCCGGCCGACCTCCCCGCGTCGACCCTGGACCGGCTCGCGGACACCCGCATCTCGGGCAAGCTCATCGAACTGCGCCCCGACACCGGCGCCCCGGGGCGTCGCTACGCGGACGATCGCCCTACCCGGCCGTCGCGCGACGACCGTCCGCCGCGGAAGCCGCGGCACAAGGGGTCTCCGGACGCCTGAGGACCGGCATCCGCCCACCGCGAAACCGAGCGGACGATCAGCCCCGCGAACCTAGGATCGATTCATGGCTGGTTTGTGGGGCAAGCGCAGACGTGAAGAGCAAGCGGCGCTGGATGCGCAGGATGCCGACCTCGCCCGCCGCGCCCGCAGCTCGCTCGTCGCGGTCGACGAGCGCATCCGCACGACCGCCGATGAGCTCGACTTCGCCGTCGCGGAGCTCGGCGAGGGTCCGACGAAGGACGTGCGCGACGCGCTGCAGGCCGTGCGCACGCACCTGGGCGAGGCCTTCCACCTGCACCAGCTGAACCACGACGAGATCCCGGACACACCGGAAGAGTTGCGCACGCGCAACGCGCGCATCGTGCAGCTGTGCGAGTGGGCGGACGAGCTGCTCGATGACCGGACCGAGGCGCTCGCGGCCGACATCGAACGGGTGCGTCGTGCGCCGGAGATCCTCGCGCAGGTCCGCGTCGACATCGAGACGCTCACCGAGCGTCTGCCGCACGCGCGTGTCACCCTCGATCGGCTCGCACAGCGCTACAGCGCGGCGGCGCTGCGGCAGGTGGCCGACGGACCCGATGAGGCCGAGCAGCTCCTCACCTTCGCCGCGCACAGCGCAGACGTCTCGTTCCGCCGCCGTGAGGCCGAGCGACGCGAAGAGGCGAACCTCGCGCTGGAGACCGCGACGGAGGCGGTGCGCCGCGCGGCCGCGATCATCGACGGCATCGAGGACTTCGAGATCGAGGCGCTGCGCGCCGAGTCCACGCTCGCCGATGTGATCGCGGACTCCCGCGGCGACCTGGTGGCGGCGCGCGACGCCCCCCAGGTTCCCGCGGTCACCGCTGCGGCGGCCGCGCTCGAGGCGGCGCTCGCGGCGCTGCCGCCGTCGCGCGAGAAGGCAGACCCGTTCACGCAGCTGTCGCAGCTGCGCGAAGCCAACAGCGGGCTGGATGCCGCGATCGCGGTGGCCCGCGAGCGAGCAGCGCGGCCGATCCCTTCGGTCGCGCACGTGCGCCACGCGCTGGATGACGCCGACCGTCAGATCGCGGTCGCCCGCAATGTGATCGCCGGCCATCGCGGCTGGATCGGCGCGGATGCCCGCACGAGGCTCGCGGAGGCGGAGCGGTCGCGCATCGACGCGGAACCGCTCACGACCGACGAGGACACGCGCGAGGAGGCGATGATCCTCGCACGGCGGGCGGGCGCCCTCGCGAACGAGGCGCTGCACCTCGCCCAGCGCGACATCGATTCGTCCCGTCCGCAGGATTCCGGATGGGGCGGCCAGGGCGGCGGCCGCCGTGGCGGGATGGGTGACGCGATGGGCGGCATCCTCGGGGGAATGGTGATCGGCAGCCTGCTCGGCGATTTCTTCGACGGCTGAGCCGCTCGCCCGCACATGCGAAACGGGGCGCCCCGCGGACGCCCCGTTTCGTTGCTCTGTCAGGAAACGGCCACCGGCGCGTTCTGCGTCGTGAGCGAAATCACTCCGTAGTCCCAGCCCTTGCGGCGGTACACGACGCTCGGGTGGTCGGTGCGGGCGTCGATGAACAGGAAGAAGTCGTGGCCGACGAGCTCCATCCGGTCCACGGCCTCCTCGACCGACATCCACTCCGGTTCGAACTCCTTCGTGCGGATCACGACCGGGGTGTAGTCGGGTTCGTCCTCGTTGCCGGTCACGATGGGGATCTCCCCTGTCGCGACGGCACGGATGACATCCAGCGAGGCCGGCTGCACGTCGATTCCGGAGAGCTCTCCGCTCCCCTTCTCGAACTTCGCGCCCCGCGGGTGGTTGCGCGCATCGACGCGCTTGTCCTTCGCGCGACGCAGCTGTTCGCACAGCTTGTCGACCGCCATGTCCAGCGCCGCGAACTTGTCGCCGTCGGTGGCCTCGGCCCGGACGACCGGACCCTTGCCCGCGAGCGTGAGCTCGACCGTGTCGTCCTCCATTCGGCCGTTGTGGTAGGCGCGATGGGTCACTTTGACGTCGACACGCTGCGCGCGCGGAGCGAGGTGCTCTATGCGGGCGGCCTTGTCTTCGACGACCGAGCGGAAGCGATCGGTGATACCCACTCCCACGCCGACGATGCTGGTTTCCATCCCTGACCTCCTTGTTCCGGTCCACCCGGTCAAGGGCGGACCCTGAGTCGCCTTGTGCCCCCCACGCTAGTCCGGCCGGGACCCGGTGTCACGCGATGCGCCCATGTCCGCGCTCGGTATCCCGTCAGGATCCGCTGTGAGCGCCGGAGCGTCGCGCCGTGGCCGCGATCGTCGCCGCGCCGACCACCTCGGCTCCGGCCGCGCGCAGGGCGCGTACCGCCTCCGCGAGGGTCGCTCCGGTCGTGACGACGTCGTCGAGCACGATCACCCGGACGCCGGGCGCGGCCCGCGATCTCATGACGCCCGCGACGTTGCGACGGCGCTCCTCGGCGCCGAGCGCCCGTTGGTCGGCGGACGCACGGACGGTGCGCAGCAGTCGCTCGGTGCGCAGCCCCGCGCGACGGGCGACGAGGTCGACGACGCGGTACCCGCGGCGGCGGTAGGCGGCGCGCGACGTGGGCACCGGCACGAGCACGACATCCCCGCGCGCAGACGCGAGGACGGATGCCGACGCTTCGGCCACGGCCGCGGACAAGGCGCACGCCAGGTCGCGGGCGAGACCCGTCCGCCCGTCCTCCTTGAGGGCGCGGATCACCCGCGCGGGGACTCCCGCGAAGGCCACGCCGCTCCATACCGGCACCTCGCCCGGACGCCGCACCACTCGCGGCGCGAGCGCCGCGGCACAGCGCTCGCACAGGGCGATGTCGGGGTCGTCGCAGCCGGCGCACGAGGTCGGCAGGAGGAGGGCGAGCGCATCGGCGAGTGCTTCGCGCATCGTCCTGATCGCCCAACCCGCATCACCCATCCCGGAACTGTCCCGCGCACGGACGCATCGCGGAGCGGCATCCGCTCTGCATGTGCACAACGTCCGCGCCTGCCCCGGCTGGGGAGGAGGCGCTACTGCGGAGAGCCCTGCTGCGTCGCGAGGATCGTGATCCCGCTTTCGGTGCGCTGCCAGTTCGCGCCGCGCTTGACGTAGAGCGCGCCGTCGTCCGTGCGCAGTCGCACCGTCGAGATCGACGTCGCCCCCGCGACGGATGCCGCGCCCTGCGGCGCCCCGATCGTCGTGGCTGGTCCGCCGACGAGCTGCTCGGTGAACAGCGGACCGCCGGATTCGCTGCTGAGGACGCCGACGCTCGTGTCGTCCAGCCAGGCGAGGGCGGTCCCGGAACCGGTGAGCGGACCGAGCGGAACAGCTTCGCCCAGACGCACGGGAACGGCTTCCGTCCCGCGGACGATTCCCGCGACCCACACCTCGGAGCGGCCTCCGGTGATCAGGACGGCGGCGATCCGGGTGCCGTCGCGCGAGATCGCCATCGCGACGACTTCGGATGCCGCCGGCCACGCGTCCGCGACGATGCTCTGCTGGCCGGACACCGAGAACGCCGTGAGCGCGGACGGCTGATCGCGCGGCACGCTCCAGATGAAGCCGAACGGGTCGACACCGGGATTGATCAGGCCGGAACGCGAGTCGACCACCGCGACGGGCGACTCGGCGGGCACCCGGGCGACCTCTCCCCCGACCAGGCGCACGGCGGCGACGTCGCGGTCGGCGGAGACCTGGATCGCCAGGGGATCCACGAGCTCCATCGCGTCCGAGAGCCCGGGGATCGGCGTGAGCTCGTCGCCGGCGAGGAAGCCGAAACCCGCGTCGGTCTGCACGAGCGGTGGTCCGGTCACGCGCGTGGACTGGGTCGTCGTGGCCTCGGCGCTCAGGGGTGTCGACGCCACCGACATCTGCACGGCCGAGACCCCCGCCGAGGCGAGGCTCGCCTCGAGCTGGGCCTGCATGCGGTCGAGCGTCGTCGCTTCCACCGCGAGCGCCTCCGGGGTGAGACTCACCTGGGCCACGCCGGACTCCAGCGGCACGGAAGGACGCGCGAGCGTGACGCTCTCCGGGAATGCGTCCTCCACCGCATCGGCGAGCCATGCGCTCGGCGATCCGTTCACAAGCGCGCGCGTGATGCGCGTCGCGGCGTTCGTCGTCGGGAACCAGCGCACATCGGGGACCAGGAACCGGTAGGTCGGATCGAAGTAGCTGAGCGAGTAGCGGTGGAAGACGTTCGTGAAGACATCGCGGTCGATCACAACGCCGTCCGGAGCCTCGGTGATGCGCCATTCGCCGTCGTCCTGCTGGGCGAGTCGGAACGACAGCTGGGTGATGCCCGCGTCGGGCTGATACGCGCCTGTTCCGTCGACGCTCCCGACGGACGCGATCGCGACCTCGACCGCCCCCTCACTCGTCGGGATCGACTCGCGATCATCGGGGAGGTCGATCGTGACGCTCGCCTCGGGATTCCACGTCTCGCGGATCGACGGCGCGAGGAACATCCGGGCGACCTCCCAGTTCGCGGCCGGTCCCGGCCCCGAACCCGCGCGGATGAAGCCCTCCACGATCTGCTCCGGCGATGCGCCCGGTTGCGGCTCATCGGGGCGGAACAGGAACTCCGGCGATCCGGCGTCCTCGCCCGCTGAGAGCCCGGGGTTCACCGGGCCGCTCATCGGCAGCCCGGCACACGCGGAGAGCACGAGCGCGCCGATCACGAGCATCGCCGACAGGATGCCGCGCCGCCGGCTCACGACGCACCCCCGCGGCCCGAGGCCTCGGCGGCGGCATCCATCGAGACGATCTCGATCGGCTGGGTGAGCCCGAGCGCATCGATCGCGGCGATCGCGTCGTCACCCGGGTCGACCGGCACCGGGGAGGCGGCCGTCAGGTGGCCGGACTGACGCGGCAGCGTGAGCACGAAGTTGGACCCGCGGCCGAGTTCGGACCAGACCGACAGCTCACCGCCGTGCAGTCGTGCGTCGCCGAGGGCGATCGAGAGACCGAGGCCGGTCCCGCCGATCGTCCGCGTGCGAGACGGGTCGGCGCGCCAGAAGCGGTCGAAGACACGGTCGACGTCCTCGGGCTTCATACCGAGCCCGAAGTCGCGCACGCCGATCGCGACGGCCTGCTGGTCGCTGTCGACCGTGATCACGATCGGCCTGCCCTCGCCGTGCTCGATCGCGTTGCCGATCAGGTTGCGCACGACCCGCCGCACACGTCGCGGATCCATCTCCACCGGCGAGTACCCGCCGGGGGCGACGAGCCGGATGTCGCTGCCGTGCTGGTCGGCGAGCTGCTGCATGGAGCCGATGACGTCTTCGGCCAGGTGGGCGAGACTCGTGGGCTCGAGTTCGAGCTGCACCGACCCGGCGTCGTAACGGCTGATCTCGAGCAGATCGGTCAGGAGCGTCTCGAAGCGCTGCACCTGCGCGTTGAGCAGTTCGGCCGCGCGCGCCGTGGCCGGGTCGAACTCGTCGCGCTGATCGTTGATCATGTCGGCGGCGAGGCGGATCGTCGTGAGCGGCGTGCGCAGCTCGTGGGAGACGTCCGACACGAAGCGCTGCTGCACGAGCGAGAGGTCGGCGAGCTCCTTGATCTGCGACTCGATGCTGTCGGCCATCGCGTTGAACGATCGACCGAGGGTCGCCAGCTCGTCCTCGCCGCGCACCGGCAGTCGCACGCCGAGCTCTCCGGACGCGAGCTTCGCACTCGTGTCGGCCGCCTCGCCGATCGGGATCGTCACCGAGCGCAGGACGAACCACGAGATCGCCCCGATCAGGACGATGAGCGAGATGCCGACGATCCACAGGGTCGCCTGCACGAAACCGAGGGTCTGCGATGCGCTGCCGAGGTCGTATGCCAGATAAAGCTCGTAACCGCCCACGTCCGGTACGGACAGCTGCTGCCCCACGACGATCCCGGGCACGGGCCCGTCCGTCAGGGGAAGCGACACCGACTGCCACCACTGCTGGTTCGCGGAGGACTGCACTGCTTCGCGGAGTCCTTCGGAGATGACGTCCTCGGTGAGCCCCCGCACGGTGAAGTCCTGGGGCGCGAGCTGAGAGGGGGTCCGGTCGATGCGGAACGCGGCGATCAGGTCGGTGGAGGACCGCTCGGCGAGCGTGTCGCGGACGCTGGTCATGAGGTTCTGGATCTGGATGCTGTCGCCCTGCACCGCCGCGGCGTCCAGCGTCGCCTGCGCCGCTTCGGTCGCGCGCTGCGAGTCGGCGAGCACCTGGTCTTTCCTGGCCTGGAACAGATCGTTCTGGATCGCGAGCGCCATCCAGATGCACGCCACGAGGATCGCGAGCGCCGTCAGGGCGAGGGTCACCAGGATCGTGCGGAACCGCAGCGACCGGCGCCAGAGGCCGGCGAGGTCATCGGGCCAGGCACGCCAGTTGCGCCATGCGATCAACGGGCGACGAGTCTGCACGACCGGCTGCGCGAACGTCCCGGTCGGCACGCCGGCGGTCGTCCCGGGGACGCCGACGGGAGGCACGACGACCTCAGACCACGGCGCCGGCGCGGTAGCCGACGCCGCGCACCGTCGTGACGATCTTCGGGTTGTCGGGGTCGAGCTCGACCTTGGCCCGCAGGCGCTGCACGTGCACATTCACCAGGCGGGTGTCGGCCTTGTAGTGGTAGCCCCACACCTGCTCGAGCAGCATCTCGCGCGAGAACACCTGCTGCGGCTTGGAGGCGAGCGCGACGAGTAGTTCGAACTCCAGCGGCGTGAGCGCGATCGGCTCGTCGTGGCGCCGCACCTCGTGCGCGGCGACGTCGACCGTCAGATCGCCGATGCGCAGCGTCTCGTTCAGCGGCTGCGCGGCCGGCCGGAGGCGCGTGCGGATGCGGGCGACGAGCTCCTTCGGGTTGAACGGCTTGACGATGTAGTCGTCGGCGCCGGACTCGAGACCCTTCACGACGTCGGCCGTGTCGGTGCGGGCGGTCAGCATGATGATCGGGATGCCGGACTCGGCGCGCACGCGCGTGCAGATCTCGATGCCGTCCATGCCGGGCAGCATGAGGTCCAGCAACATGAGGTCGGGACGCTCTTCCCGCCAGATGTCGACGGCCTTGAGCCCGTCCGCGCAGAAGACCGTGTCGAATCCCTCGGTGCGCAGGACGATGCCGATCATCTCGGCCAGGGCGGTGTCGTCGTCGACCACCAGGATGCGTGATGTCATCTCGCGCGTTTCAGTCCTTTGCGTCCGGCCGGGGGCACGGCACTGCTCGCGCGTCCCCGTGCGCTCCCCACAGAGTAGTCGAAGACGCCTGAAGACAGGCCGAGGGGGCGCTCGGCGGACGCTGAAGCGCCGCAGAACCGTCGGAAGGGTGTGAAACGATGGGGATCCACGATCACGAGGAGGCGCATCCGTGACCGCCTATCCGGCCTGGACCCCGGCGTCCCGCCCCGGCATCATCCCGCTCCGGCCCCTGACGTTCGGCACGATCCTCGGACGCTCGTTCGCTGCGCTCCGCCAGAACCCGCGCGTGCTCCTCGGCTTCGCGCTGTGCGTGCAGACCGCGGCGTACATCCTCGTCCTGCTGGGTGTGGGCGCGGTCGCCCTCGCCTCCTTCACCCGCCTGGACACGCTGCGCGACGGCACGGACGAGTTCAACGCCGTGCTGGCCGGGTCGGTCGCGGTCACCGCGATCGCGGCGTTCGTCCTGGGCCTGGCCTCGGCGGCGCTCGGCGTGATCGTGCAGGGCATCGTCGTCACGGAGGTCGCGCACGCCGCCGTCGCCGAGAAGCTCACTCTGCGCGCCCTCTGGCAGCAGCTCAAGCCCGTGGTCTGGCGTCTGATCGGCTACTCGTTCCTGCTGACCCTGGCTGTCCTCGTCGTGATCGCCGTCGTGGCCGCCGGTGTGATCGCGGTGGGGGCGGCCGCCCTCCCCGTCGCGATCGGACTCACCGTGCTCCTGATCCTCGCGGCGGTTCCGCTCACGCTTTGGCTCAGCACGAAGCTCCTGCTCGCGCCCGCGGCGATCATCCTCGAGCACGCGACGATCCGCGGCGCCGTCGTCCGTTCGTGGACGCTCATCCGCGGGCGCTTCTGGCCGGCGCTCGGCATCGTCGTCATCATCTCGCTCACGTTCGGCGCGATCGCGCAGGTGATCAGCCTGCCGTTCTCGTTCCTCTCCAGCGGCCTGACCACGATCATCGCGCCGACCGGAGCCCCGGAGCCGAGCGCGATCATCGCGATCATCGCCGGCGCCGTCCTCACCCAGGTCGTCACGCTGCTCATCCAGTCCGTCGCCGTCGTCGTCCAGGCCACCGCCACCTCGATCATCTACATCGACTGCCGGATGCGGCGCGAAGGCCTCGACCTCGACCTGCTCACCTACATCGAGCGGCGCGACGGCGGTGCGACGGCCCTCCCCGATCCGTATCGCGAGAACGTCGGGCGCGAGATCGCTCCGCGCCCGACGGCGTACGCCCCGGGCTACGGCGCCTACCCGCCGCCTCCGTACCCGGGCCCGTCGGCCGCTCCGGGCTACGCGACGGCCCCCGGCTACGCTCCCGCCCCCGGCTACGCGCCAGCCCCTGGTCACCCTCCCGCCCCGGGCTACGCGCCCGCGCCGGGTCACCCTCCCACCCCGGGCTACGCGCCCGCGCCGGGCTACGCGCCTCCCCCGCCGTATTCACCGCCCCCGGCATCCGCCGCGCCTCCGGATGCGACGGACGACGCCCCGCCGACCCGCTGGACGGCGCCGGGAGCGCGTCCCGACAGGGCCGACCCCGACTCGCCGTGGTCCTGACCGCCCTTTCGCGCCTGTCCGCCTCCGTCCCGCCCCTCACTCCGGACGGCGACGAGGCGCGCCGGTGGGCCGAGCAGGAGCTCTCCGATCCGGCGTACGCCGCGGCTCAGCCCACGCCGCTGGACCTCATCGCTCGCGCGGTCGGCGATTTCTTCGCCTCGCTTTTCGGCACCCAGCTCGAGGGTGAATGGGGTCCGTGGGTCGCGCTGATCGCCGCGATCGTCGTGGTCCTCGTGATCGTGGCGGCGTTCCTCATCTGGGGAGTCCCCCGCGCCACCGGGCGGCGCCGAAGGGCGGAGGACCCGTTCCGGACCGACGACGGCCTGTCCGCCTCCCGATTGCGTGACGACGCCGCCGCCCGCGCCGCGGCCGGCGAGTGGGACGCCGCGATCGTGCTGCGCTTCCGCGCACTCGCGCGCGGGCTGCTCGAGCGCGGCGCCGTCGACACCCCGCCCGGAGCAACCGTGCACGCCTTCGCGCGGTCGGCCGCACGAGCGTTCCCCGCCGAGGCCGATGCCCTGGAAGGGGCCGCGGCGGGCTTCGACGACGTTCGCTACCTGCGTCGTCCCGGCACCTCCGAGCTCTACGCGCGCATCGTCGCGGTCGACGAGCAGGTGACCCGCACCCGCCCCGTGCTGCCCGAGTCCGCAGGTCTCACGGAGGCGGCCCGATGACGGCGGCGACCGTGGCCGCCGATCCGGCATCGGGCACGACAGCGCCTTCCCGGCGACGACGCGTCACCGCGTGGATCGCGATCGCCGCCGTGCTGATCGGCGTCGGGATCGCAGGCACGGCCCTGGCCGGCCTCGGCCGCTGGAGCGAGCGGAACGTGCTCGATCCCGAGTCCGCCGGTCCCACCGGCGCGCGAGCCCTCGTCGAGATCCTCCGCGACCGAGGAGTCGACGTCACCGTCGTCCGCGACCGCGCCGCAGCGCGCGAGGCGCTGCAGCGCGGCGCGGCCACGCTCGTGGTGCCCGACGCACCGTCCCTGTCCGACGACGGCTTCACCGCGGTGACGGATGCCGCCGCCGACGTCGTCCTGATCGACCCGCGCGCCCGCACACTGCGACTGCTGCTGCCGGGATCGTCGACGTCGGGCGTGGGGCCGGGCACCGTCGTCGACGGCGCCTGCGCCCTCGCCGCGGCCGAGCGCGCGGGCGGCGTCGCACCCGGCGCGATCTACCAGTCCGGCGCCGGTATCGACGCGTGCTACCCGACCGGAGGCGGCTACGGACTGCTCTCCGGCACACGAGACGGTCGTCCGCTCACGGCGGTGGACGGGCGGGCGCTCTTCACGAACGAGCATCTCGCCGAGAACGGCAACGCCGCCCTCGCCGTCAACCTGATGGGACGGCATCCGACGGTCATCTGGTGGATGCCCACCCTGACCGACACCGATCTGAACGACGGCGATCCGTCGCTGGGCGAGCTCACCCCGCCGTGGGTGAGCCCGGTGATCGTGCTGCTGCTGGCCTCAGGGGTCGCGGCGGCGATCTGGCGCGGGCGGCGCTTCGGCGCGCTCGTCGCCGAGCGCCTCCCGGTGACCGTCCGCGCGGGAGAGACCACCGAGGGCAGGGCGCGGCTGTACGCGCACGCCCGGGACGCGCTGCACGCCGCCGACCAGCTGCGGATCGGCGCGCTGTCCCGGCTCGCCGCGCTGCTGGGCCTGGGCCCGCAGGCGGCGGCCGGAGAGATCGCGGATGCCGCCGCCGCGCGCACCGGATGGGACCGCGGCGCCGTGCGCGGCATCCTGATCGACGAGACACCCCGCACCGACGCCGATCTGGCGGAGCTGCACCGACGGCTGAAAGACCTCGAACGGGCCGTGCACGTGCGTGTGCGACCCGAGACCGCACGTGACGAAAGGACCACCCGATGAGCGATCCGACCCCGCCCCCGACCGCAGACGACGCCGCCCTGCGCGAAGCGATGAACCGGGTGCGCCTCGAAGTCGGCAAAGCCGTGATCGGCCAGGACGGCACCGTCACCGGGCTGCTGATCGCTCTCCTCTCGCGCGGACACGTGCTCCTGGAGGGCGTCCCGGGTGTGGCCAAGACCCTGCTCGTGCGAGCCTTCAGCACCGCCCTCGGGCTCGACACGAAGCGCATCCAGTTCACGCCCGATCTCATGCCCGGAGATGTGTCCGGATCCCTCGTGTACGACGCGAAGGCCGGCGAGTTCGAGTTCCGCGAAGGACCGGTCTTCACGAACGTCGTCCTCGCCGACGAGATCAACCGCACGCCGCCCAAGACCCAGTCGGCACTGCTCGAGGCGATGGAGGAGCGGCAGGTCTCCACCGACGGCGTGACCCGGCGGCTGCCGGACCCGTTCCTGGTCGCCGCGACGCAGAACCCGATCGAGCAGGAGGGCACCTACACGCTCCCCGAGGCGCAGCTGGACCGGTTCCTCCTCAAGCTGATCGTCGAGATCCCCGCGCGGGACGCCGAGCTCGCCGTCCTCCGCCGCCACGCCGAGGGCTTCGACCCGCGCGACCTCGCCGCGGCCGGGATCGGACCGGTCGTGAGCGCCGCCGAGATCCACGCGGCACAGCGGGCGGCGGCATCCGTCACGGTCTCGGACGACGTCCTCGGCTACGTCGTCGACCTCGCCCAGGCGACCCGTCGGAGCCCCTCCGTGCAGCTCGGCGTGAGTCCGCGCGCGACGACCGCGCTGCTGGCGGCGGCGAAGGCGTGGGCGTGGCTCGGCGGATACCCGGCGATCACCCCCGACCACGTGCAGACGATGCTCGTGCCGACATGGCGGCACCGGCTGAGGCTGCGACCGGATGCCGAACTCGAGGGCGTCTCGGTCGACGCGGTGCTCGGTTCCGTGCTGCAGCAGACCCGCGTTCCGATCTGACGTGTTCGTCACCGGCCGCCTCCCCCTCCTCGTCGCCCTCGGCGCCGTGCCCGTCGTGCTGCTCTCGCTCGCGGGTGTGAACGCATGGATCGGCGCGGCGGGCTGGCTGCTCCTGTGCGCGGCGGCGGCTCTCGGCGACGCGGCCCTCGCTCCCAATCCCCGCGTCCTGCGGGTGAACCGCGATGAACCCGCCCGAGCGCTGCTCGGCCAGCGTGTGGAGACCGGCATGTGGCTGACCAACCCCGGGGAGCGCCGGGTGCGCGGGCGGATGCGCGACGCCTGGCAGCCGACCGCGGGAGCGCCGGAGGCGCGCATCCCGATCGATGTGCCTGCCGGAGAGCGTCGCCGCGTCACCGTGCCGCTGGCGCCGCGGCGCCGGGGCGAGCTGAGGTCGGAGTTCGTCGCCGTGCGCGCGGACGGTCCTCTGGGACTCGCGGGCAGGCAGGCCACGGTGACGTCGCGGGGCAGCATCCGGGTCCTTCCCCCGTTCACGGCACGACGTCACCTGCCGTCGCGGCTCGCGCGGCTGCGCGAGCTGGACGGCAACACGAGCGTGCAGGTGCGCGGGCAGGGCACCGAGTTCGACAGCCTTCGCGAATACGTGCGCGGAGACGACGTGCGCTCGATCGACTGGCGCGCCACGGCCCGGGCGGGCACGACGATGCTGCGCACGTGGCAGCCCGAGCGCGACCGGCACGTCGTGATCGTGATCGACACGGGGCGCACTGCGGCGGCGCGCGTCGGCGACGGTGTGCGCCTGGATGCCGCGATGGAGGCGGCTCTGCTGCTCGCCGCCCTCGCATCCCGCGCAGGCGACCACACGCATCTGCTCATGTTCGACCGGACGACCCGGGCGCGCGTGACTCGGGTGGATGGCCCTGCGCTGCTGCCCGCGCTCGTGGACGCGATGGCGCCCGTCGAGCCGCAGCTGATCGACACGGACTGGGACGCGGCGTTCGCCGCGGTGCGGAGCCTCACCTCTCGCCCGTCGCTCGTCGTGCTGCTGACGGCGCAGGATGCTCCGGATGCCGCTCGCGGGTTCCTCGGATCCCTTCCCGCCCTCGCCCGCCGCGCGCACGTGCTCGTCGGCACGGTGACCGACGCCGAGCGGGTGCCGGCAGCGGACGCCGCGGCGGCGTACCGCGAGGCCGCCGCGGAGCGCGCCTCCCGCGACGCCGCCGCGGTCGCCGCCGCGGTCGCCCGCGCGGGCGGCGAAGCGATCAGCGCGGATGCCGAGGCCCTGCCGCCCCGGATCGCCGACCGCTATCTGGCGCTGAAGGCGGCGGGGCGACTCTGACGCCGCCGCGACGGGACGAACATGACGCCGGATGACCGGCATCCGCGCCCTGCCGACCACGCTCCCTGGGAAGTTGCTGAGCATGCCCTAGGCTCTGGGTCGGCGGATCCGCCGCCCGTTCCGATCAGAAGGAGCTTCGAGTCATGAGCGACCCGCGTCCTGACAAGCCCGTCGAGCCGACCGAGCTCGATCACACCCCCGCGGAGGTCCCGGCCGGACCCTCGACCGCGGCCACCCTCATCGCTGAGGCGTTCGGCACCCTGCTGCTGGTCCTCGGCGTCATCAGCACGGCCCTGTTCGCTGCGAACTTCGGCGCGAGCGACAACGGCACTTCGCTCGGCGTCGGCTTCACCGGCGTCGCCCTCGCCGTCGGCATCACCGTGATCGCGGGCGCGTACGCGTTCGGTCCGATCTCGGGTGGCCACTTCAATCCGGCCGTGACCCTGGGCCTCGCGGCCGCGGGTCGCTTCCCCTGGAAGAGCGTCATCCCCTACGTGATCGCCCAGATCGTCGGCGGTCTCGTCGCGACGACCCTCATCGTGCTGATCGGCATCTTCGGCCCGGACGGCTGGCTGTCCGCGGCGCAGGACGGCGGATTCGCGAGCAACGGCTTCGGTGAGCTCTCCCCCGGCGGCTTCGGCCTGGGTGCGGCGATCATCGTCGAGGTGCTGTTCACGGCGCTGTTCGTCACGGTGATCCTCGGTGTCACGCACTCCACGCGCGGCTCGAACTTCGCGGGCCTCGCGATCGGTCTGACCCTCGTGCTCATCCACCTCGCGATCATCCCCATCGACAACGCGTCGGTGAACCCGGCCCGTTCGATCGCGACCGCGGTGTACGGCGGCGGCCTGGCGTTCAGCCAGGTGTGGGTGTTCATCGTGTTCCCGATCATCGGCGGTCTCATCGCCGGCTTCGCCTACCGGGCGCTGTTCGACGGGACCCGCAAGAAGGCCTGAGTCTGCTCTGCCGAAAGGGCCGGTCCGCTTCGCGGCCGGCCCTTTCGCTCTGCCGGGGTCAGCCAGCGGTGAGCGTGGGGGTGCCGGCCTCGTACTCGGTCACGTCGCCCGTCTCGCCGCGCCGATGGGCGCGGCCGCCGACGAAGACCATGTAGAACACGAACACCCCGAGCGCGAGGGCGCCGATGCCGATCTTCACGGGCCACGGCCAGGGCTGGGCGGTCACGAACCCCTCGATCAGGCCCGACAGTCCGAGGGCGATCACGAGCCCGAGCGCGATCGTCGCGAGGGAACGACCGGCAGCGGCCAGCGCCTCCCCGCGGGAGCGCCGTCCGGGGGCGACCCAGGCCCAGAAGATATGGAGCCCCGCCGCGCCGGCGACGAAGATGCACGTCAGCTCGAGCAGGCCGTGCGGGAGGATGAACAGCAGGAACACCTCCCCGCGGTCGAACGCGAGCATGACCGCGGCGGCGGTGCCCACGCCCACGGCGTTCTGCACGAGCACCATGATCGGCCAGATGCCGGTGATGCCGAAAAGAACGCACTGCGCGGCGATCCACGCGTTGTTCGTCCACACCGTCCCGGCGAACACGGCGGCCGGGTTCTCGCTGTAGTACCCGGTGAACTCGTTCTCGGCGTAGTACTCCAACTGCGCCCGGCTGCCGAGCGACGCGACGAGCGCCTCATCACCAGAGATCCAGAATGCGACGAGCGCGGTCGCCGCGATGAACAGCACGGCGATCACGAGCGTCGTCCACCGCACCCGGTACAGCGCCGCGGGCAGTTGCAGCGCGAAGAACCGCGGAATCTGCCGCACCACGTTCTCCGGAGCCCCGGTCAGGCGCAGCCGCGCCCGGGCCAGCATCGTCGAGACATGGTCGCCGTGCGCGGTGCGGCCGGCGGACGTCTTGATGTCGGCGAGATCCGCGGATGCCGCACGGTAGCGCGTGACGAGCTCGTCAACCTCGCTCCCGGACAGCCGGCGCGAGCGACTGAGCTCGTCTAGCCGCGCCCACTCGGCGCCGCGCGCGGCCGCCAGAGCGTCGAGGTCCATGCGGTTAACTGTACGCATGCCCGCACCGACACCCCCTGCCGCACGGGTGGTGGATCTCGCCCAGGACGAGATCCTCACGGGCGAGGCTGTGGCGCTCGACGTGCAGCCGGTCGGGTACTTCCTCCGTGCGTTGGGCGCGCTCATCGACGTTCTCCTGGGCGTCGTCGTCTTCGTGCTCCTCGCGCTGGTCGCGATGTGGCTCGTCGGGCAGGGGGCGCTGGATGCCGCCACCCTGCCGATCCTCACGATCGTGGTCCTGGTCACCGTGACCGTCGCGATCCCCACCGTCGTCGAGACGATCACCCGTGGACGCAGTCTCGGCAAGCTTGTCGTGGGCGGACGGATCGTCCGCACGGACGGCGGCGCGTCCGGGTTCCGGCAGGCATTCATCCGGGCACTGGTGGGCGTGTTCGAGATCTGGCTCACGGTCGGGGCGGTCGCCGCGCTCGTCGGCGCCTTCACACCCCGCGCGCAGCGGCTCGGCGACCTGATGGCCGGCACCTACTCGGAACGCACACGCACGCCGAAGCTGCCGCCGCCTGCTCCGCCGGTGCCGCCCGCCCTCGCCGGATGGGCGCCCACCGCCGATGTGGCCCGCCTCCCCGACCGCCTGTCGCGCCGCATCGCGCAGTTCGTGCAGAACGCCGACGCGATGCAGCCGCCGCAGCGGGCCCGGCTCGCGCAGGCCCTCGCGGCGGAAGCGTCGGAGCACGTGTCCCCGGTCCCTCCCGTGGATGCGGAGACGTTCATCCGCGCGGTGGTCGCCGTCCGCCGCGACCGCGAGCTGCGCGCGCTTCAGCTCGAGGACCAGCGTGTCGCCGCGCTCACGGCATCGGCATCCGGCACCCCACGGGGGTTCCCGGAGCGCTGACCCGCGGGTTCAGTACCGGTAGTGCTCCAGCTTGTAGGGCCCCTCCACCGGGACGCCGATGTACGCGGCCTGCTCCGGGCTCAGTTCGGTCAGCTCGACACCGAGCGCCGCGAGGTGCAGCCGCGCCACCTTCTCATCGAGCGCCTTGGGCAGCGTGTAGACGCCGACCGGGTACGCCTGGATGTTGGTGAAGAGCTCGAGCTGGGCGAGCACCTGGTTCGTGAAGGACGCACTCATGACGAACGAGGGGTGCCCGGTGGCGTTCCCGAGGTTCATCAGGCGACCTTCGCTGAGGACGAGCACACTGCGCCCGTTCGGCAGCCGCCACTCGTGCACCTGCGGCTTGATCTCGATCGCCTCGGCGCCCGGGAGCGACTCGAGCCCGGCCATGTCGATCTCGTTGTCGAAGTGGCCGACGTTCGCGACGATCGCGAGGTGCTTGAGTCCCAGCAGGTGCTCGACGGTCACGACGTTCTTGTTGCCGGTCCCGGTCACGACGAGATCGATCTCGCCCAGCACCGACTCCAGGCGCGCCACCTGGAAGCCGTCCATCGCGGCCTGCAGAGCGCAGATCGGGTCGACCTCGCCGACGATCACGCGTGCCCCCTGGCCGCGAAGCGCTTCCGCCGCACCCTTGCCAACGTCGCCGTACCCCACGACGAAGGCGGTCTTGCCGCCGATGAGCACGTCGGTGGCCCGGTTCAGTCCGTCGGGGAGCGAGTGACGGATGCCGTACTTGTTGTCGAACTTCGACTTGGTGACCGAGTCGTTGACGTTGATCCCCGGGAACAGGAGCTGCCCTGCTGCGGCGAGCTCGTACAGGCGGTGGACGCCTGTCGTGGTCTCCTCCGTCACTCCGATCAGTCCCTCCGCGAGACGCGTGAAGCGCTCGGGGTCGCGCTCGAGGCTCGACCGAAGCGTGTCGAGCACGATCCGGTATTCCGCGGAGTCCGAGGGGGCGGCATCCGGCACCGCGCCCGCGCGCTCGAACTCGACGCCCTTGTGGACGAGCAGGGTCGCGTCGCCGCCGTCGTCGAGGATCAGGTTGGGTCCGGCGAAGCCTTCGGCCGACCAGTCGAAGATGCGGTCGGTGCACGCCCAGTATTCGGCGAGCGTCTCGCCCTTCCACGCGAAGACGGGCACACCCGCGGGTGCGTCGACCGCGCCGGTCGGACCGACGGCGACCGCGGCGGCGGCTTCGTCCTGCGTGGAGAAGATGTTGCAGCTCGCCCAGCGCACCTGCGCACCCAGAGCCGTCAGGGTCTCGATCAGCACAGCGGTCTGCACGGTCATGTGCAGCGACCCCGCGATGCGGGCACCGGCCAGGGGCTGGGCGGGGCCGAACTCCTCGCGCAGGGCCATGAGACCCGGCATCTCGTTCTCGGCGAGACGGATCTGGTGACGCCCGGCTTCGGCGAGGCTCAGATCGGCGACGTGGAACTCGAGGGCGGCGGCGACATCAGTGCTCATCCGCCCATTCTCCCAGACGGGCCGGCGCGTCAGCGCTGCGCGAGCGTCTCGTGACGGACGACGACCCAGCCCTTCGGCATCGACAGCCGGTCGGTGTGGATCGCGCACAGGTCGTGGGCGTGCGGGTCGCCACCGAACCCGAGGGGTCCGAGGACCGCCATCTGGTCGCCGTAGTCGTAGGTGAGGGTGGAGACGGCCTCGCGGGCGCATCCCACCTTCGAGCAGAGTCGTTCGCGCATCGCCTCCACGCTATCCGCGCCCGCCGCACCCGCGTCGCCGCCGCGCCGCGCACCCCACCCCTCCCCCACGTTGGCGACACCAACCTGCGATGGCGCTTCAGATTTCGTGGGGCCATCGCAGGTTTCCGGCGCCGACGCAGCGAGCGACCCCGCGACATAGGATCGGAGCATGGCATGGCGGCGCAGCAAGGAGCATGCACCCACTCCCGCGCGCCGACCGTCCCGCCACGGCCGCCACGGCCGCGAGGGCCGGAGTCCGATCGTGCGCCCGCCGCTGCCGCCGCTGGAGACCCGCGTCGATCGCTTCGACCTCGCTGTCGGCACGGCGGCGGAGTTTCTCCGTTCGGCCTGGCCCGAACTGCGCGACGTGAGCTTCGAGGTCGGCGACATGCCCCCCTCGACGGACGACGACGGCATCCCCCGCTGGCGGGCGCTGACCGACGAGAAGCGCATCATCATGTACCGCCTCCCGATCGAGCGACTGAGCCACCTGCACCGCGACGACGACCTGCACCGCCGCATGATGGTCGAGAGCAGCGTCTTCCGGGCCGCGGCGGAGTACCTCGGCCGCGACCCGTGGGACCTCGGGCCGGAACGGTTCCGCTTCTTCTGAGTGCGGCCCTACGGGTAGACCGTGATCTCGCCCGCGGCGGCATCCGACGGCCACACCGGGAATCCGGCGAGCGCGCCGTCGCCGCTCTGCGTGAGACCCGCGCGGATGCCGCCCCCCTCGGTGCTGAGCCGGTAGACGGTCCGGGCGGTGAGCGGCACCGAGGCCGACGCCCCGGGGGCGACCGTGACCTGCTGGGCGAACGCGCCGTCCACGGCGTCCACGCTCACGGTGACCGCCGTGTCGGTCGGATTCGCGAGCGCGAGGACCGGCGCGGGGCCGGGCGGCGCGGCGAACAGGCTCGGCGCCTCCACTTCGGGTGCGGCGGCGTACCACGCGAAGTCCGATCCCTCGCCGAATCCGGTGGTCTCCCACACGGCCGCCACGACGGGTGACTCGGCGGTCACGACGACGGTGTAGTCGCCGGCGACGAGGGTCGGCAGCTCCACCTCGGTGGGGATGCCGGCGGTGACCGGCACGGTCTCGGTCGTGGGCGGCCCCGCCGCGGCCCCGATCGCGGTCGCGGTGATCGTGACGGTCGTGTCCGCGTCGGCGGAGAGGATGCGCACGAGCGTCGCGGTTCCGGTGGCGCCGTCCGCACCGGGGTTCTGCGTCACACTGACTCCGGGGACCACCTGCGTCTTCGCCGACGCGGCGATCGCGCCGACCTGGTCGACGCCGCCCGGAACGAGGGTGCGGGTGATGCTCGTCTGCAGCGCCGCCTGCACGGGTGCGCCGGTCGCCGTGACCCGCACCACCGGGCTCTCCTCCCCGAGGACGAGACCGGCCAGGGGAACGACGATCTGCGCGCCGGGCGCGACGACGAGGTCGGTGCCGCCGGGCGGGTTCTGCACGCCGGCAGCACCGTAGACGGTGAGCTGCACGGTCGCGGGGACGGTGCCGGGGTTCGCCAGCAGCACGACGTCGGAGGCGCCGGTCGCGGCCGATCCGCCCACGAGCCACGACTCCATGAGCGCGGGCCGGCACGCGGACGCGGCGAATCCGCGGAGATCGTCGGCCGAGACCGTGGCGGATCCGGATGCCGCGACGTCGGTGCGCGCGCCGGCCGCGGGGGCCGCGACGACGACTGTCGGCGCGGAGACGCCGTCGATCGTCGGTCCGGACAGCGACGCCGACGAGGGTGTCGGGTCGCCCTGCGCGACTCCGCTGATCACACTCTGCGGCGCAGCGGTCTCGATGCGCGAGGCATCCACCGCGTCCCGCCCGATCGCGAGGACACCGCCCGTGCACACAAGGACGCTGTCGGCCGGCGCCGGGGTGGCCGCGACCTGTACGGGCTCTCGCCCCAGCGTCGGCCACGCGATCGAGACCGAGGTGACGACCGCGATCACGAACGCGATCGCCACGAGCGTGCCGGCCAGCAGCCGCGCGCTCGTGGTCGCCCATCGGAAGGCGGGGCGGTCGGTCATCGGCCTTCCCTCCAGTGCGGTCCCACGACGCGGGGCGCGCGGCGGGCTTCGCGACGCGACGCCGCCGTCGGGATCGCGAGCAGCAGCGCCACGAGCACCGCGCCGAGCTGCACGAGTCCGATCGTGCGGGACAGGTCGTGGACGGATGCCGACGCCGAGGCGCGCGGCTGAACGTCCTGGGTCACGCGCCAGAGCGCGCCCTTCGCGGTATCGCCCACGGCGTCGAGGCCGTCGCGCTGGTTGAGCGCGGTCTCGGCGGAGAGCCGGAAGGCGCGCGAGAGGTCGGACTCGGGCGCGGCGACCGGGGCCAGCAGGACGAAGCTCACCCCGTCCGCGGCGAGGTCTCCGACGACGTCCTCCGCGGATGAGGTCACCAGGTTCGCGGTGAGATCCGCCACTTCGTCGTCTGAGGGGATGCCGGCCGTGCGCGTCGACAGGATCGTCGCCTGTCCGTTCAGGGTCTGACTCCCGCCCCAAACGACCCGCGCCGACACGCCGCCCTCGTTCTGCGGGGTGAGGATGATCGTCCCCACTTCCGGATCCTCCCGGCCCGCCGCGGCGACGTACGCCGGCAGGGTGCTCGCCGGGCCGTTCGTGAGAAGGGACGTGCCCCGCGCCATCGACGTGAGCGCCGGAACGGCGAGCACGAGCACACCGACCATCGCGACGGTCGCCGCAACCGTGCGCACCGCGGCGAGCCGCGGTGCGAGCCCGGCATCGAGGGCTGCGAGCGCGCCGCCGACCGCGCCGAGCCAGGCGAGGCTGAGTCCGGTCCCGGGCCAGAGCGCGACGGGGAACGACTGCGCGAACGCGACCGAGATGCCGACCGCTCCGAACGCGGTCGCGAGGCCGAGCGCCGTGATCACCAGCAGGGTGATGCCGGCCGCCCAGCGCTGCGTGAGCGGGGCGATGACCGCGAGCAGCGCGACGGGCGCCGCGAGCAGCGGCACCCACCACGTCGGCACGCCCGGCAGGAACCCCGCCCAGCCGACCAGGTCGGGGGTCGGGATGCCGGCGGCCAGCAGCGCCCGCCCCGCGGCATCCGCCGCCACTTGCGGCCCCGCCCACACCAGACCCGGGTCGGCGAGCAGCCCCCACGCATTGCCGGTGCGCAGCTGGCGCCACACGAGGGGCGCCGCCAGCAGGGCCCCCGGCACGGCGATCCAGATGAGTCGCGCGACGCCGCGCCCGCGGCGGAGCACCACGGTGAGCACGATCGCCCCGACGAGCGCGACGACCAGAGCAGGGGCGAGCGAGGGTGCGCACGCGATCACGGCGGCGAAGAGGAGGGATGCCGCTCCGGACGCGACCCAGGAGCGCTGCGCGACCGAGCCGGCGTAGAACAGCCAGGGCAGCAGGAGGTGCGCGAGCACGGCGCTCGGCCGTCCCTGCGTGAGGGCGGCCAGGAAGGTCGGCGCGAGCGCCCAGAGCGCGCCGCCCGCGAACCGCAGCACGGAGCGGTCGGTCACGCGCGTGGCGGCGAACCAGCCGCCGAGCGCCGCGAGGGGCAGGGCGGCGAGCCACACGATCACGAGGGCGCGGGACGGGTCGAAGGGCCAGAGCGTGCCCACGACAGCGAGGACGGCGGCGAACGGGTCGGCCGGGCCGATCGTGTCGAAGCCCGATGCGCGCAGGCCGTAGGCCGCCTCGGCCCACAGCTGCGCGACGCCGGCCACGAGCGGCTGCAGTCCGCCCCCGCCGAGCACCGTCCACGCGGCGAGCGCCGGGAAGGCCGCGATCGACACGACGATCGCCCCGAGCACGAGCCAGGCGCCACCGCCGGTGAAGAAGCGCAGGTCACCGCGTCGTGCGGGATCGATCGAGTCCGCATCGTCGTCGAGCTGCTCGCGCAGGTCGCGCTGCGAGACGCGCAACGGAGTGATCTGCGCCCACGACGCGGCGCGGGACGTGCGGATCCGTGTGCGAGCGCGTGCGACGGACGGCAGTCGGACCAGGGCCGCCAGCGCCGCCTGCCACTCGGGCATCACGAATCCGGGCTGCTTCCGCACGAGCTGGAGGATCGTTCGCCACACCGCGATCGGCAGGATGGCGAGCCAGAGGAAGAACACCGCGACCGGTGAGGCGTACACGAGTCGGCGGTGCAGCTGGGCGGTGCGGGAGGCGAAGGCGCGCCTGCGGCGCCGCGGAGCGGTGAGCGGGGCAGGGAGCCCCGCCACGCCGTCACCGGCGACCGCGACGAGGGCGGTGGGGACCAGCAGCACGCGGGCCCCGCTCAATCGTGCGCGCACGCCGAGGTCCAGACCTTCGTCCGCTCCCGAGAGCGATCGGTCGAGGCCGCCGAGCGACCGCCATGCGTCGGTGCGGGCGAGCACTCCGCGGACGTCGGACCCGAGGACGTCTTCGCGGGCGTCGTGCTGACCCTGGTCGAGTTCGTCATCGGCCAGTTCGATCGTGCGGCCGAAGCCGGTCATGCTGACCCCGAGCGACACGATCGACGTGCGGTCGTCCCAGCGGACGAGCTTGGGCGCGACGAAGGCCACCGACGGGCCGAGCTCGAGGGCGCCGACGAGGCGGGCCAGCGCCTCCGGCTCGGGAGCGGTGTCCTGCGCGAGCAACCACACCGCGTCGCCCCTCACGCGCAGGGTCGCCATCGCGGTCGCCGCAGCGAACGTCGTGGACGCGGGCGCCGTGATCACCGATTCGGCCCCGGACGCGGCAGCCACGGCGGCGACACCCGGGTCGTCACCGCACGCGACGATCGTGAGCGCATCGACGCGCCGCGTCTGCTCGCCCAGGGCCGCGAGCGTGCGGCGCAGGTGGTGCGCCGCCGGCGTGCGACCGTCGGGGCGCACGACGAGGATGGCGTGGACTCTGGCGGGCATGACGTGGTCAGCCTAGGTCGGCGGCGGCGGCGAGCCGCGCGCACGCGCCGCGAGGGCGCGAACGCGACCGGATCGCTCTGCGGCTCAGCCGGTCAGCTGGCGCGGCGCTTGAGCTTGCGGCGCTCGCGCTCGCTCAGGCCGCCCCAGATGCCGAAGCGCTCGTCGTTCTGCAGCGCGTACTCGAGGCACTCGCCCCGGACGTCGCACGTCGTGCAGATCTTCTTCGCGTCGCGGGTCGATCCGCCCTTCTCGGGGAAGAACGCCTCTGGGTCGGTCTGCGCGCACAGCGCATCGGTCTGCCAGCCGAGCGGGTTGCCCTCTTCGTCGGCCAGCGGCCGACGGACTCCGGGAACCCCGAGCTGGACCGGGTCGACGAACCAATTGTCGGGAACGCCGGAACGGTAACCCGTCATCTCGTTCTCCTTGCTGTCATCCCCCCACGCTGTTCGCGTGTACGAGTAATTACACCCGTGTAGTTCGCCAGGGTCAAGTCGCAGATCGTAAAGCCTCATCCCGGACTTGAACGTTTACGACGCGCCAGCGGCGTGTCGCGCTCGGATCACGATCCGGACACGCCCGGCTGAGCGACGAACAGCTCACCGCGTCCCGAGGCGACGGGACGCTCGTCGGGCGTGATCAGCACCGCCTGACCGGGGCGCAGGGACACGGGCTCGCCCGCCGCACCGCGCAGCGTCACCTCACCGGCGGTGGCGACGGCGATCGCGACACCGGTGAGCGCGAGCGCGTCGTCGGCATCCGCCACCTCCACACGCGTCAGGGCGAAGTCGGGCGCGGGCGTCGGGTAGACGAACACTCCCCCGCCGCGGGATTCCGCGCGGACGACCGGAGCAGGGCCCGGTGTCGCGTCGAGCACGGCGACGAGCTCGTCCACGTCGATGTGCTTGGGAGTGAGCCCGCCGCGCAGCACGTTGTCGCTCGCGGCCATGAGCTCGACACCCAGCCCCTTGAGGTAGGCGTGCAGGACGCCCGCCGGGACATACACGCCCTCACCGCGGCGCAGGGTCACGAGGTTCATGAGCAGCGCCACGACGATGCCCGGGTCGCCCGGGTTCGTGGCGGCCAGGCGGCCCACGAGCGCGAACTCGGCCGCGAACGCATCGGACCGGGTGCGCGCCGCGGCGGCCACCACGTCGTCGACGGTCGCGGACGAGTCGCCCGAGAGCAGCCACTGGATCGTGTCGCGGAGCGCGGGGGCGGCGTCCGGCCCGCTCAGTCGCGCCGCGAGATCGTCGCCCGCGGGCCCGAGCTCCGCCAGCAGGCGCTGCGTGGCGTCGAGGTCGCGGAGCCCTGCGAGCGCGGTGAACTCATCGCTGATCGCGACGATGAGTTCGGGCTTGTGGTTGTCGTCGCGATACGTGCGCGTCCCGGCGTCGCGTGGGATGCCCGCCGCCTCCTCGCGCGCGAATCCTTCGATCGCCTGCGCGCGCGAGGGGTGCGCCTGGATCGAGAGGGGGGATGCCGCCGCCAGGAGCTTCAGCAGATAGGGCAGGCGCTCCGGCGCCCCGGTGCCGGCGCCCTCGTCGCGGAGCCAGTCGCCGAGCGGGCGGCCGTCCGCCACCCGGGCCGGGCAGCCGGGATGATCGCCGAACCAGATCTCGGCCTCCGGCTGCCCGGATGCCGGTCGGCCCTCGAGGTCGGCCAGGAGGTTCGTGGAGCCCCAGTCGTAGTCCCGAGGCGTGTTCGTGATCGGCGCGAGCATGCCTCCAGGCTAGAGGGCGCCAGCCGGTAGCCTGATCTCACGATGGCCGTCCACTCGAAGCACCCCGCGTCGGCGCCCCCCGCCGCACCCGCCCGTGAGAAGACGGGCCATCTTCTGCTTCGCGGCTGGTGCATCTTCGTTCTCTTCATGGCGCTGTCCGGGACCGCGTGGATCAACGCGTTCGGCGAGATCCCGACCGCCGTGATCACGATCGCCGGCGGCCTGCTCTCGATCGGCCTGTGGCTCGCGGTCCGCCCGCCCGTGCAGTGGCGGCGCCTGCCGTGGTTCGCGATCAGCTATGTCGTGTGGGCGACCGCGTCGATCATCTGGTCGGCATGGCGTGAGGCCTCCGCGCTCACGCTCCTCCTGCTCGTGATCACGACCCTGCAGGGACTCTTCATCGGGAGCGTCCTGACGTGGCGCGAGATCGTCCGCGCGCTCGCGTCGGCGCTGAAGTGGGTCATCGCGCTGTCGCTCGCGTTCGAGCTGTGGGTCTCGGTGTTCATCGGCGGCCCGATCCTGCCCGGATTCATCATCCCGAGCGAGCCCGCGGACGACCCGATCGTCTACTGGTCGCGCGACAACCTCTTCGACGGCGGGCGCCTCCAGGGCATCATGGGCAACGCGAACCTCCTGGGGCCGGTCGCGCTCCTCGCGATCATCGTCTTCGCGATCCGTTTCGCCGCGCGCGCCCCGCGCCGCTCGCTCCTGATCGGCTGGATCGTCGTCTCGGGCTTCCTGTTCTTCCGCGCCTCCTCCGCCACGGCCTACGTCGCGGCGGTCGCGGTCGTCGTCGTGCTCGTCACGGTCCTGCTCATGCGCCGCGCGAAGCGCCCCGGCGAGCGCACCCGGTACTACATCGCGTACGCGGTCGTCGGCATCGGCGGGCTTCTCGCGTTCTGGTTCCTGCGCGGGCCCGTGTTCGAAGCGCTCGGCCGCAGCGCCGACCTCACCGGTCGCGAGCGCATCTGGGAGGACGTGCTCGCGCGGGCGAACGAGCACCCGTGGATCGGCTGGGGCTTCTCCACGCCGTGGATCACGACCGACCCGGCCTTCGACGGCTGGATCACCGACCACGGGCAGACCGTGATGCAGGCCCACAACATGTGGATCGACGTCTACCTCCAGCTCGGCGTCATCGGCGTCTTCCTGATGGTGATGACCTACCTCGCCTACATCTGGCGCTCGTGGTTCTTCGCCGTCGACCGGCCGCGCTGGGACCTGCGCGCCGACCGCCCGTACTCGCCGCTGACCCTGCTGCCGACCCTGCTCGGCGCGGTGCTGCTCGTGCAGGGCCTGGCGGAGTCCAGCCCGCTGCTGCTGTGGGGCTGGATGCTGGTGGTCCTGCTCGCGTTCAAGATCAAGCAGTCCCCGCACGTCGGCGAAGGCGCCGCAGAGATGCGCATCGCGATCGAGCGTGGCGAATTGACCACGCAGGCCTCATGACGACGGCGGGCGCGCCGCCCGCCCGCTGGATCGCGCTGCTCGCCTCGGCCGACCTCGCGCGGGCCTTCACGATCGCGGTGTTCGGCGCGGTGTTCTCGGCGTTCGCGATCGAGCGGATCGCGGGTCGGGTCACGTACGCGTCTATCGTCGTCGCGCTGTGCGTCCTCGGGCTCGGGATGCTGATCTCCCGGCGTCGGGAGATCTCGCTCGTGCGGCTCGTACCCACGACCGTGCTGCTGTTCGTCGCGTGGGCGCTCGCGAGCGTGTTCTGGAGCCAAGACACCTCCGGCTCGTTCTGGGGCTGGGTGTCGCTGTTCGGCCTGGCCTTGCTGGCCGTGGTGATCGGTCACGTCCGCGACACGCTGCAGACCGTGCGCGCGCTCGGCGACGTGCTCCGCGTCCTCCTCTCCGTGTCGCTCGGCATGGAGATCCTGTCGGGCGTGCTCCTGGACATCCCGATCCGGTTCCTCGGCATCCAGGGCAACATCGCCCAGTTCGGACCGGTCCAGGGCATCTTCGGCACGCGCAATCTGCTCGGATTCGTCGCCGTGATCGCTCTCATCACCTTCCTGATCGAGTACCGTACCCAGACCGTGCGGCTCGGCGTCTCGGTGTACTCGGTCGTGCTGGCGGGCGGTCTCGCCGCCCTCAGCGACTCCCCCACGGTCCTCGTCCTCGCCGTCGCGGTCGGACTCGCCGTCGGCGCGCTCGCGCTCGTCCGGCACGCCCGTCCCGCCGACCGCTCCGCACTGCAGTGGACGTTCGGCGGGGTCGTCGTCGCCGGGCTCGCCGTGGGCTATGCGGCGCGGCATCCGATCATCGCCCTGCTCGGCGCCGGGTCGGACTTCGCGACCCGCGTGACGCTGTGGAACACGATGGTGGACTACCTGCGCTCCAAGCCGGTGCAGGGCTGGGGCTGGTTCGGGCCGTGGGACGGGGCGGAGTTCCCGTTCAGCGCGATCAACTACACGCTGCGCACGAGCCACGCGAGCGGGCTGAACGCCTACTTCGACGTGCTGCTGCAGCTCGGCTGGATCGGCCTGCTGCTGTTCGCCGGTCTCGCCGGCGTCGCTCTCGTGCGCTCGTGGCTCGACGCGAGTCAGCGCCGCTCGGTCATCTACGCGTGGACACCGCTCGTCCTGATCGCTCTCCTCGTGGACTCGATGTTCGAGAGCTTCACGCTCACCGGCTTCGGGTGGCTGCTGCTCGTGCTGTGCGCCGTGCGCGCCGGACAGTCACGCTCGTGGCGCGAGCGGATCGATGCGGGCGGACCCCTGCTCCCCCGCATCCAGGAAGCGCCGGGTGGGTCGCGGTAGGATGCTCAGGCCATGCCCCGTACAGCTGACAAGCCCGAGATGACGTCGACGACCCCCTTCGATCCTGCTTCCGCAACGATCGCGATCGTCACCTACAACCGCTCGGGTCTCCTCACGCGGCTGCTGGAGAGCATCACGAAGATGGACCCGAAGCCGGGTCACGTCGTGATCATCGACAATGCCTCGGTCGACGACACGACCGAGCTCGTCGAGTCGTACCGCGAGAAGCTCGGCACCGAACTGGTCTACCGGCGGCTCGAGACCAACACCGGCGGGTCCGGCGGCTTCAGCGAGGGTATGCGCACCGCGTACGAACTCGGCTCGACGTGGATCTGGCTCATGGACGACGACGTCGAGGTGCTCCCCGACGGTCTCGCGCGCATGGGCGCGTGGGCGCCCCGGTTCAAGAGCATCCAGGGCCGGCGCTACGACTACGACGGCAGCGAGTTCTACTGGCAGTACCGGGTCGCCGAACCGCTCGGCATCCCGATTCCGTTCGCGCCCGCAGGCTTCGACGCGTCCGGCTTCAAGCCGATGAACTCGGGCTGCTTCGAGGGCATGTTCATCCACCGCGACATCGTCGAGCAGATCGGTCTGCCCGACCCGCGCTTCTTCATCTACTGGGACGACCAGATGTACGGCTGGCTCGCCTCACGCAAGACCACGTCGGTCATCGTGGACGAGTTCGTCCTGCGACGGACCCGCGAGATCAAGCAGTGGGACATGGGCATCCGCCACATGAACGCCTCGAGCAACGCGTACCGGTACTACATCATGCGCAACCGCGGCCACATGAAGAACTACTACCGCTCGCTCGGTGTGTACAACCCGGTGCTGTTCGGCATCGGCACGGCTCTGACCTTCGGCAAGGAGCTCATCCGGCTCGTCGCCGTCGAGCGGACCGTCCGCGGAACCTCGAACCTCTTCCGCGGCATCCGCGACGGCGCCAAGATCGCGCGGGATGCGTCATGGAAGCCGATGCCGCCGCTCGTGGGCGCCGCGGGCTGACGTGCCTCAGCCGGCGTTGTAGTCGGCGTTGTAACGGTCGAGCACCTCGGCGATCGGCGCGTCCATGACGAGGCCGCCTTTGTCGAGGTAGAGCCCTCGCTCGCAGAAGCGGCGGAGGTCCTTCTCGTTGTGGCTCACGAAGAAGAGCGTGCGCCCCTCGGAGAGCAGTTCGTCGATGCGCGTGTAGCACTTCTCGCGGAACGCCTTGTCGCCGACGGCGAGCACTTCGTCGACGAGCAGGATCGGCTCTTCGAGCTGAGAGACGACCGCGAAAGCCAGACGCACCTTCATGCCGTTCGACAGGTGCTTGTACGGCGTGTCGACCGACTCGTGCAGCTCGGCGAAATCGATGATCCCGTCGAAGCGCCGAGAGACCTCGGCGCGCGACATGCCGTGCAGCCCGGCGGTCAGTCGCACGTTCTCGCGGACGGTCAGGTCGCCGACGAAGCCGCCGGTGATCTCGATGAGCGGCGCGACTCCGCCGTTGACCTGGACCTTGCCCTCGTCGGACAGGAGCACTCCCGCGACGAGCTTGAGGAGGGTGGACTTGCCCTGACCGTTGCGTCCCACGACACCGATCGACTCGCCGGGCCGCACGTCGAACGACACGTTGCGCAGCGCCCAGAACTCCCCGGGCTTCGACCGCCGCGAGGAGTCCGCGAAGAGATCCTTGAAGCTGCGGCGCCCCCGCCGGTTGCGCCGGAACCGCACTCCGAGGTCGTGCACCTCGATCGCGAGATCGCCCATCACAGCTCCTTCAGCACGGGACGCTCGAGCCGACGGAAGACCAGGATGCCGAGCGCGAGGAATCCGAGGCTCATCACTGCCCCGACGACGACGCTCAGCGTGTCCCATACCTCGGGGAAGAAGCCCACGCGGTACAGCGTGAAGATGCCCGACAGCGGGTTGAGGGCCGCGATCTCGGGGAAGACGCCCGGCAGGTCGGAGACGGAGTAGATGATCGGCGAGGCGTAGAACAGCACACGCAGGATGAGCTTCGTCGTGCGCTCGAGATCGGTGTACATGACGCAGAGGGGCGCGACGAGGAGGCCGAGGCCGACCAGGAGCGCGGTCTGGAGCAGGATCGCGACGGGGAAGAGCAGAAGCCCCCAGTTCAGCGCGACCGGAGTGGCACTGGTGAGGGCCGCGACGATCACGAAACCGGCCAGCACCGGGAGCGAGCAGAGGAACTCGATGCCTTTGCTCAGCACGATCCTGTTCACCCAGATCGTGCGCGGGATCGCCGTGGAGCGGACGAGCCGGGCGTCCTTGTTGAACGCGCGCGTGAAGTCCGAGACCGCGGCGTTGAACCAGACCCACGGCAGGAGCGCGGTGATGAGGAACACGATGTACGGCTCGTGTCCGACCGTGCGCTGGAAGACCTGCGTGAAGACGAACCAGTAGATCAGGCTCATCACGAGCGGGTCCAGCACCGACCAGAGGTAGCCGAGCGCGCTCGTGGCGTATCGGACCCGGAGGTCTCGTGCGGTGAGCAGCCACAGCGAGTGGAGATAGCGCCGAGGAGAGCCCGGAGCGCCGACGGCGGCTGTGGTCACGGAGTCGAGTCTATGGGGACGGATCACACCCGCGCGGTGGCGGGGAGCCTGTAGCGACGGACGCTACGCTGGATCCCGCCGCGATGCAGAAGGAGCGGGCATTTGTGACGAAGACCGCTACTGAGGCACGGGTGCCGGCGACAGACGCGCCACACCGCACGCCGGTCGTCCGCCCGGAGATTCAGGCGCTGCGCGCGGTAGCCGTGCTCGGCGTCCTGCTGTTCCACCTGTGGCCCCTCCGTCTGCCGGGCGGCTACGTCGGCGTCGACGTCTTCTTCGTCGTCTCGGGATTCCTCATCACCGACCACCTCGTGCGCGACCACGTCCGTCGCGGTCGTATCTCGCTCCCGGGATTCTGGGCGCGACGCGCACGACGGCTGCTGCCGGCATCCCTCCTCGTCCTCGCTGCGACGGCGATCGCTGTGTACGTCCTCGTACCGCTCACGAGGTGGCCGCAATTCGGCCTGGAGATCATCGCCTCCGCCTTCTATGTCGAGAACTGGGCGCTGGCGGCGCAGTCCGTGGACTACATGGCGTTGTCGAACGTCAAGTCGCCGGTGCAGCACTTCTGGACCCTGGGTGTGGAGGAGCAGTTCTACCTCGTCTGGCCCCTGCTGCTGATCGGAGGCGCCTACCTCGCCGGCCGGATGCGGCGCACCGGGCTTCGGGGAATGGCGGGGGCCGTCCTGGTCACGACCCTTGCGAGTTTCGTCTTCTCCGTCGTATACACGGCTCTCGTACCCACGGTCGCCTACTTCTCCACCGCGACGCGCGCGTGGGAATTCGGGGCGGGCGCGCTCCTCGCGCTCGTCTTGCGCCGGACCCCCACCCCGATCACCGGAGGCGTCGCTGCAGCCTCGTCTTGGGCAGGCTTCGCGTTGCTTGCCGTCGCCATGTTCCTCTTCACCGGCGCGACGCCCTTCCCTTCGTACACGGCCCTGCTGCCCGTGCTCGGTACCGTCCTGGTCGTCGTGGCGGGCGCCCCACGTACCCGGTGGGCTCCGACGAGGCTTTTCTCGGTGCGGCCGGTGCAGTTCGTGGGCGACGTCTCCTACGGCGTCTACCTCTGGCACTGGCCCCTCATCGTCCTTCTCCCGTACGCGCTCCTGGCGCCGCTGAACACCTGGCAGTCCGTCGCCGTCGGCGCCGTCTCGATCGCGCTGGGGTGGGCGTCCAAGGTCTTCATCGAAGATCCGGTGCGCTCACACCGATGGCTGGCCTCCGCACGACCGCGACGGTCCCTCGTCGCGGCGGGCGGCGGAATGCTCGTCGTGATGGCGATGAGTCTCCCGCTCGCGCTGTCTACGGTGCCGCCGCCGCCGCAGGTGCCGGCTACCCTCCCGGCGTGCTGGGGCGCGACCACGATGTCGGATCCGCAGTGCGGGGGCCCGTCCGTGGCGCCCCTGCGCGCCCCCGCTCCCTCGTTCGCCTCGGACCTCCCGACCGCCGAGGTCGCCGCGTGCGAGCTCACCGTCGAGCTCGTGACGTATCGTCGCTGCGATCTGCGGACACCCGATGCCGATAAGGACCGGACGATCGCGCTCGTCGGCGACTCGCACGCGACTCGGTGGGTCGAGACCTTCGAGCGCGCGACGGGGGAGAAGGGGTGGGGACTGTCCACCTTCCTCGTCTCGGGATGCCCGCTCGTCTCGCTCGAGCCGCTCGGCAGTGCGTGGGGATACGATCCGGTCGGTGCGCAGCTGTGCCCGCAGCCGACAAGGGCGGTCATCGATGAGATCGTGGCCGACCCTGCCATCACGGACGTCGTGCTCACGAACCGCACACGGCTGTACGTCTCCGACGACCCCGCCGATCACCCCCTGTCTCCGGATGCCGTCGCCGCCACGATCCGCACGCTGCAGGGTGCGGGCAAACACGTCATCGTGCTCGTCGACCATCCGGAGACCGCCCGTATCCCCGTGCAGGGCGGGGCCGGGGCCCCCGACTGTCTCACGGTGCGCGACGCGCAGGAGTGCGCGATGCCGCGCAGCGATGCCGACTTCGCGGACCCGATGCGCGCGGCGGCTGTCGAGACGGACGCCGACCTGCTCGACCTCACGGCGCAGTTCTGCGACGACGCACGCTGCCATTGGCAGATCGGGGGGCTCGTGGTCTACACGGACGACAACCACATGACGCGGTCGTTCGCGGCGACCCTCACCCCCGCGCTCGTCGAGGCCCTCTCGTCCCTGAGCTCCGACGGGCGATGACGGCGGCGGTCAACCGGCCTCGATGACACCCGCCGCGGCGAGTTCCCGCGCGAGCAGAGGCGCCAGCGTCGCCGCGTACATGTGGGTGAGGTGGTTGTCGTCGAGGTACACCGCGACGTTGCCGATGACCGGGAGGCACACGTCTTCCGGGCACAGGTAATCGGACAGATCCACCAGGTGAGCGTCTCCGGCCGAGCCGCGGGCCGGATCGAAGCGCGCGAGCGCGTCCGACCGATCCGCGCGGCAGAGGACCGAATCGGCGCCGTTCTCGACCACGCACTCGAAGATGTCTTCCGTGAAGCGCGGGTTGTCGCGGAACAGGACCACCTCGGCGCCCGTCGACTCCAGCGACTCGACGGTCTCCTCCAGCCCGCCCAGCGCGCGCTCACCCGGTCCTCCCGGTTCGGTCTTCGTCGCCATGCCGAAGACGAAGTCCGGCTGAAGTCGCTGGATGTACCTATCGGCAGCTGCCCGCCACCGCACGCAGTCCTGGGATCCGGGGACCGGTGGCTCGTCGGCGGCGAAGGAGCATCCGCCCTTCAGCAACGCGACGACGTTCCACCCCTGCTCCCGCGCGAGCGGGAGCACCGCCCCCATCCACTGCTGGGCGTGCGAGTCGCCGACGACGACCACTGTGCCCGATGGCTCACCGACGGAGGTGAGCTGGGCGCAGGTACGGGCGACCAGGGGCGAGGTCGGACGGAACGCTCCCTCGCAGTCGGACTCCAACGCCACCCACTCGTCGCCGATCGACGTCGGATCAGGGAGCAGCGGCACACCCGCCCGCACCGGGACGCCCTCGCCGAAGGGAAGCGCCGCGGCCCCTGGGTAATCGCTGGCGAACTCTGCCGCGGCAGACTCCACGCGGACCCGCTCGGCGACCTGCCACAGCGTCAGCGGCACTGCAACCGTCGCGATGCACGCCAGGATGACGACACCTCCGAGCACCGGCCGTGCATCCAGCGCGGTCAGCCGGCGAATGGGGTTCTCGACGCCCCCTGCAACGAGGCGGGCGAGCACGAACGAGATGACGATGATCGCGAGGCCGGCGAAGGGACCGACGCTCGTCCGGTCCGTCACGATCAGCCACGTGATCAGGACAGGCCAATGCACGAGATAGAGCGCGTAAGCGTCGCGACCGAGGAAGCGGAGCGGTCGCGATGCCAGGAGGGAGGACGGCGCCCCCCGAGCGGGAGCCACTCCTCCGAGGATCACGGCGGCGGTGCACAGCACGGGCCAGAGGGCGAGGTAGCCGGGGAACCCGCCTCTCACGTCGATCACGATGCCGCACGCGACGATCCCGATGACGCCCACCCAGCCGAGCACGGCTCGGACGGCGGCGGGCGCCCGGAAGAAGGGGATGGCCAGCGCGACGAGCGAGCCGGCGGCGAATTCCCAGAGACGGGTGCGCGTGTCGAAGTAGGCGAACGTCTGATTCGTCGCGGTCTCATGGATGGAGAACGCGAGCGAGGCCGCGAAGATCAGGCCGAAGACGACGGCCAACAGCAGATCTGCCCGGATCCGCGTGCGCCGGACGACGAACGCCACGACGAGGAAGATGAGCGGCCAGAGGAGGAAGACCTGACCCTGAACGGAGAGCGACCAGAAGTGCTGGAGAGCGCTCGGGATCTGCGCGTCACGTGCGTAGTAGTCGACCTCGGAGAACGCCAGCTCCCAGTTCTGGACGTAGAACAGCGACGCCCACGTCTGCCGCCAGAGGGTGGACCACACGGTCTGCGGGTACAGGAAGTAGGCCGTCGCGAGGACACCGAGCAGCGTCACCACCGCGGCCGGCAGGAGTCGCCGGAACTTGCGGAGCCAGTAGGTGCCGACACGCATGCGAGCACCGTGCTTCATGCGACGGGCGAAGGACGCGGTGAGGAAGAACGCGGAGATCATGAGGAAGACGTCCACACCGCCGGACACCCGGCCCAACCAGACGTGGTAGACCACGACGAGCAGGATGGCGAGGGCCCTCAGCCCGTCGATGTCGGCTCGATACGCTACGGAGCCGTCGGCGGACAGCGGAGTGCGCGGCAGTCCCGCATGCTCACCCGCGGAGGAGGATCGGGCGTCCTCGACGGGGGTGGCGACCGAGCTCACGAGCCCGTCTGGTCGGCGAGCTGGTTGTTCCACATCGACAGCGCGGAGCCGATGGCCATGTGCATATCAAGGTACTGGTACGTGCCGAGGCGGCCGCCGAAATGCACGTCCCTCTCCCCCTTTGCCAGCTCGCGGTAGGCCAGGAGACCAGCGCGATCCTCGGCGGTGTTGACCGGATAATAGGGCTCGTCCTCGCGCGTGGCGAATCGGGAGAACTCGCGCATGATGACGCTCTTGTCGGACGGGTACCGATCGGCGCGCTCAGGATGGAAGTGCCTGAACTCGTGGATACGGGTGTACGGGACGTCGGCGTCGGCGTAGTTCATCACGGGGGTCCCCTGATAATCGCCGACGGGCACGACCTCCTGCTCGAAATCGAGCGTGCGCCACGACAGTGCACCCTCAGCGTCGTCGAAGTAGCGGTCGATCGGACCGGTGTAGACGATCGGGAGCTGGCCGACCGTCGCCGCCTTGTGGATCGGCTGGGTCTCGTCGAAGAAGTCGGTGTCGAGCTTCACCTCGATGTTCGGGTGGTCTGCCATCCGCTCGATCCAGGCGGTATAGCCGTCGGTGGGCAGCCCCTCCCACGTGTCGTTGAAGTAGCGGTTGTCGTAGGTGTAGCGCACCGGCAGACGGCTGATCACCTCGGCGGGAAGGTTCTTCGGGTCGGTCTGCCACTGCTTTGCGGTGTAATCGCGGATGAACGCCTCATAGAGAGGGCGTCCGATGAGCGCGATACCCTTCTCCTCCAGGTTCGCGGCGTCCTTGGCGTCGAACTCCCCCGCCTGCTCCTGAATGAGGGCACGGGCCTGATCCGGAGAGTACGCAGCCGCGAAGAACTGGTTGATCGTGCCGAGGTTGATGGGCAGCGGGAAGACGACGCCCTTGTGGTTGGTGTACACCCGGTGGACATAGTCAGTGAAGGTAGTGAACCGGTTCACATACTCCCAGACCGCCGGGTTGGAGGTGTGGAACAGGTGCGCACCGTAACGGTGGACCTCGATGCCCGTCTCCGGCTCGTCCTCGCTGTAGGCGTTCCCGCCGATGTGCGTGCGCCGATCGATGACCGTCACTTTGCGGCCCGCAGAGGCGGCCCGCTCGGCGATCGTGAGGCCGAAGAAGCCGGAGCCGACGATGAGAAGATCCATGGGAACTCGCTTGGGGTTCGGGGTCAGGGGCGGCCAGAATCCTTCGCGGCCCCGCCGATTCTACCCGGGCAGTCCAGCCCGCACCTGATCGATCGCCTCACCGATGAGCGGTGGACCTCCCTCAGCCCTGCTGAGACACCCGGACTCTTCGCTGTCAGCGACGAAGGTAGGTCGCGAGTGAGTCTGCGGTGTCGGGTGCGGTGTGGCCGGTCGTGGTGATTTTGGTGAGGTCGAGGGTGCTGTTGTGGGGGCGTGGTGCGGTGGGTGTGGTGGCTGTGGCGTAGTACTGGGTGGTGGTGACCGGTGTGATGCGGTCGGGGTCGTGGCCGGTGAGTTCAAACACGGTGCGGGCGATGTCGGCCCACGTGGTGGGGGTGCCTGTTCCGGTGAGGTTGTAGGTGCCGTACGCGGGTCGGGTGTTGAGGAGGTGGTGGATGCCGGCGGCGAGGTCGGTGGTGAAGGTGAGGCGTCCGGTTTGGTCGTCGACGACCGTGGGGTTGATGCCGCGTTCGGCGAGGGAGGCCATGGTGCGGACGAAGTTGTTGCCGTCGCCGATGACCCAGCTGGTGCGGATGAGGTAGTGGCGGGGGACGGTGGTGATGATCGCGTCGCCGGCGGCTTTGGTCTGCCCGTAGACGCCGAGCGGGGTGACGGGGTCTTCTTCGGTGTATTCGCCGTGCTTGGTGCCGTCGAACACGTAGTCGGAGGAGACGTGGACCAGGGTGATCCGGTTCTCGGTGGTGATGCGGGCGAGGGAGGCGACGGCGGTGGCGTTCACGGCCCACGCGTCGGTGCGGCCGTCGGGGGTTTCGGCTTTGTCGACGGCGGTGTATGCGGTGGCGTTGATGATGGTGTCGTAGTCCCGCCAGCGCCGTGCGGTTGCCAGGTTCGGGGCGGTGATGTCCAGGGTGGCGCGGGTGGTGTATTCGATGTGGGGGTGCTCGCCGAACTCGTCACGGAGGGCGCGGCCGAGTTGGCCGTTCGCGCCGAGGATGAGGGTCTTGCGGGGCGGGACGGGGGCGACGTCTTTCAGGCGGGGGTGGGCGTGGTCTTTCGCGGAGATCTCCACGTCGGCCAGGGGGATGGGCCAGTCGATCGCGGCGGTCTCGTCGGCGAGGTTCAGGAAGGAATACCCCTCCCCGTTCGGGGACCAGTGGTCGTTGACGAGGTACGTGTACGCGGTGTCCGGTTCCAGGGTCTGGTACGAGTTCCCGACCCCGCGGGGCACGAAGATCGCCCTGGAAGGGTCCAGTTCCGTCGTGAACACGGCGCCGAACGTGGGGCCTTGCCGGAGGTCGACCCACGCGCCGAAGATCCGGCCGGTGGCGACGGAGACGAACTTGTCCCACGGTTCGGCGTGGATGCCGCGGGTGGTGCCGACCTGGTCGTTGAAGGAGATGTTGTTCTGCACCGGCCCGAAGTCCTCCAGGCCCAACGGGAGCATCTTCTCCCGCTGCCAGTTCTCCTTGAACCAACCTCGGTTATCGCCGTGCACGGGCAGGTCGAACACCACCAGACCCGGGATCGGGGTCTGCGTGCGCGTCAGGTCTTTGCCGAACTCCGTCATCGGGGGTTACTGGCCTTTCGTGGCGTAGAACGCTTCGACACCGTCTTTGGTGGGTGCCCACCAGTCCTCGTGGTCCTGGTACCAGGCGATCGTCGCGGCAAGCCCGGCGTCGAAGTCGGAGTACTGGGGGGCCCAGCCGAGCTCGGTGCGGAGTTTGGTGGAATCGATCGCGTACCGCAGGTCGTGCCCGGCACGGTCGGTGACATGGTCGTACGCGTCCTTGGGCTGGCCCATCAGCTCCAGGATCAGTTCGACGACGTCCTTGTTGTTGCGCTCCCCGTCCGCGCCGATCAGGTAGGTTTCCCCGATCACGCCCTTATCGAGGATCGTGAGGACGGCGGAGGAGTGGTCATCGGCGTGGATCCAGTCGCGGACGTTCTCCCCGGCCCCGTAGAGCTTGGGGCGGATCCCGCGGATCACGTTCGTGATCTGGCGGGGGATGAACTTCTCCACGTGCTGGTACGGGCCGTAATTGTTCGAACAGTTGCTGATCGTGGCCTGCACCCCGAAGGACCGCACCCACGCCCGCACCAGAAGGTCGCTGCCGGCCTTGGTGGAGGAGTATGGGGAGGAGGGGTTGTACGGGGTGTTCTCGGTGAACCGGTCCGGGTCATCCAACTCCAGATCCCCGTAGACCTCGTCGGTGGAGATGTGATGCAACCGCCGGTCGTGCTTGCGGGCGGCTTCCAGCAGCGTGTACGTCCCGATGATGTTGGTGTCCAGGAACGGGCGCGGATCATGCAGGCTGTTGTCGTTGTGGGACTCCGCCGCGTAATGCACCACCGCGTCGACTTTCGCGAACAGGTCATCCACCAGCGCTGCGTCGGTGATGTCCCCCACCACCAGCTCCACCCGATCCGAAGGAAGCCCCGCCAGAGAGGCCCGGTTCCCGGCATACGTGAGCTTGTCCAACACGACCACCCGGTCATCGGTGTGCTCAACGACATGGTGGACGAAGTTGGAGCCGATGAACCCGGCCCCACCGGTCACGAGAAGGGTCCCCATCAGCGGCCTCTTTCCAGGATCTCCAACAGGTACGACCCGTACCCGGACTTCACCAGCTTCACCGCACGCTCCCGAAGCTGCTCATCCGTGAGGAACCCCTGCCGCCACCCGATCTCCTCCGGAGCACCGATCCGCATCCCCGTGCGCCGCTCCATCGTGCGGACGTAGTCGGCGGCATCGGTCATCTGATCGAACGTGCCCGTATCCAGCCACGCCGTCCCCCGCGGCAACACCTCCACCTGCAGGCGCCCCGCCTCCAGATACGCCCGGTTCACATCCGTGATCTCCAACTCACCCCGCGGCGACGGCTTCAAACCCTTCGCGATACCCACCACATCGTTGTCATAGAAATACAGACCCGGGACCGCGAAATTCGACTTCGGGTTCGCCGGCTTCTCCTCCAACGACACCGCACGCCCGGACCCGTCGAACTCGACCACCCCGTACGCGGACGGCTCCGAGACCCAATACGCGAAGATCGCCCCACCATCGACATCCGCGTACCGCTTCAACTGCGTCCCCAACCCCGGCCCATACAGCAGGTTGTCCCCCAGGACCAGAGCGACCTTGTCGTCCCCGATGAAATCCGCACCGATCGTGAACGCCTGCGCCAACCCATCCGGAGACGGCTGCACCGCGAACGACAACTCCACCCCGAACTGCGACCCGTCCCCCAGCAACCGCTCGAAGAACGGCGCATCATGCGGCGTCGTGATGATCAGAATCTCCCGGATCCCCGCCAACATCAACGTCGACAACGGGTAGTACACCATCGGCTTGTCGTACACCGGAATCAACTGCTTCGACACACCCAAGGTGACCGGATGCAGACGCGTACCGGAACCCCCGGCCAGGATGATGCCTTTCACCCGTCAATCGTGTCACACCGGCTCACGGGGTATTCGACCGCCGCGGCTGGGAATGACGAGGACGGCGGCGCGTCATCCCTCTTTCTCTTCTGTAACAGTGGTATCTCGCATTCACTTCCGCCACAATGTCCCCATGACCCCACGCTCCGCCCATCGAGGCTTGCCCCGTGTAATCACGGCTGTCGCTGCCGTGATCGCCTTGACGGTCGCGCTGACGGCGGGCATCACCTCGCCGTCGCCTGCTGCGGCGAAGACGCTCTCGGAATCAGCCGCGATTGCTGCAAGCGGCGTGGTCAAGACAGCGGACCTGTCGCAGTTCCGACCCGGCAACATCATCTCGAACGAAGTCTTCTTCAAGGCCTCGACGATGTCGGAGTCGCAGATCGACAGCTTCTTGCGCCAGAAGGTGACGAGTTGCCAGGCCGGGTACACATGCCTCAAAGACTTCCGGCAGACGACGACCACACGTGCCGCTGACAGCTACTGCGCGGGCTATGAGGGTGGGAGCGCAGAGCCGGCCGCGCGGATCATCTACAAAGTCGCACAATCGTGCGGAATCAATCCCCAGGTCCTCATCGTGACGCTGGAAAAGGAGCAGGGGCTCGTCACGCACACGTGGCCGTCCGACTGGCGATACACGATCGCGATGGGGCAGGGCTGCCCGGACACTGCGGCGTGCGATACGCGCTATTACGGCTTCTTCAACCAGATGTACGGCGCCGCACGCCAGTTCAAGATCTACACGGAGAACCGCTACTTCACTTACTACGCGCCCGGCAAGACGTGGAATCTGCGATACAGCCCCAACGCGTCATGCGGCTCGTCGCCTGTCTACATCGAGAACCAGGCGACCGCCAACCTCTACTACTACACGCCCTACCAGCCCAACGCCGCATCGCTGCGCGCGGGCTACGGGCAGGGCGACGGCTGCTCGACGTACGGGAATCGCAATTTCTACCAGCGCTTCACGGACTGGTTCGGCAGCACCCAGGTGAGCACCGCTCCGGCATCCGCGTCCGCGCTCATTCAGGCCAGCGGCACACCTGAGGTCTTCCTCGTTTCCAACGGAACGAAGCACCATGTCGCGACCTACGAAGACTTGGTCGTCCTGCGCTCCCGCCTGGGCGCCATCGCCACCGTCACGTCCGCATATGCCGGCACACTCCCCACCGGCCGCGACATCGGGCGATACGTACACGATCCGCGAACGGGCACGCTGTTCCTGCTGGAGGCAGACGGAACCAAGCATCGGTTCGCCACCGCCGATCAAGTGGCGCTGTTCGGGTACGCCTTCATGAGTTTCGTCAATCTGGAGGCTCGGCTCGCAGATGCGTTCCAGACGGGCGCTGATGTCGGCTCCTTCGTCAAAACGGGAGCATCGCCGCAGGTGTACCTGCTTGAGTCGGGCACGCGTCGGCCCGTGTTCGATCAGAGCGCCTGGAAGACGGCCTCACAGGGTACGGCCGGGTACGTCGCGACGATGCGGACGGATGCTGCGGAAGCGATCCCGCTCGGCCCGACCCTCTTCGCCGCCAACACGCTCGTACGGGCGGCCTCCTCCGGAGACGTCCTTCTCGCCACGCCGACGGGTCCGCTGATCCACATCCCCAGTTTCGCCCTCGCTGCGGAGTTCGGCGCCACTCGATACGCCGTCGTCCCGGATGCCGCTTTGGCACTGAGCACCGTGGCATCTGCGCAGCTCACTCCGGCAGTGGCGTGCGGGGACCAGATGTATCTCGCGTCGAACGGTCGACTCGTGCCGGTACAGGGGACGGATGTCGGAGGACTCGCGACATCGGCGCTGACCGCCGCTCAATGCTCGGCGTGGACCCTGTCGACCGTGCCCGCGGGCGCCCCGCTCTTCATCCAGCCGAAGGGTCGCAGCGAGGTCTACGTCGTCGAGGGCGGCAAGCTGCGTCATGTCCGCACGTACGCCCAGCTCACCGCCCTCAACGGAGCCCGACCTCTCACGATCCTCCCGTGGGCGGTCGATACCGCGGCCTGGGTGGGAATCGGAGCTCCCCTGCTCGCGGAGAATGCCGTCGTGCAGTTCACGGGAACACCGGAGGTGTACCAGTACTCGAGCGGCGAACTCCACCACGTCCAGAGCTACGCGACTCTCCTCTCCATCGGAGGCGGACGCCGCCCCGCGATCGAAACCCTCCCGGCCGAGTATCTGAGCAGCTACCCGATCGGCGCGCCCCTGAGCTGATCGCGCACAAGGGCCGGGGAACGTCGTTGGTAGGATCGCAGGACTATGACGGTCTCGCCTGAACGTGTTCTGGTCATCGTCCCGGCATGGAACGAGGCGCGGAACGTCGGCGCGACCCTGCGGGAAATCCGCGCTGCGAGCGCGCTCTACGACGTGGCGGTCGTCGACGACGGATCCACAGACGACACGGCGGCCATCGCGCGGGCAGCCGGCGCGACCGTGCTCAGTCTGCCATTCAATCTCGGTGTCGGCGGCGCGATGCGCACCGGCTTCACCTACGCACAGCGGATGGGCTATCGCCGAGCGATCCAAGTAGACGCCGACGGTCAGCACAACCCGGCGGACATCGACCTCGTCCTGGCTGGTCTGAGCGATGCGGACATCTCGATCGGTGCGCGTTTCGCCGACGTGGGCGACTACAGCGTGCGCGGCCCGCGGCGCTGGGCGATGGTGTTTCTCGCGAAGGTTCTCTCTCGCGTGGCCAGGACGAAGCTGACCGACGCCACGAGCGGCTTCCGCGCCGCCGGGCCCCGTGCGATCGAGCAGTACGTGCGCTATTACCCCGCAGAGTACTTCGGGGACACGCTCGATTCGCTGGTGGCCGCGTGTCATGCCGGGCTCACGGTGACTCAGGTTCCGGTCGCCATGCGGCCGCGACTGCACGGCACGTCCACCCAGGGAACCGTCGGAGCGACGCTGTACCTGCTTCGCGCGGTCTTCGCGCTGAGCCTCGCTGTTCTGCGGCGGGCACGCCCGGCCCGCTCAGCCCCGTCGGGAGCAGTCGCATGATCGTCCTCTTCGGAATCGCGCTGGCCGTCGTCATCCTCGTGATCGTGGTGTGGATGCTGTTGGCGCGCAAGCTCAGAGAGAAGTACGCGGTGATGTGGCTCGTGATCGGGCTCGCCGTGCTTCTTCTGGGCCTGTTCCCCCAGCTGCTGCTGTGGCTGACCGACACGCTCGGAGTCGCGGTTCCGGCCAACCTTCTCTTCTCGCTGGCGATCGTCCTGTTGCTGGGGGTCACCCTTCACCTGTCGTGGGAGCTCTCGCAAGCCGAAGACGAGATCCGGCGCGTGGCGGAAGAGACCGCGATCGCACGCGCGCAGATCGATCGGCTCACGTCGAGAGTGAGTGCGATGGAGGCCGTGGCCGACAGCGATCAGGCTGAGCCCGGCGCACGCTGATGGCGTCGCACGGCGTCTGGGCGGTCGTGACCGCCTATAGACCCGGCCCGTCGTTGGCAGGCGAGGTCGCATCGATCCTTCGTCAGGTGGACGGCGTGATGCTCGTCGATGACGGCAGCGGACCCGAGTTCGACAGCACGCTGAAGGCTGCAGAGTCACGAGGCGTGACGGTGATCCGGCTGCGCGAGAACTCGGGCATCGCCGTCGCACTGAACGCCGGGATCCGGGCTGCGCTGGAGACAGGGGCGGATCGCGTCGTCACCTTGGACCAGGACTCTCGCATCGGCCTCGGCTTCGTCGAGGCACTGGTGGACGCCCACGACCATGCACAGCGGAGCGGGCTGCGCGTCGGACCGGTCGTACCCGAGTACTTCGCCGAGGTGCGCCAAGCCCACGGCGACAGCGAGGATGGAGTGCTTCGAGCGCGGCGGGTGATCCAGTCGGGGATGCTTCTCGGACGTGACCTGCTCTCGCATGTGGGGCTTATGCTCGAGCCGTTGTTCATCGACCTGGTCGACACCGAGTACGAATTGCGATGCTCGTCGGCCGGTTTCGTCGCGGTGGCGGCGCCGGGTCTGGTGCTCGAGCACCGCCTCGGAGTCGGCTACCGGCGGCGTGGGCCCGCCCTACCGGGCATTCCACGGGTGATGATGCTGAGTACGCCCTTCCGCTACTACTACCGCGCGCGCAACCGCGTTCTGGTCAATCGTCTGCACGCACGGCGGCATCGAGGGCGAATCCTGCGGGACACCGTCGCGGATGCCGTCTACTTCACCGTCGTCTGTGCGATGGCCCGGCCGCGAAAGGCGATGTGGAGCCTGCTGAAGGCGGGGTGGCACGACGGGCGCACCGGCAGAGGGGGAAGGATGGCTCCGCGCGTCGCTGCTGTTGCCGACAGCGTTCGTTGGGCCGCCGATCGCATAGCGGAAAGCCCGTAGGCTACATCGGCTGCGTATGCGCGCCCGGCGTGTTCAGACGACGGAACTCCATCGCCGCCGGCACGATCAGCACCGCGAGAGCCACGAACTCGGACGACGCCACGCCCAGCGAGACGATCGCCGCGGAGCCCGCTGCCGAACCGAGCACCATGATGACCAACCCCACCGCCGCAGCGGCGATCGTCGCCGCGAAGACCGTGCGTACCCGCCCGGCCGGGATCAGCAGATTCCGGATCAGTGGGGTGGCGAGCGAGATGCACAGGAACGCGATGCCGAAAAGCGCACTGGGCACCGCCTGCGCGGCGACATCGGCTCCGAACAGCACCCCCGTCGCCCAGGGCCCGAGCACCGCGATCGCCGCGCCTCCGAGCAGCCCGAGGGCGAGGTGTGCGCAGATCGCGCCCAGGTGTCGACGACGCACATCGTGCGCGTGAGGATCCAGGACCCACGCTTGAAACGCATTGGCGACGGCCACCACGGCGAGCGTACCGATTCGGTAGGCCCGGTCGGCAGACGCGAATGCGCTCGCATCGGAAGCGCTCAACCCCGCTGTGGCAATCGGTATCGCGGTGGATCCATACGCGTTACCGGTCGCGTCGATCGCCGCCGTGGGCACGAGCGTGCGCATGACGCTTCGCAGCGCACGCGGCCGCGCGTCACCGAGGGCGTCGCCGTGCGCGGTTCGGCGTGCGTGCACCGCGAATACGGGCACCGTGAAAAGCAACAACAGTGCCGGGTACCACAGCACCTGACCAGTCGAGACGACGATGGGCAGTCCGACGAGAGACGCCGCCAACTTGGGTGCAGCATCGAAGATCATCAGTCCGCGGGGATTGCCCTCCCCGATGCAGAACCATGCCGGCGTGAAGCCACCCAGGGTCATCGCGACGGCGATCGCGATCGACTCGATGCGATAGTCGGGGCCGCAGACGAGGTAGGTGGCGATGGCAGCGGCGGGGACTGCGATCAGGGAGGTCAGCAGCCTCGACCGGATGCTCTCGTGCAGAATCACCGCTCGATCCTGCTGCGACGTCGCGCGTGCAACCCGAACGGGTCCCACGATCCCCCAGCCGAACAGCACACCCACCATGCCGAGAATGCCGATGGACTGGCCCGCCGAGAAGTTCGCCCACCCCTCGGCTCCCACAAGTCGCGAGATGACGGGAAGTATGATGAACGGGGCAAGCGCCGAGAGGATCGGTGCTCCCGTGAACCCCGCGAGCCTGAGCATGAGCGACCGCATCGGAAGCAAGTGTACGTGCCGGTGCCCGCCTGTGACGCGTTGGAAGGCGGCACCGTCCAGTGAGTGAGCCCGTCAGCGTGAGCGTCTGCATGGCGACCTACAACGGGCAGGCCTACGTGGAAGCCCAGCTGACGTCCATCCTCGACGAGCTGACGCCTCACGACGAGGTAATCATCGTGGACGATGCGAGCAGCGATGGGACAGTCGCCGCCGTGCAGGCGCTGTCCGATCCCCGCGTGCGTGTCATCCGCCAAGCCGCGAATCGCGGATATGTCCATACGTTCGAAGCCGCGATGCTCGCGGCCACGAACGATGTGCTCTTCCTCGCCGATCAGGACGACGAATGGGTACCCGGACGCCGGGCTGCTCTCGTCGAGGCGGCTCAGGAGGCGGGCGTGGCCGCGTCGAACCTCCTCCTCCTCGGCACGGATGAGCCCCTGCGATCGCCGCTGACCGGACGACCATGGCTGCTGCGCGCGGCCACGTCACGGCATCGCGTACGCAATGAGCTGCGGATCCTCGCCGGCTCCGCGCCATACTTCGGCTGCGCGATGGCGATCCGCCGGGACCTGCTGCCGCTCGTGACTCCGTTCCCCGACTTCCTGACCGAGTCGCACGACCTTTGGATCGCGACCGTCGCCAACGCCCACGGTGTTCTGCGGCACGTCGAGCAGCCGACAGTGCGTCGACGGATCCACAGCACGAACGCATCCTCGGAGAAGCCGCGAGGGGTGCGCGCCGCACTGAGATCGCGATGGATGCTGATGCGCGCGTGGCGGGAGGCGCAGCGCCGCGTGCAGACCGCCTGAGGTCAGGAGGTCTGGATGTCTCCCGGCGCATCTGCCGGAACGGGGGTGCGAGCCTCGTCCTTCGGACGCACCAGAAGCATCGCCGGCCGCTCGACCACAACCCAGCTGAGCCAGGCCAGAGCGAAGGTCACCAAGACCGTGACCAAGATGTAGAGCGGCATCCCGATCGTCGCCCCGCCGACGAGAACCGTCAGCTGCTGAACGGGCCACGCGTAGATGTAGAACCCGTAGGACACATCGTTTCGTGCCACCCAGCGGGGCTGAGGGATCCAGGTGGACAGGGAGAGCAGACCGTACGCGAGGAAGGGGGCGGACGCCTGGCCGCCCCACCGCGGGATGAAGACGATCAGCAGCACGGTCACGATGAGCGCTCCGATGCCCAGCAGCCGATTGACCCCCGACCGCTCGATGAGGAAGTACACGAGCGAGCCTCCGAGGAAGAACGGAAGCAGCCGTGCGAAGAGCTCGAAGCTCCCGTCCAGACCCGCCCGGCTGGCCACTCCGATGAGGGCGTACGTCACGACGCTGAGGACGAACAGGATTGCGACGACGATCGGCGACCGCCGGAAGACCGCTGCGAATCCGAGGACCCACACGACGAGGTAGCAGAGGAACTCGTAGAACAGGGTCCAGAGCGAGCCGTTCCATGCCCCGGGGTACGGCACCGTCTGAAGCGTCACCCCGATCGCGTAGTGGTCGATGTGCAGCGCCAGATTTCCCCACACGTACTGGAACGGCGTGATCGGCGTGGTGAGGAATCCCGAAAGGGAGCCCTGTTCGATGAGGAGCGCGATCGGCGCGAAGAGGAAGGCCGTCACGAACAGCACGACGACGAAGGCCGGGTAGATGCGGGCGACGCGATGCAGCAGGTACTCACCCGGTGAGGTCCGAATCCGACTGCGGGTGATCAGGAACCCACTGAGCACGAAGAAGCCGGCGACCGCCCAGCCGCCCAGATTCTCCCCCTGTATCGACGGACCCGATCCCTGGCCCGCGATGTACCAGCTGTGCGCGAAGAGGACGAGGCCTGCCAGGATCAGCCGGAACATGTTCAGGCTGTTGCGGCGGTAGGGATACGGAGTCCCCCGCAGCATCCCCGGCAGGGTCACTTCAGCAGGTTCCGCGATGACATCTCGTCGAGAGACTTCTGGTAGCTGTCACCCTCGACGGGTTCTGTGAGCACCCACTCCACGAACCGGCGGAGCCCCTCTGCGAAGTCGACGCTCGGCTCGAACCGCAGCACTTCCCGCAGCCGGGTGGTGTCTGCGATGTTGTGTCGGATGTCTCCGAGGCGGTAGTTGCCCGACACACGCGTCGGGACCTCCGTGCCGAAGGCGTCGAAGAGGGCCGCGACGACATCCTGGACCGTGGTGGCCACCCCGGACCCCACGTTGAAGACACCGCCCGACGCACCGGGTTCGGTCGCCGCCAGGAACGTCGCCTCGACGACATCGTCGATGTACACGAAGTCGCGGCTCTCGAGTCCGTCCTCGAAGATGTTGATCTCTTTGCCCTGCCGGATCAGCGTGGAGAAGATGGACAGGATGCCGGTGTACGGGTTCTTCAGCGACTGTCCGGGACCGTAGACGTTCTGGTATCGCAGTGACACCGGCTCCACGCCGATCGTCGGCGCAACGGTCATGATCAGCGCTTCCTGCATCTGCTTGGTGATGCCGTACACCGACGAGGGATGCAATTTCGCGTCCTCATCGGTGGGGATCACCTGCAGGTCCCCCTCGCCGCGCATATGAACCGAGAAATCACCGGCGGCCATGTCGGCATCGGCCCTGTGCGGCGGATGTACGACGCGGCCGTCCGCCGTCCGATACGAGCCCTCTCCGTAGATGGACCGCGACGATGCGATCACGAGCCGCCGGACCTCGTGGGGTTCGTTGGCCAGCAGGTCCAACAGCTTCGCCGTTCCGCCGACATTCGTCCCGGTGTACCGATCGATCTCGTACATCGACTGGCCGGTACCCGTTTCGGCTGCGAGATGGACGACGATGTTCGCACGGTCGAGGCCGCGCCGCAGATCCGCTGTAGAGTTGACCGTCCCTGCAATCACTTCGGCCACACCGTCCAGGGATCGAAGCAGCGGAGAGGTGGAGGCGGGGTCTTCGCCGTGCACTTGCGGGATGAGCGCGTCCAGGACCGTGACGGACATGCCTGCGGCGACGAAGCGCTTCGCCAGACTGGATCCGATGAATCCGGCTCCACCGGTGATGAGTACGTGGTCGGACATGAGAACTCCTGGTGGACGGGCGGTGGCGCAGGCTCGCGGCTCAGAGCGCGAAGATGTGAGCGATTGTCGATTGTATCCCGGCACCCGTACCGCGCCGGATGACGCCGGGAAGTTCGGCGACGCCGTGCAATCTGGACATGGCTCGCAATCGAGCCGTCCGAGCGGTGCGCGTCCAGCCTTTCCCGCTCGCAAGCCGACGCGCCTGTCGGTAGTAAGCGCGTTCGTCGCGGAAACGGCTGCCGTCCAACAGCGTCTTCTGCGACGCGCTTCCCCCGTGGCGACGGTACGAGAACGCCAACTCAGGGTTATAGGCGAGAGTGCCGCCCTCGAACGCGACATCCATGAGGAGGGCGAGATCCTGGATGATCGGCAGGCCTTCTCGGAAGTCGACCCGGCGCAGCGTGTCTGTGCGGAAAGTCAGGGATGGCCAGTAGAGCCAGTCTCCGCGAATGAGGCTCGTGGCCATCCGCTCCGCGCGCAGAACCGCGATGCCGTCCTTGCGTCGAGGGGCGAGCAGCCCCTGCTTGACACGATCGACAAGTGGCATGACGACGGCGCCATGCTCGTCTATCACCTGCACGCCGGGTTGAATCACGTCGGCATCGGGGACGGCGGCGACCGTCCGGCGGACGACCTCGATGTAATTCGGCAGAAGGAGGTCGTCACAGCCCAGGATCGTCAGATGAGTGGCGGTCGCCAGACGGATCGCGGCCCGATAGTTCTCCGTGATGCCGAGGTTCACCTCGTTGCGGACGTACGTCACACGAGGATCGTCGATCGCTTCGAAGTAGCGGGGAACCGATTCGTCCGGGTAGCAGTCGTCGATCACCACGAGGCGCCAGTCGCGATCGCGTTGAGCACGCACGGACTCGACCGTCAGCTTCAAGAGCTCCGGGTCGCCCCAGAACGGCACCACGATATCGATCGTGCTCATGAGGAGAGCCCACAGGAGGTGATCCGGTAGAGGACCGCGTCGCCTTGCTCGGCGATCGGCTCGACGTAAGGTGACACCGCCAACCCGTCCAGACCCGAGAAGTCGCCGTCGTTGTCCATGAAGTCTCCATCACTGCTGAAATCGAGCACGTAGCGCACACCGGTCTCCTCGAGCGCCGCGCACACCGCCGGGGAGTCTCCCGCTGTGCTCAGCCGCGTGTTGACGACATGCGCGGCATCCGACTCCTCCATCAACAGATGCGGCATGAGCACACGGCGGTCTGACATCCCATAAGCGAAGGAGGCGCCGGTCCAGGGGTCCGCGGCGATGACAGCGTCCGCGGGGACCAACTCAGGCAACCGCATGATCAGGGCGAACTCGTCAGGGGTCAGGATCGGCCCGCCTGGACGCAGATCGTAGGTGAATTCGAGGTCAGCAGCCGCCTGTCGGATCGCGACGCCCTGCGTGGCAAGGAGCAGAACGATCGTCGCGATCACGGCCCCGAGCAGCCTGTGCGCGTCGATCCGTCTGCGCAGCGCGGGGAGTCGACCCAGCACGAAGCGGACGAATGTCGAGGCGCCCAACGCCGCAAGAGGGAGAACGGCGACCACCCAGATCGATGCGAGGCGGGGAGCGTTGTTGTACCACGGTCCGGTCAACCACGTACGCAGGATTTCGAAGGGCGAGCCCGCGACGATGATGTAGAGCAACGAGCCGATGACCGCGGTCCCGAGGATCACCCAGCGGCGCCACGTGGGTCGTCGGAGGCAAGAGTAGGCTCCGATGGCCAGAAGAGCCGCGACAGCCGGCGCCACGGGATACTGGTAGACCGACGCCGTCACGACTTCGCCGACCGCGTGCGGCAAGGTGGCGATGACGCCCCAGTAGATCTGATTCGCCGGTGGACGGACGACCCACAGCGCCAGAATCCCCGCGCCGAGATAGCCGAGAAGAACGCCGATCCACACGACGCGGAAGGTTCCGCTGCGAGCGTGCACGATGGCGTGGGCCAACAGGGCGATCATGGCGGGCAGTGTGAGGGCGAGCAGCGCCAGCAACGCGCCCGGGTGAGCGACGCCGAGACCCGGGATCATCAGCAGGACGAGCAGAACAAGATCCTGTCTGCGACGAACAGTGCCGGGCCGTAGTGCGAGGGAGGCGAACGCAAGGGCGGCCGGAAGGGCGGCGAGTCCGAGGAAGAGGGGGTAGAGCACGCCGTAGTGCAGCGGCAAGTACGGGAACGCGGGAAACGCGGCCGCAAGCACGCCGGCCGCGATCACGACAGCGCGTCCCCGGCCGAGAAGGGTTCGAGTCAGCAGTACCGCACCGACCGGCCACACGACAGCAGCGACCACGATCACGACGGCGTTGGTGGACACCACGACGCTCGCGCCGCTGAGGTCGACCACCAGCGCGACGAGTGCGTGCCACGCGGACGGGTAGAAGGGCAGACCGCCCGTGTCTCCCGAAGTCATCGTGCCCAACCACAGCGGCGAGGCATTACCGGTGTCGAGGACGTACTGGACGGCGTTCAGGTGGAAGAAGTTGTCATATCGCTGCGAAAGGTAGTCCGGTTGCCCCATGCTTCGGATCAAGGTGAAGCCGATCACGACAGCGGGCGTGACGACGGCGATCACAAGCGGCCACGCCGTTGCGAACCGCCGACCGGCCGGCGTGGAGTGCGTGCCCTTCGGGCGACCGACCCACCGCGACCATGCGACAGCTGCGAGACAAGCCGCCAGTGTGAGGCCGATTACGACCCACGGCGACCATGTCAGCCCGATCCACGGCGAGATGAGTGCCGCGACGGCGATGAGTGATATCGAGATCGGGGCGGACGCCCCCAGCAGTGCGAGTCCGCGAAGCCTGAGGAGCGAAGCCACTGCCGCGCCCGGGATGATGAGCACGGCGAGCGCGACCGCGAGCGACGGCACGGCCTGGAACCAGCTCATCGTGCGCACCGCCCCTCAGCGCACACGAGCAGGTGCAGGTCACGCATCAACGGACCGGCTCCGGGTACTCCACACGCGGATTGAATCGGATACCGGCGAACCACTTGCGCATCAGCTTCAGCCGAAGCCGGTACGCCACACCCCCACGGTGCAGACTCACGAACAATCGCGCACCGAACTCGAGGAAGTACAGCACACCCCGGTGGTGCAACTGATACGACGCTTCGTTGCGCACACCGTACTCGAACTTCCACAGGCTCTTGGTGTCGACCATGGCGAAGTTCACACCACGGTTGTCTCCCATGTCATGCGTGACGGTGCTGTCGAGCACCTGAACGCCGGGGCAGACTTTCGTGAGACGGAGGGTGTACTCACGGTCGTCGAACCAGATGAAGTAGTCACGGTAGGGCAATCCGTATCGTGCGATCGCCCACCGGGGAATGAGCACGGAAACGAAGGAGCACGCCGTCACCATGACGTTGCGCTGCCCCTTCACCATCAGCCGGCCCCAGTCCCAGGTCGGAACGGGGTTGTTCATCTCGCAGATGGAACCATCGGTGAATTGCACCACCGAGCACGCGAAGGGCACATCGGGACCGAGTTCCGCCACAGCGTCGTCGAAGCCCGCGACCAGCCTCTCGAGCGCGGTGGGATGCGGGTAGCAGTCGTCGTCCATGATCCACACATGGTCGGCGCCTGTCGCATAACCGCGCAGCATCCCCTCGGCGAACCCGCCCGCTCCTCCGGTGTTCGTCGCCATCGTGACGACTTCGAGAGCAGCATCCTTCTGCAGACCGGCGAGATAGTCCGCCGTTCCATCGGTCGAGGCGTTGTCGATGATCAGAAGTGTGGCCGGCCGGAGGGTCTGCCCTTCGAGGGCGGCGATCACGCTCTTGAGCTTCTCCAGCCGGTTGAACGTGACGACAACTGCAGCGACCGTCACCACGACGCCACCTCCTGTGTGAACCATTCGCTGGCGGATGCCGCGGAGAGGAGCTTCTTCTCGGCCGCCCGCTCATCGCGCCACAGCGCTTCACGGGCTCCTTCATCGCTCGCGAGCCATGCCACCTTCTGAGCAGCCTGTCGGGCGGCCAGGTGCACGTTGCGGTTGACGAGCGCGCGGGGCGGAATGATGTCCGACTGCGCGCCCACGTCGGTCGAGACGACCGGCAGGCCGTGACTGATCGCCTCGAGCGTGGTCAGTGTGAGGCCCTCGTTGTGCGAAGTGACAACCAGTACGTGGGCTTCGGCCAGGGTCTGGTCGACGGGAACCGCAGACCCCCGACGCTCCACGGCGTCGCGCAGTCCGTAGGCGGCGATGAGATCGTCCACCCAGGACGCCAATTCGCCGTCGCCGTGCATGATGAACCGGAGCGGCACGTCCTCGGTCCGGAGGCGATGGACCATGGCGAGGAAGACTTCGGGCGCTTTCTGACGCGCCATGCGTCCGATGAACGCCACCGTGAACGGCGCTGCATCGTCTTTCGCCCGGAAGGTCGATTCGGCGTCGGCGACGGTCAGCCCGGCCAGAGGAGCCATGACGACCTTCTCGGCGGCGACACCCTGACTCTGCACCATCCAGCGCTGCAGGGTGGGCGAGATCACGTGGTGGGTTGTGATCACCTCTTCGACTCTCACGCTGCTGTGGGGGAAGCCGCCTCCGCGGTACTCCACGATGTGCGTCGAGTCGATGATCGGCATCCCCGGCCGTGACATCGCGAGCCAGTGGAGCCTGTCGTAGAGCCACTGATTGTGGTGGACCACCACTCCCCTCACGTCGAACGTGCGCAGGACGGCGCGAAGCAGTTCTTCTGTCCCCGGAGTCTGCGAGCCCACCGTCGGTTCCGAGAAGGGGATGAGAAGCGCGCCGTCCAACTCGGCGCGACCGATCCAGGGATGGTGGGAGTCTCGGTTGGTCAAGACGATGGGAATCAAGCCCGCTTCCTTGACCAGCTTCACGGTCTCGAACGCCCAGCGTTCGGCACCACCGAGTTCGAACCAGTGCATCCCGATCAACGCGGCCCGTGGGGCGCCGTCCGGACACGGGGGCGCGGGCAGGAGCACGCCGTCCTCGTGGATGCCCCCCGGGGCGAACTCATCCCTGAAACGGCGGCGCGCTGCCCGATGAGTGATCGACCGTCGGTGCCTCAGCAACTCGATGTCCCGCGCTTCGTCATACAGCAGCGGCGTCCGAGCACGAACCGCTCGAAGCGCCCTCCTGATGGCGCTGGTGGAGTGCTCACGTGGTGGATCGAAGTCGAGGACCTCATCACGCGAGATGTGCACGTGTCGCACCGCCCCGGATGCGAACGCTCGCGCGCCCACCGATGCCTCGGTGTCCGACCCCGCCTCCACGACCACCTCGCTCGCCATACCGATGGTGAACAGGCGTGACCGGAATTGTCGCGACATCCCGTCGAACGTCGAGTCGTCGGTGGTGCGCGGAAGCGTCGTCCAGTCGCCGTCGTACGCGTGCACCGTGAGCTCGCGGCCCGGAGCCATCAGCGCGTGGAAATTGAGGGCTCCGACCAGAAGGCGTCGCTCTCGCAACGACAGGTCCGCCGGCTCGGGATCGCTCGTGAGGCGGAAGACGGCCGGCTGGCCGAGCACAGTCTGAAGCACGATGCGGGTGTTCCCTGAGAGATCTGAGGAGCGGCCCGCCGAGTGACGGAGCGATCAGATCCTACCAACCCGGACTTGGAGCATCCCGAGAGTCCCCCCCCCCCGGTCGACCTTCTCAGGTCCGCGACACAACCCCCGGCTAAGATGAGTTCCGCCCGCTCCGGGCCACCCGTTCCACGCCTGAAGGAGGGCAATGTCCCGCGTGTCGCCCGAGTCGTCCGCGCTCGAGCAGCCAGGGCGCAACCTCGGCTTGCTGGACGTCTTCCACCGTCGCTACCTGCTCTCGCTCATCGTCCGGAAAGAAGTGCAGATCCGCTATCGCGGCTCTGTGCTCGGGTGGATGTGGTCGTACGTCAAGCCGCTCGTGCAGTTCGCGGTGTTCTACGTCGCGATCGGCGTCTTCCTGGGGATGAACAGCCGCGTCGACTTCTTTCCCATCTACCTGCTCGCGGGCATCACCGTCGTGACGTTCTTCAACGAGGCCTTCTCCAACGGCACTCGTTCGCTCGTGGACAACGCCGCGCTGATCAAGAAGATCTATCTGCCTCGGGAGATGTTCCCCGTCGCCAGCATGCTGATCGCTGCGGTCAACACGATCCCCCAGATCATCGTTGTGATCGTCATCGCGCTCTTCTTCGGCTGGGTACCGTCCCTTGTGCAGGTCGGCGCGATCCTCCTGGCGCTTCTGATCGTCTCCGTGCTGGCCACAGGACTCGGACTGCTCTTCGGTGCCATCAATGTGACCTTCCGTGATGCTCAGAGCTTCGTGGAGATCATCGTCATGATGGCGGTGTGGGCCTCACCGGTCATGTACCAATGGGAGATGGTCGCGGGCGCCGTCCCGGACTGGCTCTTCGTGCTGTACCGCCTCAACCCGCTCACGCCCGCCGTCGAGCTGTTCCACTACGGGATATGGTTCCCGCTCGACCCCGGCGACGCGCAGCTGCTCCCGGACCTCGCTCTCTTCTCGGTCATTGCACTTCTGCTCTCGCTCGTGCTGCTGGTGATCGGTCAGTCCGTCTTCCGCCGTCTGGAGGGTCGTTTTGCCCAGGATCTCTGACAGTTCCGTTCCGAGCATCGTCGTGGACGACGTCCACAAGGACTTCAAGCTCCGCCACACGCACTCGATCAAGGAGACATTCGTCGCGGCCATCCGCCGCAAGCCCCTGACGACCGACTTCCACGCGCTGGATGGAGCGTCGTTCACGATCGAGGAGGGCGAGGCGGTCGCGCTTCTGGGCTTCAACGGGTCGGGCAAGTCGACGATGTTGAAGCTCATCTCCGGAGTGCTGACGCCGGACAGAGGACGGGTCCTGACGCGAGGACGGGTCGCCGGGCTCATCGAGGTCGGCGCGGGATTCCATCCGGACCTGTCCGGAAGGGAGAACATCTTCCTGAACGCGGCGATCCTGGGGATGAGCAAGAAGGAGATCGAAGCGCGGTTCGACGACATCGTCGCCTTCAGCGAGATCGAGAAATTCATCGACACAGAGGTCAAGCATTACTCGTCGGGAATGTTCCTCCGCCTGGCGTTCTCGGTGGCGATCCACACGGAAGTGGATGTACTCCTCATCGACGAGATCCTCTCCGTCGGCGATGAGCCGTTTCAGCGCAAGTGCCTGGCGAGGATCCGTGAACTGCATGCGTCCGGGAAGACCCTCGTCGTCGTGTCACACGACCTCAACATGGTCTCCGACCTCTGCAGTCGAGGCATCCTCCTCAAGGGCGGAGAGGTCGCCTTCGACGGAGACTCGAAGGAAGCCGTCGCCATGATGCGCGGGTAGCGTGTCAGGCCTGTCGAGACGAGCGAGGTCGCGCGAGGCGGGTTACGCCGAAGAGGACGCCGGGCGTCTCAACCGTTCCGGGACAGCTCGAGCGAACGCAGCGATGTGCCCTGGCCACCATCCGGCGAGCGGTAATCGAGCGTGAGCGTCTGATCCGTGGCCGTCACGAGGAGGGCACCGTATCCCTCCGTGCATCCATTGCTGCCGTCGGTCAACGCTTCGGGACAGGATCGCACCAGGTCACTCGCTCCGACTCCGGCGACCAGGTACGGGAAGCCGTCGATCTCCAGGTCTTCGTAGACGTGCTGATGACCACTCACGACAAGATCAGCACCCCAGCCCTCGTAGTCCCATCCGGCATCAGGTCGCATCTGGAGGTTGGGCTCGTGGGGCCCCGAGGTGAAGGGGGGCCGGTGGAAGACGACGACGTTCCAGGAGCTCTCCGATTCTGATCGCGACGCTGTGAGTGCCGACTGCAGCCACTCGCGTTGTTCCGCGAGCTGCTCGGCGGCAAGCTCGCTGTCGAGCATGAAGAGATTCACGTTGCCCACCGACACCTCGTACCAGAGCGGATTGTCTCCGAACGATCCCAGGTACGCGAAGTAATCCAGGTAGGCGGCTTCCCCCGCCCCTTCATTCTCGTAGTCGTGGTTACCCGGAACGGGGAAGAAGGCTGGACCGTCCGGTCCGGCGAGGAACATCGAGTAGTAATCGCCCACGGACTGCACGAAGGGGACGCAGTCGGTCGTCCCCTGCGTGTTGTCACCTGCAGTGGCGACGATCTCGGGATTCCACGCGGCCACCATGTCGGCGACCTCACGCTCGCCCTCGTCGCAATTTCCGAAGTCGGTGATGATCGCGAATTCCGCGTCGCCGCCACTATCCGTGGTCACCGTCGGCAGCGGCTCGGCAGAGGCCGGCCCGGCGACGGAGGTCGATGGCTCATCAGTGCAGCCGACCACCGTGAGCGCCAGGACGGCGACGCCGATGACCGCTGCGGCGCGGGACCACCTCATGTCTTCGGCACCAGCACGATCTGTACGGCTTCGACACGGAGGGACTGTCCGACGGTCCCCGCTGTCTGTCCGTCGGTCTTCCAAGCCTGCCAGCCGATGTTCTGTACGTGAGCTCGATACCGCACGGTGTACAGAGCCGCCAGCTCACCGGTCAGCTTGATCTCGAAAGCCTCGAGTCGCAGGCCTTTGCCGGTGGTGCCGATCGATCCCGAAGCGGTCCACGGCTGCCATCCGATGTTCTGCACCTGACCGCGCCACGAGATACCGCCGGTGTGTACGCTGTCGCCCACCTGGAGTCGGAGAGCCTCGACCCGCAGCGCCTTGCCGATCGTGCCCGCGGTGGCTCCGTCCTTCACCGTCGGCATCCACCCGATCGTCGCGACGTGGGCGCTGTACGAGGAGGTGGGGGTCCCCGTCGGGGTCGGCGTCGGGGTCGGCGTCGCCGTCGGCGTGGGCGTCGCCGTCGGCGTGGGCGTCGCGGTCGGCGTCGCGGTCGGCGTCGGCGTCGCGGTCGGCGTGGGCGTCGCGCCGCTCTTGAGGACGAGGCGAACCTGAAGGGCCTCTACTCGAAGGCTCTGACCGATTGTCCCCGCCGTCGCACTGTTGGAGACCCACGCCTGCCATCCGACGTTCTGTACGTGCGCCCTGTACTGGATGTCATAGAGATTGGCCAAGGCTCCTGTGAGCCGGAACCGTATGGCCTCCAACCGCAACGACTTCCCCGTCGTCCCGATGCTGCTCGTCGAGGTCCACCCGCTCCACCCCACGTTCTGCACGTGGCTCATCGCCTCGATTCCGCCGGATTGCCCCGCCGTGTTCGATATGGCGAGCGAGAGGGCCTCGAGACGAAGCGACTTCCCATATGTTCCGACGATCTGTCCCGATCCGTAGTACCAGTCCCATCCGACGTTCTGGATATACGCCCGGTACCTCAGAGACGGGACGACCCCGTACTCCCGGTTCAGGAAGGCCGCCCGCGCGGCGACCTTCGTTCGCAGGTACGACACCTCTCCGGCATACGTCGAGGCGTAGGTCTTCCCCTCGCCGGCGATGAGCAGCGTGGGCTTTCCGAGGATCTTCCACAACGCGAAGTTGTTGCCGGCCGAAGTGGAGACGGCCGCGGAGTAGCCGTCGATTCGGCTGGGCAGCGCGTTGACCGCCGCGCCGATGCCGCCCGCCCACAGCTCGTTCGCGCGCTGAATGAATGCGGGGTTGCGGAAGATGTCCTGGAACCAGGGATTGCTCGGAGTCGAGCGGGTGGGAGTGCGCAGCGTCGCGCCGTTCTTGACATAGTCCGACAGCGGATCGGCGCCGAGATGCTCGCTCTTGTCGTAATTGAACAGACCGCTGTCGAAGTCCCATACCGGGCCGGCATGGATCTTGTCCGACGGGCCGTTCTTGTAGAAGTACACGCTGGACGCCACGATCTCGGGGTTCTCGGTCGCCTCGAACACGAAGTAGTACTTCACGAAGGAGTCGACGTCGATCAGCGAGGAGATGCGATTCCAGTCAGGACTGGGCGAGTGCAGCGCGGCATCGAGCGCATTCAGGCTGGCCTTCATGTCGTCCCACCCCGCCTGGGTGTCCGCCGACAGATAACCGGGCGTGTTCGCAGCCACGCCGTCAGGGAGATCGTCCACGCCGGACTTCGCGTCCTTCAGCGTGAAGATGGTCCGCGTGGTGCCGGTGCGGAAGTAATAGTCCTCGGCGACGCCGTAGTTGTTGTCGAGCTCCGCCAGGACGGCCTGAGGGCTGGACAGGTCGGCGCGGTTCTTCTTGACCTCGACCTTCTCGGCCATCAGGTAGTTCCCCAGGTACACGCCGTTCACGCGAACGTCCACCCATCGAGAAGCGGGAGAGAACGGGAGTCCGATCGCATCGGCCAAGTCGAACGCGAGCTTGTTGCGCATGAGCGAAGCGTCGGCGTGGTTCGCAAGCAGAATCCAGGTCTTCGCCGATCCCATTCCCAGCACATCGGTGGAAGCCGGGAATTTGATCTGATACGGCTTCTTGGCGAGCGTCCAGGTGTAGTTTCCGCGCCCCTTCAGCTCCCCGCCCGTTTGAGGTGCGATCGAGTACGCGCCAGTCGGATCCGTCAGGCTGAGCGTCGCCACCGCCCGGTTTTCCTTGTTCGTGTTGACCCACGAGAGGCTCTGGGCCGGGTCGGGCAGCGTGATGTCAAGCGTGGGCAGGTTGTTCGACACGGGCGCCGGCGGCTGCCACGTCGGAGTGGGCGTCGGCGTCGCGGTCGGGCTGAGGGTCGGCGTGGGCGTCGGCGTCGGGCTGTCGGTCGGGGTCGGAGTGACCGTCGGCGTCGGCGTAGCCGTGGGCGTCGGCGTGTCCGTGGGTGTCGGACTCTCGGTCGGCGTCGCCGGCGCGTCGGGCACGGCAGTGTCCGTAGGCGTGGGACTGGGCGTCGTCGCCAGTGAGACCGTTCCGTCGGCGACGTACGCGCTGGCAGGACTCACGGTCGCCGTGAGCGCAGCGATCGTCGCAATCGCGACCGCAGTTCGCGCGAACGCCTGTCGAAATACGGTTGATCGCGCCATGGCAGCCCCCAAAGCTGTTCATGCTTTCGGCTCTGTGCTCGACCGTCAGCCCCCATGGGGTGCGCGAATCGCGCTGACCGGGATTCCCCTGTGTATTCCCGATCAATTCCCCGTACGAAAGGATAGGCGCAAGCATCCGGTATGCCAAAGCGGGGCATGAAACATGAGTCCGAGTCGTTACGACCGCCTGCACCTCGTGGCTCGTCTTCAACCGCCACCGACACGCTCAGCGCCTGCATCGCACGACATCGCGTCGTCGACGAACGAAATCATCGTTCACCGGACCGGGTGACGGCACAGGACCGGCAGATCTACGCGAGACCCACCGTAGAAAGGCCGAGTTCTGAGAAATCTGTGCCGTCGCCGGGCAGATAGCCTCGAAGGATGAGTCGTTGGAATCCGGCAACGAAGGCTCGAAACTTCGTCGCCCGAATACGCGAAATGAGTGACGGCGTCGTCGCGATCCGCGAAGAGGCTGCGCAACTGCGGGCCGAAACAGCCTTTCTCCGCGAGGAGGCTGTACGTGCGGCCGAGCTCGCCGCGGAACTGCGCACGGAAATAGGCCGTGTTCACAGCGTCGCCGGCCGCGCGGCACGCCGCGGCACACTGCAACGCGAGCAGGTTCGCGTTGCGTTCCTGGTTCACAACGTGGACGCGTGGGATTCCATCGGTGAGGTCATCGCCATCATGAGGGATGCACCTGATTTCGATCCCATCGTCGTGAGCATCCCGCATCACTACGCAGGCCGTTCCGGCTCCCGCGGCGAAGGTCGTGTACACCGATTCCTCGATGAGCGAGGCCTGGGGCACTTGCGGGTGCGCAATCAGGACACCGCCGCTGCCGAAGAGCTACTCCTCTCCCTCGACCCCGATGTCGTCTTTCGGCAGAGCCAGTGGGATGCAGACATCGACGAGGCGTTCTCGGCCGAGCGACTGTCGTGGACGCGGCTCGCTCTCATCCCCTACGAGACCGTGAACCCCACGCACAATGTCCGACTGGGAAACCCGCCCGTCGACACGGCAGTGGACCAGCCGTTTCACCGCGCCGCCTGGCTCGTCTTCTGCGCGAACGAGGACGTTCTCGAGGTCGCACGCCACGACTCGATCACCGGCGCCCGCCAGTTCCGCGCCTCGGGTCACCCGAAGGCGGACGCGGTGCGGCAGGCGACGCCCGCGTGGCCTATCGGCGACGGTCTGACCCGTCGACGGCGCGTGTTGTGGTCGGCGCACCATTCGATACTTGAGGGCTGGAACGACTTCGGCGTCTTTCCACAGGTTCGAGACGAGATGCTGGCGTGGGCGACAGAGGAGACGGACGTGGAGTTCGTCTTCACGCACCATCCGCATCTGCGCGGCACGATACGCCGACCGGAGAGCTCCCTGTCGGACGCGGAGTTCCGAGAGTGGCTGAGCGCGTGGGAGTCGCTGCCGAATGCGGCCTACACTCGCGAACCCTACGCCCCGCTCCTTGCGGCGGCCGATCTGCTGGTGACCGACGGACCGAGCATGATCACGGAATCCCAGATCCTGGAAGTGCCGACGATCTTTCTCGAACGACGCGATCACATCGCCTTCAACACGATCGGCGAGAGGATCGTCAGCGGTGTCCACCGCGTGAACGACGTCGATGGCGTCCGTCAGGTCGCGCAGGAGCTCGCGGCGGGGGCGGACTGGCTGGCCCCCACGCAACGCAGGAACGCTCAGCATCTCTTCGGTCCGCCCGGAGCGGCCCAGCGGATCGTCGACACCATTCGCGACGAGATCGGCGCCGAAAGCACACGCGGCCACTGACGCATTCGTGCGAACACCCGAGCCGTCGACCCACCGGGTGCATCACCCCGAAGGCTTCGCCGTGGTAGGTCCTGAAGTGCGTGCCTACAGCTCCGCGTGCAGCTGCCACACGCGATCGGCGGCTCCCAGCCACGAGAACGCGCGCCCGCGATCAGCGGCGAGGACCCCGAGTCGTGAAGCCGCCGCTGTCGACCCGAGCGCGTCCGCCAGGGCTGCGCCGAGCGCCTCCGGATCGGCATCCACCACGGCTCCCCCGTCGACGATGACCTCGTCGTTCACGGGTGAGGATGCCGCCACCACGGGCACCCCGAGCGCCAGGGCCTCGAGCACACGCCAGGGCAGCGCGAACCGCTGATCGGCGACGACCAGGGCGACGGCACCGCCGAAGACGGCGGCACGATCGGGCTCGGCGAGCGCGCCGCGCACGTGCAGGCTCCGTTCGGGGATGCCCGCGGCCGAAGCCTGATCCGCGATCGCCGGTTCCTCGCCCTCGGCGGCGCCGATCACGACGACCGGGAGGTCGACGCCGCACCGGCCGACAGCCGAGAGGCCGACGCCGAGGGACTCGCCGTGATGCCCGGAGAGCAGCACGAAGCCGTCGGGCAGGTCGAGCTCGCGCCGGCGCCCCACTTCGTCGCGCGGCACGGCGAATCCTTCGGGGGCGGCTCCCGCGATCACGCGGATGCGCTCACCGAGCTTCGCGATCTCGCCCAGGCGCACCGCCATCGCGTGGGTCGGCACGACGACGGCATCCGCGTGCTTGACCGCGCGCTTCAGCATCGCCTTCTGCCACGCCACGCTCGCCTTCGGATACTCGCCCGGGGTCTCCCACGGCCCGAGATCCCAGATCGAGACGACGGTCTGGTCGTGGTCGTGCACGCGATCGTGCTTCACCAGCGGTGCGAAAAGCGTCGGCGAGTGGATCATGCCGCCGCCGATACCGCTCGCGACGCCGAGCTGCAGCGCACCGGCGAGCTCCCGACGAGCGAGCGGTGTCCTGCGCACGTCGGCCAGCCCGGGGATCTCCACGGCGGGAGAGCCGGAGGGTGCGATACCCGCGACCACGCAGCCGGAGGGAGCGCGGTCGATCAGGGCGGTCGCCAGCTCGCGAGACGCCGTTTCGAGATCGGGATCGGTGGGCGCGACGAGCTGGTCGAGCATGACCCGGAGTGTGGCGGTCATGGGGTTCAGCCTTCAGGGGTCGGCGTGGGCGTCGGCGGGTGCAGCGTCTGCTGCACGAGCTGCTGGATGTAGGCGAAGTCGGGGTCGTATTCGTCGATGCCGCCCTCGGGCGTGAGCTCGATCGTCGTGACCGGCTGCTCCTTGGCCTTGAGCGCGAGCTCTGCCAGGAACGGCAGCAGCGACTGCGGCAGGTCGGTCTGGATCAGATCCTGCCCGGCGGCCGCGACATCGCTGAAGCGGGTGAGCACGACGTCGGGGGTGAACTGCGCGAGGATCGCCTCCTGCAGTTCGCGTTGGCGCTTCATGCGGTCGAAGTCGCTCGTGGTGTACCTGGACCGGGCGTACCACTGCGCGGTGTCGCCGTCCATGTGCTGCTGTCCGGGTTCGATCCAGCCGATCGCCCAGCTGTCCACGTCGTTCGGGTCGACGCCCTCGGGCGGGCCGCCCTTCGGCAGTCGCTCGACGACGTTGATGTCGACGCCGCCGAGCGCGTCGACGAGCGAGGCGAAGCCGTGCATGTCGACGAAGACGTAGTAGGGGATCTCGATCCCGAGGATGCCCTCCGCGGCGTCCTTCGTGGCTTCGATTCCCGGCTCGGAGCCGTTGGCCTTCGCGTCGGGATAGAGGGCGTTGCCGTCCTGGCAGACCTCCACCTCGGTGCGGAGCTGATTGATGCCGCTCCCCCACCCGCACGTCGCGTTCGCGAAGCCGGTGTGGCCGTTCGGATACTTGTCCTGCATCGGGCCCGCCGAGAACGGCACGTTCGGCATGTCGCGCGGGATGCCGGTGATCGTGGTCGCACCGGTCTCGGCGTTCACCGAGACGACCGAGATGCTGTCGAACCGCATCGAGTCGCGGCCTTCGCCGCTGTCGGCGCCGAGCAACAGGATGTTGTAGTAGCCGTCGCTCGGCGGCACCGAGGGTCCGCTCGCGCCGAAGATCGCGCCGAGCGTGTCACGGGTCGTGCCGGCGATCTGCGAGGCGTACACCGCGCTTCCGGTGCCCGTGACCAGGAGGACGACGGCCAGGAGCAGGATGCCGAACCGGGCGATCGTGCCCGTCTTGACCAGTCGGACCAGACGCAGGGTGTCGACCGTGAGCACGATCCAGAGCACCGCGTACGCGAGCAGCGCGATCTGGATGATCGTGAGGGGTCCGGCGCGCAGGAGCCCGAGCCAGTCCGGTAGCCACGCGCCGGTGATGATGCTCACGGTGCCCTGCCGCCACAGCAGCAGTCCGAGCCCGCCGAGGATCACGGCGATCCAGAGCCCCAGCGTCGCGCCGAGCCCGATCTTGCCGAGGCGCCGATTGCCGGCGACGGCCTGCGCCGAACCGGGAACGAGGAAGTTCAGCAGGACGAGCCACCAGCCTCGACGCGTCATCACCTCGCGCGACGACGTGTCGGGGTACCGCATCGGCCGGTCTTCGACGACCTTCGACGAGACGTTGCGGACGGATGCCGGCCGCGGCGGACTCGCGACGCTCACAGCGACTCCTTGAGGCGGCGGTTCTTCTCCTCCACCTGCTGCTCGAGGTCTCGCGCAAAGTGCTCGACCCGGTCGCCGAGCGCGGCATCCGCCGACCCGAGAATGCGGACGGCGAGCAGACCTGCGTTCTTCGCGCCGTTGATCGAGACGGTCGCGACCGGGATGCCGGCCGGCATCTGCACGATGCTCAGGAGGGAGTCCAGGCCGTCGAGGGTCGCCAGCTGCACGGGGACGCCGATGACCGGCAGCGCCGTGACCGATGCGAGCATGCCCGGAAGATGAGCCGCGCCGCCCGCGCCCGCGATGATCGCGCGGAGGCCTCGCGCACGCGCCTCGCGACCGTAGCGGAGGAGCTTGTCGGGCGTCCGGTGGGCCGAGACCACCTCGACCTCGTGCGGGACGCCGAAGTCGGTGAGCAGCTGCGACGCGTCGCTCATGACGCGCCAGTCCGAATCCGAACCCATCACGACGCCGACCAGCGGCGCGTCGGACGAATGCAGCGGCACGCGCGCGGTCGAGTCAGTCACCGATCCAGGCTAGGGCGCCCGCCTGGAAGATCCCCGCAACGGCGCGGCCGGAGCGCGGATACGACGGTCAATCCAGGAAGACGGATGCCGCCGCCCTGGCCTGATAGACGGCTTCGTCCAGGTCCTCCCCGGCGACGTTCACGTGCCCCACTTTGCGTCCCGGACGCGGCGCCTTGCCGTACGTGTGCACCTTCGCCATCGGGTGAGCCGCCATCGCCGTCGCGAACCGGTCCTCCAGTGCGCCTTCGGCGGGGCCGCCGAGGATGTTCACCATGACCGACCACTCGGATCGCGGCTCCGGGTCGCCGAGCGGCAGGTCGAGGACGGCGCGCAGATGCTGTTCGAACTGGCTCGTGACACCGCCGTCCTGACTCCAGTGCCCGCTGTTGTGCGGGCGCATCGCCAGCTCGTTCACGAGCAGTCGCTCGTCGGTCGTCTCGAAGAGCTCGACCGCGAGCATTCCGGTGACATCCAGTCCTTCCGCGATCCCGATACCGATGCGGGCGGCGACGTCCGCCATCCGCCCGCTGGAGCGGGGCGCGGGCGCGATGACCTCTGCGCAGACTCCGTCGCGCTGCACGGTCTCCACCACCGGATACGCGCGCACCTCGCCCGACGGTCGCCGGGCGATCTGCTGCGCAAGCTCCCGGGAGAAGTCGACCAGCTCCTCCGCCAGCAGCGCGCCACCACGGCCGTCCTCGGCGAGCGCGGCGAACCAGTCATCGGCCTCCGTCGCCGTGTGGACGACGCGCACGCCCTTGCCGTCGTATCCGCCGCGGGGGGTCTTCACGACCGCACTGCCGCCGTGGCCGTCGAGGAACGCCTGCAATTCCTCGCGGCCCGTGACCGCCGCCCACTCCGGCTGCGGCATCCCGATCTCCTGAAGTCGCGCGCGCATCTGCAGCTTGTCCTGGGCGAAGCGCAGCGCGTGCGGACCGGGGTGCACGGGGATGCCGGCGTCGACAAGCGTCTGGAGCACGTCCTGCGGCACGTGCTCGTGGTCGAACGTGACCACATCCACGTCGCGGGCGAACGCGAGCACGGTCTCGGCATCGCGGTAGTCGCCGACCGCCGTCGCGGCGAGCGAGGCCGACATGCCTTCCTCCTCGGCCAGCACGCGCAGCTCCACGCCCAACTCCACCGCAGGGGCGATCATCATCCGCGCCAGCTGTCCTCCACCGACGACTCCGACTCGCAGCGCCATGAACGTCCCTTCCGTCGCTCTGTGTCCTCCCATCATCGCGCAGGCTCTCTCCCCTGCTCGACCCGGTGGATCAGGCGGCGGACGGCGCGGGCGGCATCGGCGGGATCGCCTGCGCGTCGCGGTGAGCGAGGATCTGGTTGACCTCGACCTGGTCGACGAGCGCCTCGTGCACGAGCGCGACGCTCGGGATGTTCGTCATCCGCAGCGACTCATCGACCCCGTTGGACAGCGTGAGCGTTCCGGCGCCCCACATCCGCTGGATGAGGCCCCGGCGTTCCTGCACGGTGTAGCCGCGGACGTGACTGAGCTCACGCCGCCGAACACCGAAGACACCCCATCGTTCCAGCACGCGCCGCGTGGTGATCGTGTAGACGTGCGACCACCACGACAGGAACGGCAGCAGAACGAGGAAGACGACCACGACCGCCGCGGCGGTCAGCAGCATCCAGTCCTCCAAAGGCGCGGGCAGATTGCCGTAGTAGTACCCGACGGCGCCGGCTACGGCGATGAGGATGAGCGCCGGCCAGATCATGCGCCGGGCGTGCCGCCGGAAGCGCGCGATGCGCAGCTCGGGTGTCGGCGCGCCCGGGACCACTATGGGCGGACGGCCGCCGTATGTGGTCGGCTGGGTCATGCTCCCATTGTGCGGGTCGCCGCCGACGTCGGCGGCTGCCACGCCCGCAGTCAGCGCACGTGGACGACGTCTCCCGCGGCGACGGGAGTCGGGACGCCGTCCGCGACGACCACGAGGCGCCCCTCGGCATCGATGCCGTCGGCGCGTCCGACGAGGTGACTGCCGTCGGGAAGCGCGACATCGACGTCCGACCCCACGGTGCTGCACAGCGCGACGATGTCGGCGGCGACGCCGGCGGCCCCGGCGTCTCCCCCCGCCGCGAGCAGCGCCGTCAGCTGCGCGTCGAGCTCGGTCAGGAACGCGGCAAGGAGGCGGTCGTCGTCGACCTCGAGACCGGAGGCGGCGAACGAGGTCGCCGTCTCGACCGGGAGATCAGCGAGGCTCATGCGCGTGTTCACGCCGACGCCGATCACGACGGCATCCGGGTGACCCGGGACGACCTCGGCGAGGATCCCGGAGAGCTTGCCGCCGTTGAGCAGCACGTCGTTCGGCCACTTGACGGACACGCGATGGGGCGTCCCGCGCAGCTGGTCGCGGACGGCCCGAGTCATCGCCGCACCGGCCACGAGCGGAACCCATCCGCGTGCGGCGACGGGCAGACCGTCGACCCGCACGAGCACGGATACCGCCAGAGCCGTACCGGGCGGGGCCGTCCACGTCCGGTCCAGGCGTCCGCGACCCGCGCGCTGATCGGTGGTCAGGATCAGCGAGAGGTGCGGCCACTGCTCCGGATCGGCCGCGACGGCCTTCACCAGATCGGCGTTGGTCGAGTCGGTGGTCTCGGTCACCTGCAGGCGCGGGGACACGGCGGCGGCGAGCGGGTAGCCCTCATCAGGAATCGACATGTGTGTCACCCTAGCGACAGCCCGCCGCGCGCCCGCTTGTGCGAAGTCTCCAACTCGGATCCGCCCCCCGCCGATAAAGTGGGACGGGTGACCGAACAGCCCGATCTCTCGACCACCGCCGGCAAGATCGCCGACCTCCGCACGCGCTTCCAGGAGGCCGTTCTCGACGCCGAGAAGACCGCGCAGACCAAGCAGCACGCGAAAGGCAAGGGCACCGCACGCGAGCGGATCGAGCAGCTCGTCGACCCGGGCAGCTTCGTCGAATTCGACGAGTACGTCCGCCACCGCACCACGGCGTTCGGGATGGACCGCTCCCGCCCCTACGGCGACTCGGTGGTCACCGGCGTCGGCACGATCCACGGGCGCACCGTCGCGGTGTACTCGCAGGACTTCTCGACCTTCGGCGGCTCCCTCGGCGAGGTCGCGGGAGAGAAGATCATCAAGATCATGGAGTTCGCCCTGCGCGGTGGGATGCCGATCATCGGCATCCTCGATTCCGGCGGCGCGCGCATCCAGGAGGGTGTCGTCGCGCTCGGCAAGTACGGCGAGATCTTCCGCCTGAACACCCAGGCCTCCGGAGTGATCCCGCAGATCTCGCTCATCATGGGCCCGGCCGCGGGCGGCGCGGTCTACTCGCCGGCACTCACGGACTTCGTGATCATGGTCGACAAGACTTCGCAGATGTTCGTCACGGGTCCGGACGTCATCAAGACCGTGACCGGCGAGGACGTCGGCATGGAGGAGCTCGGCGGCGCGTACACGCACAACACCCGCTCGGGCGTCGCGCACTACCTCGCGGAGGACGAAGAGGACGCGATCGACTACGCGCGCACTCTGCTGGGCTTCCTGCCCGACAACAACATGGCAGAGCTGCCGGTCTACGAGAACACGTTCGAATTCGAGACGACGGATGCCGACCGCACGCTCAACACGATCGTCCCGGATTCCGCGAATCAGCCCTACGACATCCATCAGGTGATCGGTCACGTCGTCGACGCGGGCGAGTTCCTCGAGGTGCAGCCCCTTTTCGCCCCCAACATCGTCATCGGGTTCGGACGCGTGGAGGGACGCACGGTCGGCATCATCGCGAATCAGCCCTCGCAGATGGCCGGCACGCTGAACATCCAGGCGGGCGAGAAGGCCAGTCGCTTCGTCCGCTTCTGCGATGCGTTCTCCGTGCCGATCCTGACTCTCGTCGACGTCCCCGGCTACCTGCCCGGCACCGACCAGGAGTGGGAAGGCGTGATCCGCCGCGGTGCCAAGCTGCTGTACGCGTACGCCGAGGCGACCGTGCCGCTCGTGACAGTCATCCTCCGCAAGGCCTACGGCGGTGCGTACATCGTGATGGGGTCCAAGCAGCTCGGCGCCGACATCAACCTGGCGTGGCCGACCGCCGAGATCGCGGTGATGGGCGGCCAGGGCGCGGTGAACATCCTGTACCGCGGCGAGATCAAGCGGGCCGAGGACGCCGGAGAGGACGTCGCCGCCGTCCGCACGCGCCTGGCGAACGAGTACACGTACGACGTGGCGTCCCCGTTCCTCGCGGCCGAGCGCGGCGAGCTCGACGGCATCATCGAGCCGGCGCAGACCCGCGTCGCCGTCGCGAAGGCGCTCCGCGCGCTGCGGGGCAAGCGCGCGAGCCTGCCGCCCAAGAAGCACGGGAACATCCCGCTGTGAGCGAGCAGGAGGACGCCGTCGATCAGATGCGGGTCGAGCTCCTGCGGGGCGATCCGACCCCGGAGGAGCTCGCCGCCCTGGTCGCGGTCGTCAGCGAGGCCTATGCCGAGGAGGCCGCCGGCGCGACCGCCGATGACACGTCGTCCCGTTCGGGCTGGGCACTGTCGCAGCGCGGGCTCCGCGCGCCGCTGCGGCGCGACCTGGGCTGGGGAAGATTCGGCTGAGTCCGGCATCCATTCGCACGTATGCGTGTCCCCCGAAATACCTACAGACGACTTCTCGCGGGCCTGCGCATACTTGTAGGGCTGGAACGCATCATGCGTTCGGTCGACCTGCTGCTCATTCGTGACAGCCCAGGTTCGGCCACGCGGACGGTTTTCGGGTAACTGTCCGCCCGGTGGGGGGTAGGCGGCTTCGCCGCCCCCCACCATCTCCCACTTTCGCTTCCCGCCCCGGCTCCCCTCCCCCGCCGGGACGGGGAGCGAAAACTCTTTCCGCGACGCCGGCTCAGCGCGTGGGCGGGTGGTCGATCTCGCGCCAGAGGTCGACGGCATCCTCGTCCGAGAGCGTCTCACCCGAGGCCGATCGCCCGACGACCGTCACGGCGACGCGCTCATCGGGCGAGGTGCGGATGTAAAGGCGGTCCGACCGTGCCGAACGCAGCGTCTCCGCGAGCTCAGCCCGGATCACTCCGAGCGCGGCCTCGTCGAGTCCGTCCAAGCCGCCCTCGTCGAGCACGGTCACGCTCGCCCCGCGCCGGCGGGCCCGCTCGAGCTCAGCGTGCACGGCGTCGTCGAGCAGCCGGGGACCGCGCATCTCATCGCGCAGGCGACCCTCGGCCAGATGCGCCTGGGTACGCTCCTCGTCGGTGAGTGCACCGCCGGTGGCCACCGTGCGGGTCAGCACCGGCCCGGCGACCGCGAGGGCGCGCTGCACCTGGATCCGGCGCTCCCGCTGACGTCCGCTCTGCGAGGCCTGCCACGCCGATGCCGCGCGCTGCAGCTGCGCGAGCTGGGCGGTGTCTCGCGCCGCGCGATCGATCGACAGCAGCATGAGCTGCGTCGCCGCCACCCACACGATCGACCCGACGAGCCCGAGACTCATCGCGTTGACAAGGCCCATCCAGTAGATCGAGCCGACGGCGAGCGCGGCGATGCCGATCCACGCGACCCACGGGCGGCGGCGCACCATCACGATGACCATCAGGACGCCGATGCCGCCCAGATACCACGTGGCGAAGGGGTCGGTGCGATCCTCCGGACGGACAGCCACCGCGATCGCCGTCGGGACGATGAAGGCGGAGGCGAGCGCCATGACACCGGCCCAGCGCGGAAGGCGGGTCCGCGAACCGCCGATGAGGCCGGTCGGAGGACCATCGACGGGCGAGGGGATCTGTGCGCGACGAGGCTCCCAGAAGATGCAGAGCCAGATCGTGACCAGATAGAGGCTGAGCGCCGCCACGATCACGAGTGGCTGCACGGGCGGCTCGGTCCACCAGAGTCCGCGCAGGGCCAGATAGCCCGTGAAGGCGAGGGCGATGCCGACGATGATCCTGCGAACGCTGATCACGATGTTCCTTCCCGCCACTCGAGCCACACGGTCGTGCCCTGCGCGTCGGACTGGATCTCGCTCGTGCCGCCGACCGCCGCGACGCGGGCGAAGATCGATGCACGGATGCCGAGCCGGTCCTGCGGCACGCGCTCCAGGTCGAATCCGGCACCGGTGTCGCGGACGGTGATGAGCGTCTGAGCGGGGCGGGCACGCCCTCGCACGCTCACCGCGAGGCCCGCGCCGCCGGCGTGCTGTGCGGCGTTCGCGATCGCCTGAGCGGACGCGAGCACGAGTGCCCGCGCCACCCGACCGGGCATCGCCGGCGTGAGCGGCTCGATGTCGCGCTCGATCGTCAGCCGGACGCCGAGCTCGAGAGCAGAGCGCTCGATGCCGTCCGCGAGGCTCTCCGGGTCGCGCGGCTCGTCACTGCCCTCCTCGGACCCCTGCTCGGTGTTGGCGAGGCGGGTGAGGGCTTCGCGGGCCATCGCGACGGCCAGGGTCCGCTCGCGCGGGGTGTGCGCGCGCTCCGCGGCGATGAGTGCCGCCAGAACGCTGTCGTGCATGAGCGCCGCCACGGCGACGCGTTCCTGTTCGGCGGCATCCGCCGCTGCGGCGTCCGCATACGACTCGACCGCGCGCGCCCGGGTCTCGTCGACGTTGGCCGCGACCGACCGGAAGACCCACCCGAGCGTCGTGAGCATCCCGCCGAGGATGAGGGCGAACGACACGTCCAGGCTCACGGAGTACCAGTACTCCGGCGCGAACCCTGCCTGGATCATCCGCACCGCCCCGAACAGCAGCGGCACCATCACCGTCCAGACGACCTGCAGGATCAGCGGGAAGGCGAGCACGCTTGCGACGGTCGCGACGTTGACCAGGTACCAGATCCACGGCTCGACCGAGGGGTCGGCATCCCCGCCCGCCGTCGCCATCGGCCAGAGCAGGAGAGTGATCGGGTAGATCACCGCGAAAATGCCTGCGAACAGGCGCACACCCCGGCCGATCGCGCACGCGAGCAGCATCGCCCCGAGCGGCACGAAGGTCATCAGCATGAGCGGCACGTGCCACTGCGGCGTCTCCTGGTACGGACCCAGCGCGTTCAGGAAGGCCTGGGCGCCGAGCGCGAGGCCGCCGAGGGCGACAACGAGCGACAGGATGCGCTCGATGCGCAGACGTGTGAACGATCCGAGCCCGGCCGTCGTCTCGCGCGAGTGCGGGATGTGCCCCCACGCGTCGTCGAGGATCGCGCGCGTGCTCTCAGGCTCCGACACCACCGACGCCCTCGCTGTCGTTCGGCTCGGAGAGGATCCCGTCCTCCATCGCCCGGCGGAGGAGATCGACCTTCGTCGGCGCGGGCCTTCCCACCTCGACGTACTTGACCCGCACGCGGGTGATGTTCTCCTTCGCCGTCGAGTACGCGACCCCGAGGCGGTCGGCCACGACCTTGAGCGGCAGACCTGCGGCGTACAGACGGAGCACGTCGCGCTCACGGGCCGAGAGCTGGGCGTCGGCGAACGCCCGGTCGCCCTCGACCGCGCTCGCCCACTCGACGTTGTTCAACGGCTCACCGCTGGCGACCGTGCGGACCGCGGCGATCACGTCGCCGATCGGCGACGCCTTGCTCACGACACCCGCAGCGCCTGCCGCGAGCGCCTCTCGGACGGCGGCCGGGCGGTCGGCGACACTGTGGATGATGACACTGGATCCGTCGACGACCAGACGGCGGACGTTCTCGGTCACGGTGGTGCCGTCGCCGAGCGTCAAGTCGAGGACCACGACATCGGCCGGCGGCGCCGCGCTGAAGGCGCGCCACTCGAGATAGCCGGTGACGCTGCTGCCGGAGAACACGACGTCCTTGTCGGCACGCGCACATGCCGCCTCGAGTCCGAGCCGAACGGATTCGTGGTCGTCGATGAGGGCGACGCGCGTCATGGGTTCAGCCTAGCCGCGCGGTTCGGCGGAGCCCGCGGGCACGAGGGTCGCGACAGCCTCGACGTGGTGGGAATTGGGGAACAGGTCGAAGGCCTCCACCGCGCGCAGCTCGTAGCCGGCGTCACCGAAGATCGCGACGTCCCGCGCGAGGGCGACCGGATCGCACGCGACGTAGACGACGGCCGCCGGATGCAGCGCTGCCACGGCCTGCACGACCGACCGCCCTGCTCCCGAGCGCGGGGGGTCCAGCACCGTCACGCCGCGCGAGAGCCGCTCCCGTTCCCGGGTGGAGGCGTCGGCGAGGAGGCGGGTGACGAAGCGGTCGACCCGCGCGGTCTCCGCGCGGGCGCCGACCCATTCCGCGAGGTTCTCCCCCGCGTGCTCCGTGGCGCGGGCATCCGATTCCACCGAGGTGATGTGCGCGGCCCCGAGCTCGCCCAGCACGGCCGCGAACAGGCCCACACCCCCGTAGAGGTCGAGGTGCCGACCCTCGGCATCCGGCGCACCGACGGCGCCCCTGATCGCTCCGCGGACCGCGGCGTCCAGCGTCGCCGCCGCGGAGCGATGCACCTGCCAGAACCCGCCGGCGTCCACACGGAACTCGCGCGTGCCGACACGCTCGACGACGACCTCTCGCGCCTCGCGGGGCGTCCGTGCTCCGGCATCCGGTCGCGGGATCACCCGCACGCGGCCGTCCGCCGGCTGCACCAGGTCGATGCGACCGGGCGCGCCCTGACCCAGCGCGAGCGCCGCCGCCTCGACCTCGGGGGTCGCCAGCGGGTGGTCGCGCACCGGCACCACGGTGTGACTGCGCGCCGCGAACGGGCCGACGTTGCCCGCGTCGTCCACATGCAGACCGATGCGGGTGCGCCACCCGCGGCCATCGGCGGTCTCATCGGCGCCGGCCGCGCTGATCCGCACGTCCCCGGCATCGACGCCGCCGAATCGGCGCAGAGCGTCCTGAAGGACCTCGAGCTTGAGCGAACGCTGGTGCGCGAGCTCGATGTGACCGAAGTCCGCACCGCCCGGGCGCCGGTCGGGGGCGACGGTCACATCGGCCTGCGCCCAGATGTGCGGGCGCCGGTGCGGTGACGCGTCGAGGACGCCGAGCACCTCGCCGCGCCAGAACGACTTCTTGCCGACGTCGGTGAGTCGCACGCGCACCCGCTCGCCGGGGATCGCATCCGGAACGAAGACGACGCGCCCCTCGACCCGGCCGACGAACACACCGCCGTGGGCCACGCTGGTCACATCGAGGTCGAGTTCGTCTCCGGCATCCACCCGTCGAGCATTCCACAGCGCCGGGTCGGCGCGGCTACCGTGAACGCATGCAGGTCTGTCTCGCCTCCACGTCCCCTGCCCGACTCATGCTCATGCGGCAGGCCGGGATCGAACCGCTCACGCTGGCGCCGGACGTCGACGAGGAGGCGGTGATCAGCGGGATCGAGGCTGCTGAGGGCCGGACGCTCCCGGCCGATGAACACGTCCTCGTGCTCGCCCGCCGCAAAGCCGCCGACGTCGCCACGCGCCTCGCGGCCGCCGATACGGCCTTCGACGGGATCGTGGTCGGCGGCGACTCGATGTTCGAGATCGGCGGCGAGATCCTCGGCAAGCCCTACACGCCCGACGTCGCCACGCGGCGCTGGCACCGCATGCGGGGAGCGACCGGACTCCTGCATTCGGGTCACAGCGTGATCCGGCTGCGCGGAGGCGAGGTCGGGGACGAGGCGCACGCCGTGGCGGCGGCATCCGTCACGTTCGTGGACGACATCACGGATGCCGAGATCGACGCCTACGTCGCCTCCGGCGAACCGCTGCAGGTCGCCGGCGCGTTCACGGTCGACAGCCTGGGCGGGCCGTTCATCGAGCGGATCGACGGAGACCCGTCGACCGTCGTCGGCATGTCGCTGTCGACGCTGCGACGCCTGACCAATGCGCTCGACGTGTCGTGGCCGCAACTGTGGAACCGCGGCTGAACTCCTCGGACATCCGAGGAACTACTCGGTGCCGCTCGTAGACTCCCCCACACGATCGCGGGTGTTTCTTGTGGAGGGCACTCAAAAGAGCGCCTGTGCGCCTCGGTAGGCTGGCATCCATGCCTCAGATCGCCAAGGTTCTTGTTGCCAACCGCGGCGAGATCGCCGTCCGCATCATCCGCGCCGCCCGCGACGCGGGCAAATCCTCGGTCGCGGTGTACGCCGACCAAGACCGCGACGCCCTGCACGCCCGGCTCGCCGACGAGTCGTACGCGCTCGACGGCGCGACGAGCGCCGACACCTACCTCTCGGTCGAGAAGATCCTCTCGGTGGCGCGGCGCTCCGGTGCCGACGCCGTGCACCCCGGATACGGCTTCCTCGCCGAGAACGCCGCATTCGCGCGCGCCGTGACGGATGCCGGGCTCATCTGGATCGGGCCGACCCCCGAGGCGATCGAAGCGCTCGGCGACAAGGTGACGGCGCGTCACGTCGCCGAGAAGGTCGGCGCGCCGCTGGCTCCCGGCACTCCGGGACCCGTGTCGGGCGCCGACGAGGTCGTCGCCTTCGCGCAGGAGTTCGGGCTGCCGATCGCGATCAAGGCCGCGTACGGCGGCGGCGGGCGTGGCCTCAAGGTCGCCCGGGAGTACGACGAGATCACCGAGATGTTCGAGTCGGCGACCCGCGAGGCGATCACCGCGTTCGGTCGCGGCGAGTGCTTCGTCGAGAAGTACCTCGACAAGCCGCGCCACGTCGAGACGCAGTGCCTCGCGGATGCCGCCGGCAACGTCGTGGTCGTCTCCACGCGCGACTGCTCCCTGCAGCGGCGCCACCAGAAGCTCGTCGAGGAGGCGCCCGCGCCGTTCCTGACCGACGAGCAGAACCGGACCCTGTACGAGGCGTCGAAGGCGATCCTCCGCGAGGTCGGGTACGTCGGTGCGGGAACGTGCGAGTTCCTGATCGGCGCCGACGGCACGATCTCCTTCCTCGAGGTCAACACGCGTCTGCAGGTCGAACACCCGGTCTCGGAGGAGGTCACCGGCATCGACCTGGTCCGCGAGCAGTTCCGGATCGCCGAGGGCGGCATCCTGGACTACGACGACCCCGCTCCCGTGGGCCACTCGATCGAGTTCCGCATCAACGGAGAGGACCCGGGTCGCGGATTCCTCCCCCAGCCGGGACCGATCCACGTGTTCAAGACCTTCGGCGGGCCCGGCATCCGTCTGGATTCAGGCGTGACCGCCGGCGATTCGGTCGGCGGGGCGTTCGACTCGCTGCTCGGCAAGATCATCATCACGGGGCGCGATCGCGCCGAGGCGCTGGAGCGGGCGCGACGGGCCCTGGACGAGTTCGAGGTCGCGGGGCTGCCGACGGTGCTGCCGTTCCACCGAGTCGTGGTGCGCGATCCCGCGTTCACGGCCGAGGACGGGAACTTCGGCGTGTTCACGCGCTGGATCGAGACCGAGTTCGTGAACGACATCCCGCCGTGGGACGGCGAGCTGGAATCGCCGAAGCCGGCTGAGGCGCGGCATACGGTCGTCGTCGAGGTCTCGGGCAAGCGCCTGGAGGTCAGCCTTCCCGACCGGATCGTCGCAGCGCCCGGCGCGACCGCCCGCCCGGCGGCCGTCCCGCCATCGCGGCGCTCGCACGCGACCAGCGTGGTCGCCGGTGCGTCCGGAGACGCGGTGACCTCGCCGATGCAGGCCACGATCGTCAAACTCGCGGTTGAGGACGGGCAGCAGGTCGTCAAGGGCGATCTGGTCGTCGTGCTCGAAGCGATGAAGATGGAGCAGCCGATCCAGGCCCACAAGGACGGCGTGATCGGCGGAATCAACGCCACCCCCGGCACGACGGTGTCGGCCGGTCACCAGCTCCTCACGATCAGCTGACGGCTCCCCTCCCCGCTCGTCGCGAGGTGGTCGCCCTCCCCCGCCGAGGCGGTGGGTTTCCTCGCGAGATGGTGCCCCTCCCGCCATCTCGGCGGGGAACCCACCATCTCGGCAGGGAACCCACCGTCTCGGGGGATGCGCGGAGGCGGCGGGGTCAGCCGTCCTCGTTCGCGATGTCCACGATGTGCATCGCACGGGCGGCATCCGTGATGCTGCCCGTCAGCGACGGGTACACCGCGAACACGCGCGACAGCTGATCCACCGTGAGGCGGCGCTCGACCGCGATCGCCACGGGGTAGATCAGTTCTGACGCGCGCGGGGCCACGATCACCCCGCCGATCACGGTGCCGCTGCCCTTGCGGGCCAGCAGTTTCACGAAGCCGTCCTTCGAGCCGGTCATCTTCGCGCGCGGATTCGCCGCGAGGGGGAGCTTGTGGACGACACCGTCGATCCGACCCTCGACGATGTCCTGCTCGGACCAGCCGATCGTGGCGATCTCGGGCGCGGTGAAGATGTTCGAGGTGATCCGCCGCCGCTCGAGCGGGATCACGACGTCGCCGAGCGCATGGAACACAGCAGTGCGTCCCTGCATCGAGGCGACCGAGGCCAGCGGCACGAACGTCGTGCAGTCCCCCGCCGCGTAGATGTTGGGAACCGAGGTGCGCGCCACGCGGTTCACCTGGATGTGACCGGAATCCGTCATCTGGACACCCGCCTCCTCGAGACCGAGTCCCGCGGTGTTCGGGATCGACCCGACAGCGAGCAGACAGTGGCTGCCCTCGACCGTGCGCCCGTCGGACAGCGTCGCGATCACGCCGTCCTCCGTGCGCTCCACCTTGTCGGCGCGGGATTTCGACAGCACGGTCATCCCCCCGCGCTTGAAGACCTTCTCGATCACCGCGGCCGCGTCCTTGTCCTCGCCCGGCAGCACCTGGTCGCGCGACGAGATCAGCGTCACCTTCGCGCCGAGGTTCATGTAGGCGGAGGCGAACTCGGCACCCGTCACACCCGAGCCGACCACGATGAGGTGCTCGGGTACCGAGGTCATGTCGTACAGCTGGGTCCACGTCATGATCCGCTCCCCGTCGGGGCGGGCGGTCGGCAGGATCCGAGGCGACGACCCGGTCGAGATCACGAGGGTGTCCGCCTCGATCCGATCGAAATCGGTGCCCTTCGGGCCGGTCGAGACGACGACCGCGTTGTCGCTGTCGAGGCGCCCGTGACCGGAGATGATGCGCACGCCCGCCTCCACGAGCGACGCGCGCATGTCGTCGGACTGCTGACGCGCGAGCGAGAGGAGCCGCTTGTTGACGGCGGACAGGTTGATCGCGATCTCCGGCTTGAGCGGCTTCCCCTCCTGACCGCGGGCGAACAGCTGCACGCCGAGATCACTCGCCTGCGAGATCGCGACGGCGGCGTCGGCCGTCGCGATCAGGGTCTTCGACGGCACCACGTCCGTGATGACGGCCGAGCCGCCGATCCCTGCCCGCTCGACGACGGTGACCTCCGCGCCGAGTTGGGCGGCGGCGATCGCGGCCTCGTATCCGCCAGGCCCTCCGCCGATGATCGCGACGCTCTGGGTGCGCTCGAAGCTCAAAGACATGCCTCCATCCTTTCAGGAGCGGCCCGCCCCCACGACATCGCGGAGATCGGATGCCGCGTCCCGCGTCGCGGGTGGCTCCCGGGCGCGCGCGTTCCTAGAGTGGGTGCATGCCAGACACACTCGCCACGTCGCTCGACGACCCCGCCGCAGACCCGTTCGCGATCGCCGCACAGGCGGCGGCGGACATCGCGCGCCTCACCGGAGTCGACCGCCACGACATCGCCCTCACCCTCGGCAGCGGCTGGGGAGGTGCGGCGGAGCTCATCGGCGAGACCGTCGCGACGATCCCGGCGACCGAGGTCACCGGATTCAGCAAGCCCGCCCTGGAAGGGCACGTCGGGACACTCCGCAGCGTCCGCACCCCGCGCGGCAAGAACGTCCTGATCATCGGCGCCCGCACCCATTACTACGAGACGCGCAGCCCCCGCCGGGTCGTGCACAGCGTGCGCACCGCCGCCGCGACGGGAGCGCGCACCATGGTGCTCACGAACGGCGCCGGCGGCATCAAGCCGCACTGGAAGCCCGGCACTCCGGTGCTCATCAGCGACCACATCAATCTCACCGCCGCGACCCCGCTCGAGGGCGCCACGTTCATCGACCTGACCGATCTGTACTCGATGCGCCTGCGCGACCTCGCGCGCTCGATCGACCCGAGCCTGGACGAGGGCGTCTACTGCCAGTTCACCGGTCCGCAGTACGAGACCCCCGCCGAGGTGCAGTGGGCGAAGACGATCGGCGGCCACATCGTCGGGATGTCCACGGCGCTCGAGGCGATCGCCGCACGGCAGTCGGGCATGGAGATCCTGGGCTTCTCGCTCATCACGAACATGGCGGCCGGCATCCAGACCACCCCGCTCAGCCATCAGGAGGTCATGGAGGCCGGGCAGGCCGCCGGCCCGGTCATCTCGTCACTGCTGGCGCGAGTGATCGGCGCGATGTGAACGGGCCGGACGACGGGGTCCTCGCCGCCGCTCGCGCCTGGCTCGCGCAGGACCCCGACCCGGTCACCCGCGCAGAGCTCGAGGCGCTGATCTCGAGTGCCGCCGCGGGCGAGGAGGCGGCATCCGCCGACCTCGCCGATCGCTTCGCGGGGCGACTGGCGTTCGGCACGGCAGGACTCCGCGGTGAGCTCGGCGCCGGCAGCAACCGCATGAACCGCGTTCTGGTCGCGCAGGCGGCCGCGGGCCTGGCCGCGTTCGTCCTCGAGCGCGCCGGGACGGATCGCGTGCCGACCGTCGTGATCGGCTATGACGGGCGCCGCAATTCCGACGTGTTCGCGCGCGACTCCGCCGAGCTGTTCGCCGGCGCGGGCCTGCGGGCGATCCTGCTTCCCCGGCTGCTGCCGACGCCGGTGCTGGCCTTCGCGGTGCGACACCTCGGGGCGGATGCCGGCGTGATGGTCACCGCGAGCCACAACCCTCCGAACGACAACGGATACAAGGTGTACCTGGGCGGCGCGGACGAGGGTGCGCAGATCGTCTCGCCCGCCGACGCGCAGATCGCCGCGCACATCCAACGGATCGCGGACACCCGCGATGTCGGCGCCCTCCCCCGGTCGCTCGGTTACGAGACCGCGCCGGAGTCGGTGCTCGACGCGTACATCGCCGCGACCGCCGCCGTCGCCCCCGCCCCTTCCGGCGCTGACGGGTTGAGCTGGGTGTACACGGCGATGCACGGCGTCGGGTGGGAGACCCTGTCGCGGATCCTCGAGACCGCCGGGTACCCCGCGCCGATCCCCGTCGACGCGCAGCTGCATCCGGACGGTGGATTCCCCACCGTTGCTTTCCCGAACCCCGAAGAACCGGGGGCGATGGACCTCGCGTTCGAGCGGGCCCGCGAGGTCGGCGCCGAGCTCGTGATCGCGAACGACCCCGACGCGGACCGCCTCGCCGTCGCCCTGCCCGATCCGGACGCGCCCGGTGGATGGCGTCGCCTCACCGGCAACCAGATCGGCCTGCTGCTCGGCTGGCGCGCCGCCCGGCTCGCCCGCGAAGCCGACGCCGGCGAGGGGGCGTCTCTCGCCTGCTCGCTGGTGTCGTCCCCGGGTCTGAAGGCCGTCGCCGATCACTACGGCCTGGCCTTCCACACGACCCTGACCGGGTTCAAGTGGATCTCGCGCGCACCCGGCATCGTGTTCGGGTTCGAGGAGGCGCTCGGCTACCTCGTCAACCCCGACACCGTGCGCGACAAGGACGGCATCTCGGCCGCGATCGCGATGCTCGGACTGGTCGCCGACGCGAGGGGCGACGGGAAGAGCCTCGCCGACGTGCTCGCCGAGTTCGACCGGACTTTCGGGTTCTTCGCGAGCGACCAGATCTCCCTCCGGGTCGACGACCTCTCGGTCATCGGCCGGATCATGGCGTCGCTGCGGGAGCGGCATCCGGAATCGATCGGCACGACGCGAGTGGATGCCGTCGAGGATCTCCTCGAGGGCGTCGACGCCCTGCCGCCCGGCGACGTGCTGCGGTTGTGGCTGCAGGACGGGTCGCGTGTGATCGTGCGTCCGAGCGGCACGGAGCCCAAGCTCAAGGTCTACCTCGACGTCCGCGGCGACTCGGCCGACGATGCCCGCGAGCGGATCAGCACGCTCAGCGACGGCGCCCGGGCGCTGCTGAGCGAACGGGGCTGAGGCGCGGACCATGCTGCTGCGCGATGCGATCACCCTCGAGAACGAGGTCGTGCGACTCGAGCCGCTGGGTACGGAGCACGCCGAGGAGCTCGCGGCCGCGACCGCGGGCCTGGAGCATGCGTGGTACACCTCGGTCCCGACCGCGGACGGCGTCGCCGCCGACATCGCCCGGCGACTCACCTGGCGCGACGAGCACCACATGAATCCGTGGGCGGTGCGGCGGCTCGACACCGGCGTCGTCGTCGGCGAGACCACGTTCTGCAACATCGACCAGGACAACCGTCACGTCGAGATCGGGCACACCTGGCTCGGCGTGGACGCGCAGCGCACCGCGGTGAACACCGCCGCGAAGCTGCTCCTTCTCGGGCATGCGTTCGAGCGCTGCGACGCGATCGCCGTGGAGTTCCGCACGCACTGGCACAACCTCCAGTCGCGTGCGGCGATCGCCCGCCTCGGCGCGAAGCAGGACGGGGTTCTCCGCAACCACCGCCTGGGTCCGGACGGCACTCTTCGGGACACCGTGGTCTTCTCGATCCTGCCGGGCGAGTGGCCGGCGGTGCGGCTGGGCCTGCAGGCGCGGCTCGCGCGCTGAGGCCTCAGCCGTCGATCACGGCGACGAGCTCGTCGAGGAAGCCGGGGAAATCGGTCGCGCGGCGGACGATCCGCTGGACGCTGTCACGCTCGGAGAAGACCTCCACGAACTGTTCGAACACGGTCTGGAACGCGCCGCGGTCGGACTCGGAGAACGCGACGACGGCCACGACCTGCACGCGCCCCTCCCCCCACGGGATCGACGGGTCGGCGATCCCGACGGCGATCGCCGTGCGGGTCGCGGTCATCCCGAGCGCGTGCGGCACGGCGAGCGCATCGGTGAAGGCTGTCGAGGAGAGGCGCTCGCGCTCGATCGTGCGCTCGACGTAGTCCTCATCGATCACACCCTCGGCCACCAGGGGCGCTCCGAGCCGCCGGATCACCGCCTCCTCACCCGCGTCCGCATCCAGTCCCCGCACGAACGCGCCCGGCACGAAGTACCGCTCGAGCTCGGTACGCAGGCGGGCGAGGCGACGGCTGCGGCGGATCCGCGCGGCCGCCGTCTGCACGCGGTCGACGTCGGCATCCGTCAGGAACGGCTGGATCCGGACGAACCGGTCCCCGGATACCGCGGGGTCGATCGTGGTCAGCACGAGGTCGGTGTCGATCGATGCCCAGTCCGGGTCCACACGTGTCTCGACGCCGACGACCTCGATCGCCTGGCCGAGCGAGCGGTCCACGCTCGAGCGCAGCAGCTCGTGCAGCTCGTAGTACCCCGGGCACACGATCGTCGCGGTGAGCAGCTGATCGGCGCGACGGCTCCGCTCCAGGCGTCCACCGACATGCATCGCGATGTAGGCGATCTCGTCGTCCAGGAGCGGGATGCCGAGCCGATGCTGCAGCCCGCTGGCGATGAAGACCGCCACTTCGAAGATCATCGGGTACGTCGATTTGAGCGACCGGGTGAGCGGATTGCGCGACCACGCCTGCTCCCGGGCGCGATGGCGGAGGTTCTGCACGTGCAGGGCCAGGCGCAGGATGAAGTCCTCGTGCGCGATGTCCACCAGGAACTCCGCGGCCGCCTGCTCGACGACCTCGCGGACCGCAGCCTCCACCTCCGGTTCGAGACGCTCGCGCGCATGGTCAGCCGGGGCGGCCGCGCCCGGTGCGACGATGCGGGTCAGCACGATCGTGGACAGGTGCTGCAGGTCGCCTGCACCGAGCTGCACGCCCACGTGACGCTCGACGAGCCGACCCAGGATGGCGGCGACCTCCGCCTGCGCGGGAGACGCGTCGCCGCCGACCGCGTCCAGGCCGCGGTGGCTGGCGACCCGGTCGGCCGCGATCGCGATGTGCATGACGACGTCGGCGATGCCGAACTCGTTCACGAAGTATCCGAGGGCATTGAGCTCGGTGACCAGTTCGGTCTTGAACGGGCCGAACGCGTGCGCCCCGACGGATCCTTCACCGAGAGTGCGCCGGAGCGCCTCCAGGTCGAAGGATCCGGCATCCATCTCGTCGTGGGCGAGCCTGCTGAGCAGGCGTCGCTGCGCCATCTCGGTGCCGCGGAGACGTGCGCGGGATGCCGAACGCTCGAGCGTCAGCTCCGTGCCGCCCAGGAGGCCGCGCACGCGTGCGAGGTCGGCGTCCAGCGTCGCCGGGCTCACGTGCAGCGCGTCGGCGGTCTCGAAGACGTCGATCCCGTCGTCCTCGTCGAGCAGGGCGCGTACGAGCGTGTGCAGGCGGTCGCGCGGCGTGCCGGCATCCGTCGCCCCGCCTGCACGCAGCGCCACCGGCGCCTCCGGGCCCGCGCGGTAGCCGAGGGGCCCGGACTCGACTGCGACCGCCCCGGGCACGCGCGCGTTGATCGCCGTCACGTACGAACGGATGCTGCGCGGAGTCACCCCGAGACCGTCGGCCAGCGCCGCCGCGGTCAGCCAGTCACCGTCGCGGACGAGCAGCCCCAGGAGTCGGTCCTGTCTCGCTCTGGTCACGGTGTCCTCTGCGCGTCGATGCGATCTGTCACGCCAGTCAATCACGCGGACATCCCCCATGGCGGCAACGGCGGCTCGGCGGTACCGTGAGGGCGCCGCTGCGGATGCGGCACACCTCGCAGAAGGAGAAGGACATGGCAGGACAACGACCCGGAGGCGTCACCCTCGTCGCGGTCATCGCATGGATCAGTGGAGCGGTGCAGATCATCGGCGCGGTGATCAGCCTGCTCGCCGGGGGCGGCGGCAACGCCTGGGTCGCCCTGATCGTCGGCATCCTCACGATCGCGGTGAGCCTCGGGCTTTTCCGCGGCAACAACGTCGCACGCATCCTGCTCGCGATCCTCTTCGTGCTGAATCTCGTCGTAGCGGTGTGGGCGCTCGTGATCGGCGTGAGCGTCTGGAGCGCGATCATCACCGGCATCCTCGCGATCATCGGACTCGCGATCCTGTTCTCCTCGCGGGCGAACGCGTTCTTCCGCTGAGAACCGCTCACGGATGCCCCGGGCCGTCTGGTCCGGGGCATCCGTGTTTCCGCCCCTCCGGAAACAGAACTGGTTGTCGGCTCTCAGCGCTTTCACAAGAATGGCAATCGGAAAGGCGGGTCGATGAGGATCCTGGTGGTCTGCGGTGCGGGTGCGTCGAGCACATTCGTCGCTCAGCGCGTGCGCTCAGCGGCTGAGCACCAGGGGCTGTCGTACACCGCCTTCGCCGGCACCGAGTCCTCTCTCGCGACGGACATCGACGCCGCAGACGTGATCCTCGTCGGACCCCATCTGTCTCACGCGCTCGCGCGGATCGAGGCGGACGCGGCGCGGCGAGGGACGGCCGTGGTGCTGCTGCCGTCCGACATCTTCACTGATCGTGAGGGCACGCGAACGCTCGCCCTCGTGCAGGAAGCACTCGCGTCCCGCTTCGACCACCTCGCCCGACAGGAACAGGACTGACATGCCGCTCTCGACCCGCACGGTACGCATCGGCTCGGCCCATGGTCTGCACGCCCGGCCCGCGAAGCTCTTCGCGCAGGCGGCGAAGGAGGCCGGCATCCCGATCACGATCGCGAAGGATGCCGGAGCGCCGGTGAACGCCGCCAGCATCCTGGGGGTGATCGCCCTCGGGATCGAGCAGGGCGACTACATCACCCTGACGGCCGACGGCGACGACGCGGAGAACACGCTGGACCAACTGAGCGAACTGCTCTCGACCGACCACGATGCGGAGTGAAGATGACGGAGATCAGAGGAGTCGGGATCGGATTGGGCGTCGCCCAGGGACCGATCGCGCGCATGGCGGAGCCCCTGCCGGCGCCGGCTGACACCCCGAGCGAGCGCGGCACCGAGGAGGAGACCGCCCGCGTGCGTGAGGCTGTCGCGGCGGTTGCCCGCGAGCTCGAGCAGCGTGGCATCCAGGCCGGCGGCGCCGCCCGGGACGTCCTCGAGGCACAGGCGATGATGGCCGAGGACCCGTCCCTGGAGAGCGAGATCGACACCCGCATCGGGGCCGGCAAGACGGCGGAGTTCGCCGTGCACGACGCGTTCGCGAGCTTCCGCGACATGCTCACCGCGATGGGCGGGTACCTCGGCGAGCGCGCCGCCGACCTCGACGACGTGGCCCAGCGGGTCATCGCACGGCTGCGCGGCGTCGCCGCGCCCGGCGTCCCCGACCCCGGGCACCCGTTCGTGCTCGTCGCGAAGGACCTCGCTCCGGCGGACACCGCTCTGCTCGACCTCGACAAGGTGCTCGGACTCATCACGACCGAGGGCGGTCCCACCTCGCACACCGCGATCCTCGCTCGCGAGAAGTCGATCGTCGCGATCGTCGGCGCGGTCGGCGCGAAGGACCTGGTGGATGGGCAGACGGTGATCGTGGATGCCGCCGCCGGGGTCGTCACGACCGACCCGAGCGCCGAGGAACTCGAGCGCGCGGCCAATCGCGCGGCGGATCGCGCATCGGCGGCATCCGCCCCCCTCACTCCGGGGGCGCTCGCCGACGGGACCGCGGTGCCGCTGCTGGCGAACCTGGGCAAGCCCGAGGGGGCGGAGGAAGCCGTCGCACTCGGCGCGGAGGGCGTGGGTCTCTTCCGCACGGAGTTCCTGTTCCTGAGCTCGAATCAGGCGCCCACGGTCGAGCAGCAGCGTGCCGCCTACACGAAGCTCCTCGCGGCGTTCCCCGGTCAGAAGGTCGTCGTGCGCGTGCTGGATGCCGGTGCCGACAAGCCCCTCGCCTTCCTCAACGATGCGCACGAGGAGAACCCCGCCCTGGGGCTTCGGGGAATCCGCGCGCTGCAGGCGAGCGAGGACATCCTGCGCGAGCAGCTGACCGCGCTGGCCGAGGCGGATGCCGCCACCGACGCGGACCTGTGGGTCATGGCGCCGATGGTGGCCACGGTCGAGGAAGCGGAGTACTTCGTCGAGATCGCCCGGGACTACGGCATCAAGACCGCCGGCGTCATGGTGGAGGTGCCCTCCTCTGCGCTGCTGGCCGACCGGATCCTCGCAGGGTCGGACTTCGCGTCGATCGGCACGAACGACCTTACGCAGTACACGCTGGCCGCCGACCGGCTGCTCGGCTCGGTCGCGGGCTTCCAGGACCCGTGGCACCCCGCGGTGCTCCGGCTCATCCGCGAGGTCGGCGACGCCGGGCGCCTGCACGGCAAGCCCGTCGGCATCTGCGGCGAGGCCGCCGCGGACCCGCTCCTGGCGGTCGTGCTCGTCGGTCTCGGAGCGACCTCGCTCTCGATGGCCCCCACGGCGCTCGCCGACGTGCGGGCGACCCTGCTCCAATACTCCCTCGATGATGCCCGAGTCATCGCCGAGGCAGCCCTGGCCGCGAACGGTGCGGCCACCGCCAGGGAGGCGGCTCGCTCCGTCGCCACCACCCAGGCCGCACCCGCGGCCGTGCAGTCCTGACAGAAACAGAAGGAGACACAGCCATGACAACGGCGTCTGCGCCCGCGAAGGGCAGCAACAAGGCGCGTGTGGGAGTCCAGCGCTTCGGCACGTTCCTCTCCGGCATGATCATGCCGAACATCGCGGCGTTCATCGCCTGGGGCTTCATCACGATGCTCTTCATCGCCGTGGGCTGGCTCGGCGGCTGGGAACCCGTCGCCCCGCTCCTCGGCGGCTTCGGCAACGCCGACGTCATCAACTGGCCGGGAGCCATGACGGCGATCGCTCTCGACGAAAACGGTGACCCGTTCAACCAGTTCGTCGGCCTCGTCGGCCCCATGATCACCTACCTGCTGCCCCTTCTCATCGCCAACACCGGTGGTCGGATGGTCTACGGCGAGCGCGGTGGAGTCGTCGCCACGATCGCCACCATGGGTGTCATCGTCGGCACGAACATCCCGATGTTCCTCGGCGCCATGATCATGGGGCCGTTCGCCGCCTGGGTCACCAAGCAGATGGACAAGCTGTGGGACGGCAAGATCAAGCCCGGCTTCGAGATGCTCGTCAACAACTTCTCCGCCGGCATCCTCGGCATGATCCTGGCGATCGTCGGATTCTTCGTCTTCGGTCCGGCGATCATCTGGTTCAGCGACGTCCTGGGCGGGGCGGTCGCGTGGCTGGTGAGCCTGAGCCTCCTGCCGCTCGTGTCGATCATCGTCGAGCCCGCGAAGGTGCTGTTCCTGAACAACGCCATCAACCACGGCGTGTTCACCCCGCTCGGCATCGAGCAGGCGACCGAGACGGGCAAGTCGATCCTGTTCCTCATCGAGGCGAACCCCGGACCGGGTCTGGGACTGCTCCTGGCGTTCACGTTCTTCGGCGTCGGCGCGGCTCGGGCCTCGGCTCCCGGTGCGATCATCATCCAGTTCTTCGGCGGCATCCACGAGATCTACTTGCCGTACGCTCTCGCCAAGCCGATGACGATCCTCGCCCTGATCGCGGGTGGCGCGACGGGTGTCACCACGAACATGCTCCTCGGCGGCGGCCTCGCGTTCCCGGCCGCTCCCGGAAGCATCATCGCGGTCACAGCGGCTGCCGTGAGCCCCGCCGCGGGTGGTATCGGCAACCTCCTGGTCGTCTACCTCTCGGTCATCCTCGCTGCGGCGGTGACCTTCATCGTTGCGGGCATCATCCTGCGGGCATCGCGCAAGCGCGACCTGCTCGCAGAAGCCGACACCTTCGGCGCGGCGATCGCGCAGACCGAGGCCAACAAGGGCAAGACGTCCGCGGCTATGGACGCGCTGCGCGCCTCGGACGGTCGCGACCGCCGGGCGATCCGCGACGCAGACGAAGCCCTGGACAAGCTCGAGACCGAGACCGAGACCGGTGGCCGCGCCGACGGCGGTGTGCTCACCACGAAGACCGTCAAGAACATCGTGTTCGCCTGCGACGCGGGCATGGGTTCGTCGGCCATGGGCGCGAGCGTCCTGCGCAACAAGATCAAGAAGGCCGGCATCGAAGACGTCACCGTGGTCAACAAGGCCATCGCGGCGCTGGACGGATCGGCCGACCTGGTCATCACGCAGAACCAGCTCACCGACCGTGCCCGGGCGCAGACTCCGGATGCGGTGCACATCTCGGTCGACAACTTCATGAACTCGCCGCGGTACGACGAGGTCGTGGAGCTCGTGCGGGATCAGCACGGCAACTAGTCCCATCGACTGCTGCGGGGTCGGGGCGGCGTGATGCCCCCGGCCCCGCGGCTTTCCCCGCATACTCGGTACCAAGCAGAAGCGAACGAAAGGCAACACCATGTCCCGTGACGTCCTGAGCCTCGGCCAAGTCCGCATCCACTCCGGCAGCGCGACGCGCGAGGAGGCGATGAAGGAGGCCGCCGACATCCTCGAGGCGGTCGGCGCCGTCACCAGCGCCTACTTCGACGCGATGCAGCAGCGCGAGGAGACCGTCTCGACCTACATGGGCAACGAGCTCGCGATCCCGCACGGGACGAACGAGACGAAGGCCGCGATCCTGGACTCCGCGCTCTCGGTCGTCCGCTACGACGGCGGCGTGGACTGGGGCGGCGAGCCCGTCACGTTCGTGATCGGAATCGCCGGCAAGGGCGACGAGCACCTCGAGATCCTCTCGCAGATCGCGATCCTCTTCTCCGACGAGGACGAGGTCGAGAACCTCAAGCGCGCGCAGACGCCCGAGGAGCTCTACCGGCTCGTCTCCGCGGCGGGCGTGTGATGAAGGCCGTTCATTTCGGTGCGGGCAACATCGGCCGAGGGTTCGTCGGACTTCTGCTGCACGAGGGCGGCTACGAGCTCGTCTTCTCGGACGTCGCGGCACCACTCGTGGACGCGATCAACGCCGCGTCCGAATACACCGTGCACGAGGTCGGGGAGGACTCGCGCGACACCGTCGTCACCGGCTTCCGCGCGATCAACAGCGCCACCCACCCCGACGAGGTGATCGAGGAGATCGCGGGCGCCAACGTGCTGACCACCGCGGTCGGACCGACGATCCTGAAGTTCGTCGCCCCGCACGTCGTCGCGGCGCTCGCTCTGCGCGATCCGTCCTCTCCCCCGCTGCAGATCATGGCCTGCGAGAACGCGATCAATGCGACCGACCTGCTGCGCGACGAGGTCGCCGCGCTCGCCGGTGACGCCTGGGACGCCCTGGCGGGACGCGCGGTGTTCGCCAACACCGCCGTCGACCGGATCGTGCCGGCGCAGCCGGCCGGCGGCGGCATCGATGTGACGGTCGAGCCGTTCTTCGAATGGGCGATCGAGCGGCATCCGTTCGGCGACGACCCGCCGACGATCCCCGGCGCGCACTTCGTCGATGATCTGGCGCCCTACATCGAGCGGAAACTCTTCACGGTCAACACCGGTCACGCCGCCACCGCGTACTTCGGGGCCGCCGCCGGTGATGAGACGATTGCCGACGCGCTCGCCGACGAAGCCACCGCCGCCCGCGTCGCGGCCACACTGGAGGAGACCTCGGCACTTCTCGTCGCCAAGCACGGGCTCGACCCGACCGAGCTCGCCGCGTATCGCGCGACGATCCTGCGTCGCTTCCAGAACCCCGCTCTGCCGGACACCGTCTGGCGCGTGGGCCGGCAGCCCCTGCGCAAGCTCAGCCGCAACGAGCGCTTCGTCGGACCGGCGGCCGAAGCGGCCGAACGCGGCCTGTCGGTGGACTCGCTCCTGGCCGCGATGGGGGCGGCCCTCGCGTTCGAGGACGCCGAAGACGAACAGTCGGTGCAGCTGCAGCAGCTTCTGCGGGAGCAGGATGCCGCGTCCGTGACGGCATCCGTCACCGGACTGGATGAGTCGCACCCGCTGTTCGCCCGCGTCGAGGCCGTCGTCGCCGCCCGACAGGCCGAGCTCGCGTAATCTGGGCGGCCGCTCCCCAGCCGAACGCTCGAAACGAACGTGACCGAGGAGCGGCCGGCCGATATTGGTACCCGCTACAGCCGCACCTTCGTCGTCTTGTAGCAGTACGAATACCAAGCGGCGAGTCCGCCAGTAAAGCTGCCCGCGGGCTTCGCGCAAACCAGCGCGGGCCTGAGTCCCGTGGGGTGGTGGACTTTCCGGCCCTGAGCGTCGTGTCGTTGACGTGAGGGGCCACCGTGCGATGGTCAGTGAGAACGACCAAGT